>NZ_NHSF01000055.1 GCF_016653295.1 Halochromatium salexigens | reverse complement strand
TTGGCGAACGTCGCCACCCCCACCCAACCGTCGGCACCGCTCAGGGCCGCCGCGATGGCGATGACCATCATCTCGCTGAGAAGATGCCGGCGCTGGATCTGACAACGCGGATCTTCCAAGGCAGCAAAATGACTTGCAATCGATCGTTCGACACTCAGGTCATCCATGGATGAGATCCTCCCACCATCAAAACAAAGGCCGGGATCATCGGGGAAGTGGACTGCCTTGTCTAACAGTATCCGCTAATATGTTGATGCGATTGCCCTGGTCCATGCTGTCCAACCCCCTCCATGCTGTTACCGTACAACCGCCAAGTGATGCTCGGCTGATTCGAGCGTTAGCCCGTCGTAGAACCAGGTCGGTCCAGACTTCGAGCTAGCGTGCCCGCGCTCCGCCAGCCGTTGAGTAAACGATTTCTTCGAGCCTTCCCTCAGCCCTTCGTGCTCGCAATAGCGGCGCCACAGGTTCCACAGCTCCCTCTGTGCAACTCGCTCGCTGGGGGCTTGGGTTGTCTCTTGGTCGAGAAATTGCCCAAGCGTGTCTGAATCCTTGCGGTAGGCGGCTGATTCATCCCGAATGACCTTTGGAACCTGCAAGCCATTGCGATACCACTCGACCGCCTCCTCGATGATCCAATCCAGCACCCCGGCGCGCTCCGCCCATAGCTTTTGCTCACCCAAGTTCCACAGCTAGGGGCATAACCCCCTGTTTTTCTTGACCGAGGATCTGAAAAAATGTCACAACACTTGACTTGATGACTGGGGCAAAGCGATACCGATCTCCTTGAAGAGCTGGCGGTGCTCCGGCGTCAAGCGTGACAGCCCGCTGTATTCACGACTGCCGGCTTTGACCCGATGCTGCTGAATCTGGCGCAGGATGCGTAACGCTCGCTCCGGGGAGTGCTCGCTGCCGGCGCCCGTCAGGCGCGTGCGCAGAAGACGATAGAGCACCAGGGCAAGGAAACAGATCAGGGCATGCGCGCGAATGCGAGTCGGTAAGCGGTGGTAGACCGGCGCAATCGCGATCTCGGACTTCAGGACGCGGAAGCCGCGTTCGATATCGGCGAGCGAGCGATAGCGCGCCACCACCGCTTCGGCGCTCAAGTCCTGGAGACTGGTGACCAACAACAGCTTACCATCGAGGCGCTCGGCAGCCTGCCAGGCCCCCTGATCGATCAAATAGCTGAACTGCGGCGAGCCGAGGTCGGCCTTGACGATGTGGCTGAGGCGCTTCTCGAGTACGGCCTGGTGGAAGCGCTTGTAAGCCCCACGATCTGTCGCACGCCGGCCGCGCACGGGCTTGCCCGCATCTTGGTCATTGAGCCGCTCGGCCAGGTGTTGGCCGAGTGCATCGAGGGCCTCGATCGCCTCACGGCGCGCCCGGGATTGTTCGGCGGCACGGGTGGCATTGTGGGCGATCACCAGCCGGCGCTCCTGCCAACGCGCCTCGCCGATGACGTCGGCATCCGGATCGCACACCGCCGCGACGAGGCGGGGATGGTGCTCGGCGATGAGCTCGGCGAACTCAGCATAACGCCGCCCGGGCACGGCGAGGATGTCATCGACCTGCAAGCCCTGCGCACGCCCTAACGCCTCGAGCCCATCGATGTTGTCGATGCTCAACAGCCCCCGATCGGCAACGATCACCACCTGTTTGAGCCGGAAGCGCTTGAGCAAGCGCTCG
Source organism: Halochromatium salexigens (assembly GCF_016653295.1). Lineage (GTDB taxonomy): Bacteria > Pseudomonadota > Gammaproteobacteria > Chromatiales > Chromatiaceae > Lamprobacter > Lamprobacter salexigens. The sequence goes on along the minus strand of NZ_NHSF01000055.1, from coordinate 1,395 downwards.
ATCATCGGCGCCAGGGTGGTGGTTTCGGCCACGTTGCCCTCGAACACCTCGTGGGCGATCGGCAACCCCTCGGCGCTCTGCACGACACCGAGGGCCACCTGGCGATCGATCCCACCGGTGTCCTTGCTCAGTCCATGGCGGCGCAGATCGCCCACGCACTGGCCGGTGCCGTGGATGCGCACCGTGGTCACGTCATAGAAGATCACGCTGAGATCCTGATCGAGCAACGGGCGCAACTGCTTGGCCACCGCGCACTCAACCGCCTCGTTGTGTTCCTCCAGGGCGTCCATCGCCCGTAGCAGTTGTTCATGATGCAGCTCGTTGAGCTCGAACGCGGGCAGCTGCGTGCGTTCCTGCAGCGGGTGAGGCCTCAGCATGCTGTGCTCAACAGCAGCACTCCGCTCCAAACTGATCGATCTTCTGCCAGAACTGCGCCCAGCGTCCGACGGTCTGTGTGAGCGCGCGCAGGCTGAGCACGATGCCGGCGCCCTTGGTTTTCCAGCGCATGCCTGAGGCGCAGAGGCGCTGCTTGACGAGGGTCTTGCAGGCCGCCTCGATGACACCGGAACCGATCGGAAGTCGCTCGGCGACGAAGCGCGGGTAATCCATCTGATGGCGGTGGTTGTCGAAATAGGTCCGCGCTGCACGGACCTCATCGCGCAGCGTCTGCGAGAGCCCGCGGCGATCAGCGAGGCGGGTCGCCTCGGCGATCAGCTGATCGCATGCCGCGGGGTCGTGCTTGAGGCTGTAACAGTGGGCGTGCTGCCAGTCCTCGCGTCGCTGTGTGTCGCGGCGTTGCGGATACTGCGCTTGAGCGAGTGTGCCGATGTACTCAGTGGCATGGAAGAAGTCGATCAGCTGTCGCTGTGTGTGCTGCTCGAGGAACGTCCAGTTGCCATAGGCGCCATCGGCGATGCCCAGATACAGGGCGTTGGGGGAGTGCTGCTTGGCGCGCGCAATCTCGCGCTCCAGGCGCGCGAGAAAGCTCTGCTTGCCGTATTCGGGCGCAGCGGCCAGATAGACGGTGTGCTGACGCTCGCCGTCGTGGTCGTAGAACGACAGCGCACCGGCCATCGCTTCGCGATAGCCGGCGCTGTCGGCCATCGGGATCATCGCCCCATCGAGGCTGATCACCACCGTGGCAATGGACACCTGCAGCGCTGGCAACGCGTACTCCCAGGTCTCTTCCTTGGCCGTGGCGATGCTGCCAACCCAGTCGGCGACATTCTGAATGTAGGAGGTGGCCACCTGGCGGCCATGATTCTCGTCTAAGGCGATTTCCGCTTTTAGATATACCGATCTATGACATACTTGGTGGCATGTCTCAGACACTAACCTCCTGCCTATGCCCCCGGATTCTCATGCTCAGCCGGCCAGCACGCTGACAGCCGAGCA
>NZ_NHSF01000054.1 GCF_016653295.1 Halochromatium salexigens | reverse complement strand
TCACCCGGCCCCCCGCCACCCCCGAAACCGCCTTGCCCACTCACGCCGGCATGGCCGAACTGATCGTAGGCGCTGCGTTTGCGGGCATCGGTGAGGACGTCGTGCGCCTCCTTGGCTTCCTTGAACTTGGCAAGCGCTTCGGCATCATCCGGGTTGCGATCCGGATGGTATTTCATGGCGAGACGCCGAAACGCCTTCTTGATGTCCTCCTCGCTGGCATTTCGGCTCAGGCCGAGGACGTCGTAGTAATCGCGCTGGGACATTCGCGTAATCGGTCAGTCGTTGGGAAACAGAAATCCAGATCGCGGGGGCGATCGAAAACGAAACGGCGCGTGGGCCCATGCCTACGCGCCGTCGCCTGGCAGGAGCGCAGGCACTCAGGGCATGGCGCGCGGCCTAGCGCTTATCGTCCTTGACCTCTTCGAACTCGGCGTCGACCACATCATCGCTCTGCGCGTTCGCGCCCTCGCCGGCACCGGCCTCACCAGCCGCACCTGAGCCACCACCAGCCTCACCGCCCTGATCCTCGGCATAGAGCCGCTCGGCCATCTTACCGGAAGCCTCACCGAGGGCCTGGGTCAGCGACTCGATCTTGTCCTTGTCCTCGCCCTTCATGGCCTCCTCGAGTTCACTGATGGTGCTCTCGATGCGCTCCTTTTCGCCCTCCTCGAGCTTCTCATCGCCGAGCTGTTCCATCGACTTGCGCGTGGCATGGATGATCGAGTCGGCCTGATTGCGTGCGCCGACCAGCTCATGGAACTTGCGATCGTCATCGGCATGCGCCTCGGCATCCTTGACCATGCGCTCGACCTCGTCATCCGAGAGGCCAGAGCTGGCCTTGATCACGATCGACTGCTCCTTGCCAGTCGCCTTGTCCTTGGCATGGACGTTCAGGATGCCGTTGGCGTCGATATCGAACTTGACCTCGATCTGCGGTACGCCGCGCGGCGCTGGCGGAATGTCCGAAAGATCGAAGCGACCGAGTGACTTGTTATCGGCGGCCCGCTCGCGCTCGCCCTGCAGCACATGCACGGTCACGGCGGTCTGATTGTCATCGGCGGTCGAGAACACCTGATTGGCCGAAGTCGGGATCGTAGTGTTCTTCTCGATCAGCTTGGTCATGATACCGCCCAGGGTCTCGATGCCGAGCGACAGCGGAGTCACGTCGAGCAAGAGGACATCCTTGACGCCACCGCCGAGCACACCGCCCTGGATTGCCGCGCCGACCGCCACGGCCTCGTCCGGGTTGACGTCCTTGCGCGGCGCCTTGCCGAAGAACTCCTCGACCTTGGCCTGTACCTTGGGCATGCGGGTCTGGCCACCGACCAGGATCACTTCGCTGATGTCGCCGGCACCAATGCCCGCGTCCTTCAGCGCCGTGCGGCAAGGCCCGATGGTGCGATCGACCAGATCCTCGACCAGCGACTCGAGCTTGGAGCGTGTCAGCTTGACGTTGAGATGCTTCGGCCCGGTCTGATCGGCGGTGATATAGGGCAGATTGATATCGGTCTGCTGGCTCGAAGACAGCTCGATCTTGGCCTTTTCGGCAGCCTCCTTCAGGCGTTGCAGCGCGAGCGGATCATTGTGCAGATCGACGCCCTGCTCTTTCTTGAAGGTGTCGGCGAGGAAGTCGATGATGCGCAGGTCGAAATCCTCGCCACCGAGGAAGGTATCACCGTTGGTCGAAAGCACCTCGAACTGATGCTCGCCCTCGATCTCGGCGATCTCGATGATCGAGATATCGAAGGTGCCGCCACCAAGGTCATAGACCGCGAGCTTTTGATCGCCGCGCTTCTTGTCCATGCCGTAGGCGAGCGAGGCCGCCGTCGGCTCGTTGATGATGCGCTTGACATCAAGACCGGCGATGCGCCCGGCATCCTTGGTCGCCTGGCGCTGCGAGTCGTTAAAGTAAGCTGGCACCGTGATCACCGCCTCGGTGACATTCTCGCCCAGGTAGTCCTCGGCGGTCTTCTTCATCTTCTGCAGGATCTTGGCCGAGATCTCGGGCGGCGCCATCTTCTTGCCGTTGGCCTCGACCCAGGCATCGCCGTTGTCAGCCTTGACGATCTTGTACGGCACCATGTCCTTGTCCTTACCGACCACCTGATCCTCGTAACGCCGTCCGATTAGGCGCTTGATTGCAAACAGGGTATTGGCCGGGTTGGTGACCGCTTGACGCTTGGCCGATTGGCCCACCAGGACCTCATCGTCATTGGTGAAGGCGACGATACTCGGTGTGGTGCGATCGCCTTCGGCGTTCTCGATCACTTTGGACTTATCGCCCTCCATGACGGCGACACAAGAATTTGTTGTACCGAGATCGATACCGATGATCTTTCCCATGGTTTCTCTCCGAATTAAGTCAAATTGGTTTGATATTCGTGGTCGGCTGGGTAACCCCAACCCATTCGTTGGCGCAGGATCTGGGGCAAAACCCTGTGATTCTCAAGCGTTCTCGCGGTACTGCCGCAGGACCGCAGCGGCTTTCAAGACGCTGGCTGATCTCGTGCAATCAAGCCGCTTGCGACACCATGACCAACGCCGGGCGCACTAAACGGCCATTCAGTAGGTAACCACTCTGCACGACGTTGACCACAGTATTTGGTGGCACATCGGAGCGCGGCTGCATCGACATCGCCTGATGATAATCCGGATTGAAGGGCTCACCCTCGGGTTCGATGCGCTCAACGCCGAACTTGGTCATCACGTCGCGCAGCAATTTCAGGGTCAGTTCGGTCCCTTCACGCAGCTTGGCGACATCGGCATCCGGGGCCTCGGCAGCGGCCTGGCCGAGTTCGAGACTGTCGCGGACCTGCAGCAATTCCTTGACGAAGCCCTCGAGCGCAAACTTGTGCGCATTCTCGAGTTCCTTGGCTTGGCGCCGCGACATGTTCTCCATCTCGGCGCGGAGTCGGAGCAGTTGATTATTGGCCTCGTCAGCCTTCGCGCGCGAATCTTCCAGCAGCATAGTCAGTTCGGCTGGATCGGGCTGCTCCGAGTCTGACTGATTCAAACCGGACTGAGACCGATCAAACGCGAGCGCATCCTCATCGAAGACCGATGCCTCGCGCTCATCACCGTCGGCGTCCGCCGCTTCTTCGCTGTTCGGCGTCTCATCAACGCCCTCGAGCGGGGTGCGTGCGTCGTCTTGCTCCTTCGTCATCTCTAACCTCTCCGGGCCACCAGGCGGACAGCGACCGCGCCGCGGACGCGCCCCTTGGCCTCTCGCATTGAATATTAGGTTGTCGCCAATCAGCGCCCGCGCAAGGCTGCCGCGAGCAGCTTCGCCGTCACATCGACCACTGGAATCACTTGCTGGTAATTCATCCGCGTCGGGCCGATCACCCCGAGCACGCCCAACACCTGATCCTCGACGCGGTAGGTGGCGGTCACCACGCTACAGTCGTCGAGCAATGCGTAGCCCGACTCCTCGCCGATGAAGATCTGCACCCCCTCGGCCTCGATGCAGCGATCGAGCAGATCCAGGATCTGCCGCTTCTCGGTGAAGGCGTCGAACAACGCCTTGAGCCGATCCATGCTGGAGAGTTCGGTGAACTCCATCAGATTGGTCTGGCCCGCGATCATCACATCGTCCTTGTGTTCGGCGGCCTCGATGACGCGCTGCGCCATCATCACCGCCCGCATCATCAGCTCGTCCATGTGCGCATGCGTCTGCTTGAGATCGGCCATCAACTGTCGGCGCACCTCGCGCATCTCGTGGCCGTTGAACAGTTGCGTCAGATAATTCGACGCCTGCTCGAGCTGCGAGGCCGGCAGTGGCTGCTCGGTCTCGAGGATCCGGTTGTGCACCTCGCCGTCACCAGTGACCAGGATCGCCAGCACCCGCCGCCCCGAGAGGCCGACGAACTCGATCTGGCGAAACACCTCGCGCTCGTGCCGGGGCACCATCACCAGCCCGGCCAGATGGGTCACGCCGGACAGTGCCCGCGAGGCGGTTTGAATCAGCGTCGCAGTATCCGTGCTGCGTGCGAACTGATCGCGCAGCATGGTCACATCCGACTCGGTCAGCGGCGCGACCTTGAGCAGGCTATCGATGAAGAGGCGATAACCCGAGGCGGTCGGCACCCGCCCCGCCGAGGTGTGCGGCGAGGAGACCAGCCCCAAATCCTCGAGGTCCGACATCACATTGCGCACCGTCGCCGGGCTCAGATCGAGCCCGGTATCGCGCGCCAAGGTACGCGACCCGACCGGCTGGCCATCGCGAATATGGCGCTCGACGAGCACCTTCAAGAAGTGCAGCGCGCGCTCGCTGACCTGGCCTTCGGCAAAGCGACCACTGGCTCTGGAGTCCATCGGCACGAGATTGTCACTCACTGGCGGCTGAACGAAACCCTTCACATCCGGGATCTCAGGCGGTCAATCGATTGTTAGCACTCTTATCTGGCGAGTGCTAACGCGTTCAATCTAAGGGGCTCGCCGGATGATGTCAAGAAGTGTCCCGGCGATGATTGGCGCGCTCGGTGCTGCATGCTACCGTTGAGCCTGGTGCGGGTGCGCGCAGGCCCCACCCTCGCCAACCCCCTGTGTCCCTATCAATCCTCGTCTCCCAAGGAGTCGCGCGCCATCGATGGCCTGGTTCCAACACATCGGCCTCATCGCCAAACAGCATGATGATCCGCGCGTCGCGACCACGCTCGCGCGCGCTGTCAGTTATCTCGGCGCGCACGGGGTGCGGACCTCCTTCGAGCAGGCCACGGCGGCTCTGCTGCAACGCCACGATGGCGTCAGTATCGATAGCATCGGTGAGCACTGCGACCTGGTGCTGGTGGTCGGCGGCGACGGCACCTTCCTGCACGCCGCCAGGGTGCTGGCCGAGCACGAGGTCGCGCTGGTCGGCATCAACCTCGGGCGCCTCGGCTTCCTGGTCGACATCCTGCCCGATGAGATCGAGGCGCGCCTGGAGCAGATCCTCGCCGGCGCCTACGAGGCCGACACCCGCATCCTGCTCGACGCGCGCATGGGCGAGCAAGCCGCGCCCAAGCGCGCGCTCAACGATGTGGTGATCCACAAATGGAATTCGGTGCGCATGATCGAGTTCGAGACCTACATCGACGGGCAGTTCATCAATGCCCAGCGCTCCGACGGCATGATCGTCGCCACCCCGACCGGCTCCACCGCCTATGCCCTCTCCGGCGGTGGCCCGCTGCTGCATCCGCGGCTCGACACCCTGCTGCTGGTGCCGATCTGTCCGCACACGCTGAGCAATCGGCCGCTGGTGGTGCCGGGCGGTAGCCGCATCGAGATCCGCATCTGCAACCTGGAGCCGGAGCAGGTGCGCCTGACCTGCGACGGCCAGGTCGACTTGCCCCTCGAGGCCGGTGCCACCATTCGCATCGAGCGCAGCCCGCGCCGCATCCGCCTGCTGCACCCGCACGATCATAACCACTACCGCATCCTGCGCGCCAAGCTCGGCTGGGGCGGCCACACCCACTCCGATACGCCGTGCTGAACCTCATCACCGTCCAGGACTTGGTCATCGTCAGCCAGCTCGAACTCGAGCTGGGGCCGGGCCTGACCGCGCTCACCGGCGAGACCGGGGCGGGCAAGTCGATCCTGATCGACGCGCTCGGGCTGACCCTGGGCGACAAGGCCGATGCGAGCCTGATCCGCAGCGGCTGCGAGCGCGCCGAGATCAGCGTCGATGTCGACATCACCCACAACCCGCCGGCACGCGCCTGGCTCGCCGAGCAGGCGCTCGACGACGGCGACGAGTGCCTGATCCGGCGCGTACTGGTGCGCCGTGGACGCGCCCGCGCCACCATCAATGGCCGAGCCGTGAGCAGCGCCCAACTGCGCGCGCTCGGTGAATTGCTGGTCGACATCCACGGCCAGCACGCGCATCAGTCGCTGCTGCGGCCGGCCGCGCAGCGCACGCTGCTCGATGGCTATGCCGCGCACCAGGCGCTCACCAGCGCGGTCGCCGAGCATTACCGGCGCTACCGCGCGCTCGATCAGCGCTGGAAGACCCTGACCGAGGCGCGCACCGAGCGCGAGGAGCGCCTCGAGCTGTTGCGCTTCCAGCTCGAGGAGCTGGAGGCCCTGGAACTCGGCGAGCACGAACTCGATGAGCTGGACGCCGAGCAGCGCCGGCTCGCCAATCAGGGCGAGCTGCAAGCCACGGCGGCGACGCTGGTCGAACGGCTCTACGAAGGCGAGCAGTCACTGCGCGATCATCTCGGCCGCGCCAGCGCCGATCTCAGCGGCCTGAGCACGATCGATCCCAGTCTGGGCGAGCCGCGCGAGCTGATCGACGGCGCCACGGTCCAGATCGAGGAGGCGGCCGCGCATCTGCGCCATTACCTGGATGGACTCGAGATGGACCCGACCCGCCTCGGGGTGGTCGAGCAGCGCATCGGCCAGATCCATGACCTCGCCCGCAAGTACCGTGTCGCGCCCGAGCAGTTGCTCGCCTTCAGCGCCGAGCGTCGCGACGAGCTGCAGCGACTGGAGCAAGCCGATCAGTCGCTCGAGGCGCTGGCCGCTGAGCGCGAGCAGGCCCGCGCGGCCCTGCTCGAGCGCGCCGAGGCGCTGAGTGCCTCGCGCCGCGCAGCCGCTCAGCGCCTGAGCGAGACCGTGACCACGGCGATGCAGGAGCTGGGCATGGGCGGTGGGCGCTTCCAGGTCGAGGTCGAGCCGGGCGCGGCCGAGACCATCGGCAGCCAGGGGCTCGACGCCGTCGCGTTCCTGGTCAGCGCCAATCCGGGCCAGCCGCTGCAGCCGCTGGCCAAGGTCGCCTCCGGCGGCGAACTCTCGCGCATCAGCCTCGCGATTCAGGTCGCGACCGCCGAGGTCGGCGGCATCCCGACCCTGGTCTTCGATGAGGTCGATGTCGGCATCGGCGGCGGTGTCGCCGAGATCGTCGGCCGCTTGCTGCGTCGCCTCGGCGAGAACCGGCAGGTGCTCTGCGTGACCCACCTGGCGCAGGTTGCCGCGCAAGCGCATCAGCATCTGCGGGTGCAGAAGTCCGCACGCGAGGATCAGACCTTCACCCGCATCGATCCACTGGATGCCGAGCAGCGCATCGACGAGGTCGCGCGCATGCTCGGCGGTACCGAGATCACCGAGACCACGCGCGCGCACGCGGCCGAGATGTTGCGGCTCAGCGGCGGCTAGGACACTCCGATGGCCAACCCAGACGCGGAGATTGACGAATGGATCAGGCGCCAAGCAAGGGAACGGTCGCGAGCGAGTTCGCTCCTGCCGCCCCCGAAGCTCGCCGCTGGACTATACTCGGGCCTAACTGACTAGACAGACTAGCTAATCCAGGAGGCCGACATGAGACAATGGGCACTGCAAGACGCCAAGGCACGCCTCAGCGAGCTGGTCCGGCTCGCAGCCGAGCGTGAGCCGCAGGAGATCACCCTGCGCGGCGAGCCCGCTGTGGTGGTGGTGTCTGCGGAAGACTACCGGCGCCTAGTGAAACCAAAACCAAGCTTCGTCGAGCTGATTCGCAGCTCGCCCCTGATGGATACCGACATCGACCTCAGCCGCGACCAGTCCCTGACGCGGGACATCGACCTGTGAGCGGCGGCTTTCTGCTCGACACCAACACCGTCTCCGAATTGCAGCGCAAACAGCCGAGCCAAGCGGTGCTCGATTGGTTCGCCGCAGCCGACGACCACCGGCTCCATTTCAGCGTCCTGTCCATCGGCGAGATCCGCAAAGGTATCGAAAAACTTGAACAAGGCAAGAAGCGGGCGGCGCTCGGCGACTGGCTCGAACAACGGCTGCTGCCCTGGTTCGGGCCACACGTGTTGCCGGTCGATCTAGCCGTGGCTGAGCGCTGGGGCCGACTGTGCGTCGAGGCAGGTCGGCCGCTTCCCACCATTGACAGCCTGCTCGCAGCAACCGCCTTGGTGCATGGGTTGACCCTGGTGACACGCAACCTGGCCGACTTCGAGCTGCCTGGCGTGTGCTTGGTCAATCCTTGGGATCAAGCCATCGATAGCGAGTCAACTACCCCGCCTTAAAGGGCGGCGCTTGTGAAAGCAAGCGCGCCCTGCAGGTGCTCGGCGACGCGCTCGGGGGTTGGACGCTTCAGGTACGGGACAACGCCCATACAGGGCGCTGGCAGCCGAGCGTGGAGCGTGGCCAGATTGTCCTCGGCGGCGGCCATCGCCGGATCGACGCCGTTGGCGATCCAGCCCGCCAGTGGCAGGCCCGAGGTGTGGATCGCCTCGGCGCTCAGCAGGGCGTGGTTCAGACACCCGAGCCGCAGGCCCACTACCAGCAGCACGGGGAGTTCGAGCGCTCGCGGCAAGTCGGCCAGGGTGAGTTCTGGCCCGAGCGGCACGCGCCAGCCGCCGACGCCTTCGACGATGACCCAGTCGGCCTGTGCCGCCAGCCCCTGGTAGGCGGCCTGGATCGGCGCGAGCGCGATCTCGACACCGGCCTGCGCGGCGGCGATGTGCGGCGCGATCGGTGGCGCGAAGGCGCAGGGATTGATCTGCGCATAGGCAACCGGCCGCGAGCCCTGGGCTTGGATGCGCCGCGCATCCTCGTTGCGCAGACCGTCCGCCGTCATCGCACACCCAGCGGCGACCGGTTTCATCCCGAGCACGCGCAGGCCGCGCTGCTGCAAGGCGGACATCAGCCCGAGCGTGACCTCAGTCTTGCCGATCTCCGTGTCAGTGCCGGTGACGAACAGCCCTTGCCCGCGCGCTTGAGCGGGCGCATCGCCGTCAGTGCTCGGCACGCTCATCGCGCGGCCCGGCGCGGGATGGCCGTGAGCGGGATCGCGACCCCGTCGGCGGTCTGTTGCTGCGCGGGTGCCTTGGTCCCGGCCGGCATCCAGGCTTGACCATAGACGACCTCCCAGGTCGAGGGCAGGCGCCCGTCGCGCCGTTCTTGCTCATAGGCTGCCTCCATCGCCGCCAGGGTCGCGCGCCCGGTCAGCGCGCGCGGGCGCTCGTGCAGCGCGTTGCGCCCGCCGATGGCCTTGAGGTCGCGCATCAGGTCGCGCACGTTGGCATAGGTCATGGTGATGCGCTCGGCATCCATCACCGGATCGGCGAAACCGGCCCGGACCAGGGCATCGCCGATATCGTGCATATCCAAAAACGGGCTGACATGCGCATGGGCACCGCCATCGGCGGCGGCCCAGGCGCGGCGCAGCTCGATTAGGGTGTCCGGGCCGAAGGTGGTGAACATCAGCAGGCCTTCGGGGCGCAGGACGCGCCGCAGCTCGGCGAAGGCGTGCGCGAGATCGCCGGCCCATTGCAGGGTGGCATTGGAGATCACCAGATCGACCGAATCGTCGGCCAGCGGCAGCGCCTCGAGATCGGCGCAGAGCGGGCGCGGTCGGTTCAGCCAGGTGCCCCGGCGCCGGGCGCGCTGGAGCATCGCTTCGGCGAGGTCGAGGGCGATGATCCGGGATTGGCGCCAGCGCTTGGCCAGGGCGTCGATGCCCTGGCCGGTGCCGCAGCCGAGGTCGAGGATGGTCGCCGGGCGCAGGCGCACATAGTCGAGCCGCTCGAGCAGGCGCGTGCTGATCTCGCGCTGTAGCACGGCGGCTTCGTCATAGCTGGTCGCGGCGCGCTCGAAGGCGCGGCGGGTGGCGCGTTTGTCGATCGGGTTCATGGGGAGGTCTCGTCGAGAAAGGCGGTGATGAGATCAGCGGCCTCGTTGCCGTGCGAGAGCAAGGGCGCATGGGCGGCACCGGCGATGGTTCGACATTGGGCCTGGGGCATCAACAGCGCAACCCGCTCGGCGACGGCGGCCGGCACCAGGGTATCGCGCTCGCCGAACAGCCAGAGGGCGGGCTGCTCGAGATCGGCGAGGCGTGCGCGCAGGTCGTCCTCGCGCAGCAGGTCGAGGCCGGCGAGCAGCGCCTCCGGGTGCGGCTGGGGGCGTTCGGCGAGGCCGGCGCGCAGGCGGCGCAGGGTCTCGCGGGCGTCCTGGCTGCCGCGCACCTGCAGCGCGAGGAAGCGTTCGAGGGTGGTGTCGGGGTCGTCGCGCAGCGTGCCGTGGAAGCCGTCGAAGGTGGCGGCGGGCATGGCGGCGCGCCAGTCGGCGGCTTGTACGAAGCGCGGCGTGGCGGCGACCAGGATCAGGGCGCGGATGCGGCTGGCGGGCGGGCGTTGGCTGGGAGTCTGGCTGGTGGCGAGGCTGCGGGCGAGTGCGTGCTGAGCGGGTGTGTGTTGGCCGGGGCCAAGAGGTCGGCCTGGGCTGCGCGTCTGGAGCGCGGCCTGCAGCGCGACCAGGGCGCCAAGCGACCAGCCAAGCCAGATGGCCTGCTCGGGGGCTTGGGCGAGCACGGCGTCGGCCCAGTCCGGCAGATCGCGCCAATGCGGTTGGAAGGGCGCGTGGCCGTGGCCGGGGAGTTCGATGGGGTGCAGGTGGAAGCGCTCGCTGAGCGCCGCCGGGAGCGCGTCCCAGACGCCGTTGTTCATGCCCCAGCCGTGGAGCAGGACGAGAGTGGGTCGGTCGTGGTGCATCGTTGTTGGTGAGCTTGGTGCGTGTAGAATTGTCTTGCTCGCGTTGGTCGAGTGTGTCGCGGTTTTGCTGCGATGGCCTAACTTGGCGTTTGTGCCGGCGTCGGCTGGCGGGCGCCGGGGGACGCCGTGAATCCGTCCTTGGAGGCTTGCGCACAGCATCCTTGCTGTGCACACCCCCGGCGCCCGCCAGCCGACACCGGCACCTCTGGCCTATTGCGACTCCTTGGGGGCGCTATTTGGAAGCTTGGCCAGGGTGTCGAGGAGGCGATCGATATCGGCGTCTGCGTGGCTGGCCGAGAAGGTGATGCGCAGGCGCGCGGCGCCCTGGGGGACGGTCGGTGGGCGGATCGCGGTGACCAGGAAGCCGTTGTCTTCGAGGAAGCGGCTCCAGCGCAGGGCGGTGTCGACATCGCCGGCGATCAGCGGTTGGATCGGGGTCGGCGAATCGGCGAGGGCCAGGCCCAGTGTGTGGGCGCCGGCGCGAAAGCGGTTGATCAGGCGCTGAAGATGGTCGCGGCGCTCGGGCTCGTGGGCGGCGATTCGCAGCGCCGCGAGGCTGGCGCTGGCGAGCGCGGGCGGCAGTGCGGTGGTGTAGATGTAGCTGCGCGCGCGCTGGATCAAAAAGTTGATCAGCTCAGCGCTGCCGGCGACGAAGGCGCCGAAGGTGCCAAGGGCTTTGCCGAGGGTGCCGATGAGGATCGGGACTGCAGCTTGTGCCTCGTCGCCGTGAAAGCCGGCGTGCTCGAGGGTGCCGCGGCCGTTGGCGCCGAGGACGCCGATGCCGTGGGCGTCGTCGAGCATGAGCACGGCGCCGGTTGCGTTGGCGATGGCGGCTAGCGCGGGGATCGGCGCGAGATCACCGTCCATGCTGAACACGCCATCGGTGACGATCAGGCTGCCCTCTGCGCGGCTGCTGCCGAGCAGGGCTCGCAGGCGCTCGGTATCGGCGTGTGGATAGCGGCGCAAGCGGGCTTGGCTGAGCTGGGCGCCGTCGAGCAGCGAGGCGTGGTTGAGCCGGTCGGCCAGGATCTGGTCGCCACGGCCGCAGAGGGCCTGGATGACACCGAGGTTGGCCATGTAGCCGGTCGAGAACAGCAGCGCGCGCTCGCGGCCGAGGAAGGTGGCAAGCGCCTCTTCGAGGGCTTCGTGGGCCTGGTGGTGGCCGTTGATCAGATGCGAGGCGCCGCTGCCGACGCCGTCGCGCGCGGCGCTCTCGCGTAGGGCTTCGATCACCGCCGGGTGCGCAGCGAGGCCGAGGTAGTCGTTGCTGCAGAAGGCGAGTCGTTCGCGGCCATCGATGCGCGGGCGCACGCCCTGCGGCCCGGCGAGCAGGCGCCGCTGGCGATGCAGGCCGGCTTGGCGTAAACCGGCGAGTTCAGCGGCAAGTTCGATCACGGTCTGGCGACTGTTGCGGTGTCGCTCGCCGATACCTGGCGGTCGATCGACTTGTGACAGGCACCGGGCTGGTCGCGCCCCTCGGTCTCGGCGACTTCCGGCTGCAGCCCGAGGCGGGCGAACAGGTGCTGGTCGCGCGCGGCCTCGGCGTTGTCGGTGGTCAGCAGCCGGTCGCCATAGAACACCGAGTTGGCGCCGGCGGCGAAGCAGAGCGCTTGCAGTTCATCGGAGAGGCTGGCGCGTCCGGCCGAGAGGCGCACATAGGAGGCGGGCATCATGATCCGGGCGGTGGCGATGGTGCGCACCAGCTCGAGCGGATCGAGCGCCTCGGTGCCGAACAGCGGGGTGCCCTCGACCTGCACCAGCAGGTTGATCGGCACCGATTCGGGATGTGCTGGCAGGTTGGCGAGCTGACAGAGCATGGAGGCGCGGTCGCGGCGCGATTCACCCATGCCGAGGATGCCGCCGCTGCAGGTCTTGAGGCCGGCTTCGCGGACGTACTCCAGGGTCTGGAGCCGGTCTTGGTAGGTGCGGGTGCTGATGACCTGGCCGTAGAATTCGGGCGAGGTGTCGAGGTTGTGGTTGTAGTAGTCGAGCCCCGCCTCGCGCAGCCGGTGGGCCTGGTCGTGCTCGAGCATCCCCAGCGTGACGCAGGTCTCGAGGCCCAGCGCCTTGACGCCGCGCACCATCGCGATCACCTGTTCCAGGTTGTGGTCGGTCGGGTTGCGCCAGGCCGCGCCCATGCAGAAGCGGGTCGCGCCCTCCCCGCGGGCGGCGCGCGCGGCCTGCAGCACCTCGTCGACCGGCAACAGGCGCTCGCGCTCGAGTCCGGTGTCGTGCTTGGCGCTCTGCGAGCAATAGCCGCAGTCTTCCGGGCAGGCGCCGGTCTTGATGCTGAGCAGGGTGCTGACCTGGATGCGGTTCGGATCGAAGTGTGCGCGATGAGTCGTTTGGGCGGCGAACAGCAGGTCGTTGAACGGTTGTTCCAGGCACGCGCTGGCCTCGTCGATCGACCAGTCGTGACGAAGGGGGGCTGCGTCTTCGAGCGAGACGGGGGCGCACTGTAGGGATGGCGACATAACGGAGGTCCGGCAGCGGGTTTTTCGGGAGTCGCGGCGCTGACAGTGTTGCCACGATGCGATCTGCTAGCCTAACCATCCGTTTGGCGCTGTCAACCAAATGCCGCACTCGTGGTTGACAAGCACACATGGTTGGCAAGCACCCAGGTGCGCCCTGCTCAGGTGGATGATGAGAACCGATCATTCCGGAGGATTCAGCGTTTGGACCCCCTGATCGTTGGCGCTTTGCGAAATGCCTGCGTTCCTGCTTCGCACCATTTCTTGGAGCGGGCTTTGGCCCTCCTCTATCCGCCGACCTGCGTGCTCTGCGGCGCGCCCGGCGAGGCCGGTCGCGATCTCTGCGCGGGCTGTCATGCCGATCTGCCATTCATCGGCGCGCACTGCGCGCGCTGTGCCCAGCCGTTCCCCACCCCGGCTGCGCCGACGCTCGCATCAGCGCGCAGGGCGGACCCTCTCTGTGGCCGCTGTCAGCAAGCACCACCACCCTTCGCGCGCTGCACGGCGGCCTTTCGCTATGAAGCGCCGCTGTCCTCGCTGGTCGTCGACATCAAGTTCCGCGCGAAACTGAACCTGATCCGTCTGCTCGGCGCGCTGTTGGCCGATGCGCTGAGCGCCGAGCGCGCGCGTGCCGACTGGCAGGCGCCGGCGGCGATCGTACCGGTGCCCCTGCATCCGCGCCGCTTGCGAACGCGCGGCTACAACCAAGCGCTGGAGTTGGCGCGGGTGGTCGGGCGCCGTCTGGCCATTCCCGTCGACCACCGCTGCTGCCGGCGGACCCGGGCGACCCAGGCGCAAACCGAGTTGGACGAACGCTTGCGTCTTACTAATATCCGTGATGCCTTCGAGGTCATGGGGCCAGTGCCCCGGCATCTGGCGATCCTGGACGATGTGGTCACCACCGGTGCGACGGTCTCGGAGTTGGCGTGGATGCTGACACAGGCCGGTTGCGAGCGGGTCGATGTCTGGGCCTTGGCGCGTACCCCATGATAGAGCAGCGGCTGCGCATGCTTGGCCCGCCGGGCCTGTGTGCCCATATCATCCTGCCTGCATGTGCCCGTCTGAGCGGTGCCGATTCCGCCACCGGCGTCTTGACTGTAGACTAGCCAACGATGACGTGGGCACACCACTGGATTTCACCCAACCGAGAGGAAACGCAACATGGCCATCAGCTTGCAGAAAGGCGGTAATGTCAGTCTCACCAAGACCGATCCGGGGCTCACCAATGTGCTCGTCGGCCTCGGCTGGGACGCCCGTTCCACCGATGGCGCCGATTTCGACCTCGACGCCAGCGTCTTCATCGTCGGCGATGACGACAAGGTGCTCTCCGACGCCCATTTCGTCTTCTACAACCAGAAGACCTCCCCCGATGGGGCCGTGGAGCATTCCGGGGACAACCTCACGGGCGAGGGCGAAGGCGACGACGAAACCGTGTCGATCAACCTGCCTGGCGTCAGCGCCGAGGCCAAGCGCATCGTCTTCGCCGTCACCATCCACGAGGCCGAGAGCCGCAAGCAGAATTTCGGTATGGTGCGCAATGCCTTCATGCGCGTGCTCAACAAGGACTCCAACACCGAGCTGGCGCGCTACGACCTCTCCGAGGACTACTCGACCGAGACGGCGATGATCTTCGGCGACATCTATCGCCATGGCGAGGAGTGGAAGTTCAAGGCCGTCGGCCAGGGCTTCGAGGGCGGATTGCAGGCGTTGGCCAAGGATCACGGCGTCAACCTCGGCTGACCCGAGATTCAACCCCATCCGCTGGAGGAGGTCCGCATGCCCGCCTTTACGATCACCGGTGACATCGATCCGTTCTTGCATGTGAGTCTGCGCAAGGGCGAGAAGATCTTCTGCGAATCCGACGCCATGGTGATGATGGAAGCACCACTGCAGGTCAAGGGCCAGATGCGCGGCGGCCTCGGCAATGCGGTGATGCGGCGCTTTGCCACCGGCGAGTCGTTCTTCCAGCAGGAGATCGAGGCCGTCACCGGCGACGGTGACTGCCTGCTCTCGCCGGCCCTGCCCGGCTCCATCGAGCTGCTCGACGTCAGCCCGAGCATGTCCTACACCCTATCGGACGGCAGCTTCGTCGCCGCCGAGTCGGGCGTGCAGGTGCGCCCGAAGCTCAACACCGTCGGCGGCGGCTTCTTCGGTGGCACCGGCGGCTTCGTCATCATGGAGGCGGTCGGCACGGGCAAGCTCGCCATCTCGGGCTTCGGCTCGCTCTTCACGCTCGACGTCAGCCCCGGCCAGGAGACGGTGATCGACAACAGCCATGCCGTGGCCTGGTCGTCGGATCTCTCGTTCGAGGTCGGCACACCACAGACCGGCGGCGGCTTCTTTGGCAACATCGTCAATTCCGTGACCTCCGGCGAGGGGCTCGTGATCCGCTTCCGAGGCCAGGGCAAGGTCGTGATCTGCTCGCGCAACCGCAGCCTGTTCCAGACGCAGAACGATCACTGAGCCCCGGCGCTCAAAAGCAGCACCCCGGGTCACCCCAGTGACCACCACGACGACAACATTCTTCACCCGACACGAGGACAACCACGATGGGCATCAACCTGCAAAAGGGTCAGAAAATCTCCTTGGAGAAGGAAGCCGGCGGCGGCTTGAGCCGGATCGTCATGGGGCTCGGCTGGGACGCGGCGAACAGCAAGAAGTCAGGCATGCTCGGCGGTCTGTTCGGCGGCGGGGGCGGTGGCAGTGTCGACCTGGACGCCTCCTGCCTGCTGTTCGATGAGCAAGGCAACCAGACCGATGCGATTTGGTTCCGCCAGCTACAGAGCAAGGACGGCAGCATCCAGCACACCGGCGACAACCTCACCGGCGAGGGCGAGGGGGATGACGAGCAGATCAAGGTCGATCTCGCCGCCGTGCCGGGCAACGTCAAGAGCCTGGTCTTCACCGTCAATAACTACACCGGTCAGGATTTCTCGCAGGTCGAGAACGCCTTCTGTCGCATCGTCAACGGTGCCAACAATAGCGAAATCGCCCGCTACGATCTCTCCTGCCAGGGTGGGCACTCGGCGATGATCATGGCCAAGGTCTATCGCCACAACGGCGAGTGGAAGATGCACGCCATCGGCGAAGTCGGTCGCGGGCGCACCTTCGAGGAACTGCTGCCGCAGATCAAACCGCATCTGTGAGGGCGGACTCGGCCCCACCCTTGCGCATCGAGCTGGCCACCGGTCGGCTCGAGGTCCGGGTCAGGCGCGCGGCCTTCCCGCTCGAGGCACTCTGCGGTTTCGCCGCGCGTGCCAATCCCAAGCGTGGCTTCCTGTTCGTCAGCAAGGTGTTGGGCAAGCATTGGCCGGCCCGACCGGCGGCGATGGCACGGATCCATCGCCATCTCGCGCAAGCCCTCACCCAAAGTCTCATGCCAAGCCAGGGCCCCTGGCTGTTCGTCGCCATGGCGGAGACCGCCACCGGACTGGGTCAGGGTGTGTTCGAGGCTGTGCTCGAGCAGCAGCCGGAGGCGCCTGCCCTGTTCCTGCACTCGACCCGCTATCGCGTCGCCGGCTGTCGCGCGCTGGATTTCCAGGAGGCCCATTGCCACGCCCCGGACCAGCTCCTCTACGAACCGCTTGAGCCGGAGCATCAACGGCTGTTCGCCGAGGCGCGTGAGCTGATCCTGATCGACGACGAGATCAGCACTGGCTCCACGCTCTGCAATCTGGCCGCCGCCTACCGGGCGCGCAATCCGCACTTGCAGCGTGTCCACCTCGTCTCCATCACCAATTTCAGTGGCGACAAACGCGCTGCCCTCTTCAGCGAGCGGCTCGGTCTGCCGGTGAGCCTGGTCAGTGCCTTGGATGCCGAGATCGATTTCAGACCAGCGCCGCAGCGCGTCGAGCAGCCGGTCCCGAGTGCGGTCGGCGACAATCGCCGGCGCCTGGACCAGCTCGCCGCCACCGGCGGGCGTTTCGGTATCAGTCAACGCCTGCCGCTGCGCGACTCGGAGGTCGCCGCGCTGGTCGACGATCTGCCGCTGGAGGCACCGCTGCTGGTGCTCGGCACCGGCGAGCTGATGCACCCGGCCTTTCGGATCGGGCGTGCCCTGGAACGCGAGGGGCGCAATGTGCATGTGCAGTCGACCACCCGCTCGCCCATCCTGCTCGGCAGTGACATCGAGCAGCGGCTGGTCTTCATGGACAATTATGGCGAGGGCATCCCGAACTATCTGTACAATGTCGACCCCAATGCCTACGCGCGTATCATCCTCTGTCACGAGACCCCGAGCGACAGCCTCACCGAGGTGTGCGCGCAGCTCGGCGCACGCTGCGTGCCTTACACCAGCAAACCCACACTCACATCCTAAGCGGAGGTCCTGATGGCAATCAGCTTGAACAAAGGTGGCAACGTCAACCTGAGCAAGGAAGCACCCAATCTGGAGAATGTACTCGTCGGCCTGGGCTGGGACGCGCGCGCGACCGACGGCCAGGATTTCGACCTCGATGCCAGCCTGTTCATGGTCAAGGACGACGGTAAGGTGCCTGACGATAGTCACTTCATCTTCTACAACCAGACCACCTCACCGGATCAATCCGTCGAGCACACTGGTGACAACCTCACCGGCGAGGGCGAAGGTGATGATGAAACCATCCATGTCACCCTGTCGAAAGTCCCAGCCACGATCCAGCGCCTGGTCATCGTCGTCACCATCCACGAGGCCGAGGCCCGCCGCCAGAACTTCGGTCAGGTGAGCAACGCCTTCGTGCGCATCGTCAACCGTGACAACGACCAAGAGGTGGTGCGCTTCGACCTCTCCGAGGACTACTCGACCGAGACCGCGATGATCTTCGGCGAGATCTATCGCCACGGCGGCGACTGGAAGTTCAAGGCCGTCGGCCAAGGCTTCGCCGGCGGTCTCAAGGCGCTCGCCCAGCAGCACGGCGTCAACGTCGGCTGAGCGCAGATGGACCTGACCCGCGGACAACGCGCCAAGATCACGGATCTGATCGCCAACGGCGAGCGCTTCAGGCTCGGTGTCGCCATCCAGGCACCGGGCCTGAGCATCGACTTCGCCTGCTTCGGCCTGGATGCCGAGGGCAAGCTCGCCGATGAGCGCTATATGACCTTCTTCAACCAGCCGACCTCGCCCTGCGGCGGGGTGCGGCTGAGCACGCCCGCTGATGATCCAGCCGCTGTCCCCACTGGTGACGCGGCCGGCTTCACCCTCGATCTTGGCAAGCTGCCGTCGAGTATCGAGTGCCTGACCCTCACGGCGGCGATCGAAGGCGCCGGCGCCATGGCGAACATCGGCCCAGGCCATGTGCGCTTCCTCGACGGCACCACCGAGACCGGGCGTTTCGCCTTCAGCGGGGCCGACTTCGCCGCCGAGCGGGCGCTGATGCTGCTCGAGGTCTACCGTAAGGCCGGGGTCTGGCGCACCCGCGCCATTGGCCAGGGCTTCAACGGAGGGCTCGCCGCGCTGGTCGAGCATTTCGGCGGCACGCTCGCCGAGCCGCCGCCGCCCAAGGCGCCGCCGCAGCCCGAGGCGCCGCCGGTCAATCTCAGCAAGATCACGCTGGAGAAGAAGGGCAACCGCGTCTCGCTCGAGAAGCCGGGCAACGCCGAGCACGGCGAGATCCTGATCAACCTGAGCTGGCGCCCGGCGGCCTCCGGCACGGTCAAGCGCGGCCTCTTCGGTGGCGGCAAGCGTTCGACTCAGATCGATCTCGACATCGGCTGCCTGGTCGAGCTGCGCACCGGCGACAAGGGCGCGATCCAGGCACTGGGCAACAACTTCGGCGATCTGCTCAATCCACCCTACATCGCGCTCGATGCCGACGATCGCAGCGGCACCCGCAGCGAAGGCGAGAACCTGCGCATCAATGGCAAGCACTGGGATGCCATCCGGCGCGTGCTCATCTATGCCTTCATCTACGAAGGCGTGCCCAACTGGGCCGAGGCCGATGCCAAGATCAGCCTGAAGACGCCAGGACAGCCCGAGATCGAGGTCCGGCTCGACTCTCAGAGCAACGATCAGCCCATGTGCGCCATCGCCCTGTTGGAGAACGACGCCGGCGCGGTCCGCATCACCAAGCTAGTGGATTACTATCGCGGCCACCGCGAGGTCGACCAAGCCCATCAGTGGGGCTTGAAATGGGTTCGCGGCAGCAAGGACTGAACACCAAGACGCCCTGTTTAGAACAACTCACTTCCCGAGGCAGACACCCCATGAGCTTTCAGAACTTTCTCAACAACCTCAAGAACAAAGGTGCCGAACTCAAGAACGAGGCCCTCAAGTTCAAGAACAAGGACTTCATGAACGCCGCCGTCAGCGGCTCGGTGCTGATCGCCATGGCCGATGGCCACATCTCCTCGGACGAGAAGCAGAAGATGATGCGCTTCATCGAGAACTACGAGGCGTTGTCGGTGTTCTCGAGCAAGGATCTGATCGACAGCTTCCAGGACGTCGTCAGCCAGATCGAGTTCGACAAGGATCTCGGTGAGACCAAGGCCTACGAGGCGATACGCAAGATGAAGAGCAATGACTCAGCCGCCCGCCTGATCATGCGCTTGATCATCGCCATCGCCGGCGCCGATGGCGTCTTCGACGACGACGAGAAGCGCGTCGCGCGCAAGATCGCGATGGAACTCAACCTCAATCCCGCCGACTTCGAGCTGGCTTGACCTGATCTTCCCTGTGCATCCGTGGTGAACGAGCAAGGCCTGTAGCCGAGCGTGCGCAAGCTCGTGTTCTTGGATCTGGACGACACCCTGTTCCAGAGCCAGCGCAAATGCCCGCCCGACGGCGCGCTGCACCCCGTGGCCCGGCTGCGGGATGGCAGCGCGCACTCGTTCATGACCGGCAAGCAGCAGGCGTTCTGGGAGTGGCTCGCGGCCGACGCCACCCTGGTGCCGACCACAGCGCGCGACCTGGATGCGCTGCGCCGGGTCGATCTGCCGTTCGAGAGCTGGTCGATCCTGGTCTACGGCGGTGTTCTACTCGACCCGAGTGGCGCGCCCGAGCCTGAGTGGCTGGAGCGCATGCGTGGGGTGTCCAAGGATGCGCGCGGGGATCTCCTGGATCTGCTTGAGCGGGCGCAAACCTCCATTCAAGCAAACGACCTCGCCGCCCGAGTCCGTCTGGTCGGCGAGTTCGAGCTACCCTTCTACTTCGTCGCCAAGTATCGCGACGGTCGTGCCGCGGATTTGGCACGCCTCGACGCCGAGGTGATCGAGCCCTGGCTCGCCGCGCAGGGCGACGCCTACCGCGTGCATCGCAACGACAACAATCTCGCAGTGATCCCGCGCGGGGTCGGCAAGGAGCACGCCGTGCGCCATCTGATCGAGCGCTTCACCGACAGCGGGGAAGAATGGCTCACCATCGGCATCGGCGACAGTCTCATCGACGGCGCCTTCATCGCCGCATGCGACTACTGCATCACCCCGCGCGATACGCAGCTCTTCGCCGCGACCTTCGGCCGCCCGCTGCTCTAGCGCTCGCGGCCCGACCTGCTCATCGCATCCTGCTCATCTCATCGCCGCGCATATCCCATGGCCCGAGATCCGCTGGAACACCACCACCAACCGCCGCAGCCTGCCCAGGGCGCTTGCTTCCACGGCAGCTACCGCCCCGAGGATGTGCGCTTCCTGCTCACACCGCTCCAGCTCGAGCCGACGCCAGTGGCCGAGAAGGAGCGACTGATCCAGAGCGGCCAGCGCCATTACAGCGAGATGCTCAGCCGCGAGTCCCTGCCCTCGCCGCGCTACATGGCCCTCTTCGAGCAGGCCTGGGCGATGAATCGAGTCCGCATGGCGCAGGGACTGCTCGATCTCGCCGCCATCATCGCCGACCAGCGAGCCGATGCGATCACGCTGCTCTCGCTGGCGCGCGCCGGCACGCCGGTCGGTGCGGTGCTCAAGCATGCGCTGGAAGACTGTTTCGAGCGCAGCGCCACCCATTATTCGCTCTCAATCATTCGCGATCGCGGCATCGATCAGCAGGCATTGCGCTATGTGCTCGATGAGGCCGGCCATGATCCGGCCAGCATCGTCTTCGTCGACGGCTGGACCGGCAAAGGCGTCATCGCGCGAGAATTGCGACACGCCATCGCCGACTTCACTGCTTTGGATCCAAACCTCTATGCCCTGACCGATCTCGCAGGCGTTGGGATTGCGCCCTCGGATGCCGACTACCTGATCCCCTCGAGCATCATGAACGCGACCCTCTCAGGACTCGTCAGCCGCTCCATCCTCAACGAGCAGATCGGCCCGCGGGATTTCCACGGCTGCGTCTATTACGCCGAGTTCGCACCTCAGGATCGCTCGGTCTGGTTCGTTGATGCCTTGCGCGAGACCATTCGCGAGCAGCTGGCCGCAGGCTACCGGCCCAACCCCAACCCGATCGATCCGACCTCGGCCCGGATGCGCTCAGAGCGCCTCATCGCCGGGTTCAAGAGCCGCTTCGCCATCCGCGACGAGAACCTGATCAAGCCCGGCATCGGCGAGGCCACCCGCGTGCTGCTGCGGCGCGTGCCCGAGCTGCTGATCCTGCGCGATGCCGAGATCCCCGAGGTGGCACATCTGCGCCAGCTCGCCGAGGAAAAGGCCGTGCACTCTGAGGTCGACCCCAGCCTGCCCTATCAAGCCGTCGCGTTGATCAAGGCATGCCAACCGTCCTAAGAATCAAAGGCTTGAGATTCCACTTCTACTCTGACGAAGGGACAGAGCCGGCTCATATCCGTATTCGCGGCGCTGAAGGTGAGTGTAAATTTTGGCTGTCACCCATCTCACTTGCACGAAACAGGGGCATTCCCGCGCATCAGCTTCAGAGAGATCGAGAGAATCATTTATAATCATCAATCATTTCTGCTGGAGCAATTCCATGAAAACCACAGCCATTGACAATGAGCCATGCGCCCTGCGTGCTTGGGCCGAGGCGAGAATGATTTACCTCGAACTCACGGATGGGCGCATCGTTGGTTTCCCGGCGGATCGTTTCAAGGTGCTCAGCGCAGCAACTCAAGAGCAGTTAAAACAAGTGACCATTGAGGTCAACGGCTATGCGCTCCGTTGGGAAGCATTGGATGAAGACCTGACCGTTGCGGGTGTCGTTGCCGGAAAATTCCAACTCCCTCTTCCGGAACAAGCGGCCTAAACTTATTTAGTCTTCCAGAGCGGTCACCAATGCTTGAAGCCTATCGCCTAGGCGGCTCCTTGTATGTCCCCGTGACACACAAGGACTGCCTATCGATCGCCAACGCCCGCAAATGGCCCGAGCTGCGCTCGGTCATCTTCTGCACCGAGGACGCGGTGGCCGCCGAGGTCCTGGGCCCGGCGCTCGACAATTTGCGCCACTGCCTCGCCACGATGCGCCCGAGCAGCGAGACGTTGCGCTTCGTGCGCGTGCGCAACCCCGAGATCCTGACCTGGCTGCTCGCACTGCCCGGCGTCGACAAGCTCGACGGCTTCGTCCTGCCCAAGCTCGACATGCGCAACATAGACGCCTACATGGATCAGCTCGGCGGCAGCCGGCACCGCCGCTACCGCTGCATGCCGACGCTCGAGACCCGCGACGTCTTCGATCCCGCGCGCATGGCCGAGCTGCGCGACTACATGCTCGAGCGCGGCTATCAAGACCAGATCCTCGCGCTACGCATCGGCGGCAACGATCTGCTGGCGCTCCTCGGCATCCGGCGCCCACGCGATCGCACCCTCTATCGCACCCCACTCGGGCTGACCATCGCCAACCTGGTCACCGTCTTCAAGCCACATGGCTTTCAGCTCACCGCGCCGGTATTCGAGCACATCGACTGCCCCGAGATCCTCGCGGAAGAGCTCGGCGAAGACCTTGCCCACGGTCTCTGCGGCAAGACCGCGATCCATCCCGCTCAGCTGCCGCTGATCGATAGCCGCTTCCGCGTCTCACCCGGCGATCTCGAGGTAGCCCAGCGCATCCTCGACGAAGACCGCGCCGTGTTCAAATTCGGCGGCTCCATGTGCGAACTCGCCACCCACAGCGCCTGGGCCGAGCACATCGTCATGCGCTCGGCCATGGGGCGCTAGTTTTTCTCAAACGTCTCCACCGGATGCAGACCCAGCTTATCGCGCATCGTCTTACGCGCCAGGTCGATCGGGATGATCACTGCCGAAAACAAGAGAACCCAGATCCACTCACCAAAGCTCAGCCCCACGGTGCGCAGCACCTCGCCACCGAAGTAGGTGAAGACGATCTGCAGGGTGAAGATCAGCGCGACGACGATGATGAACAAACGGTTCTCCGTCAGATGCTCGAACAGATCGGTGTTCTCGGTGCGTGCGTTGAACTTGTTGAAGTTGTTGATGAACACGAAGAAGGCGAAGAAGCCGGTCAGGAAGGCCGCCTCGCTACTGAACAGACCACGAATGGGCGCGAAGGTCAAAAAGACGATACTCAGCACGGCGATCGCAAACCCATTGATCAGGATCGAGGACCACATATCGCCGCTGATGATGGGCGTATCGCGTGGGATCGGTTTCTCGCGCATGTAGCGATCCAGTGCGGCCTCGCCCGAGAAGGCCAGCGCGGCGAGCGTATCCATGATCAGATTGATCCACAGTAGCTGCACCATGGTCAGCGGCAGATCGAAACCGAAGAATGGACCCAAAAAGGCGACCAGGATCGCCGAGACATTGACCGTGAGCTGGAAGATCAGGAATTTCCTGATCGACTTGAACAGCGTGCGGCCATAGAGCACGGCGCGCGTCAGCGACGAGAAGTTATCGTTGAGGATGACGATATCGCCGGCCTCCTTGGCCACTTCGGTGCCACTGCCCATCGAGAAGCCGACATCGGAGCGCTTCAAGGCGCCGGCATCATTGACCCCATCGCCGGTCATCCCGCCGACCAGGCCGATCTCCTGCGCGGCCTGGACCAAGCGACTCTTGGTGTGCGGATAGGCGCGCGAGACTGCCTGCAGGCGCGGCAGCACTGCTTTTAGCTCCTCATCGGAGAGCGCCTCGATCTCCTTGGAGGTCATCGCCACCCCGGTGCCCGGATCGAGCAGACCGACATCGGTGGCGATCGCGCGCGCGGTCTCGTGGCGATCGCCAGTGACCATGACCACATGCACCCCGGCCTCGCGCGCCACGCGCACCGCATCGCGCGATTCCGGGCGCAGCTCATCGCGCAGGCCGACCACCGCCACCAGCGTCATCTGCTCGGGTAGTCCCTTGTGCTCGCCGATCGGCGCGTCCGAGACGGCCAGCGCGAGCAAGCGCATCGAACGCTCGGCCAGGGCGTTGAGGGTCGAGTCCAGCTCGGCCGGGGCCAGCGGCCGGGTTTGGCCGTCGGCATCGAGCATCTGGGTGCAGCGGGCCAGGATCAGCTCGGGCGCACCCTTGATCAGGGTGGTCGCCGGCCCGTCTTCGAGCTGCACCGCCGAGAATTTGCGCGCGGTACTGAAGGCCACCATGTCGACCACCGAGGCCGGGTCCGGCTCGCGCAACACCGGCTCGACGAAGCGCAGCAAGGCCTGCTCGGTGCGATCCGCGCCGATGATGTTGACCGCATCCGGCTGACTGACATCGATCACCGCCATGGTATTGAGCCGGATCGAAGTGCCCACCGTGGCGCGAATCGGCTCCGGCAGCGTCGCGAACTCCGACCATTGCTGACCATCACCGAGCACCACCGTCGAGACCTGCAACTGCCCGCGCGTGAGCGTGCCGGTCTTATCGGTGAACAACACATTGAGGCTGCCAGCGGCTTCGATGCCGAGCAGCTTGCGCACCAACACTCGATCCTGCAGCAGCTTGCGCATGTTGATCGACAACACAATGGCGACCATCATCGGCAGCCCCTCGGGCACGGCGACGACGATGATCACCGCCGCGAGGATGATGGCGGTGACGAAATCGCTCACCAGGGCGCCCCAATTCGCCCAATCGGCGAGGAAGGGGCCAAGGGTCGCGAGCGTCAGCCCGCGCTCCATGAACAGCTTCTGGCCCATGAAGGCGAAGGCGATGGCGATACCGCCGAACAGGCCGAACTTGCCGATCTGACCGGCGAGCACCGACAATTTCGCCTGCAGCGGGGTCTCGCGCGCTTCGCTGCTCATCTCTTGGGCCAGGCGCCCGTAGAAGCTCTTGTCGCCGACGGCGGCCAGCTCGACGATGGCCTCCCCATCCTCGATCACCGAGCCGCGGAAGACCCAGTGCGGGTCATGCAGATCCGCCACCTCGGCGGCGGCCTCGCGGCTTGGCACCGCGTTCTTGTTCACCGGCTCGGACTCGCCGGTCATCGAGGCCTGATCGACCGTCAGCTCGCCGGAGAGCACGATGCCATCGGCGGGCACCTTGTCGCCCGGCTGCAACAGCACCTTATCGCCGACGACCAGCTCATCGATCGGGATCTCCAGGCTCGAGCCATCCCGGAACACCTTGACCTGGATCTGCGAGGCGTCGGTCAGCAACCGCTGAAAGGCGCCCTCGTTCTTGTACTCCGACCAGGTCGCCACGCCGGTGGCGATGACCACCGCGATGGCGATGCCCACGCCCTCGTACCATTCGGCATAGCCGAACAGCGCCAGTGCGGTGATCATCACCAGCGCGACCATCAGCACGATGATGGTCGGGTCCTCGAAATTGCCCTTGAGTTTGTCCCAAAAGCCTTCGCTTTCCTGCGGCGTGAGGGCATTGCTGCCCCACTGCGCGCGTGAGGCCTTGACCTCGTCGGTGGTCAAGCCCGGATAGGTGTTTTTCATGACCGCTGTCTTCCTGTTCTGTAAACGCTGGGTATCACGGGGTGTAGGGGGAACGCTGCTCGCGCAGATCCGCGAGGCACAGCGCGAGTGACTGCCGCCAATCCGGCAGGGCCAGCCCAAAGGTGTTGCGGAAATGCCCGGTATCGAGCACCGAATAGGCCGGGCGCGGCGCCGGTGCCGGGTATTCGCTGGTCGGGATCGGTGTCAGCCGGCACTGACTGCCGGTGGCCTCGCGAATCGCCTCGGCGAAACCGAACCAGGAGGTCGCCCCGCCCCCGGTGACATGATAGAGCCCTTTGATCTGCTCGATATCGAGGCTGCCATGGAAAATGCGATAGGTGATCTGGGCGCTCACCTCGGCCAGCATGCGGCTCCAGGTCGGGGTGCCGATCTGGTCATCGACGATGCGCAACTCGGTGCGCTCGCGAAACAGATTCAGCATGGTCAGCAGAAAATTACGGCCGCGCACGCCATACACCCAAGCGGTGCGCAATACCAAGGCCGGCGCGCCGGAGTCCAGCAGCGCCTGCTCGCCGGCGAGCTTGGTGCGGCCGTAGACACTCCTGGGCTCGGCCGGGTCCTCCTCGCGATAGGGGTGATCGGTGACGCCGGAGAAGACGAAATCGGTCGAATAATGGATCACTGGGATGCGCGGCGCGGTGCAGAGTTCCGCCATCAGTGCCAGCGCATCGCCGTTGATGGCCTGCGCTAGTTCGGGCTCGGTCTCGGCCCTGTCGACAGCCGTGTAGGCGGCGGCATTGACCACGGCATCCGGCGCGGTCTCGTGGAACAGCCGGCGCAGCGATGCCGAATCGGTCAGATCCACCGCTGGCCCGTCCGCGCCATCGAACGAGGCGGCAATGACCTGACCGACTGGCGCGAGGGTCCGGCGCAGCTCCCAGCCGACTTGTCCGTCGGAGCCAATGAGCAGGATGCGGGGGGTATCGGTCATGGCTTAAAACGGAATATCGTCATCGAAATCGGTGTCCGAGCCGGTCGGGGCTCGACTGCCGGGGGTTTGACCGGCGGGGGCTTGATGGTCGAAGCTCGGGCTGGCGGCGGGCGCATCCTCGCCGCGCTCAGGGGCCGACGCACTGGATGCCGCAGCAGGCGCCGCAGCGCGACCGTAGCCGGATTCGCCACCACCGCCACCACGCCCATCGAGCATCTGCATCGAGCCGTTGATATCCACCACGATTTCCGTGGTGTAGCGGTCCTGGCCGTCCTGCCCTTGCCATTTGCGCGTGCGCAGCTTGCCCTCGATATAGACCTTGGAGCCCTTGCGCAGATACTGCCCGGCGATCTCGGCGAGTTTGCCGAAGAGGGCAACCCGGTGCCATTCGGTGCGCTCCTGCGACTCGCCGGTCGTCTTGTCGCGCCAGCTCTCGCTGGTTGCGATGCGTAGGTTAGCGACCGCGCTGCCACTGGGCATGTAGCGCACCTCGGGGTCCACGCCCAGGTTGCCGATCAGGATCACCTTATTGACGCCGCCACCTGCCATCGCATTCACTCCAAAAGGGTCGAGCTACCGAGTCATCAATCGAATCATCAATGGTGCACAAAGGCGCGCCGGCTTGTCCACCGCGCCAGTTTGTCCACCGCGCTACCGCGCTCCAGCAACACGTGCGTCTGTCTATCGCCTGTCTCCGCCTGCACGCGCGCCGCACTGTGCTAGCATCCGGTGGCACGATAACACCCGGAGCGCGACGTGAAGCAGTGCGTTTATTATGGACTCCTTGTTTGCGCCAGTCTGCTCATCGGCGGCTGCGCCTCCCAGTCCCCTCGGCAAAGCAGCGATACCAGCATCGGAGCCACCGGACCGGAGATCCAGCTGCCAGGCCCCGGGATCGAGGAAGCGCGGCTGCTAGCGATGGGCATGGCGCGCAGTAAGGGTTGGCGGATCATCGAGGCTGACGAGCACCGCTTCCTGCTCGAGCGCAGCCTGCCGCCGGACTCACCCCAGGCCCACCTGCTCAACCCCGAGGGCCATCCCAGCACACCCAAGCTGCAAGTCGAGACCCGGCTGAGCGAGCGTGGCCGCGATGTGCTCGTCGGCTTAAGCGTTTACGTGGTGGTCAACCCCGGCACCGAGACCGAACGCCGCATCGACTACACCAGCGACTACGAAGACGCCCTGCTGATCTCGCTGAACGCCCTCGCCAACGCCTGGCTCGAGAATCGCTCCCGTATCGCCTCCGAGATCCCGCTGCCGCCCGATCCCGATGCCGTGGTCATCGCCGAGGCTAGCACTAATGGGCTGCCCGAGAGCCCCACCGAGCCCATACAGGATACGCCCATCAGCGCCGGAGCCAGCGCCGAAACCAGAGAAACCGGCGCCCCTACGCGCACTGATGCACCAGCTGCCGCACCAGCCTCCTCGGTGACACTCGAGCAGCCCGCCTTGCGACGTCCGGCCGGCCGGATTCGAGACGAGTTCGCGGCCGCCGAGACCAGCGAGCCCAACGAGATGCTGGTGCTCGACAACCCCTCCCCGCGCGGACTCTGGACCTTCTATGCCGAGGCCTCAGCCCGGGAGCGCGGCTGTGAGCCCGATGAGCGTGGCGCCGTGATGCTCCGGGCGACGCCGGCTTTCGAATTCTACGAGATCCAATGCACCAACGGCGGCAGACTGATGCTCAGCTGTCAGGGCGGCGTCTGCCGGGCGCGCCCCTAACCCGGCCTCTAAGGCCCAAGCATCGCTCCTAGCTCCGCCTCCGCCCCCCCGTTCCAGCCACAAGACCCTCGGCATGAAAGCGCTCAGCCCCCTGTTCCTGGCCCTCCTGCTCATCGCTCTCAGTGCGACAACGGTCGCGAGCGCCGGCCCCAGCGTCCTGATCGGCAACTCCACCGTGGCCCGCGTCAAGGCGCTCGCCCTTGACACCGCCCTCGCGCGCGGCTGGACGCTCATCGAGAGCACGGCTGAGCGGATCATCTTCGAGACCCCGCTGGAACAACCCGCCAGCGCCGGTCCGCCCGGAGCCGTGCCCCCAGAGACCACCCACTTGCGCATCCGCACCGACCTCGAGCAGCTGGCCGCCGGAACCCGCGTCTCGATCCAGGCCGAAGAACGCTGGTGGCGCGGCAGCGTGCGTGAATGGCGCGCCGACGTCACCCGCCTCTACCACGACAACCTGCAAGACGCCCTGCGCTCGCTGCAGCAACGCTGGCAACGCTACCTTCAGACCAGTCCAACCTTTCCGGAAGCTGCTGTCATCGAACCGGGCTTCAGCGAGACCCCGGTCGGCCTCTGGGCCTACTATGCCGAGCGCTACGCCAGAGCCGCTGGCTGCATGCTCGACGATCAGGGCGCGACCCTGGTCAACAGCAACCGCCGCGAAGAACTCCATCGCGTCTTCTGCACCAACCAGGCCCCCGTCATGGTGCGCTGCAACAATCAGGGTTGTCGCCGGTCGCGTTGAAACACACCAACGAGTCATCGCCGCCTGTGGAGACAAACCGGACAGCCTGAATCCCGTCAACCAATGATGCGGTTGCGTCCTGCCTCCTTGGCCCGATAGAGGTTGCGATCCGCGGCTTCGAGCAGCGTATCGATGGTGCCGCCGCTGTATTCCGCCACACCACCGCTGATAGTAACCTGAAGCCCAGGGCACGACCAATCCAAGTCACTGATCTCGTTGCGGATGCGCTCGGCAATCTCAAGCGCGGCCTTGGCTGTTGCGGATGGCAAAAGCACCAAAAATTCCTCTCCCCCGTACCGTCCGCAAATATCCATGGTTCGCACGCACCGCCGTAAGACCTCGGCCGCCCTGACAAGCACGGTGTCGCCAACGGCGTGGCCGAAGGTGTCGTTGATCGACTTGAATTCGTCCAAGTCGAATAGGACCACCGAGAGGCTATGCCCTTCACGATCGCATCGGCTCATCTCCTGGTGGAGCTGATCAAACAGGTAGCGCCGGTTGTAGCTCTGCGTCAGGGCATCGGTGTTCGCCGCCTGATGCAGGCGCTGCTGGATGGTTTTTAGCTCGGAGATATCCACCAGCGAGACCAGGCGGTGCCGCGTGCCAGACAGACTGATCTGAATAACCGAGACCACGGCCCAATGCGATTGACCCGCTTGATCTCGCATCTGCATCTCGCGTTGCCCCTCATCCTCGCTCGGCAAGCCATCCTCCTCTAACCGCTTCCAGGTCTCACTACCGAGTTGACCGCTGGCGTCCTTTCTTAAGTCTAGGTAGCGGATGGCCGCCAGATTGGCACGCACAATCAAGGTCTTTGATTGATCGACCAGCAACATCGGGAAGGGCGCGACGTCCAGTAGGCTGCGCAGATTCGTCTCGCTTTCCCTGAGGCGACGGAGCAACCAGCCAGCCGACAACCAACCCATTCCGATGAGCAAAAGAACCGCACATCCCGTCCAAAACAGCTTGATGCGGACATCGCTGATCAATGCGCGAAGCGACTCGGTATTGGCATAAAA
Organism: Halochromatium salexigens; assembly: GCF_016653295.1. Lineage (GTDB taxonomy): Bacteria > Pseudomonadota > Gammaproteobacteria > Chromatiales > Chromatiaceae > Lamprobacter > Lamprobacter salexigens. The sequence goes on along the minus strand of NZ_NHSF01000054.1, from coordinate 174,855 downwards.
GGTAGCAATACCAATCAGCAGATGTTTGCGCGGATGATAGAGCGGCTCCTCGGTCACGAAGCAGGAGTCGGGGCATGTCGCCTCCCCGCGGGCGAGTCTCAACTGTTCGGTCGTCAGGTGCGTGGCATGCGGATCAAACTCGAGCACCACCCGATCAGTGAGAGGCGTGTCCGTGCCCTGCTCCTTGAGCAAAAGGATTCCGTCAAGACGGGTATCCAGGGCGGTGCTCAAGCGCTCCGGTGGCAGATCGATCGCAAACAGCGATTCAAGGCTCCGCGCTTGGGCCTGGGCAAGCGCACGGGCCCGGCTCTCAGCATCGGCGTGCAGGCTCGGCTCTAGCACGAACAGCCAATAACCGGTAATTAAACCCGTCAACAGCAAGCCAAGTAAGGCAAAGATCGCCGCCAGATTGCGCTCGAAGATAAAGGACGGGCGATCTTCGGAAAATCGGTGCTCACTCGGCATGATGCGCGACCCTCAGGAAAAAGGCCTTGAAGCGCACACCGGCACGGCGTGCTTGCGCCAGATTGATCGCCGGCAATATCCGATCGGTGACATGGATGCCCGCCACCGCGCCCGCTTGGACGTGGCCCGCGAAGGGTGAAAAAACCAACACCCCATGAACAACCGAGAGTTGCCGAAGGGATTCCGGCTCGATCTCGACGCTAGCAATGAAAATTCCACTCAGCGCCGGGCCACGGTAGGTCTGGAGGTCATCCAGTGGCAGCACCTTGACGTCCAGAGGCATGCCCTGAACCTGATTGATCTCCTCCAGGGTGCTCACAACCTGTTTGACCGCATCATTCGATCCCTGATGGGCGACGACGACGAGCAGCTGCCCATCGGCGGATTGGCGCTGCTGTAATCCCTCTAAAGCACCTAGCACAGCGGGGAAGATCCGGAGCCCAACCCGGAGACGCTGCTGATCTTCCGGCCAGAGGACGCGCGCCAGACCCTCAGAACCGTAACCCGAGAGCGCGATACAAGCGAGAGCGACAATCAGGAGCCGGCAGCAACCAACAACAGGGCCCGACATGGTCAAAACGCGTAGCCGATGGACAGCCACCAACGGCGTCCCGGACGCGGATAGTCCTTTCGATAGACCAAGTCGACACCACCAAGACCAGAAGGCTGCTCCGGAAAACGGACATCGGCATCGGTCAGATTCTTCACCCCGATGTGTGCAAAGAGGCCACGGTCAGAGGTGGCATAGCTCAGGGTCAGGTCGGCCAGGGTGTAGGCATCCACGGGTGAGCGCGTATCCGAGGGCCGACGCGCCCGTTCCCCCACATAACGCAGTTGCAGTGCAGCGGTCCAGGCATGGATTGGCTGCCACAAGAGGGCGAGATTGCCAAGCAGATCCGTCCCGCCGGGCAGCGGCTGCTGATCCAGTCCTAAATCAACGCTCTCCACATAAGACAGATTGGCATCCAGCTTCAGCGCAGGCAATAGCCGTTGTGTGTATTCGACTTCGATGCCACGCAAGCGCACATCAGCGCTATTGATGTAGCCCTCCTCATCGTATCCGAACACAATCGAATCCGAGAGATCGGACTGGAACAGGATCAGTCGACCCTCCCAGCGCGGCTTTTTCAGGATGTAGCCGAATTCATAGGTCGCGATTTCGCCGGCACGCACCTCATCCGTCCCTTCCCCGGGATAAGTCAGCTCGTAGAAGGTCGGCGGACGAAACGCACGCGCGTATTGCAGTTTGAGGATGTGTTCGTCATTGATCGGCCAGACCGCCGCCAACCGCGGGCTCAGGTGCATACCGACATCGCTGTACTCGTCGAAACGCAAGGCTGCCGTCAGGTTGAGACGCTCACCGATGCGGATTTGATCCTGCACAACCACACTCAGGACGCGGCGACTGAGATCCTCATCCAACCAGGGAACATCGATCGCAAAGGCCTCTGGCCAATCCCAGGTTGCCTCGTCGACCTGCACATGACGCGCCTCGAGTCCAACGAAGAGTTCATGGCGCGGATGTGGTTGCCAGTGCAAGTCGGCCGCCGCGAGGTAGCGCGTCTCGCGGTAATCCTGACTCATGTAGACCGGCTGGTTCTCGAGTAAGTAGCCCGCTGGAGCCACATAGAGCTCATTGCGGTCACGGTTGTGGCGCAAGGCTTCCAAGCGCAGCTGGGTGCGGAGCCGTTCGCCGAGCTGAAGGTTGCCGCCGAGTTGCAACGATTCATAACCCTGGCGAGAGCTGAGCCGGTCACCCTCTGGCGGCAGGAAGTGGTTGATCCCAAAGGCGTCGCCATAGTCGTCGTCGAGAATCTTCACCGCCGCGAAGACGTCGCCCCAAGTGACATCGGCGAACAACCCTCGATAACGATGCGACTCGTTACTTGTTCCCGGCGCGTTAGAGAGTTCGGGCCGATCGATCCCATAGAGCGCATCCTCGGCGACATCGACGCCGGCATCACCGTCTAGGCCAAGCACATTGAAGGACACGGAGAGATCGCGCTCGCGATCGTGCCAATACCACTGGCCGCCGCCACCACGGTCGCCGCTCCCCTCCATGGCTTGCACATGGAGTTTGCGTTGCGACTTGCGGGTGATGACATCGACAACACCGGCGAATGCATACTCGCCATGCACCGACGCACCCGGACCGCGAATCACCTCGATGCGCTCGACCTGCTCGATCGGGATGTTCAGCACCGGATTCGCGGTCGCATACAGGGTCGAGTTCATCGACACACCATCAAGCAGGATCTTGATGTTGCCCGAGGCGTACCCGAAACCGACACCGCGGCTGAGGATCTGCCGCTCACCACTCATCTCCATGCCATCGCTGATGCCCGGCACCAGCGTCAAGGCCTCGCCGACATTGCGCACGCCGCGCACCAGCAGATCCTCGCCCGAGAGGATCGTGGCCATGCCAGGCACATAGTCGGCATTCATGCCGCTGCGCGTGGCCAGCTCGGTCTCCTGCTCCAGCAGCGACAATAAATCCTGAAGCGGAGCCTGATCCGCATCCGTCGCCGCGTCGTCACTCTGCGGATTGGCATACACCAACGCGACCTGGAAAGGAGACAAGAGGCAGAGAGCCAAGACGGATAAGCAAACAGGGTTGGTCGTCATGTAGCGAACACCTTCGAGGTGGCGCCTTTGAGCCAAGGCTTATCCTGTTTTCGAAGTGGCGGAGAGGGTGGGATTCGAACCCACGGACGGGATTAACCGTCGCCGGTTTTCAAGACCGGTGCATTCAACCGCTCTGCCACCTCTCCTGGGAAGATTGCCGAGCGTGCGAGATCGTGCAATCCGCATAGGATACCCCAACAGCGGACCATCGTGCGATAGATGACGCCGGCTCGATACGCCAGCCCCCTCGGCACGAGGACCAAGAGGCCGACCGCGACCACTTGTTTCCGCCAGCAAAGACCGCAAGACATGGGCAAATATCGGCATCCCAAGGATGCAAGCATACCCCCGTTGTCGGTATGCTTACGCCCCAACGCATCGCGTTAGAAACCTTAGGGCCCACCGACCGGTCGAAGGATCACGATGCGATCACTCAAACCATCAAGCCTGACAAAGTATTCGATCCAGACGGAGACATCACCACTATGGCCAATCCCAACTCCTTCCTGTCAAAACAGCAAGAGGTTCCAGCAGCACGCGGTGGCTCGGTGCTCGAGACCAACAAGGTGCTCAAAAACACCTACCTGCTGCTCGCCGCGACCCTCGGCTTCAGCGCCTTCACCGCCATGATCTCGATGGCGCTGGCCATGCCGTCCTGGGTCTACATGGTGTCGGTTATCGGCGCCATGCTGCTTGGCATGTTCGTGCTGCCGCGTGCCGCCCAATCGGCCAAAGGCGTCGGCGTCATCTTCCTGATCACCGGCCTGCTCGGCTTCGGCCTCGGCTCGATCCTGAGCATGTACCTAGCGCTGCCAAACGGCCCAAGCATCGTCGCCACCGCCTTCGGCGGCACCGCGGTGATCTTCCTTGGACTCTCAGGCTACGCGCTAACCAGCAAGCGTGACTTCAGCTTCCTCGGCGGCTTCCTGTTCGCCGGCATGATGGTCGCGGTCGTCGCGATGGTCGCCAACATCTTTCTCAACATGCCGGCCCTTGCGTTGGCTCTCTCGGCGGCCATCATTCTGCTGATGAGCGGCTTCATCCTTTTCGACACCAGCCGCATCAAGAGCGGTGCCGAGACCAACTACATCATGGCGACCTACGGCATCTACCTCGCCATCTTCAACATCTTCATCAGCCTGCTCCAGATCCTCGGCATCATGGGCGATGAATAATCAATAGTAGCAACTTGGCTAACACGACCCCGGCTCCGGCCGGGGTTTTTGTTGACAAGACGCTTACTCACGGAGGCCCCATGGACCTGTTCCTCAAGATCGCCGCCGCCGGCGTCCTCATCATGCTGCTATTCTTCCTCTGGCCAGCCTTCAAGGCCTGGCAGGAGAACGGCCCCAAGGCCGAAAAAGGCGACTGGCAAGCCGCGATCCTGCCGCTCGCCGCTGTCGTCGGTCTCGTCATCGTGCTGATCATGTTGGTCCGTTAAGTGCCAACTTGAAGTCGGCGCACCCGTGACATGAGCCCGCAGATGCACTGGCGATCAGGCTATTTAGAGTCCCAGTCGGAATACCCGTCGGCGACAAGGCCAGAGGTGTCGGTATCGGGTGGCGCCCGTCGGGGGCGTCGATCGCCCGGAGGGCGATCGTTGAGCCTCCAAGGATGGATTCACGGAGCCCCCCGGCGGGCGCTACCCGATGCCGGCACGAGCGACGCGACCTGCACCAGCCGTATCAGGCACCAGGACCAGGCACCGAGAACCCAAGTCCTCAGCAGCCAATCACCTCCGACGAGCCTTCGCAAAGGCATCCGCCATCGTCCCACTCGCCCCGGCCGACTCCTCGCGCCCCGGCGTCTGCTTCACGCCTGAGCGACCGCCACCTCCAGCTCCAGCGCGCCGACCAGCCGCACCCGCACCCGGCGGCTGACCACTGACCGAGCGCCCGACAGCAGCACCGTCACTGGCCCCCGCTTCAGCAGCACGCCCCCTCCCAGCACCGCCCTCACCCTCGGGCACATAATCCAACCGCATGCTCAGCGACACCCGCTTGCGCGGCAGATCCACCTCCAGCACCTTGACCTTCACCAACTGCCCGGTGCTGACCACCTCATAAGGATCGCGCACGAAGCGATCCGCCAAGCGCGAGATATGCACCAGCCCATCCTGATGTACACCGACATCGACGAACGCGCCGAAGTTGGTCACATTGGTCACCGTGCCCTCCAGCACCATCCCCGGGCGTAGATCCGACAGCGTCTCGACGCCCTCCATGAAGCGCGCCGCCTTGAACTCCGGGCGCGGATCACGCCCCGGTTTCTCCAACTCGGCGATGATGTCGCGCACCGTCGGCGCGCCGAAACGCTCATCGGCGAAGCGTGCCGGCTGCAATCTGCTCAAGGCCGTCCGATCGCCGATCAAGGCCCGGATATCCCGCCCGACCTCCTTGAGCATCCGCCGCACCAGCGGATAGGCCTCCGGATGCACCGCCGAGCCATCCAGCGGCTCGTCGCCGTCGTTGATGCGCAAGAAGCCCGCGCACTGCTGAAAGGTCTTCTCGCCCAGGCGCGGCACCTTCTTCAACTGCGCGCGATTGCGAAAGGCGCCCTGCTCCTCGCGAAAGCGCACGACGTTCTCGGCGAGCGTTTGCGTCAGGCCCGAGACCTGCGCCAGCAGCGGCGCCGAGGCCGTGTTCAGGTCGACGCCCACCGCGTTCACGCAGTCCTCGACCACCGCATCGAGGCTGCGCGCCAGCCCGCTCTGATTCACATCATGCTGATACTGGCCCACGCCGATCGCCTTTGGCTCGATCTTCACCAACTCGGCCAGCGGATCCTGCAGCCGGCGCGCGATCGACACCGCCCCGCGCAGCGACACATCCAGCTCCGGCAGCTCGCGCGAGGCGTACTCCGAGGCCGAATAGACCGAGGCGCCGGCCTCGCTGACCACCAGCGACTGCAAGTCCAGCTCCGGATGGCGGCGGATCAGCTCGCGCGCCAGCTTATCGGTCTCGCGCGAGGCGGTGCCGTTGCCGATGCTGATCAGCTTAGCCCCATGGGTCGCGGCCAGCTTGGCCAGCGCCGCGATCGACGCATCCCATTGGTTCTTCGGCGCATGCGGATAGAGGGTGTCGGTGTCGACCACGCGCCCGGTCGCATCCACCACCGCGACCTTGATCCCGGTGCGCAGCCCCGGATCGAGCCCGATGGTCGGCAGCCGCCCGGCCGGCGCGGCCAGCAGCAGCGCCTTCAGGTTCTTGGCGAAGACCCGGATCGCCTCGGCCTCCGCCGCCTCCAGCAGCCGATGCTTGAGATCAAGATCAAGGCGCGCCATCAACTTGATGCGCCAGGTCTTGCGCACCGTCTCGATCAGCCAGGCATCGCCCGGCTGGCCTTGATCGCGGATGCCGAAGCGCTGTGCGATGCGACCCCGAAAGGCCAGGTCCGGGTCCTCGCCCTCACCCGCCAACAGCTCCAACGCCAGGATGCCCTGATTGCGACCGCGGAACAGCGCCAGCGCCCGATGCGAGGGCACCTTGGCGATCGGCTCGGCGTAGTCGAAATAATCGGAGAACTTGGCACCCTCGGCCTCCTTGCCGGCGATCACCCGCGACACCAGGATACCGACCTCCCACAGCCGCTCGCGCAGTTGTCCAGCCAGCTCGGCGTCCTCGGCGAAGCGCTCCATCAGGATCTGACGCGCCCCCTCCAGTGCCGCCGCACCATCGGCCACGCCTTTGCCGGCATCGACATAGGCCGCCGCGTGCGACTCCGGTGCCTGCGCCCGGTCGGCGAGCAGTGCATCCGCCAGCGGCTCGAGTCCGACCTCACGCGCGATCTGCGCCTTGGTGCGGCGCTTCGGCTTGAACGGCAGATAGAGATCCTCGAGTCGCTGCTTGCTCTCGGCGGCCTCGATCTCGGCGCGCAACGCCTCGCTCAGCTTGCCCTGCTCGTCGATACTGGTCAGCACCGTGGCGCGGCGCTCTTCGAGTTCACGCAGATAACCCAGACGCTGGGCCAGATGCCGCAGCTGGGTATCGTCGAGCCCGCCGGTGGCCTCCTTGCGATAACGCGCGATGAACGGCACCGTGGCGCCCTCGTCGAGCAGGTCGACAGCCGCCTGCACCTGTCGTGGATGACAGTCTAGCTCTTGCGAAATGATAGGGATGATCGCGCCCATGACGCTGTGTCAGGTCTCCGGTGATGCCAACAAGGCGCGTATTGTAGACAAAAGCCCGCCTCGAGCTGCGCGTGTCGCAGGCTGGGCGTGGCGCCGAGCCAGGCGCGCGCGGAGGGATTCAGGCGCAGCGCCAGCAGCGACGCGATCCACGCGCTCGTACCGACGGCCCGCCACGCGAGTCCGAGCTGGGCCGCCGCCAACGCCGAGCCAACCAGCGCCGCATGCTCGAAGCCACCCAGGCAGCGCAATGCCTGATAGGGGTCCGCGCGCTCCAGGGTCTCGGCATGGCGCTCGTGGATGAGCGCGGCGTCCGGGTCTGGGTGCTCGACCAGGCCGCCGTCCAGCAGATGACGCCAGGCCCGATTGGTGCTCTGCGCGCCCGCCCCTGCCTCGCCGTGCGCCAGGATCAACGCGACCCCCTCGAGCTTGGCCCGCTCGATCGCCTGACGTCCGACACTCAGCGCCCGATCGAGCTGATGGCCATCCATCGCCGGCCCCAAGCGGCTGTCGCGCGTGCCCGGCCCCAGCGCGAAGCATTGCGCCTGGGGATCGACCCGGGCCGCATCATGACGCCCGAGATCGAGCCTGGCTTCGGTCACTGAGGTGGCGAGAGCGCAGTCTCGCGGCGCGCGATCGCCGGTTCGGCGATCCGCCCGAGCGGCGAGACCATGATCGGCTACCATGGCGAGCAGGCGAACCGGCAGCGCGCCAGCCTGTCCAGCGCCGTTCCCAGCCCCATGGCCAGCACCCTCCCCAACACCATACTGAACCGGCGCTGCGGGAACCGATAGCCATTGCGGCCAGGCGGAATGAATCCTCATACTATCGCCGTTCACCCGAATCGCCCGCCGTCTGTCTCACCATGAACCCACAACGCTGCATCCTGATCACCGGCTGTTCGAGCGGCATCGGCCACCACTGTGCCCACGCCCTGGCCAAGCGCGGCTGGACGGTGATTGCCTCGGCGCGCCATCAGGCCGACGTCGAGCGCCTGCGGGCCGAGGGCTTGCTGGCCGTGCGCCTGGATCTGGATGACCCCGAGAGCATCGCCACCGGGCTCGAGGCGGCCCTGGCACTGACCGATCAACGCTTGGATGCCCTGTTCAACAACGGCGCCTACGGGCTGCCCGGGGCGGTCGAGGATCTGACGCGCGAGGCGCTGCGCGCCCAGTTCGAGACCAACCTGTTCGGCGGCCACGACCTGACCCGGCGGGTGATCCCGATCATGCGCGCCCAGGGCCAGGGGCGCATCGTGCACAACAGCTCGGTGCTCGGCTTCGTCGCGCTGCCCTTTCGCGGCGCCTATGTCGCGAGCAAGTTCGCGCTCGAAGGCCTCAGCGACTGCCTGCGCCTGGAGCTGCGCGGTAGCGGTATCACGGTGTCCCTGATCGAGCCGGGGCCAATCCTGAGCCGCTTTCGCGAGAACGCCTTCGACGCCTATCAGCGCCAGATCGACCCGAGCCACAGCCCGCACCGCGAGACCTATCGCAAGATGGAGGAGCGTTTGCGCAAGGTCGGTGCGGCACAACCCTTCACGCTGTCGCCCGAGGCGGTGCTGCGCCGGCTCGTGCATGCATTGGAGAGCCCCCGCCCACGCGCGCGCTACGCCGTCACCTTGCCAACCCATGTGCTCGCTGTGCTGCGCCGCTTGTTGCCGAGCCGGGCCATGGACTGGGTCCTACGCCGGGCCTCGCGCGGTGGTCGCGGCTAGGCGGTCTCCTCGCTCGGCGCGCCCGCCGGCGCAAAGGGCGAGCGCAGCGCGACCGGCTGCGCCTCGGTTTGCGCGAAGTAGCGCGCGAGGAAGGTGTCGAAATCACACTCGTCATGGGCCTCGATCCGCGCCTGCCGCGCGCGTGATTCCGCCACCAGCCGCTCGAACGACGCTGCGCGCGCCGGATCGAGTTCGAGCTGGCGAAAGCCCTCCCAATGCTGCTGCGTGAGCCGGCGCGCGCATTGCGCAAAGCCCTCGCCGCGCGCGCGCATCTCGGCCAGTATGCGCGCCGAGGGGGTCGCCTCGGGTTCGGCCATCTTCAACTGCTGCGCGCGCAGCGCAGCCTTGTACGCACCGTCGCCGCCTGCGTCCATCAGCTCGGCGAGCGGCGCCATCGCCGCCAGCACCTGCTCACCCCAGTCGCGTAACGCAATCGGACCCGCCGAGCACTCCAGCAGCAGACCCGGCTCGCGCCCGCGGTGCGCGGCGAGCACCTCGTTGCTGTCGATCCAGCGGCGCTCGCGCGGGGAGATCGTCGGGCTCGGCAGCAACAAGCAATACAGCATGAACAGCGACAGGAAGTGCATCTGCTCGAGTCCGATCCCGAGCGGCTCGAACGGATTGACATCCACCGAGCGCAGCTCGACGTAGCGAATCCCGCGCCGGCGCAGCGCTAGCGTCGGGAATTCCATCCAGTCGGTGAGCTGCTTCGGGCGCACGGTGCTGTAGTACTCGTTCTCGATCTGCAGCACATGGTCGTTCAACTGCTCCCAGCGACCGTTGACCTTGGTGCCGATCGACTCATAGTGCGGGCAGGGTGTGCGAATCGCCCAGGTCAGACTGCGGGTGTAGGCATCGAGGCTGTCGTAGTTGGCCTTGAGGCCGGTGCCCTCCTCCTGGCGATTCTGGTAGCCGATATCGCCCATCCGCAGCGAGGTCGCATAGGGATAATAGAAGGTGTTGGCATCGAACGTGTCCAGGTCGGTGGTCGCGTCCTGCACGAAGCTCTTGCAGACCGCCGGCGAGGCGCCGAACAGATAGGGCACCATCCAACCCAGGCGCTGCAGGTTGCGCACCATGCCCATGTAGCCGGTGTTGCGGACCCCGGACAGGCCGTCCTGGCTGCCGCCCACCTCGGCCTGGAACGGACCCCAAAAGGCCTCCGGCAGCGAGAAATTGAAATGCACGCCGGCGATGATCTGCATCACCCGGCCGTAGCGATTGCCAAGCCCGCGTCGATAGACGGTCTTCATCTCGGCGGCATTCGAGCGGCCATAGCGCGCGAGCGGGATGTCGGCCCCACCACCGAGCACGCAGGGCATGCTCGCCGCCCACAGGCGCTCGTCACCGATGTGCTGAGAGACGAACAGATGCAGATCGCGCAGGAAATCGAGCACCGCCTGCGGTTGCGACAGCGCCGGGGTGACCAGCTCGACCAAGGCCTCGGAGAAGTCGGTGGTGATATGCGGATGGGTCAAGGCCGAGCCCAGCGCCGCTGGATGCGGGGTCGGCGCCACGCGCCCCTGCGGGGTCACGCGCAGGGTTTCTTTCTCGAGCCCGATCAGCGCGTTGGCAAGCAAGGCGCGGACCGTCGGATCGGCGACGATGCGCAGGCGCCGCGCCGGAAGCGCGGCGAACGACATGGATTCGGACATGGGCAGCGGTCTCAGTCGCTCATGGCCGCGCGTGGCCGCTCGCCGGCATCCTGCAGAACGATCATGTCGGCCAGGATGCGAGCCGCCTCCCGGGTCAGGATGCGATCGATGACCTCCTGCTGTTTCTCCAACGCCTCCTCGTCGACATGATCGGCGTCTTCATCGACGGGCTCGATGCCACGCGCGCGCAGGAACGCCGCCTTGCGCTCTTTCAGCACTTGGTCACGGCGGTTGGACTCGGCACGTCGCTCGCGCTCGCTCAGCGAGACCTGATCTTGGGCCTCGATCTCGCTTAGGACGCGGGCCTGCTCGAGGAGCATCCGAAAACCATCATCATTGACGATGCGTTGCGCCGAGCGACGCTTGAGCGCCGCGAGATCAAGCTCGGCCTTGACCTCGAACTCGGCCGGGCGGATACGCCCCCAAGGCAGTGCATTGTCGAGTGAGCGCTCACCATGCTCGATACCCTGTAGGCCCAATTCGAAGTTGATATCGGGCTCAACCCCCTTCAGCTGCGTGCTGGCTCCGCTGATGCGGAAGAACTCAGCCATGGTCAGGCGCAGACGCCCAAGCTGCGTATCATCGCCCGGTACGTAGCGATCAAGGTCGATCAGCGTCTGCACCGTCCCCTTACCGAAGGTAGGCTCGCCGATGATGATGCCGCGACCATAGTCCTGGATGGCTCCGGCAAAGATCTCGGACGCCGAGGCGCTGTTGCGATCGACCAGCACGGCGAGCGGGCCGGTGTAGAAGATCGCCGGGTCCGGGTCCACCTCGACCTCGATCTTGCCGAACGAGTCCTTGACCTGCACCACCGGCCCCTCCTCGATGAACAGGCCGGTCAACTCCAGCGCCTCGGTCAGCGAGCCGCCACCATTGCCGCGCAGATCGATGATGAGTCCATCGATCTCATCGGCTTTCAGTTCCTTGATCAAGGCACGCACATCGCGGGTGGTGCTGCGAAAATCCCGTTGACCCGAGGACTCGGCGCGGAAATCCCGGTAGAAGGCCGGCACCTCGATCACACCGATACGCAGCGCGGTTGCATTCTCCGGACTCTCGATAATGAACCGCTGCGCCGCCTGATCCTCGAGTTTGATCTCGTTGCGCACCAACGAGACCTCGCGCATGCGCCCGCCAACCGTCTCGGACTTCGGCAAGGTCTGCAGCCGCACCACCGAGCCCTTGGGACCGCGGATCTTGTCGACGACATCCTGTAACCGCCAACCGACCACGTCCACCATCTCGCCCTCGAGCCCCTGGCCAACGCCGACGATCCGATCGCCGGTCTGGATCTGACCCGATTGACGCGCGGGACCGCCGGGAATGGTGCGCTGGATCACCGTGTACTCGTTCTCGGCGCGCAGCACCGCGCCAATACCCTCCAGCGAGAGGCGCATGCTGATATCGAAATTCTCCGAGGTGCTCGGCGACATATAGCTGGTATGCGGCTCGAGCGTGCGCGTGTAGGCGTTGACGAAGGCCTGATAGACGTCATCGGCGGTGAACTGATGGATCCGCCGCGTGATGCCAGTGTAGCGCTCGCGCAGTTGCTCGCGGATCGCCTCGTCGCTCTTGTCGGCAAGCTTCAGCAGCAAGTAGTCGTTCTTCACCCGCTTGCGCCAGATGTCGTTGAGTTCAGCCTCGTTCGCGGCCCAATCCGCTTCGTCGCGCTTGAATAGATAACGTTCATCGCGCTCGAAATCGAACGGTTGCTGCAACAACGACAAGGCATAATCGACGCGTGAATCGACCCGCATCCGGTAGACACGGAAGATATCGAAAGCGGTATCGATCTTGCCCTTAGCCAGGTCGCTGTCAAGGCGCGCGGCTGAACGTTGGAAGCGTTCCACATCACGCTCCAGGAAGAACAGCCGGCCCGAGTCGAGATCGGTGAAGTAGTTGTTGATGACCTCGCCGGCGAAAGCATCGCTGAGCGCGAAGTCGCGATAGTGAAAGCGCTCGAGCACCTTGTTGATCACCACCATGGTGCGTGCCTGGCGTTCATCGGGGAACAGCTCGGCAAGCCCGACCTCTTGGGTCTTGGCCAACGCGCCAAAGGCGATGAGCGCACTCAGCAGCGCGACCGAGAGACGGCCGAGCGCCATGGCTCGAGGCCGGCGGGCGTGCTGGGGTGCCTGGCTCCGAACCGCGATCGGGGCAGCCGAGTGGAAGCGTCGTTTACTCATGATCTAGCGCTTGTGGATTCAATGATCTGATAATAAAAAGAGAGTAGCGGCACCAGGTGTCGAGATCAATCAAGCCAGTGCGCCAGCAATGCTTAGTCAAGCCCTCTCGTCCTCGGGTTCAAACGCAGCCGAGTCGGGCAACGGGTGCGGCTCGAGCCAAATCAGACTCGCCATGCGCCCGCTCACCCCATCGCGCCGATAGGAAAAGAAGCGCTCCGGCTCGGCAAAGGTGCAATGCTCCCCCCCGCCTATCCAGCACACGCCAAGCTCGGCCAGGCGCTGGCGCGCGAGCAGTCCGAGATCGGCCAACCAGCGCCCCTGGCCGGTGCGACGAAAGGCAGTGGTCGCCTCGGTGCGCGCCGCGCAAAAGGTATCGCGCACCTCGTCGCCGACCTCGAAATGCTCGGGGCCGATCGCCGGTCCCAGCCAGGTCAGCAACTGCTCGCCCGGGCGCTGCATGCGCCGCACCGTGGCTTCGAGGACACCGGCCGCCAAGCCGCGCCAGCCGGCATGGGCCGCCGCGACCACACTGCCGGCCTCATCACAGAGCAGCACAGGGAGACAGTCGGCGGTCATCACCGCACAGACCGAACCGGGAGCGAACGCGACCGAGGCATCGGCGACGCACTCCGCACCCGGTGCGCGGGGCAAGGCGCTGACCGTGCAGCCATGCACCTGTTGCAGCCAATCGGGCTCCACCGGCAGCCCTGCCTGCGTGCGCAACAGTGCACGGTTGCGTTGCACCGCCAGCGGATCATCGCCGACATGATCGCCGAGATTGAGACTCGCGTAAGGCCCGGTACTCAGGCCACCCTCACGTGTCGTGCTAAGCGCGCGCACCGTCGAGGGCGCCGGCCAATCAGGTCTCAGTAGCCGCATCCTCGGTCTCCTGTTGCAAAAGGACACAGAGCGCGGCCAGATCGGCGGCCATCGGCACTTGCCAGTGCAGGGGCTCGGCGCTGGCCGGGTGGATCAGCCCCAGCCCGATGGCATGCAAGGCCTGGCGCGGGAAGCCACGCAGCGCCGCGGCCAGCTCGGGACGAGCGGCGGCGACACAACGCGCGCCCGCTCCGTAGAGCGGATCACCCACCAACGGATGGCGCAGATGGGCCATGTGGACGCGAATCTGATGCGTACGCCCGGTCTGCAGCTGCACACCGAGCAGGCTATGGGCGCGATAACGCGCCAACACCTGGTAGTCGCTCACCGCCGGCCGGCCACCGGCGACCACGGCCATGGCCGTGCGCCGCGTCGGATGCCGCCCAATCGGCGCATCGACGCGACCACTGGCCTTGGGCTGCCCAACCACCAAGGCCCGGTAATCGCGTTTGACGCTGCGCGCCTTGAGCTGTGCGACCAGCGAGCGATGCGCCAGCAGACTGCGCGCGACCACCATCAACCCCGTGGTGTCCTTGTCCAGGCGATGGACGATGCCGCAGCGCGGCAGCTCAGCGAGGCGCGGGTCATAATGTAAGAGCGCGTTCTGTAATGTGCCGTCCGGATGCCCGGCAGCCGGATGTACGACCAGCCCCGCCGGTTTATCGATCACCAACAGATGGGCATCCTCGAACACGACGCGCAACGGAATCGGCTGCGGCAGACAGGCGCCGAAGGACTCGATCAAGGGCCGCACCAGCACCTGCTCGGCCCCGCGCACGCGGTCCTTCGGCCGTGGCTGATACCCGTCGAGCGACACCCGTCCCTGCTCGATCCAGGTCCGCAGTCGGCTGCGCGAGAATGCCGGCAGCAGCTCGGCGAGCACCTGATCGAGGCGGCGCCCGGCGTGCTCGGGCCGCAGATGCAAGCTCTGGGGCTCGGATTCCCCGAGCCTGGCCTGCTCGCACTCTGGTTCGCGTTGGGCGATATCGGCGATGTCTGGGGGCACTTCTGTGACTGTCACGTCGATTCAGTATACTGACAAGCCATCTCTTCGCCCTATGAACAACCGCAGCGACGCCGCATTCTCCATGATCCGAATCCTAGTGACGACCCTCATCGCTGTTGCCCTCTTGAGCGGCTGCGGCATCTTCGGTAAGGAGTTCGACGAGACCGAGGGCTGGTCGGCAAACGAACTCTACAGCAAGGCCGCGCGCGAACTCGATTCCGCCAATTACAAACGCGCCATCGAACTCTACAAGAAATTGGAAGCGCGCTATCCGTTTGGTCGTTTCGCGATGCAGGGCCAGCTCGATATCGCCTACGCCTATTACAAGGCCGAGGAGCCCGAGCAGGCGCTTGCCGCCGCCGACCGCTTCATCAAGCTCTATCCGCAAAACCCTTACGTCGACTACGCCTACTATCTCAAGGGCATCGTCAACTACAATCGCAGCATTGGCTTCCTCGACCGCTTCTTCCCACTCGACACCTCGCAGCGCGATCCCGGCTCGGCGATGGATGCCTTCAACGACTTCTCGGAGCTTGTGCGTCTCTATCCCAACAGCAAGTATGCCGCCGATGCCCGGCAGCGCATGTTACATCTGCGTAACATGCTGGCCAAAGGTGAACTGCACGTCGGGCGTTACTACATGGAGCGGGGCGCTTACCTCGCCGCCGTGGCCCGCGGCCAGTATGTGGTCGAGCGTTTCCAGCGCACCGGCGCCGTCGAGGATGCCCTAGAGCTGATGATCGAAGGCTACCAGCGGCTGGGCGAGGATCAACTCGCCACTGATGCGCGCCGGGTCTTGGTGATGAACCGCGAGGCGGGGCGCTTCCTCGACGATACGCCGGACCCAAGCGAAGTCAGCCTGGCGAGACGCGTCTGGGATTATCTCGGCCTGGATCGAAACTGAGGGACGGGAACGGAAACCGAGCGGCCGGGCTCAGATCGCGGCCTCGTCCTCCTCGCCGGTGCGGATGCGCACCACCCGATCGACTGGGCCGACGAAGATCTTGCCATCGCCGATCTTGCCGGTGCGAGCCGCCTTGGTGATGGCCTCGACGCAGGTATCGAGCTGGTCGTCGGCGACTACCAGCTCCACCTTGACCTTGGGTAGGAAATCGACCACGTACTCAGCACCGCGATAGAGTTCGGTATGCCCCTTCTGACGGCCGAAGCCCTTGACTTCGATGGCTGTCATGCCGGTGATCCCAGCTTGCGACAACGCCTCGCGGACGTCGTCGAGCTTAAAGGGTTTGATGATGGCTTCGACCTTCTTCATTGCGATTCTCCGTTCAACCTCTCGGGCTGGTAATCGGGTGAGTATAAGAGTCTGCCCGGGGATTGGCCATAGCCAGCGGCTGACCAACCCACAGGCTTACTGAACAAGCAGCTCGGCGACGCGCCGCCCAAGCAACGCGGGCGAGCGCACCACCTGGACACCGGCGGCCTCCAACGTCGTATATTTGGCCTCGGCGGTTCCGCCGCGAGCACTGACGATAGCGCCCGCATGCCCCATGCGCTTGCCAGGCGGCGCGGTCACGCCGGCGATATAGGCCACCACGGGCTTAGTCATGCGCCGGCGCACGAACTCGGCGGCCGCCTCCTCGGCGCCACCACCGATCTCGCCGACCATCAGCACCGCGTCGGTGTCCGGATCGGCCTCGAACAAGGCCAGACAGTCGACGAAATCCAAGCCATGGATCGGATCGCCGCCAATGCCGATACAGGTGCTCTGTCCCAGCCCCTCGGCCGAAGTCTGCTCGACAGCCTCATAGGTCAGGGTACCGGAACGCGAGACGATGCCAACCCGCCCCGGTGTATGGATGGCACCGGGCATGATGCCGATCTTACACCCCTCGGGCGTGATGATCCCCGGACAATTCGGCCCGATCAGCACGGCCTCGCCGCGTGCCAGCGCCGCCTTCACCGCCAGCATCTCCAGCACCGGAATGCCCTCGGTGATACAGATAATCACCCGGATACCGGCATCGGCGGCCTCCAGGATGGCATCGGCCGCATAGGCCGCCGGCACATAGATCATGGAGGCCTCGGCGCCGGTCTCGCGCACCGCCGCGTGGACCGTATCGAACACCGGCAGCCCCAGGTGCCGTTGCCCGCCCTTGCCGGGGGTCACGCCGCCCACCATGCGCGTGCCATAGGCGATCGCCTGTTCGCTGTGGAAGCTGCCCTGGCGCCCGGTGAAGCCCTGACAGATCACCCGCGTCCTCGCATCGACGAGCACACTCATGCCTCACCTCCGGCGTGCTGGATGGTTGCGCCTTGGCCGGCTGCGGCCGCGACCACCTTGTTGGCCGCGTCGACCAAGGTCGCGGCGGTCTCGATCGCGAGCCCACTGTGCGCGAGCCGCTCCAGCCCGAGGGCGGCATTGGTGCCTTCCAGCCGCACCACTACCGGCACCTCGACACCGACCTCCTCGACCGCCGCGAGGATACCCTCGGCGATCAGGTCGCAGCGCACGATGCCGCCGAAGATATTCACCAGCACCGCCGCCACCTTGTCATCACTCAGCACCAGCGCGAAGGCACGGGCAACGCGATCGGCGGTAGCGCTACCGCCCACATCGAGAAAATTGGCCGGCGCACCGCCATGCAAGGCAATCAGATCCATGGTCGCCATCGCCAACCCGGCGCCATTGACCATGCAGCCGATATCGCCATCGAGACTGATGTAGCTCAGCCCCTCGGCGCGCGCCGCAATCTCGCGCGCATCCTCCTGACTAGGGTCGTGCAGCGCCGCCAGCTCCAAGTGCCGATACAGGGCGCTATCGTCCAGATCCAGCTTCGCGTCCAACGCGATCAGTTCGCCGTCCTCGGTCACCACCAACGGATTAATCTCGACCAGGCGCGCATCGCAGCTGGTCAACAACTGGTAAAGCCCGCTCAGTAGCCCCTCAAAAGCCCGCTGCTGCTGTGCCGTCAGACCCAGGAACAGCCCGACCTGGCGGCATTGCCAGGGGCGCAGGCCTACCGCCGGCTCGATCCGCGAGACCAACACCGCCTCGGGCTGGGTTGCCGCCACCGCCTCGATGTCCATGCCCCCGGCGGCCGAGGCCATAATGGCGATACACTCCGCCTCGCGGTCCACCAGCAGCGCTAGATAGAGTTCGCGCGCGATCACGACCGGCGCCTCCAATAGCAACTGCGAGACCGGCAGCCCCGCCGGCGGCGTCTGTGACGTCACCAGCCGGCTGCCGAGCAGGGCGCTTGCCTGGGTTTCTAGCTCGGCCACCGACTCACAGCGTTGCACGCCGCCCGCCCTCCCCCGGCCACCCGCATGTACCTGAGCCTTGACCAAGACCGGCATCCCCAGGGTCTGGGCCGCCGCCCGTGCCTCATCGGGCGACGAGGCCACGAGCGACTCGGGCACCGGGATGGCGAAGCGAGTGAAGAGCTTTTTCGCTTGATATTCGTGCAGATTCATGAAAAAAAACCAGGGGTTCGCGCTGTCCGAGGAGCAGGCGGCACCATCGACACCCATCCTCAAAAGGGCAATGATCGCGTATTCTGCGGGATTCGTGGACAACGACCAAGTGCCCCGTCCAAATCCCCACCCGCGCAACGCGACACCCGTATCGCGTCCTGAGTCGCCACCGCGACCGAGGCGCGCGGGCGGGACTACTTTTGTTTGCACCGACTCGGACTCACCCGATGGTCTCCCGCACAACCACAGACCCCTTCCTCGACTGGTTCCGGCACTGCACCCCCTATATCCACGCCCATCGTGGCCGCACCTTCGTCATCGCCGTCGGCGGCGAGGCGCTCGACGATGCCCGGCTGCCCGAGCTGGTGCATGACATCGCGCTCCTGCATGGGCTCGGCATCCGCCTGGTGATCGTGCATGGCGCCCGTCCCCAGATCGAGCACCGCTTGGCCGAACGCGACGCGGCGCTGCAGGTCATCAACGGCCTGCGCGTCACCGATGACGCCGCCCTCGCCTGCGTCAAGGAGGCCGCCGGCACCGCGCGCGTCGAGATCGAGGCCCTGTTGTCGCTCGGCCTGGCGAACTCGCCGATGGCCGGCGTGCGCATCCCGGTGGCCTCCGGTAATTTCGTCTTCGCACGGCCGCTCGGCGTGCTCAACGGCATCGATTACAAGCATACCGGCGCGGTGCGCCGCATCGACCGCGCCTCGCTCGGCCAGCGGCTCGATGATGGTGCCGTCGCCCTGATGCCGCCGATCGGCTACTCGCCGACCGGTGAGGTCTTCAACCTCACCGCCGCCGATGTCGCGCGTGCGGCCGCCATCGCCCTGCAAGCGGACAAGCTGATCTTCCTCGTCGAAGGCGGCGGCCTCAGCGAAGCACCTAGCCAGGCCCCCAGGCAGACGCCCAGCGATGCCGACCAAGCGCCTCGGGTCCGCTCGCACCTACTCGGCGCCGAGGTCGCGGACCTGCTTGCCCAGCGCGGCGACCTCGGCGAAGACCTCGCACAAGCGCTACGCGCCGGTGCCGAGGCCTGCGAGCACGGCATCGCCCGAGTCCACATTGTTGGCCGCGACGACCCCGCCGCACTCCTGCGCGAACTGTTCACGCGCGATGGCGCCGGCACCCTCATGACCGGCGAGCCCTACGAACACCTGCGCCCGGCTCGCAGCAGCGATATCCCCGGCATCCGCGGCCTGCTCGAGCCGATGGAGCGCGCCGGCATCCTGGTGCCGCGCACGGCCGAGGAGTTGGAACTGGTCATCGATCGCTTCCAGGTCACCGAACTCGATGGCACCATCATCGCCTGCGCCTCGCTGTCGGCCTGTCCGCGCGCGCCGATCGGGGAACTTGCTTGCGTCGCCGTCCACCCACGCTATCGCGCCCAAGGGCGCGGCGACCGCCTGCTCGCGCACATGGAAGCACAGGCACGCGCGCTGGGCCTCGAACGGCTCTTCGTGCTGACGACGCAAACCGCGCACTGGTTCCGCGAACGCGGCTTCCTGCCCGGCGATGTCGACGACCTGCCCGAGGAGCGTCGGCGCCTGTACAACAACGCGCGTAATTCACAGGTCTACATCAAGCCATTGCATCGCCAGCCCTGAACTCACTCAGCCCTAAGCAGCCACAGCACTCAGCACGCCAGCCACCTCGGACGCTGTCGAACACCCATGCCTAGTCTCGGATTGCGCGCTCGCCAACAGGCTCGATCACCTCATCGCCCCTGCGCTCCGCATACGCGATGCCAGCACGGCCAGGCCGCCACGGCGCTGTTGCTCGGCCTGCTGAGCCTGCTGCTCGCAATGGTCGATTTCACCGGCCTATTGATCGCGAGCGCAAGCGCGCAGCCTAACCTCCCAGCAGAGGCTCCCCTGAGCATCCAGACGAGCGTCACCCATGCGCAAATCGAGGCCAAGCTCAGCGAACTCGCCGAGGACAAGGATCTGCCTAAGGAAACCAAGCAACGCCTCAGCGAGCACTATCGCAACATCCTCGGCAACCTAGAAATCTTAAGCAATTTTCAGGCCCAAGCCATGGGCTACTTTGACGCCCTGAGGACAGCGCCAGCCGAGGCCGAAGCACTGCGCGCCGAACTCGAGGCCACGCCCGATCCGTCGCTCGACCTGCCCGCAGATGCCGGCATCGATCAGATCGAGCAGCGCCTCGCGCGCGCGCAAGCCGAGGCCGCCTCGCTCGAAGCACAGCTCGGCACACTCAACGACAGACTCGAGCAGGAATCCGAGCAACTCGTAGCCGCGCGCCGGCGCCTCGGCGAGATCCCTCAGCGCATCGCCGAGCTCGACAAGGAGCTGAAGCGCCCGCAGCCCGAGGGACAAAACGAGGCTGCCCGCCAAGCCCGTGCCTGGGCGCTCGAGACCGAGCGCGATGCCCTCCGCGCCGAGATGCTGATGCTCGAACAACGCATCCTCAGCGCCGAGGCCCGGCGTCAGCTCGCCGAGGCCCAACGGGCTCAGCACGCGGCGCAGCTGCAACGTCTGCGCCTGCGTCGGACCTCCCTCGAGAACGAGGCGGACCGCCTGCGCCGCCTTGAGGCCGAGCGAGCACGACAAGAGACTGAATCTGCGGAGCGTGAACTCGGTGACGCCGATCCATTGGTGCGCGAGCTAGCGCACCGTAATCGACAGATCAGCGAGACCATCAGCGAGATCACGATGGCGCTCGCTCGGCTCGACGAGCGCCAGGCCACAGTCGAAGACCAGCTGCGAGAGACCGAGAACGACTTCAGGAGCGCGCGCACGCGCATTAGCGCCGCCGGCCTAAGCCAAGCGGTAGGGCAGATTCTGGTCGATGAACGCACCGATCTACCGGAGGCCAGCAGCCTGCGTGAAGAAGCGACCGCGCGCGCCGCGCAGATCGCGCAGCTGACCCTGAACCAGCTGCGACTGCGCGACGAACTCGGCGCGCTTGAGGATATCGACGCCGCGATCGCCAGGAAGCTCGCCGAAAAACGCGCCACAGAAGCGCTCAAGGCGCAGGTTCGAGAACAGTTGTTGCGTCAGCGCGATCTGCTCGAACGCGCGCTGCGTCTGAAAGAGCGCTATCAACGCGCGATCGCCGATCTCGACTTCGTCGCCGACCAATACGCCGATTTGGTCAAGCGCTACCGGGACTTCCTCGCCGAGAATCTGCTCTGGGTCCGCAACGCCGCCCCGATCACCCAACAGCCCTTCGGCCCATTTCCCCAGGCAGCTTGGTGGCTGCTAGCGCCGACCCACTGGTTCAGCGTTTTTCAGGCCACGCGACAGGCCGCCGCTTCATCGACGCTCTTCTGGCTCGGTTTGCTCAGCGTATTGGGGCTGTTGGCGGCAGCTCCCCTGTTGCGACGCCGCATTCGTGATTATGCCGAACCGATGCGACGGATTAGCACCGACCGCTTCGGTTATTCGCTCTCCGCGCTCGGCCTGACCCTCTTGCTCGCGCTGCCCTGGCCCTTGTTCTTGGCCGTGCTGGGATGGGCGCTGCACAATACACCGCACGCCTCCCCGTTCGCGCTCGCCGTCGGCCAGGGACTCCTCACGATCGCGCTACCCTTCTATTATCTGCGCGCGTTCCGGCTGCTGTGTATGAACGAAGGCGTCGCCGCGCGCCACTTCCGCTGGAGTTCGGAGAACCTCGATAAACTGCGCCGTGGATTCAAGATCGCCGCGCTCCTGCTCCTGCCTGTCGGTTTCGTCACCGAGACCATCGGCCGCGCCCACAACCCCGCCTTCGATGGCACCCTGGGTCGACTCGCGCTGATCCTGCTTTGCCTGGGGCTATCGGCACTCACAGCCTGGCTGTTACACCCCACCCGAGGCGTGTTCAAAAACCTGCTCGCGGCCCGGCCAACGGCTTGGCTCAACCGTTCGCGGCTGCTCTGGTATCCCTTTGCGGTGGCGATGCCGGGCGCACTCGCGGCACTCGCCCTCGCCGGCTTTATCTACACCGCGGGGACCTTATTGACCTCGGTCGCCGCCCTGCTCTGGCTGGCGCTGGCGCTGGTCATATTCCACCAAATGGTCGCGCGCTGGCTGGTCCTGACCCGGCGCGGGCTCGCGCTGGAGGCCGCGCTCGAGCGCCGCGCCCAACGCGAGGCACAGCGCGAGGCGTTGGAACAGGGCGCGCAATGGATCGACGCCAACGATAATCCCGTCGATCTCGCGGCGCTCGATAGCCAGACGCGGCAGTTGCTCAATAGCAGTATCGTCATCATCGCCGCGATCGGCTTCTGGATGATCTGGTCGGACGTGCTGCCGGCGCTGAATCTGTTCGATAAGCTCACGCTCTGGCGTTACACCGCCGAGATCGACGGCGTCAAGGAACTGCTTCCGGTCACCCTGGGCGATCTGGGGATGATCCTGGTACTCGCCACCACCGCGCTGATCGCGGTCAAAAACCTCCCGGCACTGCTCGAGATCCTGCTGCTGAAGAACACCGAGGTCAGCGCCAGCGCGCGCTACACGCTGGTCACGCTGACGCGCTACCTGGTCACGGCCATCGGTCTCCTGATGATCGTTGGCGCCCTCGGCCTGCAATGGTCGCAGGTGCAATGGCTCGTCGCCGCGCTCAGCGTCGGTATTGGTTTCGGGCTCCAGGAAATCGTCGCCAACTTCATCAGTGGCCTGATCATCCTCTTTGAGCGACCGGTGCGGGTCGGCGACACGGTCACCATTGGCGACATCACCGGCACGGTGACCCGCATCCAGATCCGGGCCACCACGCTGCGCAACTGGGACCAACAAGAGCTGCTGGTGCCGAACAAGGAGTTCATCACCGGACGCTTGCTGAACTGGACGCTGAGCGACCAGATCAACCGCTTGGTGATCCCGGTCGGGGTCGAGCACGGCAGCGATACCAACAAGGCGCTCGCCCTGCTCACCGAGGTCGCCGCCGAGCACCCGAGGGTGCTCGATCATCCCGAACCCGTGATCACCTTCGAGGGCTTCGGCGAGCACGCGCTCAATCTGGTGCTGCGGTGCTATCTGGAGACCCTCGACTTCCGGCTACCGGTGATCAGCGATTTGCACCAAGCCATCAATGCCAAGTTCCGCACCGCCGGTATCAACATCGCCCTGCCACGGCGTAACGTCCAGTTAGGCGCGGCCGAGCCGATCGCACTCAAGATGCAACGCGAACACACTCCCGCTGAATCAGCCCTTAAGCCGCCCCCCTAAGCCGAAAGCCGATTATACTCTGGCGCCGTTGCCGCCCACGCTCGCGAGAATTGTATGGCCGATCCCTTTCAACCCGCCCCGCCGGACAGCTTCGCGGCGGTGGACCTGGGCTCGAACTCGTTCCATCTGCTGGTCGCCCGTATCGATGGCGGTAGTCTCCAGACCATCGATCGCTACAAAGAGATGGTACGCCTCGGCGAGGGCCTCACCGAGGATAAAGACCTGCTACCCGAGGTCAGCGAGCGTGCTCTGGCCTGCCTCGAGCGCATCGGCCAGCGCCTGCGTGGTGTCGAGGCGACCAATGTACGCGCGGTCGGCACCAATACCCTGCGGCAGCTCCGCCCGGAGACCGGTTTCCTGGAGCAGGCGGAGCAGAGGCTCGGCCATCCGATCGAGGTCATCGCCGGACGCGAGGAGGCCCGCCTGGTCTATCTCGGCGTCGCCCACGGGCTCGCCATCGGTGACGAGAAGCGCTTGGTAGTCGATATCGGCGGCGGCAGCACCGAGCTGATCGTCGGTCAGGGGTTCAAGGCCACGCTGCGCGAGAGCCTGCACATGGGCTGCGTCAGCATCTCGCGGCGCTATCTGCCGGGTGAGAAGATCACCGCTAAGGCGATGGACAAGGCCGAGCTGGCCTGCGCGCTCGAGATCCGCCCGGTGCGCGAGCTGTTCCGCCAGTCCGGCTGGAGCACGGCGAGCGGCAGTTCCGGCACCATCAAGGCCATCGCCGCGGTCATCGCCGCCGAGGGCTGGAGCGACGATGGCATCACCGCCGATGGGCTCGCCCAATTGCGCGCGGCAATGATCGATTGCGGCAAGCTCTCGGCACTCGCGTTCAAAGGCCTCAGCGAGGAGCGTCGACCGGTCTTTGCCGGTGGCGTCGCCGTGCTGCGAGCGGTCTTCCAAGCCCTAGAGATCCAACAGATGCGGGCCTCGGACGAGGCCTTGCGCGAGGGCCTGATCTACGAGATGGTCGGACGCGTGCATCACGAAGACGTGCGCGAGCGCACGGTGGCCACTCTCTGTCGGCGCTTCGATATCGACCGCGAGCATGCCAGCCGCGTGCGCGCCACCGCGCTGGATCTCTACGAGCAACTGCGCGACACCTGGGCGTTGCATCACGATAATTACCCGAAGATGCTCGGCTGGGCGGCGGATCTGCATGAGATCGGGCTTGCCGTCTCGCACAGTCAGTACCAGAAACACGGCGCCTATCTGCTGCGCCACGCCGATCTCTCCGGCTTCACGCGCCAGGAGCAAGATGCGCTCGCGGCGCTGGTGCTGGGGCACCGGCGCAAGTTTCCCGTCGACGTCTTCACGGCGCTGCCGCGCCCGGCGCGCCTGTGCGGGCGCCGGCTCGCGCTGCTGCTGCGACTGGCGGTGCTCATGCATCGCGGCCGCTCCGCCAGCGCCGAGCCCAATCCCCAGATCAGCGCCGAGGGCGAGACGCTGCAACTGCGCTTCCCGGCAGGTTGGCTCGATGACCATCCGCTGACGCGGCTGGAATTCGAGACAGAGGCGGAGCGACTGGCCGCCGCCGGTATCAGCCTCGAGCTCGGCTGAAGCGCTCGCTGTCGGCTGCCACGGACGCGGTTCGGCAACCCTGTCCGAGCTGGCTTGCTGTTAGAATAACGGCGTGCGAGGTTTGCGCGCGCGTGATGGGCGTCGAGCCGAACCTCGCCGCAAGCACGCACCACCATCCATCCAGAAGCCGATCCCAATACCCATAACGGAGGACCATTACCCATGGCCAAACTCTTTTCCGCCGAATGGATGAACCAACTCAAGGATGCCTGGAACAACGATCCCGAGGTCAGCGGCAAGCTCGCTGAGATCGGTTTCAACTCCATCATCACCTGTGGCTTCAAGGATGAGTCCGATCCGCGCGGCGTCTTCGTGGTCGAGAACGGCGTCTGTGTGCGCGCCGGCGACTGGTCCGACGAGCAACCCGACTGGGACATGCGCGCCGACATGAAGGATTGGTTGAAGTGGGTCGAGAAAGGCATCGGCATGGTCGGCATGGGCACCGCTTACGCCACCGGTAAGCTCAAGTTCAAGACCGGCGATTACTCGGCCATGATCAAGGATCCGCGCATGGCGGGGCCCTTCGTCAAGAGCTTCAACCTGATGCAGCAGATCGGCGCCGACGAACTCAGTTGATCCTCGGCGGTCGCGTGCGCCGTCCCTGCGCCGTCCCTGCGCCGCACGCGCGAGCCACGCTCGAACCCGCCGCAAGGCGGGTTTTTTGATTCGCCACTCGACGAATTGATCTAGCGCAGCCAGGCAAGTCCTCAAGCCCGAGAATTTGCGCCATATCAGCGACGCATCGCCGCGCTCGGCGCAGTCTTACCGGTCAGACTCATGGCGATTGCGCCTCTAGAGTTCGCACCGATTACTGACTGGAGGCAATCCATGCGCGGTCTCCCTGGCTTCCGCACCCCCTCGATCCCGCGACGACCAGTCGAAAAACGATCCATGCGGCCCAACCCCCTCGGCCGATCCTTCACCGCCGGCGTGCTTGCCGTTAGCTTGAGCCTCTTCGGCCAACTCATCAGCGCCGAGCCCAGCGGTTGGCCAACGCCACCCGCCTCCGAGACCTCAGGGCCGCAGATCTCCGGGCCGCTGCGCGGTGGCACCGCCGATCACACCAAGTTCGAGGCACTCAAGGGGCCGTTCGCCAACGGCTCCGAGGTGACCCAGGCCTGTCTCGGCTGCCATACCGAGACCGGTGAGCACTTCATGCGCAACATCCATTGGACTTGGTCGTACACAGACCCGAACACCGGCCAGCAGCTTGGCAAGCGCTACCTGATCAATAACTTCTGCACCAACTCGCGTGGCAACGAGGGCATGTGCGCCCAGTGCCACGCCGGCTATGGCTGGAAGGACGAAACTTTCGATTTCACCGACGAGACCAAGATCGACTGCCTGGTCTGTCACGAAACCACCGGCACCTACTACAAGACCCCAAACAGCGAGGGCCATGCGGCCTGCTCGGTGATGCTCGAGGGCAAGCCGCCGATCGATCTGGTCGCCGCCGCGCAAAGCGTCGACCTGCCCGAGCGCGCCAACTGCGGCACCTGTCACTTCAACGGTGGCGGTGGCGATAACGTCAAGCACGGCGATCTTTCGACCGCGCTGATCAAACCACCCCGCAGCCTCGACGTGCACATGGGCGTCGATGGGCTCAACTTCGCCTGCAGCGCCTGCCATGTGACCAACCAGCACGTCTGGGCCGGCAGCCGCTACAACGTCGTCTCCAAGGACACCGAGGGCACCGGACTCCCCGGCCAGCGCAGCGATGTCGCTACCTGCGAATCCTGCCACGGACTGGCGCCGCACCCGGTCGACTCCATCGCCGCCTTCAAGCTCAACGACCATGTGCAGAGCATCGCCTGCCAGACCTGCCACATCCCCGAGTTCGCGCGCGGCGGGGTGGCCACCGTGGTCGACTGGGATTGGCGCACCGCCGGCAAGACCCGCAACGGCGAGGGCTACCATGAGGAAGGCTACATCCAGGGTAACGGCGACCACCGCTACACCTATAAGTCGATCAAGGGCAATTTCACCTACGACGAGAACGTCGTCCCCGAGTACGACTGGTTCGATGGCCAGATGCGCTACACCACCATCGACACCCGGTTCGACCCCAACGCCGAGTCGATCGAGATCAACGGCTTCACCGGCTCGCGCGAGGATGAGCGCTCACGGATTTGGCCGTTCAAGCGCATGCATACCTGGCAGCCCTACGACAAGGGCAATGGCACCCTGGTCTACACCCACCTTTGGGGCGAGGACGAGGCCGCCTACTGGGGCAACTACGACATGGGTGCCGCGATCGAGAAGGGCATGGCCGACTTCGGCCTCGACTACTCGGGCGAATACGGCTTCATCGAGACCCTCTCCTGGTGGCCGATCACCCACATGGTGGCGCCTAAGGAGCAGGCCCTCGCCTGCGGCGACTGTCACACCCCGAAAGACAGCCGTCTCGCCGAGGTCAAGGGTGTCTATCTGCCCGGCCGTGACCGCAACCGCTGGATTGATATCCTCGGCACCTTCCTGGTTTTTGGAATCTTCGGTGGCATCCTCATCCACGGCGGCATCCGCTTCTTCTCGCCGAAAGGAGACCAACACTGATGGCCCTACATCACGTCAAGATCTTCAGCATCTTCGAGCGCTTCTGGCACTGGTGCCAGATGGCGCTGATCATGCTGCTGCTGATCAGCGGCTTCGGGCTGCACGGCTTCCATGGTCTGCTCAGCTTCGAGGACGCGGTGACCCTGCACACCCTGGCCGCCTTCGCCTTGTTGCTGCTGTGGGCCTTCAGCGTCTTCTGGCTCTTCACCACGGGGGCCTGGCGGCACTTCATCCCGACCGGCAGCGGCCTCTGGAGTGTGCTGCGCTTCTACGTCTACGGCATCTTCAAGGGCGAGCGCCATCCCTACCGCAAGGCCTACTGGCGCAAGCACAACCCGCTGCAGGCCCTGGCCTATCTGGTGCTCAAGATCGTGCTCTTCCCCGCGATCTGGGTCAGCGGCCTGACCTATCTGTCCTACTACGCTTGGCGCAATCTGCCGAATGCCCCGGTCTGGCTCGAGAACATCGCGCTGGTGCATACCGCCGCCGCCTTCGCGATCCTCGCCTTCGTGCTCATCCATGTCTACCTGCTCACCACCGGTCATTCCTTCCGCGAGCATGTGATGCCAATGATCACCGGCTTCGACGAGGTGGACCTGACGCCGGAAGAAGAGGCCTATCTGCGCACGGATGAGCCTTCTCAGATCCGTTAGCTCTAGGTCCAACGGATTCTGAGGCTCGGCATTGGTTACGCGGCCCCAACTTGGGCTACAATGTGGCCCAAGTGATCCTTACCAGAGGCTTAGGCCATGAATACCGTCGTGCGGGCGCGCATTAGCGAGGAGGTTAAAAACGAGGCAACCGCTGTGCTCGCGGCCATGGGGCTGACCGTTTCCGATGCCTTCCGCATCATGATGACTCGGATTGCCAGAGAGCACGCCTTGCCGTTTGAGCCGCTGGTGCCCAACGAAGAAACCATCGCTGCGATGCGAGCGGCGCGCCAAGGAGAGACAGAGACGGTGACGCTGGATCAGCTGCAAGCCGTTCTGGATGCGGAAGATTAAACAAACCTCAAGCTTCAAACGCGATCTCAAGCGCGAAGCGAAAGGCAGGCACCGACAATCCCTGCAAGGCGACTTTACGAAGATCATCGAGATCCTCGCCCGGGATCTCCATCTCCCTGAGCAGTATCGCGACCATGCCCTCACCGGGGACTGGAAAGACCACCGCGACTGCCACATCAAACCCGACCTGATTTTGATTTATCGCAAACCTGACGCAGAGACACTGCAACTCGTACGACTGGGCTCCCATGCCGAGTTGGGCATAGGCTAGTAGCAGAGCGCTTCCAGACAGCAAAAAGGCCCCGATTCGGGGCCTTTTTGCGTGACTTGCGCTCAGCGCGGCGGCTGGTCAGTTCCGTGACTTATCGACCAGCTGCTTCTCGCGAATCCAGGGCATCATCTCGCGCAGGCGGCTGCCGACCTGCTCGATCTGATGCTCTTGCGAGAGACGGCGCATGGCCTTCATCGACGGCGCCCCGGCCTGATTCTCGAGGGTGAACTCCTTGGCGAACTGGCCGGTCTGGATCTCGCGCAGGATTTGGCGCATCTCCTCGCGGGTCTCCTCGGTGATGATGCGCGGGCCGCGCGTGAGGTCGCCATACTCGGCGGTGTTGCTGATCGAGTAACGCATGTTGGCGATGCCGCCCTCATAGATCAGGTCGACGATCAGCTTGACCTCGTGCAGGCACTCGAAATAGGCCATCTCGGGCTCATAGCCGGCCTCGACCAGGGTCTCGAAGCCCATCTGGATCAGCGCGGTCAGGCCACCGCAGAGCACCACCTGCTCGCCGAACAGATCGGTCTCGCACTCCTGGCGGAAGCTGGTCTCGATGATGCCGGCGCGCCCGCCACCATTGGCCGAGGCATAGGCCATGGCGATATCCCGCGCCTTGCCGCTCGCGTCCTGATGCACCGCGATCAGGCTCGGCACGCCGCCGCCCTGGGTGTAGGTCGAGCGCACCAGATGCCCCGGCCCCTTGGGCGCGATCATGATCACGTCCAGATCCGCGCGCGGCTCGATCTGGCCGAAGTGGATGTTGAAGCCGTGCGCGAACGCGAGCGCCGCGCCCTGCTTGATGTTCGGCGCGACCTGATCGCGATAGAGCGCGGCCTGATGCTCATCGGGCGCCAGGATCATCACCACATCGGCGCCGCTGACTGCTTCCGGGATCTCCTTGACCGCGAGCCCGGCATCAGCGGCCTTGGCGGCTGAACTGGAGCCCGCACGGAGGCCGACGACGACATCGACACCGGACTCTTTGAGGTTATTGGCATGCGCATGGCCTTGCGAGCCATAACCGATGATCGCGACCTTCTTGCCCTGAATGAGTGAGAGGTCAGCGTCTTTGTCGTAGTAAACGTTGATGGCCATGACAGGTCCTGTTCGTGGTGTTGGCTGTTTGTTGTGCGTGTTGATCAGAGCGTCAAACCCTTAGCGCCGCGCAAGATACCGGTCGGCCCGGAGCGAACCACCTCGGTGATCAGCCCCTCGGGCACGGCCCCGATGAAGGCATCAAGCTTGCGCGAGGCGCCGGTCAGCTCGACGATATAGCTCGCGTCGGTCACATCGATAATCTTGGCGCGGAAGATCTCGGTCAGGCGCTTCAGCTCCTCGCGGTCGGGCCCGGCCGCCTTGACCTTGATCAGCATCATCTCGCGTTCGATGTGCTCGCCCTCGGCGAGATCTTGGAGCTTGACCACGTCGATCAGCTTGTTCAGCTGCTTCTTGATCTGCTCGACGATGTCATCGTTGCCGCTCGTGACCAGCGTCATGCGCGAGAGCGAGGCTTCATCGGTCGCCGCGACGGTGAGGGATTCGATATTGTAGCCGCGGGCCGAAAACAGGCCGGCGATGCGCGAGAGCGCGCCGGCCTCGTTCTCGACCAGCATCGAAATAATATGTCTCATGCTGCTTCCAGGCCCTAGGCCAGCTCCCGCTCAGACATGGTTGGCGGCAGTTCCATCTCGTGATGGCCCTTACCCGCGCAAATCATCGGATAGACATTCTCAGATGGATCGACGATCACATCGAGGAAGACGAAGCGATCCTTCATCGCAAAGGCCTCGCGCATCGCCGACTCGAGCTGATCCGGCTGCTCGACGCGCATGCCGACATGGCCGAAGCTCTGCGCCAGGGCGACGAAATCTGGCAAGGCGTCGACATAGGAATGGGCGTAGCGGCTCTCGTAGAAGAACTCCTGCCACTGGCGCACCATGCCCATGTAGCCGTTGTTCAGCAGTACGACCTTGATCGGCAGACTGTACTGCTTGCAGGTTGCCATCTCCTGGATGCACATCAGGATGCTCGCCTCGCCCGAGATACAGGCCACCTGTGCGTCCGGATGACCGAGCTGCACGCCCATCGCCGCCGGCAGGCCGAAGCCCATGGTGCCGAGCCCACCCGAGTTGATCCAACGGCGCGGCTTGTCGAACGGATAGAACTGGGCCGCGAACATCTGATGCTGACCGACATCCGAAGTCAGGTAGAGGTCGCCGTTGGTGACCTTGTACAGGGTCTCGACCGCGAACTGCGGCTTGATCATCGGGCTCGAGCGGTCGTAGCGCATGCAGTCGATGCCGCGCCAGGCATCGATCTGTTCCCACCAGGCCGCGAGCGCGGTCTGATCCGGGCGCCCGCCGCTCTCGCGCAGGATGCTAAGCATGTCGGTGACGACGCTGCCGACCGGGCCGACGATCGGCACCTGCACCTTCACATTCTTCGAGATCGACGAGGGGTCGACATCGACATGGATGATCTCGGCATGCGGACAGAAATGCTCGATCTTGCCGGTGACCCGATCGTCGAAGCGCGCGCCGATCGCGATCAGGCAATCGGTCTCGTGCATGGCCATGTTGGCCTCATAGGTGCCGTGCATCCCGAGCATGCCGAGGAACTGCTTGTCGGTCATCGGGTAGGCACCCAGCCCCATCAGGGTGCTGGTGATCGGGAAGCCGAGTGCACGCACCAGCTCGGTCAGTGGCGCGGCGGCATCGTCCAGCACCGCGCCGCCGCCGGTGTAGAAGATCGGCCGCTTGGCATCGAGCATGGCCTCGACCGCCTTGCGGATCTGCCCGAGATGGCCGCGCTTGGCCGGGTTGTAAGAGCGGATGTTCAGATCGCGCGGATAAACGTAAGGAATCTTGACATTCGGATCGGTCACATCCTTCGGGATATCGACCACTACCGGTCCGGGACGCCCGGACTGCGCGATATAGAACGCCTTACGGATGGTTTCCGCAAGGTCTTCGAGCCGCTTGACCAGAAAATTGTGTTTGACGCAGGGACGCGTGATGCCGACGGTGTCGACCTCCTGGAAGGCATCGCTGCCGATGACCGGCGTCGGTACCTGACCGGTGATCACCACCAACGGGATCGAGTCCAGATGCGCGGTGGCAATGCCGGTGACCGCATTAGTCGCGCCCGGCCCTGAGGTCACCAAGCAGACGCCGCATTTGCCGGTCGCGCGCGCATAACCGTCTGCGGCATGGGTCGCCCCCTGCTCATGGCGGACCAAGACATGCTTGATCGCATCGCCGCGCTGAAAAAGCGCGTCGTAGATATGCAATACGGCCCCGCCAGGGTAGCCAAAGACGTATTCGACACCCTCGTCGATCAGCGCCTGAATAGCGATCTCGGCGCCACTCAGTAGCGGTCGCTCAGCCGCCATCGCGGTCTCGTTAGGGTCAGGCCCATCGGCCAAATGTGATTGCACGCAGGCGTCCTCCGTACGGATCGACCCGGAGGCCACGAGGCAGCATCCGCTGCTCACAGCCGCCGAGGCAGCAACCGGTGAGATGTCAAACATGCCGAGCACCCGCACAGGCGACGGTCGGCCTCAAAGCCGATACCTGAGGGGCCAAGAGGGTCTTGACAAGGAGCCATGCACCGAAAGCATGGCCTCGGGAAACGTATAAAAATACTAAACAACCAAGACCATGGTCAACCCGCGCCGGCGAGCCCGCTGAGTCGATCCACCCGCGCATTACAACCGTCGACGCCAAAATACTGCTCGGCTGCCGCCATAATCTTCGTGGCAGCGATCGCCGTAGGTGCTCTCGAGCACCAGGATGTCGGCGCGCTCAGGCGGCTGCGGGAAGCCATGTCAAGCCTTATCAGCGCGCGTAAGCTCTGGCTGTGACGGAGTTCACAGCGTAGACTTACAACATGACGTCACTAAAGTCATCGATAAGGATGAGGGCAAGACATTGCGGCTCTTCGGACATCACATCTCGCGCCAAACGCTCATCCTGGCGGGCATTGAGATCCTGCTCATTGTTGCCTGCCTGCAATTGGCCCTGATTAATATTGCTCAGGTGCCTGACGAGCAGG
The DNA here is from genome assembly GCF_016653295.1 of Halochromatium salexigens. Taxonomy (GTDB): domain Bacteria; phylum Pseudomonadota; class Gammaproteobacteria; order Chromatiales; family Chromatiaceae; genus Lamprobacter; species Lamprobacter salexigens. The sequence goes on along the minus strand of NZ_NHSF01000054.1, from coordinate 142,116 downwards.
GAGCGCAGTTCGGTATCAACCTCGTACTCGCGATTGCCATGGTCTTTAATCATGGAAACCATGGGGCTCTACGATCGCGAAGCCCGTGCCCAGGTCGGCACCGAGGGGCTCGACGACATACTGCGCATCGCGGCCGCCCTGCTGCTGACCCTGGCCGCGCTTGCACTCATCGGTCCCATGCTTCCACTCAGGTTACCAGGCACCGAGGTCTTCGCCATCAGCATCGGCGTGGTCTTCATCGTGCTCGCCAGCGAGCGCTTGGTCTATCGCCGCGTCAGCCGCTCCGACACCTTTGCGCGCCGCATCCTCGTGCTCGGATCGGGCAGTCGCGCCATGACGCTGGAAACGGCAAGCACCCATGCCAATGCGCATAATCCGTACAAGATCCTCGCGTTCCTCGCTATTGAGTCCACGGAACCAGGCGAAGTCCCCGCGAATCGTACGATCTATCTCGAAAACGGTCAGACCCTGCTCAATCTCGCCCGCAGCATCAAGGCCGAGGAAATCGTCGTCGCCATCCGCGAGCGGCGCAACAGCCTGCCCATCAAGGATCTGCTGGAGTGCAAGCTGCATGGCATCACCGTCACCGACATCTCCTCCTTCTTCGAGCGCGAGCATCAACGCCTGCAGCTAGACTCGATGAACAGCAGCTGGCTTGTCTTCGGCAGCGGTTTCCGCCAGAGCTGGTTCGGCAATCTCATCAAGCGCGTGTTCGACATCCTCCTGAGCTTGGTCCTGCTCCTCGTGACCTTGCCCGTGATGCTGCTCACGATCATCGCCATCAAGCTCGAGGGCCCAGGACCGATCCTGTACTGGCAAACCCGAGTCGGCCTCGGCAACAAACCGTTCGAGATCTGTAAGTTCCGGAGCATGCGCCCGGATGCAGAAAAGGACGGACAGCCCCGCTGGGCAGCCGGCAACGACGATCGCATTACCCGGGTCGGACGCGTGATCCGCACATTGCGCATCGACGAGCTACCGCAGATCCTCAATGTTCTTAGGGGTGAGATGTCCTTTATCGGCCCGCGCCCGGAACGCCCGCTGTTCGTCAATCAGCTCAGCAAGCAGATCCCCTATTTCCTGGCCCGACACAGCATCCGCCCCGGCATCAGTGGCTGGGCGCAGGTGCGCTATCCCTATGGTGCCTCGGTCCAAGACGCCAAGGAAAAGCTCCAGTACGATCTCTATTACGTCAAGAACCACACCCTGTTCCTAGACATCCTCATCATCCTCGAGACGGTCAAGGTGGTGCTGTTCGGGCGCGGCGCCCGCTAGCGAGTCAGGCTCGCCATGCCCGTCACCGCCATCGGCTATCTGAGCGCCGCTCTGGCCTACCTGGTCCTGGCGGCCCTGGCACCGACACTCTGGCGCCATCGCTCCACCAGTCTCTGGATGCTGGCCGCGAGCCTGCTCACGGTGGGCTGGGCGCTCTACCTGAGCCTGCTCGCCTGGCAGCTCGATAGCAACGCCGCCATCACCGGCGGCCTCTTCGAGGTCGGCCGCAACGCCGGCTGGTTCGCGCTGCTGCTGGCCACGCTTGCCGCCTCCGCCGGGTCCGGTGCCTTGCGCCTCTGGATCAACGCCACCATCGGGTTTCTGCTGGCCCTGCTGCTGCTCTTTCTGCTGCCAGCCAGCCTCCCCGGCATGCCACTCTGGCGCAGCCTGGCCATCCTGCTGATGGCCATCGTCGGGCTGATCCTGGTCGAGCAGGTCTACCGCAATACCCCACCTCAGCGCCGCTGGCAGATCAAATTCCTCTGCCTCGGCCTCGGCGGGATCTTCGCCTTCGACCTGTTCCTGTATGCCGATCTGGTCCTGTTTCAGAGCATGGAGAGCACGACCTGGCGCGCCCGCGGCATCGTCAATGCCATGGTCGCGCCCCTGCTCGGCATCGCCCTGAGCCGCCGCCTGCCCGAGCGCAACGATGCTCAGGTCTCCCGGCATGTATTGTTCCATACCACCGCGCTCATGGGCGCGGGGCTCTATCTGCTCGCCATCGGCAGCGCGGCCTACTTCCTGCGCCAGCTCGGCGGCGAACTCGGCACCCTGCTGCAGGTGGGTTTCCTCTTCGGCGCCGCCTTGCTGCTGGCACTGGTGTTGTTCTCCGGCAGCGTCCGGGCCCGGCTGCGGGTCTTCCTGTCGAAGCATTTTTTCAAGTACAAATACGATTATCGCCAAGAATGGCTGCGCTTCACCGGCATGCTCTCCTCTGAAGATCAGCCGATGCCTTTCCACGAGCGCTGCATTAGCGCCATCAGCGACATGGTCGAAAGCGCAGGTGGACTCCTTTGGGTACGCAACGACGAGGGCGATTACGAGATCGCGGGCGCGCTCAATCTAGGCACACCAACGTATCCACCCGAACGCTCAACGGCTGCGCTGGTCAGCTTTCTCAATCGGACCCATTGGATCATCGAACTCAACGAATACCGCAACAATCCCGACTTCTACAAGGGCTTACGCCTGCCGGACTGGCTGCTCGATGATGCGCGCCACTGGGTGGTCGTGCCCCTGCTCAAGGGCGAGGTCCTCGAGGGCTTCGTGGTCCTCGCGCAACCGCGCGCGCCGAACCGCATCGACTGGGAAGAACGCGACCTGCTCAAGACCGCGGGCCGCCAGCTCGCGGTCTATGTAGCGCTAGTGCGCACCCAGGAGGCCCTGCTCGAAGCGCGCCAATTCGAGGCTTTCCACCGCCTGGCCGCGTTTCTGGTACACGACCTCAAGAATGTCTCCGCTCAGCTCTCGCTGATCTGCTCCAATGCCGAACGCCACCGCGACAACCCGGAGTTCATCACGGACGCCTTTCGCACCATGGGTCACGCGCGCGACCGCCTCGACCGCACCCAGGCGCAGCTCCGCAATGTGCAGCCCAGCGCGGAGACGGCACCGCGACAGCAAATCGACCTCGCCAAGTTGCTCACGGAGGTGATCGCCGACAGCCAGGATGCCCAACCGACCCCCGAACTCGAGATCCGCCAGCCGATCGAGTTGAACGCCGATGCCGAAGGTCTCAAGAATATCGTCCAGCATCTGGTCCGCAACGCCCAAGAGGCCACCCCGGACGACGGCCAGGTCCATCTCGCCCTCGACGCCGATGAGCACTGGGCGCGGATACAGGTGCGGGATACCGGCTCGGGGATGGACGACGACTTCATGCGCCGACGCCTGTTCCGGCCCTTCCAGACCACCAAGGGCAATGCCGGCATGGGCATCGGCCTGTATGAGGCGCGCGAACGCATCAACCGTATGGGCGGGCGCATCGAGGTCGACAGCGAACTCGGCAAGGGCAGCCTCTTCAGACTCTGGCTGCCGCGCCGGCAACCAGCCACGACCCCACCCGCCCCTTCTCACAGCAGGTGATCCAACCATGGCCTCTTCCGCAAAAAAGCCAGTGAAATTGCTGATCGTCGAGGATGACAGCGGCCTGCAGAGCCAACTGCGCTGGTGCTTTGACGGCTATGAGATCCTCGAGGCGCAAGACCGCGCCAGCGCCATGAGCCAGGTCCGGCGCCATCGGCCGCAATTGGTGACACTCGATCTCGGCCTGCCACCCGACCCGGCCAACGCCACCGAAGGCATCGCGCTGCTCGAAGAGATCCTCGCCTTCGCCCCCGAGACCAAGATCATCGTCGTCACCGGCAACGATGACCGCGCCAACGCCTTGCAGGCCGTCGCCCTGGGCGCCTACGACTACTACATCAAACCGGTGGATGCCGACGCCCTGCGGCTGATCACCGATCGCGCCGCCCAACTGTTCGAGCTGGAAGCCGAGAATCGTAAGCTCGCGCACCAGAGCGCCTCCCCGCTGCAAGGGCTCATCACCGCCGCGCCCAGCATGCTCAAGATCTGTCGCATGATCGAGCGCGTAGCCCCCTCGGACGCCACCGTGCTACTGCTCGGCGAGAGCGGCACCGGCAAGGAAGTCCTCGCTCGCGGCCTGCACCAGCTCAGTCCGCGCGCCAAGGAACCCTTCGTCGCCCTCAACTGCGCGGCCATCCCCGAGAATCTGCTCGAGAGCGAGCTGTTTGGCTACGAAAAAGGCGCCTTCACCGGCGCCACCCGCCAGAGCATCGGCAAGATCGAGCACGCCGACAAGGGCACGCTGTTCCTCGATGAGATCGGCGATCTGCCGATGAGCCTGCAGGCCAAGCTGCTGCGCTTTCTGCAGGAACGCGTCGTCGAGCGGCTCGGCGGACGCACCGAAATCCCGGTCGATATCCGTGTTGTGGGAGCAACCAATCAGCACCTGCATGAGCTGATCGAAGCCGGGAATTTCCGCGAAGACCTCTACTATCGCATCAGCGAGATCTCGATCGAGATCCCGCCCCTGCGCGAACGCCAAGGCGACCCCAGCCTGCTCGCCCATGCGCTGCTGGAACGCTTCCGTCAAGACCAGCGCAAAACCAGCCGCCTCGGCTTTTCCGGCGAAGCCCTCAGAGCCATTGAAGCCTATCAGTGGCCGGGCAATGTGCGAGAAATGGAAAATCTGATTCGACGGGCGGTCATCATGGCCGACGGTCCGCACATCCAAGCGGACGATCTGGGGCTGCCGGCACCGACCGAGCAGGATGAACGCATCAGCCTACGCGAGGTCCGGGATACAGCCGAACAAGAGGCCGTGATCAAGGCCATGAGCCGCTGCAATGGCAATATCGCGCAGGCCGCTGATCTACTCGGCATCACCCGGCCAACGCTGTACAACCTGCTCGATAAATACGGACTGCGGGAATAGCGCCGCTTCGCCGAGCCGCAACCAATCAGGCCGACATCATCGCCGGCTCGGGTTGATGACAGAACCGCAACCCAGCCTCGAGGCTATTGTTGACAAAGACCACGATGGCCTCGCAGATGCCTTTGCCAGGCACCACCACCCGCACCTCGGTCCCAGGCTCGGGCGCATCGGCTTGCTGTAGCGCCACCCGCGCGCCACCGAGGGAGACATCGATCAGGCGACAGGGCGCCGTGAAGCCCTGAATCCAGATCTCGCTCAGCATGTTGACCACCTTCCGCGGGAACCGGCGGCGGTCCGACTGATCCGACCCTTCCAAGGAACGATGGCGAAGACTCCAAGCCGAAGCCGCGTCCCGATGGACCTCGTTCAGAGAGTAGGCATAGATCTTTGCCTGCGCCTCGGATTCCACCGGCGGCGCGCCCAAGCGATCGATGATCGCTGCGACAAAGCGCGGTGAGACCATATCGAACTCCGCCTTGGTAGCCAGATCCGCACGCAACTGATCATGAATCTTATTCAGCACATGAAGTCGCCGCTCCCAATTGCCGTGCTCAAGCGCGGATACCCAAAACTCAGCCAGCTCTTCGACGAGGGGCTCTAGTTTTTCCAAGCTTGGTAAGTGTTGGGACATGGTGGACTCCTGAAGAATGCGGATTCTGGACTTGAGCGTCGACGCCCGGTTATAAAACGCAGTAGTGACTGATAGAGCGACGAAGCAAATAATACGCCAAAAACAACAAGCATCTGTTTAAGATGGGATTTACGTCACACTCCTACCCGTGCTAACCGCACTGCACAAAAGATGTAAAAAAATTTGACGGCCGGACAGTCACCCTCAAGGCCGCAGATCCTGCTCACGCAAGAGATCGCGGGCGAAGTCGATCGGGATCGCGTAGCTGATGCCACTCGGGCGCTCCAGCGCGCTCTCGCGGCCCTCCTTGACGAACACCATATTGATCACCCCCAGCACCCGGCCGTTGGCGGGGTCGAACAGTGGGCTGCCGCTGTTGCCCGGATAGGCCGTGCCATCCAGCTGAAAGATGGTGTACGGATCGCGCATGCGCCGGATCAGCCCCGGTTTCAGCTCACGCCCGGAGCGCGCCGGCATCACCACCGGCGCCACCGCCGCGATCAAGCCCCGATGGGTGGCCGGATACAGCCCCAGGGCGGCGCCGATCGGGAAGCCGGTGAAGGCGATCTCCTGGCCTTCGCGCACCGCGCTGGAATCGCCCAGCCGCAGCGCCGGCAGTGGCGAGCCCTCGATGCGCAGCAGCGCCAGATCGCGCGCCTCGTCCTGTGCCACCATGCGTGCTGGGCGCGCCTCGGCCTGGGAGCCGCCCTTGGGCACGAAGGCGGCCAGGAACTCGCGTCGCTCCTCGTTCAGGCGATCCGGCAGCACATGATGGTTGGTGATCAGATGGCGCCCATCGGCGACGATGAAGCCGGTGCCGCGCAACTGCATGCGCGGTTGTCGGGTTTCTTGATAGGTGCCGATGCCGACCACCGAGGGCTTGACCCGGTCGATGGCCGCTGGCAGATCGCTCGCCCAACCGTTCCCGACCCCGCTCACGCCTAGCAACAGCGCCAACCCGAGTAGCCTTGGCAGCAGCAGCCCGCCTTTGCAATGTGCTGTTCCAGTCTGGAACACTGTGATACCCATGTTGTCGACACCCTCGAAGAGATCCAGATATTGGCTACACTACCATGCTGATCGCCGCCGCCAGGCGTCAGAAAACTTGACACAGCCTCGAAGCAAGCCCCCGAGCCTGGCCCCATGAAAAGCTAGGCCGCTGATTTTGAAATCAAATGGATAAATGGCGCGAAAATTGCCTCGTCTATAGTGTAGTCTGTAGCGCAGCGAACAGTCATTGACGCCTGTCCTTGGTACTCGGCATCGCTCGCGGTCGATGCCCAGTGCAGGCAGCCCCCCATCAGGAGTTTTTCGATGAACCGAGACGACAAGACGACCCCGGTTGAACAAGATCAGGCGGCAACGCCAATGCCCCAGGCTCGCAACGCTGGCCAGGGGCATCAAGAAGCCCGCCGGCGGTTACTGAAGGCCGCGACCGTGGCGCCCATTATCTACACATTGCCGAGTGGCGCGGCGCTTGCGGCGAGTTCGACAACCTGCCTGGGTGATAGCGAAAATATTATTACAGGCGTCACAGAAGAAGTTAACTGTGATGATGATGGTCTAAACTGTGAAACCGTCCTAAAAGCTCCAGATCCTGATAACCGAGTTTTCACGCCTACCGGCAACACAGTCGACAACAAAGACGAATTCCATAATAGCGGAAAAGACTACATCTACTATCAAACGGACCAAACCCTTATCGCAGGGTCCTGCTGGAATTCGATCAATCTCAGCTCCACAAAATTCTTTGACGGATTTATCTAATAACCAGACCCGCTACGAATGTGCGCCTAGCTCTGCGTTATCGTCCAATGGATGACGGCGGTATCCTGTTCGATGAAACCACCTGGAAGACCCATATCCTCACCGCCTCGGCCGCCCTCGTCTACGAAACCCTGATCGAACAGGGCGGCGGCAACGCGGTGACAATGGACGAGGCCGCGCAGGTAGTGCGCGATACGCTCGACCTCGATCCAGAGACACCGGACATCGCCCAACTCCTCGCCATGCTCACAACGCTCGGCGTGATCCGCCGATGAGCGCGCCGAGCCTGCGGCTTCGCGAGTGTGATCTCGGCGAGATCAGCCAGCGCTGCCGCACCGGACAGCTCCACCTCGACTATGGCGCCGCCCTCGTGCGCGTGCGCAGCCCGCTCGATGTGTTCGCGCGAACCCTGCAGCGCACTTACGGCGCCTTTCGGCTGCCGCACCCGGCGCAGGCCGAGTGTGCCGACTATCATGTCGAGGTCATCCGGCCGCGCGGCCCGCGCGCCTTCATCCGCCCGCAATCGCAATTTCGCATCGATGGCATTCAGCCGTTCGATCCCTTTCCGCTCACGAATGCGTTGCCGCTGTTCGAATGGGGCGTGAATTGGTGCTTCGGCCAGCGCGCCAATCAATACATCCTGCTGCATGCCGGCGTACTCGCCAAGGGTGAACGCGCGATCATCATGGCCGCCCCGCCCGGCTCCGGCAAAAGCACCCTCGCCGCCGCGATGATGCTGCGCGGCTTTCGGCTCCTGTCCGATGAATTCGGTGTGCTGCGACCAGAGACCGGTGATCTCGTCGCGATGCTCAAACCCGTCGCGCTCAAGAACCAATCGGTCGAGGTCATTCGCGCCTTTTCGGATGAAGCGGTGATCGGCCCGCTCTTTACCGGCACCCGCAAGGGCGATGTCGCCCATCTGGCGGCGAATGACGCCAGCGCTGATGCGATTCATCAACCGGCCCGCCCGGCCCTGGTGCTCTTCCCCAGCTTCGAGGTCGGCGCCACACTCGCCAGCCACCGTCTGCCAGGTAAGGACGCCTTCGCCCACCTCGCCTTCAACAGCTTCAACTATCATCTGCTCGGCGCGACGGGATTCGAGGCCGTCGCCGATATCATCGTCGCCTGCCCGGCCTATCAGATACGCTACAGCGCGCTCGATGCGGCCATCAGCCATATCGAGTCACTGCTCGATGAGGCCAGCTGACACTGACGCCGATGCCGACTGATGCTCAGATCACGCCCAATGGGATCAAAAGGCCCAAGAGGCGCCATGCTAGGCTCCCCATACCGGCGGGCCAACACCTATTGCCGCTGCTGAGCGACCCCGAACATGCGCACTGCATGCGGCTCGCCGATTGGGACGACACCCTGCGTCTTGCCCGCCAGGCACGCGTGCTCGGCATGCTCGCGCATCGGCTGCGAACGGAGCAAGGGTCCGAAGAACACTGGCGCGCGATCCCGGAACGCGTTCGTGGTCACCTGCAAGCCGCGATCAATTACAGCGCCTACCGCGCGCAGCTGGTGCGAATGGAGCTGCGCGATCTGGAACGCGCGCTACCGGCCGAGCTTCCCGTCACCCTGCTCAAGGGCGCCGCCTATCTGCTACAAGACCTCCCGCTCACCCGAGGTCGCGCGCCCAACGATGTCGATCTGCTGGTGCGCCGGGCCGATCTCGATCGCGCCGAGGCCGCGCTGAGGAACGCCGGCTGGCAAGCCGAAGCCAAAGACGCCTACGACGAGCGCTATTACCGCGAGTGGAGCCACGAACTGCCACCACTGCGTTATCCAAACCACCCGCTCGAGGTCGACCTGCATCATACGATCACCCCGGTCACCAGCCGCACCCGCGCCGATGCCGGCCTGCTCTTCGCCGATCTGCGACCCATCCCCGGCTCGCGTTTTTTCGCGCTCGGTCCAGCGGATCAGATCATCCACGCCGTGATCCACCTGTTCCAGGACTCCGAACTCGAGGGCGAGTTACGCGGCCTGGTCGATATCGACGCCCTGCTGCGCACGCACCTGCGCAGCGACGACGATTGGCGGGCGCTGATCGCGCGCGCGCATCAGCATCAAGCCTCGCGCCTGCTCTGGTATGCGCTGCGCTACTGCCGCGATTGGCTGAAGACCCCGATACCCGAGGATTTGGCGCACCGCAATGAGGATCTGGCGTTTGCGCCGCCACCGGCCATGGCCCGCGCGGCGCTGGATTGGATCTTCACGCGCATCAGCCCGCCGCGCCTGCCTGAGACTCCGCCAACCCTGTCTCAACGACTGGCCGCCCAAGCCGGCCTGATCCGCTACCATCTGCGGCGCATGCCGCCAGCACTACTGGTCCGGCATCTGCTGCACAAGAGCTGGGTCGCGGTTGCGTCCAGCAATACGCGCAACGGGCAATAACGGAGGACCCCCCGAGGATGCAGGCCAGCCAGACATCGCACCGCAGCATCGTGGCGATCGTCCTGGCGCTCGTCACTTACGGCTCGCTGTATCCGCTCGCGATCTCGCTCGAGGCCGGAAACGCCGACACCTGGGCGCGGTTCTTCTCGGCATGGGGCGGCCAAGACTCGCTCGGCGATCTCGTTGGCAACATTGCCTTATTCGTCCCGCTCGGCTTTTTCGCCGCCACCGGCGTTGCGCCAGAGCGGCGTGCGCCTCAGTTCATTGCCATCCTGTTCTGGGGCGTCCTGTTCGCCTTCGTGCTGCAGGTGCTGCAGATCTACATCCCCGCGCGCGATGCGGCGCTGATCGATGTGGTCTGGAACGCCGTCGGTCTCGGCCTCGGGCTCGCACTGGCCTCTGCGGCCTTCACCACGCGCTGGCTCGGGCGCATCGCCGATCAGCCCCTGCCGATGGCCACGCTGCTGGTCGCCGCCCTGTGGGGCGCCGCCGAACTCGTGCCCCTGGTGCCCAGCATCGACCTGCAACTGATCAAGGACAGCCTCAAGCCGCTGCTGCTCGAGCCGCAATGGTCGCTCCTCGACAGCCTGGCGGCAGCCGTCGGCATCGGCGTGCTCGGCCAGGCGCTGGTGCGCATCCTGGGCGAGCGCATGAGCCTCGCCTGGCTGCTGCTGGCCGCCCTGCTGGTGCTCGCGGCCAAGCCGTTCATCCTCATCGTCGAACTCGACCTCTCGACCGTCATCGGTTTCGGCCTCGGCTGCCTGGCCTGGGCGGTGCTGCTGCGCGTCGATGGGCGAGCGCGCGCTCTCATCCTGCTCGTTGGGCTCGTCTTCGTCTTGACCGCCCGTAGCCTGGAACCCTTCCAGCTCACGCACGGGACCAATCCCATGGGCTGGATTCCGTTCGCCGAGGTGCTCGAAGGATCGATGCTGATCAATTCCCGCGCACTCGCGACCAACCTGTTCTTCTATACCGCGATCCTCTGGTTGGTCCAGCAACGCGGTGGCTCACTGCGCGCGGCCAGCCTGATGCTTGCGCTCTGGGTGACGCTGCTCGAGATCGCGCAGGTTTTCCTCGTCGGCCGGACACCCTCGATCACCGAGCCGATTTGGGTCATCCTGGTTGCCGTCACGCTCTCACGCCTGACCGACACAGCGCGGCCTATCGATGGGCAACACAGGCCCGCCGCTCGGCCTATCAATGAGCAGCGCGCCTTCGCCAGCCAGCCCATCGACGCCCACGCCTCAGCATCATCAACGCCCCTCAAAGCCAGACCTTGGCGCCAGGTGCTCATCCAATTCGCGGTGACCGCCGCCCTCGGCGCGATTCCACTCTGGTTGCTAGTCAGGCTGCCCGGCGTTCCCTACAACCTGCGCGAGCTGCTGCACGGCGATTCGCACCCACTTGCCGCTTGGGTCTTTGTCCTCGCGTTACTCTGGATTGGCGCCGGAGCAGCCTGGATGGCGCACCAGATCAATCAATCGCGCTGGCCGATTCTGCGCATTCCGTTCAGCGCCTTCGCCGCCGCCATGGTCAGCTTGCTGCTGCTCAGTCTCAGCGTCACCCAGGAGAGCATCCTGGATATCGCCGGATCGAATAACCTGCACTGGTTCGTGACCAACCGGGACATCTGGGGCGAGCAGGCCCGAGTGCTGTTTCTCGCCCTCGGCCCGGACCTGGTCGCCATCGTCGAACGCCCAGTGCGCTTTGCGGCGCTCTTCGGCCCCTTGTTCATCATGCTCGCCCTTGCGCAAACGGCTTGGCTGCAACATCAGGAGCAACAAGATCCTGGACGTGCGATCGCGGCGCGCGTGGCCTGGCTCGCGCTCAACGCCTTGCCCTGGCTGCTGCTCTGCAAAGCCATCGCCTTCGATTGGTCTTCAACCGATAACCTGAACGAACTCATTGCACGGCAGGGCCTATTTGGCATCAACGGCGACTATTATCTCTACGCATTGGTCGCCGTTGTTGCTGTCAATGCGGTCCTGGTCGCGCAAGCGCGCTCGCGACGCACCGCGTTCATCGCCCTGCTCGCGAGCCTCATGGTCGTGCCGATCGCTTGGTGGCTGCTCAACCAAGCGCTCGCAGATCAGGTGCAAAAGTACGGATTGACCTTCTCCGGTATCCAATTCCTGCTCGGGCCGGATCGCAGTGACCTTTTGAGCGAGCAGGCCCTGCTCGCGCGCTGGGTCGTCGTGCAGACCGCCGCCGTCATGGTCTTCGCACTCGGTTTGAGATTGGCGACCCCGCTGTTCGGGCCTGTGGTGAGTTCGGAGAAACCAACGCCAGCGCACGTTCAGTCGCCAGTGCGTGCTCAGTCACAAGCCCATGCCGAGACGACATTCACAGCCAGATTGACCCTGCAACAGCTCGACTTCCTCGAACAGGTCGCCAAGCAGCTCGAACTCGATTTCCAGAGCGCGATTCGGCGCGTGGTCGATGTCGCGCTCAATGAGTACAGCGAAGCAACGCTAGTGGAGCGTCTGAGCCGTCCTACCCTCTACCAGACGGATGACCCCGGCCAGCGACTGATTGAACAAATGATCGATCTCCGCGAGGATCAGGCACAACGCATCAGAGCGCTCGCGGCCCAGGCCGGCATCAGCGCATCGCGCACCATGCGGCGCACGGTGCGCCTGTTCATGGAAGATATTACCGGCAATGCCTGAACGGACTCAGCATGCCTGTGAAAAACGACACCCAAATCTACACATTGCCCTGCAAGTGTTACAGCTCGAAGCCTTGGACGAAACCCTATATGGACTTCACCGAGCTGACCGACCTCAACGCCTGGCTCGCCAAACACTCGTTGGACAACCAAATGGAGAACACCCATGATCACCGTTGACAAACAGGATATCGGTCAGCTCCTATTACTCGACTATCTGGCCTCTCTGCATAAGGCACAAGAAAAACTACGTCTGTTTGAATGCAAATATCAAACATCTTTGGAAAACTTTTCAGCTTTACTCAAAGTGAGCGATCAAGAAGATTTCGAGGCTTGGGATGATTATATGGAGTGGAAGGCGTTTCAACACGTCTCTAATAATTTAAAAGAAAAAATCGACGAGATCAAAAATGGACATTTTGAGCTTACTTGAAACGTATTCATATGTAATGGCCTATGATGTTCAGGTCTATCAACGTTGGGCAGATGGATTTTACGTCAAGATTAAACTACGATTATCAGATGGGTCCGAGTTGCACGCACGAGAATATATCGATGCCAACGAACGTAATTACGCATTCCATTGGCAGACAGCTGACAAACAGCTGATTAGCCGTTGGGATAATGCACCACATCATCGGACAATCGCAACTTTTCCACACCATCGGCATAAGCCAGAAGGCATCGTCGAGAGCAGCGATATTACGCTGGATAGCGTACTCAACCTCATTCAGAAGCAGGTTGGTGGCGAAAGGTGAAGCGCAACGGTCCGCTGCGTGGCCAGCGGGACTCGATCTCCAATGTATCGGGCATCTGCAGCCGACCTTCGCGCGGGCTCAGATCCAGCGCCTCCAGCCCGGCGAGCGGCGCAACAAACATCGCCTCCGCCTCCGCCAGCTCGCCGACAACGTTCAAGTCATCGTCCCATTCCGGCTGCGGATTCGCGCTCAGCAGCACATTACCAGCCACTTGGGGAGACAGTCCCTCGGGCATGCCGGTCACGGTCAGCGCTGGCCCCTGCGTCAGGATGCTGTTGTGGATCACATCCACCACCCGAGGCACATCGTTGTGCGCCATGAAGATCACACCCGCGCCGAGCCAGTTCACGAACTGGTTGTCATACAGCGCCACCCGGCCCTCGCCCTGGAGCAGGCGCTCGGTCGGGTTCTGGAAGAACAGGTTGCGCTCGATCAAATAATGATCCTCGGCGCCAGCGCCCTCCAACGGGAAGTGCCCTACCAGCACATTGGGTCGCGCCCGCTCGCCCTCGCCGCCGCCGGTCAGCTTGCTGAAGACGTTATTGCGAATCACCGTCACCGACGATCCTTGGGGCATGCCCTCGAGCACCGGCCGCGATGCCTGATGCTTGATCTGCAGGTTATAGCCCAGGGTATCCTCAATGCGATTCCCTTCGATGAGACCGTTGACAAAGGGAGCGCTACCATCCGGGTTACCCAGATACATCCCAGTGCCAACCCCTTGAATATGGTTATCGCGGATCACCCAGTTCCAGGCCGGCACTCGTGTCGCGATCCCATTAAAGCCTTGCGCCGCATCAAAGCCAGTGATGGTGAGGTTTTCAAGTGTCACATCATGCGCAAAACGCCCTCGCCCCTCGGCAACGATGGCATGACCCCGCACGCCGTTCCCCTCCAGATACAGATTTCGGAGAGTCACATGGGCGACATCGATCAGGCTCACCGTAATACCGCGATCACGGCCTTCGAACACCGCCGGCGGTCCCTCGGTCGGTCCCTCGATCACCACTGGCTGGCCCGCCTCGCCCGCGGTTCCACGCAGAGGCAACCCCTTGCGGTAAATGCCAGGGCCAAGCCTGAGCGTATCTCCAGGCTGCAACTTGCTAAGATGTTGGCGATAATCGTCTGGTCCAGCCTCCAGCAACCGCTCTGCCACCGCCGTTTGACCAAGCATCGAGCCCGCCAACGCTAGAACAACCCACCATGCCAACGCGATGCGCATATCGTCCCCCTCGTTTATCTAGCGCCGCAGGCGCAAAATTGCTACGTTAGCCAAGTGCATCATAAAGCTTCAGGCCCGAGCCCCGTGCAATCGAACGACACACCCTGGCAAACCCAGACACATGCTGAATTTGTCGATTATTACGCCCGGCAAAGCCTGACCTCCGAGTCCCGGGAGCGATCCCAACGCCTGCGCGACAAGCTGCTGGCCTTTCACGGTGAGGCTCGCGTACCGCTCAACATCGCCGACATCGGCTGCAACGCCGGCACCCAAAGCCGCGTCTGGGCGGAACTCGGCCATCAGGTCTACGGCGTCGATATCAACCAGGAACTGGTGCAGATCGCGCACCAGCGCCTGCGCGAGGCCGACCTCGATGTGAAACTCCAGCTTGCATCAGCGACCTCCCTGCCCTTCCGCGATCACTCGATGGATATTTGCATCGCCCCAGAATTGCTCGAGCATGTCGCCGAATGGGAAACATGCCTCGCGGAGTTCGCCCGTATCCTCCGACCCGGTGGCGTGCTCTTCATCAGCACCACCAACCGGCTCTGCCCCGTGCAGAACGAATTCTCCCTGCCCGTGTACAGTTGGTATCCGAAACCGCTCAAGCGCCATTATGAACATCTGGCGGTCACGACGCGTCCAGAGCTGGCCAATTACGCCGCTTATCCCGCGGTCAACTGGTTCACCTATTTTCAACTGCGCGATTTCCTGAGCGCCTTCGGCATGGAATCCCGTGATCGCTTCGATCTCATGGATGACAACGGCAGCCCCTTACGACGGCTGGCCCTGGCGATGATTCGTCGCGTTCCTCCGCTGCGCTGGCTCGCGCATACGCTGAGCCCATCGACAGCCTTATTCGCCCGCAAGGTCCAGGCCTAACCATGTCTTCGCCCCCGTCCATCTCGGTCGTCATCCCCGCTTACAATGCGCGGGCGTTCATTGGCGAGGCCATCGAGAGCGTGCAGGCACAGGACATGGCCAACCTCCAGATCATCGTCGTCGATGACGGGTCGACCGACGGCACGGCCGAGCAGGTCGCCGGCGAACACCCCGGCGTGGAGCTGGTGCGCAAGGAGAATGGCGGCGCCGCAACCGCGCGCAACGCCGGCATCGCAAGGGCTGAAGGCGAGTTGATCGCCTTTCTCGACGCGGACGACCTCTGGCTGCCAGGAAAGCTCAGCGCGCAACGCCATCACCTCGAGACCCATCCCGAGACCGGACTGGTCTGCACCCGGTTCGCGCGTTGGGAACAGCACGAGGATGGCAGCTATCCGCCGTTGGATACCCTCATCGCCGATGCCAAGGCGATCCCGGAAACCGAGCTGGATGACGACCTCTCCGGCTGGGTCTACCATAAACTCCTGTTGGATTGTCACGTCTGGACCTCGACAGTGATGCTCCGCCGGTCGGCCTTAGAGCACATCGGCACCTTCGATGAAACGCTGCGACTCGGTCAGGACTATGATTTTTGGCTTCGCGCGTCACGCATCACCCCGATCCACACCCTGCGCCGACCGATGGCGCTCTATCGCCAGCATCCCAGCAGCGCGACCGTCAGAGGGGCATCCGTCAACTACGGGGCCAAGATACTGACCCGAGCTGTCAAGCAGTGGGGATGCAGCAGCCCCAATGGCGAAAGCGTGCCGGTACGGCAAGTCCGCAAGCGCATCGCGGGCATCCACTTCGACCTCGGTTATCGGCGCTATGGCAACGCTGACTATCGCCTGGCGGCGAAAGACTTCGCAGCCTCACTGAGGCAATCACCCTGGCAACCTCGGACATGGCTCTATTGGGTCATCTCGAGCCTTCTCATCGTCGCGCCAAGGCGTTCAGCGCCCACTCGCTCACACAGCTAACGCCCCGCATTGGATCATGTTCAAAACACTCGCAAAAATCAAAGCGCTACTCGATCCACGCGACTACAAAAAAGTTTTCATATTGCTGTTCGTAATGATCGTGACCGCGTTCGTGCAAACTGCAGGTGTGGCATCGATCATGCCATTCCTCGCGGTGCTGTCGAATCCTGGCATCATCGACACGAACATTTGGCTCAGTCAAGCGTATGAGGCGCTCGAATTCGAGTCGAAGGATCGCTTTCTCTATTTTTTGGGCGCGGCGGCCTTTGTGGTCTTTATCTCTGGAACCGCATTGCAGGCACTGACGCAATGGGCCATCACCCGTTACTCGCATCTGCAACAGTATGAATTGTCGCGTCGCCTGATGGCGGACTATCTCCGTAGACCCTATAGTTTTTTCCTGAATCGCAATTCAGGCGATCTTGCGAAGAATGTCCTGCAAGAGACGGCGCAGGCCATCAACGGCGGATTGATGCCGGCCATGCGCCTGGCGAGCCAAGTGCTGCTTGCGGGTGCGATCGTCGCGCTGCTGATCGCGATTTACCCTTTCCTGGCCATGGTCGTTGCGATCACCCTTGGGAGCGTTTACGGATTGATCTATGTGCTCGCCAGAACCTGGTTGAACAAAATCGGTCAAGACCGCGTTCAATCCAATCGCGAACGCTTCACAGTAGCCGCTGAAGCCTTTGCCGGTTCTAAAGAAATTCGCCTGCTCGGCAGAGAATTCGATTATCTCGAGCGTTATCGTAATCCATCCAAGCGCTTCGCCAAGCATCAGGCCAACTCGATCCTTCTTCAAAATCTCCCTCAATATGCCATCGAAGCCATCGCTTTTGGTGGCATCTTGCTCGTTGTGCTCTATTTAATGGATGGCCATGGTGGCATTGAGACAGCCCTTCCTCTCATTGGTGCGTATGGGCTTGCTGGACGCCAGATCATCCCCGCATTCCAAAAAATATTCAGTAGCGTGGCACAAATGCGTTTCAACACGGCAGCGGTCGACAATATCCTTGCGGATCTCGGCTCCCAATCCGGTTCGATCGCATTACCACAACGTGGGAAACAATTGATGCCTTTGATCCCTTCCAGCAGGATCACGCTAAACGACATCACTTACCACTACCCCAGCAGCGAAGAAGCCGCACTAAGAAAACTGAGTCTGACCATTCAGGCAAACACCACCGTTGGCTTCGTTGGTCCTTCTGGTGCCGGCAAGAGTACCTTGGTCGACTTGCTGCTTGGGCTTCTACCCGCCGACAAAGGCGAGATCTATATCGATGATCAGCCTTTGATGGAAACGAATACGCGGAACTGGCAAGCAGCAATTGGTTATGTCCCACAACATATTTTCTTGGCTGATCAAAGCGTTGCTTCGAATATAGCGCTGGGACTCCCGGAGTCGCAGATCGATCATGTAGCAGTCGAGAGGGCCGCCCGACTCGCCAACCTACACGAATTCTTGGTCAACGAGCTTCCTCAAGGGTACGGCACCATCATTGGCGAGCGGGGTGTTCGTCTCTCAGGCGGGCAGCGCCAGCGGATTGGCATTGCCAGGGCTCTGTATAGAGACCCTGCTGTGATCTTTTTCGATGAAGCGACCAGTGCTCTGGATAACGCGACCGAACGAGCCGTGATGGAGGCGATTCACAATTTGAGCGGCACAAAAACGATTTTACTCGTGGCACATCGGTTGAGCACCGTTAAGCCATGCGATTGTATTTATGTACTGGTTCGAGGTGAACTCGCCGAACAAGGACGTTGGGACGAACTAATCAGTCACGAAGGATCCCATTTTCAAAAATTGGCTTCTGGATTGGATTAACGGGACGCTGGTCTATCTATCAAATGTTGAACGCTTCACAGAGAGCATTGCAAAGAACATTAGGGTAACGCGTTGAACCCAAAGGAATCCCGGAAGCCATCTGCACAAGTTGCTCCCCAGGAAGGTGGTTAGCTTCAATGAGAACAGGACCATCCGGGAGAATAGCAATGTCCCAACCTATGATCGGTATGCGAGTAACCAGATGCTGGTGAGCAGCAATGCTCAACTGTATAGTTTCTTTCCAATATGGCAACACCTGATCTTTTATAATTGTTTTTGTAATAGGGTTTCTATCGAAAAAAGGTAAAGGGTATTGACCTCTTTTCTGTATCGCTAATCCACATTTCCCTGTTTCTAAATCAATACCACTTGCCAGCCCTCCTTGATCAAAATTATCAACATCGATATCACCTATCGGGATGCGTAGTGCTGCAGCGAGGATAAAAACAGGGGCTTCCTTTTTCTCTTGTACGGTCATGATACGAACCGTGCTTAGAGAGCCATTCCCCATTGATAAAAGAACGGGATGATTTAGCAATCTCGGCTGCAACAGATACGGTGTTTTTGATTTAACAGCAGAGTGATGCAGATGCCTTATCAAATCCTTGGCATCTAGCTGCTTGCCTTCAATCAGGTTTTCCCAGACAGAGTGATCACTCCTTGAACGGTATCGCCAAAGCGTTACACCTTGCCCAGCCCGTCCTCGAGTGGGCTTTGCAATCAAATCGTTCGCTGGGAGATCAGCATCGAAAAAAGAAGAATTTTGCTCGCTAATGTTCGAGATAACCGCATAGCTCTTGACAGCATTCAAACCCTTTGAGGCGCACCATTTTTCAAACGCAAGCTTATCTGAAAAAATGACATCATCATCGTGCTTTGGAAGGCGTTGTACTAAAACTTGCAGGAGTTTACCTGACTGATCCAGATATTCACGCTGCTTTACACGACGATCATGCTGAAAAAGGTGGTATCGATAATAAGTAATAGCGTCGATATCGGTCCCAACCGCAAGCCTTAGCAGATCAAACAGCTGGCGCGTCTTATTGACTCCATAAACAGAATGAACCTCTTCACCATGAGCCTTGAGCGTTTGCAAGCATCCTTTGATTCGAATTGCGGGCAACAAAAAAAGATTCCAGATTGAGGCTATTCGCTCAAGCGGCGTACGCGGCTTGGCCCACCATGCCCAAAAAAGCCATTTGCGCAGTTCTTTAAGGCCGGGATTCTCTCGGCATAAAAACCTTCGAGCAATGACTGAGGGCCGAGGTCGGTACCAATAGGGATATTTTTTATTCATCCTCGTGCGTTAAGCGCGTCTCTGATCAACGAAGATGATTTTTCAAGGCCTGCATTGACTAAAGAACTGTCATCTTCGCTAAAACGTTTTAGCACAATTGCTCTAGAATCATGATCCATATTGTTTGATGTGTGTACACCTACCCTCACTCGCGTCATGAAACCATCGTTGCCAAGTGCTGAGAAGATTGATCTCAGCCCCTTATGGCCACTATCGCTACCACTATATTTTAGCCGAACTTCAGAAAGTGGTAGATCAATATCGTCATGAGCAACTATAATTTTTTGGGGATGAATGCTCATCCGACGGCGCAGGGCATCAACCATTGAGCCACAGTGATTGATCATCGCGCCAGGCTTAAAAAGAATGACATCACTTTTCTCTATATTTGCTTGGAGAATTTTACCTTCAGGTACATCAACCCATTCTTTATCGTTACCAAGCGATTGCGCCAGTCGGTCGAGCACAGCCGCGCCCATGTTGTGAGGTGTGTCGTCATAGGCTGTGCCTGGATTGCCCAAACCAACAATGAGATAAGGGCTAGATGCGGTTGTTGATAAGTCTATATCGGTTTCAGCTGGTAGACACACCTGAGTATCAACAACCCCATTTCCCTCGATGAATTCACAACGATCGCAGAAGCGGTTTTTACCACAGTTCGCAATCCAGCATCCAACATGCTGCTGTCGAGCCAATATAAGCCGCACGAGGTGGTCTGCCCGATTCGACCCTTTCAGTATTACCAAATCCCCTTGTCGCAACTCTTTTTCGAGAAATCGATGAGCATCTCGAATCTGAGTAAAACCCTGTAAACCAATATCGTCCTCACCATTGCGTGCCTTGAGCGCACGCAGAGCATGAGGCCCTACAAACACAACGAGATCCGCAACTTCGCGTAACTTTCGAGCGACCTTCGGATAAAGTTTTGAAGCAGAAAGCGAATAATCGGAAAGAGTGCCTATAATGGCGACTTTACGTTCAGCTTTGGCATTTGCCATAAAATCTAAGACTGTCTGTAAAGTCCAATGAGGGGCTTTATAGTCATCTCTCAAAAAAGTGACATCCTCTATGTCAGTGACAATCTGCATACGCCCAGTAGTCGGCCTTGCGTTAGCAACTCCAACTATTGCATCTTCTATCGATAAGCCTGCCGCTAAACCAATCCCAATAGCTGCGAGAACAGGTACAGCCAGATGGGTGCCATAGACTCCAGTTTTACAAGTGTAATAACGGCCTTCGTAACTTAACTTTAAGACAAGCGTCTCGGGATAATTAGAAGTTGCCTCCAATAAACGCAAATCAGCATCTTCAGAACGACCAAACCATAATTTTTGAGCTTTCGTTTTCGCTGCAACATTCCGAATGAGAGGATCATCTCGATTCAACACAGCGGTGCCGGTCTCTGGCAATGCACTAATCAACTTCGCCTTTTCTTCCGCAATGGCCTCCATAGAACCAAATTTCTTGATATGATCTCGACCTATCACTATCATTGCAGCAATATCTGGCCGACATAACTGAACTCGATCATCGATTGTTCCGGGGCCGCTAGTCGCTATCTCGAGTACCACGAAGCGGACGTTGCGCGGCAATTCCGTGATTGCTTTTGCGATATCAATAAGATAATTAAGACTGAGCGCATTTCCCTTGGTTTTTCCACATTTTTTAAGAACCGATACTGCTAAATCTTTTGTGGTTGTTTTGCCGACGGAGCCGGTAATACCAATAAACTTAGTTTCTTTAAGACTAGCTCTCCAAAGCTTGGCGTGCATTAACTTTATGCTTTCCTGCAACTTTTTGTAACGCCAATCTAAACCTGCTTTAATACGATCAATAAAATTTATTTTCATTTTTCAAACCTTGATGTAACTTGCCCCGACTCGAGCGCACCGCATCACGATACACCCCATTGGCCCGGATGTGCGGCCCGAACCGCAGCTTTAGGGTCTCGTCGATCGCCATCACGATCCGCAGGCTGGGCGAGAGCAAGGCCAGTAACAGTCCCAGCAGGATCTGCGCTGCGCGCATTCCTGACTAGCGCGCGCGGTTAAGCACCTGATGGTCGCGCTCGAAGCCCCGCGCGGCCCCCACTCGATAGCCCCATCGCGCGCAGCGCAGCGTACCGTGCGCGGCCCTTGCGCGAGCAGGGCGCCGATCACCAGCACCCTTGCGCATGTGCCCAGCTCGCGGACGCGTGAACAGGACGGCAAACGGCTCCAAGACGGCTACAATGGTTAAAGGCAGAATGCGCTGACCGCTCACCGGCCACGAACCTGCTCAGCAAAATGGCCAAAGTCGAGGGAAAGACACAATGAACCTTGGTGACGACAGTCGTCTGGAAAATGAACACTGCCCGGAAAAAATTAATAACATACTCTGGACTGGTGGATGGGATTCGACATTTAGGGTTCTTGATCTGGTTTTTAGACTGAAGAGGAGTGTTCAGCCATTCTACTTGATCGATAACAGGTTTCGTCGCTGCGCCGATATAGAACAAGAAACAATGGAGCGTATCAGATCTATCATCGGGGCTCGATCACCAGAAGCGCTGCTCCTAATTAGACAATTGGTCACCCTTGACATTGGCAAATTGGGAAAAGCCGATGACTTCTGGGCCGCTCATACACGGCTACGACTTCAGGGCTATCTTGGAAAACAGTACATATTCATCGCAAAATTCGCCCAACAATATGGGGTCAACGATCTACAGTTGAGTGTACATAAGGATGACCGAGCATATTGTTTCATCAGGCCTTATGTCAAAAATGTTCGTGACGATGGTGATGAATGGTTTGAACTTAGAAGCGACGCTCCGGACGACGTGCGTTGCTTGTTTGGTAATCTTCGTTTTCCCATACTCGAAACAACAAAAATAGAAATGGAGAAAATCGCCAAGGTGCGAGGCTATAGTGATATTCTTGAAGAAACTTGGTTTTGTCACACACCGATCCAAAAAAAAGACCCCTTGCGGAGTATGTCATCCCTGCATTTACACAATTCAAGAAGGTTTGTCTCGTAGAATCCCTTTCGTAGGGCGTGTTCGTTACCTCAGAAATCAAGCATTGAATGCAATAGCCGGTCTTCTGCCTGAATTCCTAAGTTGGCGGTTTCGTAAGTTGATGAGTTTTTTGCGGAAAAGTTAAACGCTCGTTATGCGTTCTGGTCCTTCTTCCTTCGCCAGCTCGGCCAGCGGTCGGTGGTGCGGCGGCGGCATCTTGCGCAACACCTCCTCTGGGTTGCTATGCCTCAGCACGGACTCAAGCCATTGGCCGTAGGCAATGGCAGGTTTTCGCCCCGTCAACGGTTACCTTTCACCTTTCTTCAACTAGGGCTTTGATCAAGCGTTCCTCAAAATTTTTCGTAAGCTTTTCTTTTTGTTCGTAGATAGAAACCAAATTTTTTTTATAATCGTTTAACTCTCTCTTTATGGTATGAATAAAAGCATTATCGCTATGCCCGCTTGGGTCAATTTCAAAATAATAAGATTTGATATTTAACATATCAAAAAGTATTTTCTTTTTGAAGTCACCAAGACTACCCTGCTGTCTACTTACGGGATTTCCAAGACAAAATACGGGTACGTTTAAACGAATAGCATTGATTGCAAGATGGTATAAGTCAGTAATCACAAAAAGTGAATTCTTGATGTCTGAAATGTAACGCTCGAAAGAAAAATGCGCATCGGAAGATTTTATAATATCCCAATCCGAAAGATGAACACTTTCACAACCCATCATTTTTTCAAGCTCGTGAATGTAAATCTTTGACAGCGGAAGTTTTGAGCGAGCAAATCTATAACAAAAAAAATTCTCAGCTTTTTTTGTGTTATCTAAATTTTCATCTCTTAGCAAAAATGCAGGATCGAGCCCTAATTCGATTTTATGTCGTTCGCTCACATTTATGTGCTTTTTAAGATTGTCAACTGAGTATTTGTCACGCGGTAATATCAGATCAAAATTGGCGCCTAAGTTAGCAAGATATTTTTCGTAAAGATGATGCGCATGATGGTAATCGTGTTGGAAATTATTACCTACTGCTATCACATAGGGCAAAATTCTACCACCAGACAAGTTAAAAAGATGACCCCACTTTTCTAAGGATTGAGAATTAGTTGATCTTACATCACGACGTTTTTCCCACCTTTGAAAATCTTCATAACCATAAATAGGATTAGGAGTAAAATCCCCCCAATATAAAACGTGGGAGTAACTGCGTAATTGAGATATATTCGATAATCGCTTAAAGACAAGATCCCCAAAACATATTTTTGAACGATGTCCTATGTCAACCCCGAACTGTAGAAGCTTATAACGACCACGACGCGATAATGTATGCGATGTAAACAAATCAAATTCAATGCCGTTTCTTGATAAAAAATCCACGGCTGCGAGATCAACGCTATACATTCCCAAGCTACCGGGATTAGAAGCGCAAACTACAGCGACTTTTTTACTCATAGATATTACTCATAACAATGTAATTATCAGATTTTTATAAGTTAGTATCGTTGATAGATTTAATGTGTGGAAATATTTCTCGCATTATTGGTTCACAGTATTCCTGCACCTTTTCTTCCAAATAATTTTCTGGTAGTTGCCGTAAAATTTGGAATTTTTGTTTATTTTTGAATGCATGAGAGTTTTTTATCTGAATCGTCGAACGTGGAAGGCCAGCAAAGTCTGCAATTTCGTATGCATGTTGAGAAATTTTTAACGTGTCTAAAACCATTAAGCGATTTCGGGGAACCGTTTTTAGAACTTTTTTGTTATGGTTTGCCCAATAACTCAGGTATCCATCTAAAGTATATAATCCATTACGCTTTAAAATCATCTCCGCTTCGCTATGTGAATATTTATCGGCTCCAAATCGAAAATCTCTAAGCATTATCCACTTTGCTTCAGCTTTATCACGTAACGAGTGATTAATGAATGAATCAAGCCACGTATAGCAATCCCGGATTGTTAGCAAATACTTCGCATCAGGAAATTCTTTCAGCAAATAGTCGATTAAAAAAAAATTTAGCTGTGAAGAATCAACGTCCAGACAGAGTCTATTATCTCTCTTTCGTATGTAAGAGGACATCTCTTGACTATTAAGCTTTCCTTCAGAGAGACCGATTATTTTATCGATAATTTGTTTACTTTCAGGTTCGTGCCCACTACGAATTGTTTGATCAAACATACCAGCTATAGAGTGTGTTCCGCTTTTAGCGGCACCGACACAGTATAGTCTGCATTTTCTTTTATAAGTAACCTTCACATAAGCCATATAGGCATCTTTGATTGCATTTTTTGCTGTAGCTTTAATGTCCACCTTGTTTTCCTGTCAGCTAAACTAGTTAAATTTATTTCATTTTATAGACATTGCATGAAGCATTCGCTTCATGCAATACCTGTAAAATCGCTAAACTTTATAAAGATTTTAGCAATTATATTATCACCAAAAACCCCAAAGACAATTTTTCGATATGCTGCAATATCTGATCGCAATTCAGGATGATCTTTTTTGAGGTTAAGCAAAAATTTCAAACCCTGAAAGAAACTCTGATTCCAAGTGCGCCTTATCAAGGCTTTTCTAAGACATCGTGAACGCGCCCTCTCTGGCATGCTGTTATCTTTTCCCCATGTGTAAAGTTTATCGTAAGCAATAGCCCAAGATCGATGCAGTTTTTGGGTGTTCGTTACTCGATTCGTGTCATGCACTCCTCGCATGGCGATCGGTTGATCTATCATGCCTGCCACCAAAGTACAGGTTGTCGCTAACCTTGTAATGAGATCGGTATCCTCAGCAAACTCCAAAGTTTCATCAAAAAAGCCAGATTTAGTAAAGACTGTCTTACGAACGGTTAGAGCATCCAGGCTAAAATGTCCATGGTATGTTTCATGAATTCCTAATAAAACATCAAGCAACTCCTCTGGAGGTGGCGAACCAGATATTGTTGTCAACTGCATCATTTTGGAATCTTTGAAACGAGCTTCACCAAGATCTGTTATGAATTGGGCGCCAATCGCTCCATAGACTCCTTCTACATCTGGCCTTTCATTAAAAATAGTATTTTCAGCGTCGAATCTATTGGGTAAGTAAAAATCATCAGCATCCAAAAAAGCAATATAATCACCTGTAGCCAGGTTAATACCAAGGTTACGAGAAGCAGACACTCCTTTGTTTTTTTTCTTTGGATGCTGGCAAACTTTGATTTTTTGATTTTCTTCTTTCAACTTCAGGCTTAATTCTAGGGTTCCATCCTGGGAGCCGTCGTCAACAATAATAACTTCTTGAACATCTGAAAAATCAACAGCAGACCTTACTGCTGTTTCAAGGTATTTTTCTGCATTATATGCCGGAATCACGACCGAAACATTTAGTTTGCCCACTGCGACCTCTTTTTATACAATTGATAGATTTTGGTATGCCAAGAACATCTAAGATTTAACAACTTCCTCGAACTCTAAAAAATACACAGATTTAATCAAATACCAAGGCATCCGATTTTTGCGTTTAAGCAAATCATATGAAGCCCTCGGATACAGATATTCTTTTCGCAAGGTCTCGGAGGGTTGCAGACCATGCTTTAACAAATAACGCCAAAACGCTTTCACTGACTTCCTAAAATAAATGTAATCTTCTTTTTTGTAATCAGCCTTTTTTGATGAATCTTCGTAAGGCAGATGAGCGTAACTTGGATAGGCACGACGAATCGCCTCATCATGAAGTCGATTGCCAAGAAAATAGGATGGTTCAACGCCGGTCAAGAAGTCGTACACATCCCGATCCAAATAAGGGCAATGCACGGCCGGAATGTGTGCCATGATGGCGAGCGGAATCTGACTGACCCCTCGTCGCGTGCGGTTCCAAAAAATGAAGGAGAGCATGGGATTGGTCGCTTCGGTATGACGCTGTAACTCCTTCACAATCCGTTCGATCGCGATCTCCATCGAGATTTTCTTGCGGAAAGACGCTCTCAACACCGTGTTATTAAAACCCTCGTTTCCCGTTTCGTTGAAAAGGATCTGAGCCAATTCCTCCAAACGATTCTCTCGGTAGCGTTCAAGCTTGCGCTCATCCGTCATAAACCCACCGGATAGCACACTCCCCGCTAAGCCATCATAAAGCGTACTGGTCTGCCCCTTGAGATAGGCCGCCAATGGCAATATCCACCCATGCGATCCGCCACAAAAGTTGCTGAGGTGGGCTTCTTTGAGCACGGCCTGAAACCAGGATGGTGCTTTTTCCAGCACTTGGTGCTCGATGTTCATCGCATCGGCAATCAGTCCGGCAATGCGTGCATCCTCATTCGTTGTCGGCGGTCGAAACTCCAGCGTGACACAGGATCGAGGCTTGACCCCATTGGCCTCCAAGGCGAACAGGATATGCCGGGAATCACGGCCACCACTGAGCGGAAGGACGATCTTCTCGTCCTTCGGTAAACGCTTGCGGATGGCTTGATCGAACAGCTGGGCAAACCGATCCACTGCTTCATCGAACGAGAACTGGGCATAGGGGCCTGTGCGTATGGGCAACTCAGGTGAATCGATCTGAAGCTGACCCTGCTCCCAGATCAGCGTGCTCCCCGGCGGCAAGGCGCGCACATACAGGAAGGGGGTGTCATCGCCAACCGGATGGCCCATGCGCAAAATGACGGAGAGGGCGGCATAGTCCAAGTCTTTCGGCACATCGGCGCTGAGCGCCTGTTCGAGATTTGGCGAGATGCGAATGGCGTTGCCATAGCTGGCATAAAACAGCGGCGAAAAGCCATAAAAATCGTTGCGAACGACCAATCGGCGACCATCCCAGTGCCATTCGACGAACAGACCATCTGGACGCTCTGGGGTGGCGCCGGGAAGCTTCTCGCCGATCAAACACTCGGTCGTTCCTTCGATCTCGACATGATCCCCGAGGAACCGGGCGGCGAAATAGGGGCGCGACTCTTGCCCCAGCACCTCGAGATCGTAGGGTGTCATGCTGACTGTGCCTTGCGCAGGAGGATTCGGGCGACATTCGGGAGGAAACCGATCCAGGTACCGGGATCATGACGAAGCGTTTTCGCTACGGCCTTCCAGTCGATTCCGGTGCGTTGGCGTGCCTGATGCAGCAAGCTTGCGGTGAAGTTGTAGCGTGTTTGGGCCAGATGCGCCTTCACATGCGCGCGTTGGCGCTCGTTCAGCGGAATTTGATTCAGGACGACCTTGCACATTTCGATATAGCTGGCGGTGAAGGAAAGCGAGCGCTCCGAGCCCCATCCCGCGCTATCGAAGATGTTGATCCCCTTCCCCTCTTGGGCATAGCACCGCGTGGAAAAGGCGACGGGGCCGACCTGCTGGCAGAGCATGAGCTTGAAGATGCGATCCTGGCCGTTGTAGACCTGCTCGTTGTAGCGGATATCGGGGGCAATCGCCTGACGATACATCATGGTCGAGGGACCGATGATGTTGCTGCGATAGACGATGAAATCGAAGAAATCGCCTTGAAAGGCGTAGAGATTCCGGTCCGGGTCGATCACTGTGTGAGACGCCGTCTCCAGGGTTGCCCCCGGCCCCGAACGCCACTCGAAACGGGTGTCCTCGATGTCGGCACGTTGACTGTTGCCGAAGAAGAGATCGTAGCCTTGGTCCAGCGCATGCACCGCATCGGCCAGATAGGACGGATGAAGCGCATCATCGGAGTCCAGGAAGGCGACATAGGGCGTGTCCGCTGGAAGCGTCGCGAGCGCGGTATTCCGGGCAGCGCCTGGTCCCGCGTTGGGCTGTTCGACGAGGATGATCCGCTCCTGCTCGGCCCCGAGCGCCTCGAGTTCCTCCCTCGCCGGCGCTGGCGAGCCATCGTCGACGACGATGATCTGATAGTCATCAAAGCCTTGCTGGGCGAGCACCGAGCCGAGGGTGTTTCTGAGGATGCCGGGCTCCCGCTGAAAATAGGGGATCAGCACCGCGACCTGCTTCGCCTGTACGCTCATCAAGTCTTTGCTCGTGTCCTGCAGTCCTGAAATCAGCCGCCTAAATCGATCATCTAGGAGGGTCAATCCCGACCCTCCCCAGGTACGATCGGTTAGGAGCGACGACGGCGCAGAGCGAGGCCAAACGCAGCGGCTCCGATCGCCAGCAGCGGCAGAGCGCCGGGAGTGGGTACCTCGCGCGGGATGTCGCTGCTAAAGGACGCTAAAAGAACCGCTGTATTCGCTTGGTTCTCGAGAGTTAGGAACTCCTCGGTAAAGCTCTCTGGAAGATTGACCGGGATGGTTGAGAATCCTGCGATCGTCAACCCAAATACGACATCGTCGATCGTGATCGTGTCCGGTGTGCTAGTGAGGCTGAAGGATACGAGATCAGGGCAAGGTTGCTCGCCGCCCGCTTCGCAGGGATCAGCGCTATTAGGCGTTTCGAGGTGATCGAACCTGAACACGCTCGAAACGGAAAGATTCTCACCAATCTTGACATCGGAGTCATCGAAAATATCGATGACGAGACTGATCTGAAGATCTGCCGAGTCCAAGGAGGGTGGAAAGATTGGGAAATTGTTGTGTGTGAACTCACCAATCTGGAATAGATCTTCCGGAACGATACTCTCGATAGGCACTTCATTGTCCACGAAGACATAGCTGCTTTGGCCCGCATTGGTCGCCGGGTCGCCCCAGGTCATCGTGTTTGTTCTATTACCTGTTCCAGTATCATTGACGATGCCTACGGAAGCAGGATTTGGGTTTGCCCAATCGCCGTTAATACTGATGATATCGATTGTTGCCGCGCTGGCGGAACCTGCAAAAAGTGAGCCCGTCGCAATTCCGGCAATCAATAATGCATTGCGCATGATAAATATAACCTCAGTCTGTAGGTTAAGGAAGTTGAAGCAAGGCAACAGCGTTAAAGCAAAACTCATGCCAATATCTCAAGACTATGATTATTATATTTTTTCTGACATTGAAGCCAGCTGCTCAGGTTGCATTGTAAAGTTTCCCGACAATCTCTTTGCCCGTTTTTGCATCGTTCACTTGTCCACTCATCAATCGTTGCTCGTATCCCCAGACCAGCCCAGCTCGATCCCATAAGTGGAACGCCCTGGCGGGAGTAT
This sequence comes from Halochromatium salexigens, assembly GCF_016653295.1. Lineage (GTDB taxonomy): Bacteria > Pseudomonadota > Gammaproteobacteria > Chromatiales > Chromatiaceae > Lamprobacter > Lamprobacter salexigens. The sequence continues at coordinate 112,895 of NZ_NHSF01000054.1, read as the reverse complement.
AGCCGATGATTGGCAATAGCCCTGCCCCCCGGCGAGGGTCGTCGGTAGCGGGACGGGCGCCATCGCCGTGGCATCAACCGCCGTCTGGTCGGTGCCGGTGATGCGGCGTTGAGCTGGCAAGGCATCGGCAATCAAAGCGTGACCCGCTGGATTGAGATAGCGAATCGCCTCGGCCTGTGCATTGTCCAGGGTCAGTTGATGGGTCAGCGTCAAGTGATCCCGATTCAGATCCAGTCTGAGCCGAAGCTGTCCGCTGACACCTGCCAGAGCCGGTCGCTGCAAGGCCTGTCGGCGCCCGAGACGGCCGCCGAGCAGTCGCCAGTCGAGTGCTGCGAGCACGCGCCCGGTGAGTCCATGCGCGGGCGAGCGCGTCAGCGCCAGGGGTTGTCCTTCGGCTACGATCGATAGGACGGCTTGCGACCATTGCACCTCGATCGTCTCGAAATCGGTCAGCCCATAGAGCAGATCGCCAACCTCGAACACGGGCATCCAGCCGGCCAGTGCCGGTTGCTGCAAGAGCGCGTCGATCGGGAGACGAACCGGCGGCGGCACCAGGTAGCGATCCCACGCCCTGAGATGGAACGGCAGACCGCCGCTGTAACGGCCCTCGATCTCGGTGCGCCGGAAGGCCTGCGGTGGCTGACCGCGCGTGGAGACGAGCGCGCACAGGCCGGCCTCCGACTCGACCCGGAGCAAGCCGGCGGCCGGGTCGGTCCGCAGCCCTGTCGCTGTGGTCGGCCAGCTGAGTGCGGCGAGCACGGCTGGACGCTCAGCGTTGGTGGTGAGCTGGCGCGCCCAGGCGAGGATGGCTGCGGTCCAGGCGTTATAGACCGAAAGGTGCATGTACTCGTCCCAGCCGCTCTGAGCTTGCGCTCGCGCATCGGCGGGGCTGAGCCAGAGCAGTCCATCGGCGCGCGTTTGATGCTGCCAGCGCCGCAGCACACCGGTCAGCATCCGGCCAGGGATGCACTCGCGGTGTTCGGGCTGGGCGGCGCCGATGAGCACCAGGGCGGCGAGCAGGCAGGCCTCCCCGAACAGGGCATGGTTACTGCGCCCAAAGCCGCCGACGCAGCCATCACCATCCCAGCTCAGCAGGGTCCAATCGAGCAGCTTGGTCAAGATCGGCGCCCAGCGCTGATCCCCGCTCTGCCAGGCCGCGACGGTCGCGACGAACAGGGCCTTATGATGATAGGCCATCGGGGTGGCGATTCGCCCGGAGCCGGCGATTGATCGAGCGGACCGGGCTGGGCGGGCTGGATAGTCGATGAAACCGCCGCTGTCGGTCATCCAGGTCGTCAACCATTGGCGCAGTCGCGCATCCGCACGCCGCCGCTGGGCTGGCTCCTGAGCTTCGAGCAGCCGACAGAGTTGCGCGAGCACTGTCCAGTTATTCGAGGGATAGGTGCGCTGGAGTGGGCAATGGCTCAGCGGGCGCTGACCGCCATTGTGCTGATTCAAAAGCAGGAGCAAGAAGCGGTTGAAGGGGGCATGACCGCGCTGTTTCGGCGATAACGACAGCCAGGCGTGTTCGGCGGCCTGGGCCTGCTTTGGGAAACCCAACAATGACAACGCTAGGGCGCAGGCGAGTTGGCCGTAATGATCGGCCGGAGTCGGCTGCTTCCGCTCTGGATCCCAGAGACCGATATCGGGTCGAATCTGGGACGCCAATCCTCGGCCGAGTGTCTCTGAATGATGATCGAGCAGTCGACTCGGCGAATCGGACGTCCCGCTGTAGCTCCCTGGCTCGCTCATTGATTTTTGAACCAAGGCCTAGGCTGATTCAGCAGATCGTCAGGCTTGGGAACGAAGTCCGGGAACCTTGGGCCTGTTGCTGATTCCGGCTTCTGTGCTGGCTCGTTGACCGAGTGCTTGTCAGCTTGGATCGTCTCATTGGCTCTAGGCGCCTCTTCCAGCTCTCGGCGCATGATGATCGCTAATGCGACGAAGGCATAAAACAGACTGAAATAAGCGACATCCAAGAAAGTGCCTGCCACGAGATAACCGATCAGCCCCATTTGCATCGCCCAGGCGTACTCCGACAGCCAAATTTGACCCGTTTCACGCACTGCGTGTCGTCGTATTCGGTTGAGCGTCAAAAAAGTGAATCCCACAAGAGTCATGAAAACGACCAAACCGCCGAAGCCATGCTGACCAAGGAGACTGAAATAGATGCTGTGCGGCGATAGCACATGCTCCCAAGTGCCCTCGAAATTAGCATAGGTGATCCACCAATCATAATCCATGTATGTAAACCTAAAGCCCATACCCCGTATGGGCCGCTCCAACGCCATATTCCAGCTTACGCCCCATGCTTGCACACGTTGCATGGCCGATGTATCTTCTTCATAGGTTTCGATCGTCCCCCATCGCGCCATCAGACGATCGGGAACAGTGACACCTAAAACCGTAATCCCCAGGAAAGCAAGCGCTATCATCAACCCTTTTCGTTTCATGCGTATGAACAGGAACGGCGCAATCGCGAGAAGGCCCAGCAAAGCCCCCCGAGAATAGGTGGCAAGAATCGCAATCGCGGTCAGCCAAAAAACCCCATAAAGGATTAAGCCTATTTTGGTGGAAAAGCGTCGAACCAGCTCAGACCCAAAGTCTTCCCACTGGTAGTGGAACAGTCGTGCACTGACTAGAACCAAAGGCAGCACCATAATCATTGCGATGCCGATATAAGTATTTCCCGATAGATAAGACCCCTTGGCTCCAAGAACCATATGAGCACCGCCCGTGCTGATCGCAAAAAGCCCCCCCTTGAATCCATAAAATGCGATCGAGAACGTAATCACTAGAAGCAATGCAATGATTCGCCGCTGACCATGAACCAATATCGGCGTGATAAAGGTGATCAGTAGAATCTTCATCAAATGCTGCCAAAAACTCCAAGCCGAGGGGTAAACGGCAAAATAGCTGGTCATGGCGGTGTAGGCGACCAGCATCCACATCATCATCATTTCCCGCGTGAATGGCATCCCGCGACGATCCTTTGTCATCATCAATCCAGCGAGCGTCGCTCCACCGAAGACGATCGCGATGGGGAATGTTCTCATGAACCCCCACGTCAGGAAATGAGGCGTCATCAGGCCAGACCAAAACCAAGCCAGAATGCCAATCCATGGGCGCATTAGGATGACGGGCACCAAGCCAACGACGATCACAAAGAGCAGAATATCACGCATCCCGATAACGCCATCCAGTCAATATTCGCCAGCAAGTTAATCTGACAATGGATAACCGGCGCGCTCAAGCATATTCCGCAAGCCGGGCAGCGGATACCCTCCTCGATAGGCCTTCCTGGCATAGGATCGCGCGCCCTCGTACTCCTCTAGATCATAGAGGGCCAAGCCTAGATTGTAATTGACCTCAGGATTATCCGGGGCGAGCTTGACCGCTTTCTCAAGGGCAGTCTTTGCATCCTCGGGCCGCCCGACACGAGAATAATAGACACCCTGAATGACGGGGACCATGGCATCCATTGGTTGTGCTTGTTCCGCCCACCGAAAGCGGCACTCGATATTTGCATCGGCATGAGGGGGGAGTGGCGTCCCTTCACGGATCACAAGCCGCGCAAGCGCATTAAGCGCTGGATGATGATTGGGGAAAAAATTCAATACATATTCAAGATCATCGATAAGATAGCTCGAAGCCCCCTTGCGCAGCGATCGGACGTCCTCGGTAAAATGAAATTTTTCCACGAGACCAAGGCGCTTGCGATCCTTGGGATTCGTGTAATCCAACCCCCTGCCGCTAAATTCCGGGCAGACAGCGGCATTGACCGAGATGCTTGCGAAAAGCAAAGATCCCACCAGTAGTGTTTCAATCCGCATCTTAGTCCTCCTAATGTAGTCCGGTTGAGGTATCATTGGCTGATATCGCCAGCGTTTCACAGTGACACCGGAAACCCTATGCTGCTCCATGAGGCCCTCTTTGTCCACGCCGACCGATCGCCTGATGCCCTCGCCCTGAGCCATGCAAAGACCGCGCAGTCGTATGCTCGCCTGGCCGAGTCGGTGCGACAGGCCAGCGATTGTCTGTTAGCCAATGACCTGGCCGCGCGCGAGCGCGTCGCGGTCTACCTCGACAAACGCCTGGAAACCGTCCACGCCCTCTTCGGCACCGCCCGCGCCGGCGGCGTCTTCGTGCCGGTGAACCCGCTGCTCAAGGCCGAGCAGGTCGCCTACATCCTGCGCGACTGCAACGTGCGCATCCTGGTGACCTCGCCTGACCGCCTGACGAGCCTAGCAGACGCCCTGCCCGATTGCCCGGATTTGCATACTGTCCTGGTGCTGGGCGAAGTGGCGGACGAGCAGCGCATGGGCCATGTGCGCATCCTCGGCTGGCAGGCGCTGCTGGATGCGACCGACCCCAGCGCCAGCCCACCGCCGCACCGCACCATCGACACCGATATGGCCGCCATTCTCTACACCTCCGGCAGCACCGGCCGGCCCAAGGGCGTGGTCCTCTCGCATCGCAACATGGTCGCCGGCGCCGAGAGTGTCGCCACCTATCTCGACAATCGCCCGCAGGATCGGCTGCTCGCGGTCTTGCCGCTGAGCTTCGACTATGGGCTGAGCCAGTTGACCACGGCCTTTCTGAGCGGTGCCTCGGTGGTGCTGCTGAATTATCTGCTGCCGCGCGATGTGATCAAGGCCGTCGCGCGCGAGGGCATCACCGGCCTGGCCGCCGTGCCGCCGCTGTGGATTCAGTTGGCGCAGTTGGATTGGCCCGACGAGGCGCGCCAAAGTCTGCGTTACATGACCAACTCCGGCGGCGCCATGCCGCGCAAGACGCTCGATGCACTGCGCGCGCATCTGCCGCACGCCGAGTTCTTCCTGATGTACGGACTGACCGAGGCGTTTCGCTCGACCTATCTGCCGCCGGCGGAGATCGACCGCCGCCCGGACTCGATGGGCCAGGCGATTCCGAATGCCGAGACCCTGGTGGTGCGCGAGGATGGCAGCCCTTGCGCCCCCGACGAGCCCGGCGAGCTGGTGCATCGCGGCGCCTTGGTCTCGCTCGGCTACTGGAACGATGCCGAGCGCACCGCCGAGCGCTTCCGCCCGGCGCCGGGGCAACCGGCCGGGCTGCCGCTGGCGGAGATCGCGGTCTGGTCCGGCGATCGGGTGCGTCGGGATGCCGATGACTACCTCTATTTCATCGGCCGCCAGGATGAGATGATCAAAACCTCGGGCTATCGGGTCAGCCCCAACGAGGTCGAGGAAGTGGTCTATGCCAACGGCCTAGTGGCCGAGGCCGCCGCGCTCGGCGTCGCCCACCCCATGCTGGGGCATGGCATCGTGCTGGTGGTGTTGGGCAAGGAGGCGACGCTGACCGTCGAGGCGCTGTTGGCCGCGCTGCGCCCCCGGCTGCCGGCCTATATGCTGCCGGCTCATATTGAGGTCCGCGCACAAGCCTTACCGCGTAACGCCAACGGCAAGATCGACCGCAAGACCTTGGCCACTGAATTTGCCGACCTGTTTCAAGAGTCGTCTGATCAATAACAAGCAGCCGCCCTGGCCATGCCCCGATGGCATCTTGCATAACGCTTCTCAAGACGAGCCACAGGCACCATGCCGAGCAGTCACGACCAAAACTTTAAGAACCTGATCCTCGACTACCCGCGCCAAGCCATCGAGCTGTTCGCTCCCGATGAGGCCGAGGGCCTGAGCGCCCCCGGCGTGCGCTATCTGCCGGTGCGCGAGGAACAGCTCAAGGAGCGTCTCGGTGAGCGCTTTCGTGAGCTGGATACTCCCGTGCTGGTCGAATGGCCAGACCGTCGGCGTGAGGCGTTGCTGTTTCTGTTCGAGGAAGAGACCAAAACCCGACGCTTCTCGATCCATCGGCTGGCGCACTACTGTTTGGACATCGCCGAACTGCTCGGCACCGAGCGCATCGTGCCGGTGGTGATTTTCCTGCGCGGCGGGCATTACGTGACCGAACTGCGTCTTGGCAGTGAGCGGCGCGTCTACCTGGCCTTCGCATGTCATGCCTACGCCTTTCGCCAGCAGCAGGCGCGTGATCATTTTTCCAGCCCTAATCTCATCGCCCGGCTCAATCTCCCGAACATGCGCCACGCGCGCAGCGAGCGCGTGGCGGTTTACGCCCAGGCCGTGCGCGGGCTGCTGGAGCTGGAACCCGACCCCGAGCGGCAACTCAAATATCTCGACTTCGTCGATATCTACGCGCACTTGAGCGAGGAGGAACGCATGATCTACCAACAAGAGCACGCCCCGGAGGCCGCCGCGATCAGCGGTTTTGCCGAGCGCTTTCTGCGCCAGGGTGAAGCCAGCTTGCTACGGCGCCTACTCGTCAAACGCTTCGGCGAGCCCTCCGAGTCGATCCAGCAACGCATTGCAGCCGCCGACGCCGATACCCTAGCCCTTTGGTTCGATCGCGCCCTGGAAGCCCATGCGCTCGAGGACATCTTTTTCGACTGACCGCTAGACCTTGGCCACAGAATCCGCCGATCTGTTTTAGGAGCAGACTGATCAATGACTAGCAGCCGCCCTGGCCATGCCCCGATGGCGCACTTCCCGGTGATCGACGATTGCTTGCAGGTCGGCGGCATACCCCTGCCCCAGCTTGCGGCGCGCGTCGGCCAAACGCCCTTCTACGCCTATGACCGGCAACTGCTCGACGCGCGTGTGCAGGCACTGCGCGCAGCCCTGCCCGATGAGCTGTCGATCCATTACGCGATCAAGGCCAACCCAATGCCGGTACTGGTGCAGCACATGGCCGGTCTGGTCGATGGGCTGGACGTGGCCTCGGCCGGCGAGCTGCGCGTCGCACTAGATGCCGGCATGCCGGCCGCAGAGATCAGCTTCGCCGGCCCCGGCAAGGCGCCTTGGGAGCTGGAGGCGGCGGTCGCGGCGGGGATCACCATCAACCTCGAATCCGAGACCGAGCTGGCGCGAGTGGCGGCGATCGCCGAGCGCAGCGGCCGTAACGCCCATGTCGCCGTGCGCGTGAATCCGGATTTCGAGCTGAAAAGCTCGGGCATGAAAATGAGCGGCGGCCCCAAGGCGTTCGGCGTCGATGCCGAGCGAGTGCCGGCGATGCTCGCGCGCATCGGCGAGCTGGGGTTGCATTTTCGCGGGCTGCATATCTTCTCCGGCTCGCAGAATCTGCGCCCGGAGACCCTGATCGAGGCGCAACAGCAGACCTTCGAGCTGGCGCTGCGACTGGCCGAAGATGCACCCTCACCGCTGCAGATGCTGAACATCGGTGGCGGCTTCGGTATCCCCTATTTCCCCGGTGAACAGCCGTTGGATCTTGCGCCTATTGGCGAGCACCTCGCGAAACGCCTGCCCGATGTGCGCGAGCGGCTGCCCGAGGCCGAGATCATCCTCGAGCTGGGGCGCTATCTAGTCGGTGAGGCCGGTGTCTATGTCGCCGAGGTGCTGGATCGCAAGGAATCACGCGGGCAGACCTTCTTGATCACCGATGGCGGCCTGCATCATCATCTGGCTGCCTCGGGCAATTTTGGCCAGGTGATTCGTAAGAACTATCCGGTGGTGGTCGGCAATCGCGTCCAGGGCATCGAGCGCGAACTGGTGAACGTGGTCGGCCCACTGTGCACGCCGCTCGATGTGCTGGCGCAGCAGATGGAGCTAGCTCGCGCCGAGATCGGTGATCTGATCGTCGTCTTCCAGTCCGGCGCCTATGGCTATACCGCCAGCCCGACACGGTTCCTTGGGCATCCAGAGCCAGTTGAGGTGTTGGTGTAAGGCCGGCTATCTTGCCCGAAGTCGAAGGACGGGATAATGCCGCTCTCTAAAAGAGAGGTGGAGGAATGGCGACCTGCTTGCCCACATGAGCTGCATTGAGCCGACCACCAGAAAGGTCGCCCAACCGATCTTCTTGGCGCCGAGTCGCGCATGCGAGCCATGAGAGCTAGGGTTAAACGCGGATATGCGACTCAGAGAGTCACGAAAACCTTCCGCATACAACAGTGAATTCGCCTCTTGCCACAATTTCATGAACACGGGCGAGAGCCGGTATCGATCGGCGATGTAGACATCGTAGTCCCAGACGCTGGTGGTTGCAGGTTCGGGTCTGAACAAACATCGGACTTCGTCTTCCAGGTAGTCGCCATGGGAGAACCAGAGGAAGCCGGCCAGATCATCGTTCAACTCCGCGATCAGGCAGCGGCCGCCTTTGGAAAACCGGTCTACAATGACACCTTCATTGCGATGAGGCACTGAATGCAACAAAGTATTTTCAGGGGTTGCTTCGTACACATGAACTCGGCGGCCGCGATGAGATGGCAACAAAGGCTTGGTGTGTATGGGTTGCACCACGAGATCATATTTGATCAACCGCGCACGATCTCTGCTGATCCGAGAGAGGGCAACGGAAATGAGATAGAAAAACCCGTTCAGCCATCCTAATGTCTGGAAATTGGTGCGCAGTGATTCAATGATTTTTTGCATGTCCGATGCTCCGCTATATCTGATTTAACAATAATAATACGGCACATTTGTGTAGAGGCCCTTATCTCGAAATTTTAATCTGAAAACAGGGCAAAAAAAAACACGAGCACAACACCTATGGCCTTAGCCGACGAAGATATCGCCTTTATCAAAACCCACATCGGCGAGTGGCTCACCGAGCAGAGCCTTAGCAAGCCAGCAGCGGTCTATGAGATCGAGCTGCGCGAGCGCATGGTGCGGGTGGAAGAGGAACTCAAGCACCAGCGCGAACTGATGCGCCAAGGCTTCGAGCAGGTTGATAGGCGCTTCGAGCAAGTCGATAAGCGCTTTGAGCAAATGGATAAGCGCTTCGATGAGATGCTCAAACGCCATGATCAGCAATTCTTTTGGCTGCTCGGCTTTATCGCCACCGGCGTGGGCCTGATCATCGCCGCATTGCGGTTTCTCTAGCTTTCCCTCCCTTCCCGATCTATCTTAGGAGGAAGACGACTTATGACCAGCAGCCGCCCGGCCATTGGAGCTAGCCCGCGCCGAGATCGGTGATCTGATCGTCGTCTTCCAGTCCGGCGCCTATGGCTAGACCGCCAGCCCGACGCGGTTCCTTGGGCATCCAGAGCCGGTCGAGGTGTTGGTGTAAGACAACCGCATGTTATGCTAGCAATGCTGTCAACTGCATGCAAAGAGGTTGAAGTGAGAGCCAGGGTTAAACGCGGATATGCGACTCAGGGAGTCACGAAAAGTGTAGAGACCCTTATCTCGCAATTTTAATCTGAAAACAGGGCAAAAAAACACGAGCACAACGCCTATGGCCTTAGCCGAAGAAGACATTGCCTATATCAAAACCCACATCGGCGAGTGGCTCACCGAGCAGAGCCTTGGCAAGCCAGCGGCGGTCTACGAGATCGAGCTGCGCGAGCGCATGGTGCGGGTGGAAGAGGAACTCAAGCACCAGCGCGAGCTGATGCGCCAAGGCTTCGAGCAGGTTGATAGGCGCTTCGAACAAGTTGATAAGCGCTTTGAACAAGTCGATAAGCGCTTTGAGCAAATGGATAAGCGCTTCGATGAGATGCTCAAGCGCCATGATCAGCAATTTTTCTGGCTGCTCGGCTTCATCGCCACCGGCGTGGGCTTGATCATCGCCGCGTTGCGGTTTCTCTAACCCAGCAGTGACATCGTAAACTTGGCCATCAGTCCTCGAAAAAGACTCACTGATATCGAGATTTTCTCAGAAAACCGCAAAGCCTCAAGTGGTATGGATCTGGGCGCGGATGTCGTAGCGCTCGCCGTCGAGCGCTAGATGTCTCGCCCAGATATGCCCTTGGCCGGGTAGCCGACGAAGGCCAGTTTGGCGCTGGCTAGTCGGTTCAGGCTGATACCCTGCTCGGCTGCCGCCATGGCAAGCTGGCGATGCAACTCCGGTGGGATGCGCACGCGAAATTCACCGCTGTATGTGCGCTCTGCGAGTGGCTCAGGCACAGGCTCGCGGTTCGCTCGCAGGTCGTCCACGACACCATGGACCAGCGTGCGGATACCGCTCAACGCCTCTTCGGGCGTTGCTGCCAGCCAACTCAGGGCTGGAAACTCGATGCAGAGCCCAACGTGCTCCTGATCCTCAGCGGACCAAGTCACGCGATAGGTGTAGTGATCAGCGCTCATCACCCTTCTCCAGCTTGTCAATTGCCTGAAGCACCTGCCGAACCTGATACGGCTTGGCCTGCCCGTCCGCGTTCTGGATGTTGACACGCGGATCACCTGGCCAAGGGGTTTTGAATACCAAGTGACTGGTGCCACTTTGGCGCGGCCGCCCGAAATAGGTCTCGCAAACCTTTCTCAAATCTGCAAAGCGAACATTTTTCGGCTCCTCACGCATTTTGGTGAGGACTTTCTCCACCGATGCCATGCTCTTAATGGTGCCATTAGTGACACCATTTGTCAATCAGCTGCAGCTCGATAGGGAGCGGGGCACAACAACCTCGGTTCTTTTCAGCACGTCACGGAGCTTCCCGGCCAACACCGCCTTTGCGTCCTCATCCCCATGCACCAGCCGGATCTCGGCCGGCGCGGTCGGTATGCCAGTGGCAAACTGGATCAAATCCCGCTGGTCGGCATGGGCTGAGTAGCCGCCGATGGTATGGATCTGGGCGCGGATGTCGTAGCGCTCGCCGTCGAGCATCACATAACCGCCGCGTGGACCATAGCGCTGGATGTCGCGCCCCGGCGTGCCCCTGGCCTGGTAGCCGACGAAGAGGATGTCGTGGCGCGGGTCGCCGAGCATGGCCTTGAGATAGTTGACCACCCTGCCCCCGGCGCACATCCCGCTGGCGGCGATGACCACGGCGGGCTGACGGCTGTGGGCCAGGTAGTTGACCATGTGCATGTGGTCGGCGTGGTGGTCGACGGTGACGAGCTGCTCGAAGGCGAGCGGATGGCGACCTTGTTGCAGCCGGTCTTGGGCCTCGTCGTCCCAGACCTGGCGCAGGCGCCGATAGCCTTTGGTGAAGTCGGCGGCTAGGGGTGAGTCGAGCACCACTTGCAGGCGCTGCCAGTGCGGGCGTGCTTGTGCGCCACCTTCGCCATGGGCGTGGAACAGGCCTTCAAGCTCGTAGAGCAGTTCTTGGGTGCGGCCGATGCTGAAGGCCGGGATCAGCACGGTACCGCCATCGGCGAGGGCGTGCTCGATCACTGTGCGCAGGCGCTCGACGCGGGTGCCGCGGTCTTCGTGGCAACGGTCGCCATAGGTGCTCTCGAGCACCAGGATGTCGGCGCGCTCCGGCGGCCGCGGTACGGGCAGCAACGGGGTGTCGGGGGCGCCGAGATCGCCGGAGAAGACGATGCGTTGGCGCTTGTGTGGGACGTCAATTGGGACATCAATCTCCACATAAGCCGAGCCGAGGATATGGCCGGCTCGCTGTAGGCGGATCAGCGGGGCGCTGCCGGGTGGCTCGCCGGCCGACGCGAGCGGGACGACGCCGCCCTGCCCGTCGAGCCGGTGCCATTGCCCGAACGGCAGCGCGATGATGCGGCTGCGCAATACGGCGAGCACCTGCTCGATCAGCCGTTGATCGCGGGTGAAACCGACCTTGAGCGCGTCTTCGAGCACCAGCGGCAGCAGCTCAGCCGAGGCCGGGCTAGTGAAGATCGGACCCTGGTAGCCGGCGGCGAGCAGATAGGGCAGCCTCCCGACATGGTCGATATGCACATGGGTGATGATCAGCGCCTGGATCGGGGCGATGTCGAAGCCGATCTGCAATTGGTTGGCACGCGCGCCATCGTCGCCGGCCTCGTCGCCCTGGAAGAGGCCGCAGTCGATGAGTAGCGAGTGGTAGCCGGTAGCGTTCTGGGCATCGGGCGCGGGATAACGCAGTTCATGACAGGAGCCGGTAACGCCGGTGGTGGCGCCGTGGTGATGGATTTTGGGGGTCATACATTTAGCCTAATCGAACGACTCACTCAGGCTGGTCCCTTGCGGACACCAAGGAGAAACGCATGGCTCAGTGGTGAGGCGAGCCAAGGCAAGCGACGCAACAGCCAGCGTATGGGTTTGGATTCGACCCAGGGCTGCAACCGCTGCAGCCGGCTAGGCAGAATCGGCACCCAGTAGACCTGGACCGACTGCACACCTTGGGCGAGCAGGATCTGGCGCAATCGCTCGGGCTCATCATAGCGGAGATTCAACGGCGGCCCACCGAGGCGGGCGCGCAGGCGCTTGATCAGTGTGGCCAAGCTGCGCCGATTCAGCGCATCCACCCAGACCTGTCCGCCAGGGCGCGTTGCGGCCATCAATTCCCGCAATGCAGGCTCAGGCGCGGAGAGGGCCTGCAAGACGCCGAGGCACATGACGCCATCCATACTCGCGGACCGAATCGGCAGCTTCGTGGCATCGCCGACGAGCCAGCGGATGCCCTCATCACTGCGCTCGCGGGCCTTTTGCACTGAGGGGAGTGAATAATCGAGCCCCAGCGTGCTGAGCTTGCGGCTGGCGAGATAACGGGTGTAACTGCCCGCACCGCAACCGGCATCCAGCCAGCGTGTTCCAGGCGCATCGCCTGGCCAGACGCGCTGGAAATGCCGCAATCGGGTCTCCAGCCCGGAGGCGGTCCAGCCGGCGATCCCGGCATCGTCGTCGAATTGGCGACCGCGCTGCACGAAACGTTGCCGCCAATGTTCTTCGAAACCCGATCGAGCCATCAGTTGCTCCGTTTAAGTTGACGAGCTGATCCAGTCTCGCGTCCAGTCCGCCACCTGATCGCGCCAGACACGCCGAGAGAAGGTGTGATTGGCCTCGGGCAATTCGCGGTGCGTGACTCGGGGGGCATCGAGCAGCCCCTGCCACGCGGGCGACTGGTTGGCAACATCGCGAAATTCCGCGGCGGTAAGATCATCGCCACTGAGAATCAACAGAATCGGGCCGTTAAAACGTCGCCAGCCCGCAGCCATGCGCTTGGGAAGCGGTCCAGGCGGGAGGCGTTGCCCCTGGCGCCCCTTGGTGGTCGCTGATGCGGCCGCCGTCGCCGCCGTCGTCCCACTCGTCTCTGTCGCCCCGGTTGCGGCTTTCTCTTCCGAATCCGCATCGACGCCCGCGTTGCCGCCTAACGAGCCTGACGCGTTCGAAGCACGACCAGCGCCGGCGACTTGCCGCACCATCGCCGCCAATGATCTGATCGAGTTGAGCGGATTGACACGCCCGCTGATCAGGCTTGTCCAGAAATCCCGACTTAGCAAGCGGCGCAGGTAATAGCCCTTGAGATAGGCTTTCGCGAGTCCCTCCTCGGTGCGCACCCAGGGATTGAGTAGCACCAGCCCGCTCACGCGCGGGTCTTGCCAGGCGTAAAACAGGGCGGCGGAGGCCGCATCGCAGAGCCCCCAGATCACGACCTCCCGCAGCCCCGGCGATTCGGCCTGAAAGCGGTCGATGGCGGCGCGGATGTCCTCGTCGATCTGCTCGAAATCGCGCTGCGGGCCGCTGGAGTCGCCCATGCCGCGGTAGTCGAAGCGGAACACCGGGATGCCAGCGGCTGCCAAATGACGAGCTAGGAGCAGGAACTGGCGATGACTGCCGACCCGATATTGCGGGCCGCCGACGACCAGTAGTAGGCCGCGATGCGGCTCGGCAACTGCGGTTGCAGGATGCAGGATGCCGAGCAGTTGCTCGCCATCGACCTCAAAGGTCAATGCCCGCTCCATCGCAACGGCCTGCGGCTGATCCTGCCCCATCGGCGCCTCTTGCTGCGCAGGCGCGTCTTGCATCGGACCCGCCGTCATCATCAGCCTAGCACCTCGGTCAGTGCGCGCTCGGTCACCGTCAACAGGGCCGGCACCTCTCGGATCTCTTGCGTTGCCCAGAAGGGCTCGCCCTGAACGACCGCGGTTTTGATCTGGATGCCGATGCCTGGGTGTTGCGTTGTCTGTCGCGCTGTCGATTCGGCCAATGGCTGAACCACCTGTTCACCTACTTGCTCAGCGGATTGTCGCCAGGTCTCCACGACTCGGGCGCTAGCGGGGGGAAGCGTTGGTGACTCCGCTTGGGTCACCTCCAGCCAGCAGACCGCACCCGCCTTAGGCGGCTGCAGGCGAGCTGCGGCCAACCGTTCAGCCAGTGCCGGCGCGAGACCGTAGCCGGCCACTTCCAGCACTTCACCGGCATCCAAACGCGCACGCAGTTGCGCGGTGGTTTCCTTGGCGCCCCCGATCATGCCAGCGGCCATGCGCAGGCGTAGGAATTGGGTCAGATGCAGCTCACCATTGGTCACGGGCTGCCAGAACAGCGTCGCGGCGGGCATTTCCTCGCGGGTCTGCAGCAGATCGCTGATCAGCAGGCAGCCAGCGCGCAGGCCCCAGAGGATCAGCGGTGCTTGGTAGGTTGCTTGCAACTGTTCCAGGCACTGACCGAGATCGCTCAGCCAGGTCTCCCAGCGGGCATCGGAGAAATCGCCGCTACTATCGCCGCAGCCGTGGAGATCGGGCATCAGCACCGCGTAACCCAACTCGGCCAGGCGGCGCGCCTGCAGCGCGACCATGCGCCGGGATTTGTTCAGTTCTTCGGCAAACGGGTGCACATAGAGCACGGCGCCGCGCACAGGCTGGGTGGCTGGCTCGTGCAGGATCTGGAACAGAGCGCCCTGTTCTCCGTTGACGAAAGCAGCGCGAGCTACCATCGCATCGGCAGCCGACGTGACATGTGGAAGACCCTCAGAATCTCTATTCGCTGCAGCCTTGGACGGACACGGTAAGGGATCAGGTATCTGGTTCCGGGAACCGGAATTTCTCGCGTATCAGGCAATCGGCCTGGATGTCCAAGACCGGGATTGTCCGCTAGCAGGGAGACCGTCTGTACGATTTTTCGCACCACTTCTCGTGCAGCTTGTGGATTATCCTTAGCGATATAGGTCGCTTCCTGGTCCAAATTTTCCAGTGCCTTCCGTAGCCACTTAATCTCCATCTAGGCCCCATTTGCTTAGAACAGAACGGATTTGGTCGGTGCTCGCAAAATCATCGGCATCCGCTTCCTTGACGGCTGTTTCGAGTTCTTGCAATTGCCATTCGTTCAGTTCCACATAGTCGCGCAGCGCCTCGGCGGCAAGGAAAGACTTGCTGCGCTGCATGGTGCGGGCTAGAGCACTCAAGCGTGACTTTAACGCCTCGTCTAGCCGGATCGTCATGGTGGTGGAATCCGCCATCGGTGTACCCCGGTCACTTGGATGTACACAGGCTAGCACATTGCTAGGCGCCTGAAGACTCGCGCTTCTGATCCACAAAGGCAACCAAGCTGCCAAGGGTCTCGAAGGTCTCGGCGCTGACCTCGTCATCGTCTACCATGAGACCGAAGTGCTCCTCGATGGCAGTGATCAGCCCGACCACGGCCATCGAGTCCAGCTCGGGGATATTCCCCAGCAACGCCGTCTGGCTGTCGAACGTCTGAGCGCGGCCGTTGAGGCTCAGCGTGCTGTCCAGGATGTTGCGAACCTCGTCAAGACTAGTAGCCATAAACCATAAACCTGTTCCCAAAGCTGCCGGCAGCGAGTCTGCCGGGGCCGATGTTGTACGATATTCGGTCTGGCGCAGTATATCAGCACACCGCAGGCGAAGCGGATCAGCGGATCGTCAGCCGCGTTGCTTATGTCTCACCGCCAGGCCAGAACTCGGCATCGATCAGTTGCTCGTACACCCAAGGGCAGTGCTCAGGAAAGCTTGCCGGCGCGAGCTTGTCCTGCCCCCTTGAAGCACGGATGCTTTATCATTGCGCGCAAGACTATATCAGCAACCTGTGCGGACCAACTTGAATGACGGGACTTTGCGGCTGGTTCAGCCTTGAGCAGGGGCAAGGACAGGAATCCACCGGCGTCGAGGCGCGCGCCCGGCATCTGCCGGCGGCGGCTGGGGCCAGCGTCAGCCATCGGCATCATCCGCATGGTGCCTGCTTGGTCCGCGCCGGCTGGGTCAGCCAGGACGCGACGGCCTGCATCGCCGCACTCGCCGGCCATCCACGCTGGCGTGATAGCGAGCTGGCCGAGCAGGCGCGCGCCCATGATCCCGCCGTCGCGCTGCTGAGCGCCTATCAACGCTTTGGCGACGGACTCTTCGAGCGCATCGCCGGCGATTTCGCGCTGGTGGTCCTGGACCCCAGCAAGCCGCGCCTATTGGCGGGTATCGACCGCACCGGGCAGTTGCCGCTGCACTTTGCGCCGATCCCCGGTGGCCTGGTCTTTGGCACCTCGGCGGATAGCGTGCTGGCGCATCCGGGCCTGGAGCGCCGCCTGACCGCCGAGGGGCTGTTCCATTATCTGTTCTTCCACATGCTGCCGGCGCCGGTGAGCCTGTTCGCTGGGCTGCACAAGCTGCAGGCGGCACATCGCCTTGATATCGATCGCGGCGGCTGGCGCACGAGGCCGTACTGGCTGCCGTCGTTCACGGAACCGGCGGATGCCGACCAGGGCGCTTTGGGCGCGGAGATGAACGCGTTGCTCAGGGCTGCGGTCGCACGCGCCGCCGATGCGGATCAAATCGGCGCCTTCCTCAGCGGCGGGCTGGACAGCTCCACCGTGGCTGGCCTGCTCGCCGAGATCCGCCCCGGCGCTGCCGACACCTTCAGTATCGGCTTCCATGCCGAGGGCTACGACGAGATGCCCTACGCGCACCTGGCCGCGCGGCATTTCGGCCTGAACGCCCATGAGTACTATGTGACCCCGGAGGATGTGGTCGAGGCGGTGCCGCTGATCGCCGCTAGCTACGACGAGCCCTTCGGCAATTCGTCCGCCCTGCCCGCCTATTTCTGCGCGCGGCTCGCAGCCGAGACCGGCGTGACCCATCTGCTTGGGGGTGATGGCGGTGATGAACTGTTCGCCGGCAATGAGCGCTACGCCAAGCAGGGAGTGTTCGAGCATTGGAATCGAATCCCAGCGCCTCTGCGCAAGACGCTGCTGGAGCCGCTGTTCACCCGGCTGCCACGCGCCGTCCCGCTGGTGAGCAAGGCGCGCAGCTATGTCGAGCAGGCGCGTATCCCGCTGCCGGATCGGCTGCAGACCTATAATTACCTGCACCGATTGCCCTTGCAGGAGCTGTTCGCGCCGGATTTTCTCGAACAGATCGATACCGAGGCCCCCTGGCACTTGATGCGGGAACTCTATCAGCGCCCAGACGACGCCTCATCGGTCAATCGCATGCTCTATCTCGATTGGCAGCAGACCCTGGCTGATAACGATTTGCGCAAGGTCACGCGCATGTGTCAGCTTGCGGGGGTGGATGTCGTGTATCCGATGCTCAATGACGATGTGCTGGAATTCTCCTGCCGGG
The DNA here is from genome assembly GCF_016653295.1 of Halochromatium salexigens. Classification (GTDB taxonomy): domain Bacteria; phylum Pseudomonadota; class Gammaproteobacteria; order Chromatiales; family Chromatiaceae; genus Lamprobacter; species Lamprobacter salexigens. The sequence goes on along the minus strand of NZ_NHSF01000054.1, from coordinate 95,667 downwards.
TACCGAGCGCGCTCAAGCTGCGCCCAGGCCAACTGCGGTATTTCTATAAGGAGGCTACGCGCGGTTTTTTGCCACCCGAGATCATCGACAAAAAAAAACACGGTTTTGGCCTGCCGTTCGGGGTCTGGATGCGCGAGCACAAGCCGCTGCACGAGCTGGCCTACGACAGCCTGTTGCGGTTGAAGACGCGCGGGTTCCTGCGGCCCGCCTTCATCGATCGCCTGATCGACCTGCATCGCGAGGCGCACGCAGTCTATTATGGTGAACTGGTCTGGGTCTTGATGATGCTCGATCTCTGGCTGTCATCGCAGACTGGACTGCCCGCTCCTGAGCTGCACACTCCCTTGGTAAACGACAGAACTCCAAACAGCTGATGAATATTGCAATCTTCGGTTTAGGTTATGTAGGAGCGGTCTCGGCTGCCTGTCTAGCCCGCGATGGACATGCTGTACTGGGTGTCGACGTTGATCCCAATAAACTGGAGCTGATCCGCGGTGGTCGCTCGCCGATTGTCGAGGAAGGCATTCAAGAGCTCACCGCGCAAATGGTTAGCGAGGGCCGGCTGCAGGTCACGGATGATGTCGAGGCCGCCGTCGGCGCGAGTGCGCTCTCGTTCGTCTGTGTGGGAACACCGTCACAGCCCAATGGCAGCCAAGACCTGAAGGCCATCGAGCATGTTGCCGAGCAGATTGGCGCGGCACTGCGCGGGCAGGATCAGTACCACGTCGTGGTGATCCGCTCCACGGTGCGCCCCGGCACGGTCATGGAGCGGGTCAAGCCCATCCTTGAAACACAGTCGGGAAAGCGCTTGGGCGAGGGCTTCGGCCTGGCCTTTCAGCCCGAGTTCCTGCGCGAAGGCACCTCGATCCGCGATTACGACAATCCGCCCTTTACCGTCGTCGGCGCGGATTCGGAGCGCACACTGAGCGTGGTACGCACGCTCTTCGAGCATCTGCCCTGTGAATTCCTCGGCACCGATATCGGCACCGCCGAGATGCTGAAGTACGCCTGCAATGCCTTCCATGCGCTGAAGATCGTCTTCGCCAACGAGATCGGCCGGCTCTCGCAGGCGCTGGGCGTGGATTCGCGCGAGGTGATGCGCCTGGTCACGCAGGATCGGCAGTTGAATATCTCGCCGGCCTATCTGCGCCCTGGGTTCGCGTTCGGCGGCTCCTGCCTGCCCAAGGATCTGCGCGCCCTGCTCTACATGGCCAAGGAAGAGGACACCGAGTTGCCGATGTTGGATGGGGTGGTTCGCAGCAATCAACAACAGATCGATCATGCGGTCGACTTCATCCTGCAACAGGGCCGGCGACAGGTCGGCATGATCGGCCTGAGCTTCAAGAGTGGGACTGATGATCTGCGCGAGAGTCCGCTGGTGACCTTGGCGGAGCGGCTCATCGGCAAGGGCATCGAGCTGCGTATCCATGATCCAAATGTGCAGCTCGCGCGGCTGCTCGGCGCCAATCGCCGCTTCATCGAAGACAAGCTGCCACATATCGGCCGGCTCCTGAGCGAGGATTGCGGCGCACTGATCCAAGACTCGGAGCTGATCATCGTCGGGCTCAGCGATGCGCCTCTGTCCGAGCAGGTGATCGCCAACGCCAAGCCCTCGCAGACGGTGCTCGATCTGGTCGGCATGAAAGGGCTTGATCGGCTCCAGGCCGCCTACCGAGGCATCTGCTGGTGAGCCAGCGACCGCGCCTGCTGTTCGTCTCGCCGCGCTTCCTGTTCCCGGCCGATCAGGGAGGCAAGATCCGCACCACGCAGATCCTGCGGGGGATGAAGGGCGGGCATTTCGAGATCCTGCTCGCCTCGCCGGTGGCCGGCGATGAGGCCCAGCGCTATCGCGCCGAGCTTGATGCGATCTGTGACAGGCTGATCGCCTGGCCTGCAACGTCAAGGTCTCCGCTGCATGCGCTCACCCGCCTGCGCCATCTGCCAGCATCACAACCGGTGTCGGTGATCAGCGATGCCTCGCCTGCGGGCGCCTCGGTGGTTCGTGATGCGCTCGGGCAGGCTGACCTGGTGGTCTTCGATTTCCTGCATGCGATGATCTTGGCGCCCGAGCGTATCGCGCCGCCGTCGCTGCTGTTCACTCACAATGTCGAGGCCGAGATCTTTCGACGCCATGCCGAGGTCGCGAAGAACCCGCTCAAGCGGCTGATCTGGCAGCAGCAATATCGCAAGATGCAGGCTTACGAGGCGCAGAGTCTCAAGCGGGTCGAGACCGTAATCGCCGTCTCGGAGCGCGATGCCGAGCTCTTCAGCGCCATACCCGACATACCGACGGTTGAGACCATTCCCACCGGCGTCGATCTTGAGTTCTTCCCGGCTCAAGAGCCTGGTGATGACGACCATATCGTCTTCACCGGCGCCATGGACTGGCAGGCGAATATCGACGGCATCAGCTTTTTCATGGAAGAGATTTGGCCATGCGTGGCCGAGCAACGGCCTCAGGCGCGGGTCACCATCGTTGGCCGCAATCCGTCGCCAGCGTTGGTCGAGCGCGCGCGCCGCCTGCGCTTACCCTTCCGGTTCACCGGCTTTGTCGATGATATCCGCCCCGAGGTTGCGGGAGCAGCTGCCTACATCATCCCGTTGCGGGTTGGTGGCGGCACCCGGATCAAGGCTTTCGAGGCCATGGCCATGGGCATCCCGGTGGTCTCGACCGCACTTGGTGTCGAAGGCTTGCCTGTCACACCGGATGAGCATTATCTGCGCGCAGACACCAGCACCGAGTTCGCCGATGCGCTGGTGCAACTGCTCGAGGATCAGGAACTACGCCGATCACTCTCGCGAGCGGCACGCGCCTATGTCGAGGAATACTTCTCCTCGCAAGCCGTTGCTCAACGCTTCGAGGAGATTTGCTTGCGGACGCTTGAATCGACATCCTCAGCTTGAAGTATCCCAGTAAAGCATCCAGCCCACAGCCCACCGCCCTTTAAACTTCGTGCGCTCCCCGGCTGGTCAGCAGATTGCGAACAAGCCGCAGCGCGAAACGCCCAGGCGTCTGATCCCAAGGCGTGAAGCGGGCGAGCTGATAGGGATCGCTGCTGCTCGTGGAGACACCCCAGGCTGTCGAGACCGACGCCGCGAAGCCCGCCTCACGGACCATGGTGACATGGCGGTGATCGTAGTCCTGCTCCGGCTTGCCATTGGGATAGGCGAAGAGGTGCACCGGCTCGCCGAGCAGATGCTCCAGCGTCTCGCGGCCACCGGCGATCTCGGCGCGGGCCTGCGCATCGGGCGTGCGCGCCAAGATCGGATGGGCGTGCGTGTGTCCGCCGATGGTCATCCCGGCGGCGGCGAGGTGCTTAACCTGCTCGCGCGTCATCATCAAATCCTTTGGCAGCGGCGTCGGTGAACGCTCGGCAATGGCCTGGGCTCGCGCCTGGCGCTCGCTGGGCTCAAGATGTTTCAAGCCCTGGATCAACTCAGCGGCAATCTGTTTTCGGTCTTGGTCACCACCAATAAGGCGATGATCAAGCCCAAGGTCGGGCCACTCGATGGCGCCCTCGGGGACTCGGCGCAGGGTCTCGAGTATCCGGTCATTGAACATCAGCCCGCCATCGAGATAACCGGTGGCGATGAAGAAGGTGGCGGGCAGGCCGAGTTCCTTGAGAATCGGCAGCGCGACTGTGGCGTTATCAGCATAGCCATCATCGAAGGTGATGCAGGCAGCCCGCGCCGGTAACGTTCCCTTGGCGAGTCGTTCAACCGCTTCGCTCAGCGGCAGCACAGTGAACAGGCTAGACAAGACCTGCAGCTGCCAGCGAAACGCCGCAGCATCCGGCTCGGCTGACAGCAATGCATCCGGCTGCGCCAGGACACGGTGATAGATGAGGATGGACAAGCGCGCTCTGGACCCTGCTGGCGAGAGTTGGCTGGCCAGCACGCGCAGAAGCATTAGTTTGATGGCGTTCACTTGAGCATTCAATCGGGCATTCAACTAGGCATTCCATCGAGCATTTAATCTGCCAACGCTGAAGGCTGACTGGGCTGGCTCTGTTGGGTATGGATGCGCTCAAACTCGGCGACCAGTCGCGGGATACGCTGCTCCCAGGCATTCTCGCGCGCGTAGGCGATGATGGCGGCACGATCCCAATCGGTGTCGAGCGCCTCGATGATCGTTTCACGCAGGGCATCATCATCACCATAATCGATGAGCCGCCCGAGCCTGTCACTGCAAATCACCTCGGCATTACCGCCGACGCGCGTGGTCACCGACGGCAGCCCGCAAGCAGCGGCCTCCAGGAAGACATTGGCCCAGCCCTCGAAGCGCGTCGGCAACACGAACAGATCGGCGGCGGAATAGCAATAGCGCAGTTGTTCCGGTGGCTGCCGGCCCAGGAAGCGGACATGCTCGGAGACACCCAGATCAGCCGCCAAGGTGCGCAGGCGTTGCTCGTCACCATCTGGATGCTCGCCGCCGACGACCAGATACATCAACGTCGGATAGCGTTGCAGCAATGCCGGGAGCTGCCCGATGACGCGGTGAAACCCTTTGCGCTCACTCAGGGTACCGACGGTGATCAACACCGGCGCCTCGGCATCGAGATCGAGTTGCGCCCGGCACTGGGCTCGATCCTCGGGCGCAAAGAGGCTGAGATTGATGCCATTGGGCACGACTTGGACATGATCGGCGGCGATCCCCATCGCGATCGCGGTCTGCCGCAGTGAATCCGAGACCGAAAACACGCGGGCGGCGCGCCGCATCGCGGTGTAGGCCAGGCGTCGTCGCAGCCGGGTGCGGGAGACGCGCACGAGGGTTCCACGCAATGTGATGCAGTGCGGCACACCCAGCCAGCGTGCCAACAGGCTCGCGGCCACGCCATCGGGGAAGACGAAATGGGCATCCAGCACATCCAGCCGGCCGGCACGCTGCAGACGCCGCATCAGCGGCAGGCTGAACAGCGCCTCGAACAGGCCGTCGGTGAATTTGAGAAAGCGCGGAATCGACAAAAAGCGCGGATGATAGACGTCGATGCCCTGCTGGACTTCGTGATAAGGCACCGGCGGCCGATACTGCGGGCGCCAGCGGCGGATCAGCCCCTCGCCTGGGAACCAGGGCACCGGCGCCACCACCGTGACCGGCAGGCTCTCGGCGACGCGAAACAGGCGCTCACGCACGAAGACCCCATAGGTTGGCTGGGCTTGGTTGGGAAACACATGGGTGAACACCACCAGCGCGGAATGCGACGACGGGGGCTTCACGAGCGCGCCTCACTGATGACCCAGCGGTATTTTCCCGAGGGCTCGGGGGCGATGTGCTCTTGTTCGATGAGATTGACCTCCAGCGGCTCATCGATCACCTGTTGCAGCTCGCTGCGGATGCGGGTTCGCTCGTCGTCGGTCAGCGGCCGATGCAGCACCATGTAGAGATCGAAATGTCGGTCGGCGCGCTGGCGCAACTGATATTGACGCAGCGCCGGGATCTCGCGTAGCACATAATTGGCCGTCGAGCTATGAATCATCCGTCCATCACGGCCGATCAGGAAATCATTGGCGCGGCCCTGCAATTCACGCAGCCGTGGCAACGGCAGACCGCAGGGGCAAGGCGCCTCGGTCAACGCACCGCGATCGCCGATGCGGTAGCGGATGAAGGGCATGCCGAAACCATCGAGATTGGTCACGAGCAGATCGCCAACACCTTCGGCATCGGGTTGATCGACCTCGACGACCACATGCTCAGCGAAGAGATGCAGATGGCCTTCAGGGCACTCATGGGCGATCATGCCGCCGTCCCGCGAGCCGTATTCATTGGCGATCGGGCATTCAAAGACCTGGGCGATGACCGCACGCATGTGCGGCCACAGCATCTCAGAGGTGCAGGCGATGAGCTTGGGTGACCACGGGCGCCGGGCCTTGCCGGTCTCCAGGATGCGGCTTGCGATGCGATAGATGACGGTCGGGTACCCGTAGATCAGACGCGGCTGAAAATGGTCTAGGTAAGCTAGATAACCATCGATGCGCTCGAGGCTCAGATTCGAGGCCGATAACACCACCTGATTCAGCAGCCAGCGATCCTTGAGGCGCCGCAAGCGGCTTTGCCGGGAGAGTTCGATCGGCGAGCCCCAGAAATCGACCTGTCGATCGCCCGGTAAGACGCCAAACCAGGCGCGTCCGCGCAGTTTTTGCGCATTCAGACAGGATTCGCGGTGCTTGTCGGTATAGAACACCAGCGGCTCGCCGGTGGAGCCGCCGGTGCTGTAGCGAATCAGCCGATCGTCCCAACCCTGGGCCTTGAGTTCAGCGCCTCGTTCCCGCAAGGCCGCCCGTTCCAGGATCGGCAGACGCGCCAGATCGGCGAATTGGAGTTCAGCCGGGTTCAGGGCGCCCCCTTCCGCGAACACCCGCTGGTAATAAGGCACATGCTGCTGACAATGCGCGATGAGCCGACGCAATTTTGCTAACCGCACGGCATCCAGGGATGCTGGAGACTGATGATCCTGGGCGCGCAACGCGCGCCATTGCGCGAGCGTGTCTCGGCCGCGTAGGCGCTCGTGCAGCGGCAGCAGGAGATGCCGGGCCGCAAGTTCGCTCAAGCGCATCGGATCAGGCCTCCGGGCTGACATCCAGACGCTTCAGAAAGCCATCGAACATCAGCAGCGACCACAGCGCCGGGCTATGGTCACGCGCAGCGCTGACATGCTGATCGATCAGGTGCGCCAAGTGATCGACATCGAAGAGGCCGCTATCGGCGATACGCTCGCCCAAGACCTGCTCGCGCAATCGCCCCTGCAGCGGTCCCCGAAACCACTCCGCGACCGGCACCGAGAAGCCCTTCTTGCGGCGATAGAGCACATCATTGGGCAGATAGGGCTCCATCGCCTTCTTGAGTAGATACTTCCCCTCACCGTCGCGGATCTTCAGCGTCGGCGGCAGACCCGAGATCCATTCCACCAGCGGATGATCCAGGATCGGCACCCGCACCTCCAGCGCATGGGCCATGCTGGCGCGGTCGACCTTGGTGAGGATATCGCCGGGCAGATAGGTCTTCAGATCCAGGTATTGCACCAGCGACAGGGAATCGTTGACCGGCGCGCGCGCGGCATGCTCGCGCAGCAGATCGACGGCGTTGTAGCCCTGCAACTCACGCCGGAAGTCCGGCGAGAACAACCGCGCGCGCAGGTCATCGCGCAGGATCGAGACGCCCTGGAAATAGCCCTCCACCGAATCGCGCGCGAGCGCCTGGAAGGTGGCCTTGGCGCGAAACACGCGCGGTGCCCAATCGGCCTTCGGATAGAGGTTCGCGAGCGCGCCGAACAGGGGCCGGCGCAGTCCCAGCGGCAACGGGCGGCGCAGACAGTCTTCCCCCAGATGATGACGATAACGCCGATAGCCGGCGAGGTTCTCATCGCCGCCATCGCCGGAGAGGGCCACCACGACTTTACGCCGCGCCAGTTCGCAGACACGGTAGGTCGGCAGCGCGGAGCTGTCGGCGAAGGGCTCGTCATAGAGTTCGCCGAGACGATCGAGCAGCGCGAAATCGTCGCTATCGACCTGCTCCTGATAATGATCGGTCTGGTAGCGCTGCGCGACCTGCTGGGCATAGCGCGACTCGTCATAGGCCGGATCGGCGAAGGCGATCGAGCAGGTGCGCACCGGGTTGCGCGAAAGCCCGGCCATCATGGCCACCACCGCGCTGGAGTCGATGCCACCGGAGAGGAAGGCGCCGAGCGGCACCTCGGCGACCTGGCGCACTTGCACCGCCTCGCGCAGACGCTCGACGAGTTCCCTCACGGCGGTGGTCTCGTCGAGCGGTGGCAATGCGTCGAACGGCACCTCCCAGTAGACGCGCGGCGGCGGCAGGTCGCGCTGGCCGTGGCGCAAACTGAGCCGATGCGCCGGCGGCAGCTTGTGCACGGCGCTGAAGATACTGCGCGGCTCGGGCACATAGCCATAGGCGAAGTAATCCTCGATCGCGCGCGGGTCCAGTGCCCGGGGCAGATCGGGATGCGCCATTAGCGCCTTGAGTTCCGAGGCGAACAGCAGATGACCATCGGGCAGCAGACTGTAGTAGAGCGGTTTGATCCCGAGTCGATCGCGCGCTAGGAACAGTGTCTGGCGGTTGCGATCCCAGAGGCCGAAAGCGAACATGCCGCGAAAACGCTCGACGCAGGCCTCGCCCCATTCCTCCCAGGCATGCACGATGACCTCGGTGTCGCAATGGGTGTGGAAACGATGCCCCGCTTGCTCGAGATCCCTGGTCAACTCGATGAAGTTGTAGATCTCGCCGTTGTAGGTGACGACGACGCTTTCGTCCTCATTGAACAGCGGCTGCTGACCGCTGGAGAGATCGATGATCGACAGCCGCCGATGCGCCAACCCGACCCCAGGCTCGCAATGCACCCCGCCCTCGTCCGGGCCGCGATGGAATTGGGTCTGGTTCATCGCCTCGAGCAACGCGCGATTGATCGGGCGCCGCTCGCGCAGGTCGAAAATGCCAGTAATGCCACACATTCCAATCTCCTACTACTGTCCTAACGGTACCCGACCCAGCGCCTTGTCATACACGCGCAGATAGCCCTGCACCATGGCCGCCAAACTGAAGTCGCGCTCGGCCCGGGCGCGCGCGGCCTGGCCCTCGCGTTGGCGGCGCTCGGGGTCGGAGAGATAACCAGCCAATGCGGCGGCCAGCGCCTTGGGATCAGCCGCCGGCACCAGGCTGCCAGTGACGCCGGCCTGCACCAGATCCGGATTGCCGCCGACTTGCGTGGCGATCACCGGCAGGCCGGTGGCCATGGCCTCGAGGATGGTATTACAGATGCCCTCGGCCAGCGAGGGCACCACGAACAGATCCATCGCCCGCATCAGTTCGGGGACATCGTCGCGCGCGCCCGGCAGCCAGACTTGTTCAGCCACGCCGGCCTCGGCCAGGAGTTCGGCAACGGCGGGCCGCAAGGGACCATCGCCGACCAGCAGCAAGCGCAGGCGCGGAAACGCCTCCGGCAATAGCTCGCGCAGATGGATAAACGCTCGCGCCAGTTCCACGGGCGCCTTAACCGCCTGCATGCGCATCACGGCGCCGATGATCAGTGTCTGCGGGGGGGCATGTGAAGGCACATGCGGAAGCGCATCCGGGATCGCATCCAATGGCGCAAAATCGGACGGTAGCAGCGCGCGCCGATCGTCGCTACTGGCCGGCGGATGGAAACGCTGGGTATCGACGCCGTTATAGATCTGATCGAGCCGAGCGCGCGGTACGCCGATCTGCTCGGCGAGATAGCCCATCTGATGGCGCGACAAGCCGATGTATTGGCCGACCAAGGGTCGCACTAGGCGCCGCAGCCGACGATTGCGGCGATTCAAGCCGTCGGTGTCGCCGACATCCCAGCCATGCTCGCCATGCACCCGCGCCCGCACCCCGGCAGCGGCCGCCGTGAATTGGGTTTCCAACGTGGCCAGATTGCGGGTATGCACGAGATCCGGCCGCAGTTGCCTGAGCAGGCGCCAGAGCCGGCCATGCACGCCGAAATCCTTGCCCTCGCGCTTTCGCAGGGCGTACAGCCCGACATCGTCGCGCCGTAGACGTTCGCTGAAGGCGGTGTAGTCGGTCATGCAGATGATCGCGTGGCGATAGGTCTGCGGCGGCATCTGATTGATCAGATTGACCAGCCCGTTCTCCATGCCGCCGACATCAAACCGATGGATGATGTGGGCGATGAGCGGAGGCACCGCGGGTTGACCTGATTCATCCATCGTGATCGAGATGACCCAATGGCTGCGGCAAGGCCCGCAGGAAGCGTTCGAGCCGTTGGCGCGCCGTGTCCAGCGTCAGTTCATCGCCTTCGGTACTGAGCGCGACCAGCAAGGCACCCCGACCATCGCCGACCAAGACCATTTGCAGCTCGCGCAGCTTGACCTCAACGCGATCGATGGTCGCACGATCGCCGATCTGATACCAGTGCCAGATCAGCCGCAGCCGGCCGCCAGGACCGCGCACCAAGGTCTCCTGAAGCGTTTGGGCTCGCCCCGTGGTGCCTGTGACTTGCCGCGTCGTCTCGGCGGAGCGGCGCCAAGTCTCGTCGCGCGCGTGGATCTGGTTGCGCCAGGAAATGAGTTCGGTGCCGCGACCACGATTGCGATAATGCAGCAGGTGCAATTCCACCTCGGCGCCGTTGTCGCGATAGAAACCGGCGAGTTCAGCATCGGCGTCATGATAGGCGGGCCGCCAAGTGCCTGACACATCCTCGGGCCCCTGCCAACCCGGCAGCGCACTCGGCAGCAGGAGTGGGGCCTCGCTCAGTGTTCGTTGGGCCCGATGCTGGAGCAAGACCTCAGTCCCCCGGGCGGAGCCGAGCATGGCCACCAGGGCGAGCAGGATCAGCGCCAGATTCGCCCCCTTCACCGGGCGTGAAGGTGGCGTCGCCGCTGCTGCCTCTGCCTGCCCCGCTGCGCCGCGAGCGCCGGAGAGGCCGTGTCGATCGGCCCAGAACGAGCCCAGCCAGAACAGCAGGAACATCACCACACCGAAGAACACCCAACCGACGACGATGTGGCCGTGGCCCGCGAGGGTGATCCGTCCATCCGTGATATGCGCAGTCATGATGATCGTATACACCCGCAACACATTCGCCAGGATCGGTAACGCGATCGCCAAGGCCATGAAGGCGAGACGGCGCCACAGGCTGTCGTAGTTCAAATAGGCATAGACCAACCCGAGCGCGACCGAGGCGATCAGATAGCGCACCCCGCTGCAAGCCTCGACGACCACGAAATCAGCCGCCGGAATACTGATGTAAAAGCCATCCATGTAGACCGGCACGCCGGTCAGCTTGAGCAGCAGCACCGAGATTCGGGCGGTATAGCCCATCATCGGCTCGATCAGGAAATCCCCAAACGGCACCGCAAAGAACAGATAGGCGAGCGGAAACACCATCGACCAGGCCAACCTTGGCCCAAGCAGGGTCAGCACCAGACCGGGCAACATCGCCACCAGCGCGAAATGCTGGACCGTCTTCACATCCACGCCGCGCGCCAAGATCCAGGCCAGCGTGGCCACCGCGATCCACACCAGCCCCCAGGCCCAGGGCTCGGGTGACTGCCGGGCCAACTCCTCACGACGGGTCCAGACCAGGAACAGCGCCAGCGCCGGGATGAACATGCCGTGGGCATAGGTCTGGGAGTTGAGCCAGATGTGCGCCATGCTGAGCGCCGAGGGCCAGAGCAGCCACAGGGTCAGCAGGGTCAAGAGCGTCAGCAGCGTCAGTGCCAGCACCCAGCCATACGACAGTTGGACGGGAAAACCGGAGTGAGAGACTTTGCGCGGTACGTTCAAGGCTCAACTCCTAATTGGCTAGGGCCCAGCTTCCAGGCTGAGAGATCCAGATTCCAGCAACCGAACAAAGCGATCGAGATGCTCGGACCAACTGTACTGCCGGAGCACGCAATCGCGCCCCTGCCCGCCCAGCCGCGACCGCTCCTCGCCGCCGAGCCGCAGCAAGCGCAGCGCGAGCGCCGCCAAGGGCTCGGCCTCCTCGGCCACCAGCCACTCCATGCCGGCGCACTCGCGCAGCCCGTCCAGAGCCTGTGGCGTCGCCACCACCGGACAGCCCATCGCCATGGCCTCGAGCACCTTGTTCTGCACCCCGCGCGCGATGCGCAGCGGCGCCACCGCGCCCAGCGCATGCGCCAGATAGGGACGCACATCGGGCACCGAGCCGGTGACCGCGATGCCGGGGCGCTCGCCGAGCGCGCGCACCTCGGGCGTGGGCCGGCTGCCGACGATGACGAAACGCGCCTCGGGCATGTCCTGACGGATCAAGGGGAAGACCGACTCGGCGAAGAAGCGCACCGCATCGACGTTGGCCCAGTAGTCCATCGCGCCGGTGAAGACCAGGGTCGCGCTGCCCGGCGGATACGGATTGGGATAGTCGCGTTCGGGTGAGAAATATTCGGTATCGACGCCATTGTCGATCGCATGCACGCGCGCGGCCGCATCCGGCGCCTGCGCTTCAACCCGCTCCCGAGCCCGATCCGAATCCTGATTCCGAAGCAACTTGCGAAACAGCGCCGCTTCCTGCTCGCTGACCAACACCGAGGCGCTGGCCCGCGCCGCCACCGCGCGCTCGAATGCGAGCAGTCGGCGGGCCTCGCGTGCATAGATCCAACGCATCGGCCCGCGATGGCCCTGGGCGTACTGACGCCACTTGTCGGAGTCGACATCGACGAGATCCACCACCCGCGGCGGCTCCGTCGCCTGGGGTCCGGGCAAGTATTGCGCCATCGCCGAGGAGAACACCAGCGCGCGCATGGGGCCGGACGCCTCCAAGGTCTCCCGCACCCAGCGGCGCATGCGCCGGTCGCGATAATAGGGCAAGGTCAGGGCTTTGGCGCTGAGCAGGCCGCCGAGGCTGCGCAGCTTGGCCCAGCGTGGCTTCAGCGGCAGCAGGCAGAGACTGGCGCAATAGGCCGCGACCTCATCGCGATAACGCCAATCGTTCGGATCATCGACGAAGGCCCCGAGATGGATGCGAAACCGGCCGGCAAGATGTTGGAGGATGTGGAACGAGCGAATCTTATCGCCCTTGTTCGGCGGGAACGGGATGCGATGCGCCAGGAACAACAGATCGTCTCTCCCGCTCGTCCCGTTCACCCGATCCTCCGCGCGAGCCAGGGGCCCAACCAGTTGGCGACGAACAGCGGCAGGCGTTTCCAGCCGGCGATGAAGAGTCGGTATTTCGGATTCAGCGGATTGATCTCGGGGATCTGCTTCGCGCCGACCAGATGATATTCGTAGTAGAGCGGTTGCGGCTCGAAGCCCCAGTTCTTCTTGAAGCTGAAGGAGCCGGTGCCGCGCTTGCTGCGGCCGTAGTCGAACCAGCGGTAGCCCTGCTCGCAGGCGCGGCGCATGACCTCCCAGTAGAGGAAATCGAAGCCGGCCAGCGCTCGCGCCTGCTCAGTGCCGCCGCCATAGTAGGGCAACACCTCGTCGCGGAAGTAGAAATTGAGCACGCTGGACACCGGCTCGCCATCCTTGGTGGTGGTCACCACATCGCAGTCAGCGCCGAAGGTCTCGCGCAGCGCCTGGAAGTAGCGCCGAGGGAGCACCGGCGTCCCGAGACGTTGTACGCTGCTGGCATAGATCGGGTAGAAGCGCTCGATACCGCTGTCCACCGCGCTCTGCAGCGCGTACTTGATGCCTTTGCGCACCATGGCGCGCTGCTTGCGCGGGATCGCCTGCAGATTCTTCTCAGGCTCTGGCGCGAGGGCCTTGCGAAAGGTGACATAGAGGTCGTCCTTACACGGCCAGTCCGGGTTGCGCCGCGCGCGATGGCGCAGCTCCAGATAATCGACCTGCAGCTCCTCGGCCAGGGCGCGGGCCGCCTCGGTGAGGCTCGCGGCCGCCCGCGCATCCTGGGCCGCCACGCCTCCATAGACGCAGAACGGCACCGAGATCAGCGCATTGCCGAACAACAGGCTCTTGACCTGACCGAGCGGCAGGACGCCGGTGATGGCGCCTTCGCGCTCGCTGTAGAGATAAAAGGCACGGTGGCCGAGCGTTTCTTCCAGGATGCGCCGCCAGCCGACGCGATGGAAGAAGGTCGCCTCCGGGCACTGCTCAACGAAGGTGTCCCAAGCGGCCTCGGTCTCCGCGAGTGGTCCGGCGGCCGCGTCGAGCCGTTTGACCGGGTCGACCGCTCCCTCGGCCGACGCCGAGACGGAGGTCGCGGCGGGGGCCGGCCCGGCCGCGCTTTCTGGATCTGGAGACGTCATGCGGCCTGCTCCAGATGCTGCCGCGCCAGTGTTTGCCCCAACGTCAGCGCTGGCCGCGCGGTCCCTTCGAGGAAGATTGCGTCCATCCGCCCCCAGGCGAAATCCTGCAGCAGTCGGCCCAAACGCGCCTCGGTGCGCGCGAGATTCAGATAATGGCGCACGCGCGTCTTCAGGCCGACCCCCGCCTGGCGCGGCTGCTCCGGATCGATCTCCCAGGGATGGAAATAGAACACCGCCGACTCGCCGTCATGCCGGTTGACGCGCCGCAGCGCCCAGCGCGACAGCGCGTAAGGGAAGAGGCGGAAATAGCCCCCGCCGCCACAGGGAAACGTCCGCTGTCCGAGCATCACGGTGGTCACCGGCACCTCGAGAATCCCCTCTTCACCGCCATGGCGAAAGGCAAAGCGTGGCGCCTCGGGCATGCCGTAGAGATCGTGGTGGATCGGATAGATGCTGGAGCTGTAGTCATGCCCGGCCTCGCGCAATTCATCCAACGCCCAGAGATTGTCCCGACCGATCGAATAGCTCGCGGCCCGATAACCGCGCACCGGCTGGCCGGTGGTGTCCTCGAGCAGCGCCTTAGTGCGGCGGATATCGACCCGAAACGCCTCCGGGGTCTGATTGACCACCCGCACATGCTCGTAACCGTGGCTGGCGACCTCGTGGCCGGCCTCGCTCAGGCGCCGCACCATCTGCGGGTAGCGCTCGGCCATCCAGCCCAGCACGAAGAAGGTGGCCTGAATCTCGTGTTCCTCGAACAGCGCCAGGATGCGCTCGATATTGCGCTCGACCCGGCACGGCAGCCGCTCCCACTGCTCGCGGGCGATATGCGGCTCGAACGCGGAGACCTGAAAATAGTCCTCGACGTCGACGGTCATGGCGTTGCGGGGCTGTTCTGACGGATTCGGGCGCGGGCGCATAAGCAGACCTCAGAAGGTTTTCTGGAGCGTGGCCGAGACACGGTTTTCCTGATAACCGTCATTGTCGAGTTGACCCGATTCGAGATCACGATAGCTGTATTGCACCGAGGCACTGACCTGGTTGCCGAACTGGCGGCTGATCCCAAGTTGGGTGGCATACAGCGTCTCCTCGCCATCCTGGCCGGCAAAGGTGCTCTCCTGCCGACTGGCATTGGCGAACAGCGAGGTTCGCGGTCGCCATTGCCAGGAGAGATTGCCCGCGATCGATTGCGCCTCCTCGCTGTCGTCGCTGATCTCGTAATCACGCAGCTCATGGAAGACGCGCAGGCCCCAGCCGAGCTTACGGCGCTGCCCGGTGTAGCCCGCGCTCAGGCGTTTGCTGATGAAGGAGCCGCTGCGCAACTGCGGCGTCTCGAGATCGAACAAGAACGGCTCGCCATCGACGATCAGCGACTCGCCGACGGTTGCATTGACCCCGCGCGGGATACTCTGGTCGATCTCGAACTGGGTGGCGCTGGTGATGCTCTCGGTGTAATCGAGCGTGAACTGGCTGTTGCGCATCCGATGGCGCGCCGTGGCCCCGTAGGTGGTGCCGAAGAAGCGTTTGCCGAAAAAGGCCTCCAACAGGGTGCGCGCGCTTGGCTCATAGGTGCTGCCCAAGCGCCAAGTGAGGCCATCAGACTGCGTGTTCTGGGTATCCTGGTCGAAGTCGTCTTGCTCGTAGCCCACGACCGCGAACAGACCCAAGCGGTCGGTGACATTCCAGCGCCCCAGCACTTCGGCATTCTGCTGCGTCGTCGAGGTCCCGTCATCGGCGTCGGTCTGCGAGTAATTCATGGCAAAGCCCCAGCCAAAGCGGGAGAACTGCGGGCCGCTATCGATGTTCAACGAGGCCGTATGGAGTTGACTGTTGCTGCCCGCATTGCCCTGGACATCGACACGGTTGTAGCTATAGCGCAACTGCCCGGTCGCCAGATCCGCGAATTGCTGATTGTAGACAGGACTGACGCTGAACGTCAGCACATCGCCACGGTTGTTATCCAAGTTCAGGTTGTCCGCACCGGCTCTGGCTCGGGTCAACTGCCGTTGGGAAAAGGAGGCGGTGCTTTCGATGAAGAACTGTTCGGGCAGCACATCGATGCGACCATTGCCGAGGAACTGATGGAAGAGCGCGCTGGCGTTGCTGCCCTGCCAATAAAACAGACTCTGTAGATTGTAGCCAAGCTGTGCGCGGGCGCGCCCACCCTCACGGTTGAGGTTGAAGCCGGTATTGAGTTGGGTGATGAAGTCGGATTCTTCGTCACCCGGCGGAGCCAAACCAATATTGTCGGAATACTCCTGGCTCAGTGAGAGCCTCGGCGTGAACTCCCATGCAGTATCCTGCGCCAAGATCAAGGGCGAGACCATCACCGACAGGAGGCCCAAGGCATCGCGCCAAGTCACTGCCGTTCTTCTCCACGACCGTCGCCGCCGTATCCATAGCCGCCGTACCCATAATAGTAGTCCCCGCCCAGATGACGCGTCTTATTGAGCACTAGGCCGATGGGTTTGGAGGCATCCAGCAAGCCCAGCGCATCCTTGACCGAATGCTGCAGGCTGCTCTGAGCCGCGACCACGAACACGATCTGACCGACCAGATTGGATAACACCACCGCCTCGCTGGTGACCAACAGCGGTGGCGAATCGAAGATGATCACGCGATCCTCGTAGCGGCTGGCCATCTCATGCATCAGTCGCTGCATGTCGCCGCTGGCCAGCAACTCGTTGGCGTGAGGATGAAACTTCCCCATCGGGATGATGCGCAGCTTAGGGATGTTGGTGCGCAGCATCACATCACTGACATCAAGGGACGGATCGATCATCAGATCGATCAGCCCTGGGCCCATCGGGATATTGAGCATCTTGTGCACGCGCGCACGCCCGACATCCGCGTCCACCAACAGCACGGTCTTATCCATCTCCATGGCGATGCTCATCGCCAGATTGACCGCGGTAAAGGTCTTGCCCTCGCCGGGCAGCGAACTCGTCACCATGATCAGGTTGCCCTGCTCCACCAGCAACGCGGTTCGCCCGAAGGCGTTCTCCAGCAAGGGGCGCTTGATGATGCGGTATTCCTCGGCTATCCGAGAGCGATCGCCCTCCGGGGTGACACAGCCTTCGGCCTTGAGCCGGGCGAGATCGATCGTCACCTGCGCCCCGCGATCCTGATCCTGCTCCTCGGGCTGGGGCTGCGCCTGTGCGGGCTGTGCCCGCGCACGTTGCGGCTCCGCCTCGGCGCTTGGCGCATCCGTGGAGGCGGACGGCGCCGGTTCAGCCTCCGGCGCCTGCTGTTGCCGGAGCCGTTGAGCGGCCTGTTCGATCAGGCTCGCGTTGTTTCCCGTCTCTGCGCTCATCAGAACAACTGCCCCAGTGGCTTCAGGTAACTGCCGGCGGTTGCAACGGTGACGAAATAGGCCAGCAGCAGCAGCAGACCAGCGCCGATGAACGCCAGCAACCAGAGACGTTCACGTTTGCGCTGCTGCTCGGAACGGTGATAGCCGACGTTGCCCAGCACCGGAAAGCCGGTCAAGCGATTGAGCGTGCGGCGATCGTCGAACACCGGCCGCAGCTGCGAGAGCAGGAAGGCGAGCCCGCCGCCAGCACCCAGGCCGAGCACCAAGACACCGGTGAACATCGCCGGACGATTGGGTGCGGAAGGCGACTTGGGCACGCGCGCCGGCTCGATGACACGAAATTGGACCTGCTCGCCTTGATCTTCAACGTTCTGCGACAGGTTGGCCTGTTCACGCCGCTGTAGCAGCGCCCGATAGTTCTCTTGATTGACCGAGTAATCGCGGTTCAAGCGCTTGAGTTCGGCCTCGATCTCGGGAATGGTATTCACCAAGCCCTGCAGTTCCTCGATCCGCCGGCGTTGCTCGGCGGCGCGCACCTGTAACGCCGAGACCTCGATCTCGGCGTTCGATTTGGCCATGCGCAGTTGCTGGAAGACGGGGTTGGCCTCCAGATTGTCTCCCTGCCGCGCGGTCTGCTCCTGAGGGGGCAGTTGCGCCAGTAACTCCTCGCGCTGCTGCTCGAGCTGCTCGAGCGTACGCTTGATGGAGCGGATATCCGGGTGCTGATCGGTGAAGCTCAGGCGCAATTCGTCGAGACGCTCCCGCAGCTGCTGGATGCGGGCCTCCAGCTCGGGATCGACCGAGCGGCGCCCCGCGCCAGAAGGCCCGGAGGCCATGGGGCCCATGATACCGAAGGTGGGCGCTTCTCCCGTGAGCTGGCGCTCGATCTCGTCGCGGCGCCGCTCGGCCTCCTGGAGTTCGAGTTCGGTCTTTTGCAGCTCGCTCTGCGCGCTTTGCAGGCGTTGATAATAGTCGCCGCTCTCGCCCGGCAGCATGCCCACATTCTCGCGCCGAAAATCGGCAAGCCGCTGCTCCGCCGCTTCCAGGCGCTGCTCATAGGCCTCGATTTGTTCGTCAATAAAGCGCCGAGCCATCTCGGAATCCGAACGCGTATCGGACAACGCCCCCTCGACAAACAGATCGAGCATGGCCTGGACGACCCTATAAGCCTCCTCGGGATTGCGCGACTTGTAGGAGAGGTTATAGATATCGCCTTCCCGCGTGCCTTGGATCTGTGTCCCCGAGCGCAGCCGACCGATCACGCCATCCATCTGGGCCTCGGTCCCCGCCTGCAGATGCATGTCGGTCGCGCGCGCGATCTTTTCGAGATTCGGCCGCGTCAGCATCATCCGCGTCATCATGCTGACCCGTTGATTGATGTCCGAGCCTACCGCCAGTCCGCGCAACAACGGCGCTAGCATCGAGCGCGTGTCCACATGCACGCGCGCCGAGGCGCGATATTCATTCGGAATCTCGGCGACATAGGCCCAGCCCCCCAGCGAGACCGCCCAGGCCACCGCCAGTACCAACCATCGAAAGCGCCAGACGCCACGGATATACCCCAGCACCTGACTCAAAAGTTCGTGCATTGGGTCAGGTTCCTAAAACACAGACAGCCATGTCGATAATGCTTGCTCGTGCATAGTCATCAAACAGATCGGAAACCGGTTCAGAACCAGGTCTCGGGAATGATCAGGATATCGCCCGGCAACATATACACATTGGCCTTGATCTTGCCGCGCTTGATCAGATCATCCAGGCGCACACTGAACTGTTTCGGCTGCCCATCCACCACCCGCACGATACTGGCTTTGTTGCCAGCGGCAAACTCGGTCAAGCCCCCGACTTGGATCATCAGATCCAGCGCGGTCATGTCTTCCCGGTACGGGACGCCCTGCGGGTTGACGGCCTCGCCAACGACGCGCACCTGCTGATCATAGGGGCCAGTAAAGCCGGTGACGATGACGGTGACGACCGGATCGAGCACATAGGTGGCGAGCACCTCCTCCATGTCCCGCGCCAATTCCGTCGGCGTCAGCCCGGTGGCGGGCACATCCTCGATCAGCGGTGTCGTGATCTTGCCATCGGGACGCACCGGCACCGATGATGACAGCTCGGGCAGCCCCCAGACGAAGATATTGACGTTATCACCCGGACCGATCAGATAATCCGGCGTTTCATCCAGGGCCATCGACGGCAGGGGGGGATACTTGGGGCCAGTTGAGCAGGCGGACAACAACAGCATCATGGCGAGCCACATGAATACATGCCGAGGGATTTTCCCGCCGCGCGAAAAAAGCGTCTTCACCGCCATTCCTCCATCCTGACCCGATCCGCCGACCGAGGGATTCTTTAGCATAAAACCCACGATCTCAAAGTAGCATAGCCAAGCATGTTGGTAAACTTCAACACGGGCGTTGCTTAAAGACAACAAAAGTTGAGCGCAATTGACTCAAAAACGCATCCGCCAACCCAAAGTGACCAGATCATTCTCCTCATAGAAACCGCCCAGGGTCTGCTCGGCGCCATCGAAGTAATGGTAGGCCAGCGTGATCTCATGCGGCTCGAAGCCGACGAAGCTGAGCTGCGGATTCAGATACAGATCGCTGTCGTCCAACCCCTTGAAGAAGCGCAGCCGTGCGCGCCAGCGATCGCGGGCGAAATTGGTCTCCAGATCGCCGAACAACTCCAGCGTCTTGCGCCGATCCAACACCCCCACCGGGGCATCCAGGAGCTGACCGCCACCGAGCTGCAGATTGACCCGCAGCTCGCGATCGCCGGGATAGAACTCCACGCCCGCCACCCATTGGATCGCCTCGCGGGTAATCACGCGCAGATCGGCGGCGGTCGCGGGTTGATCGCTGAGCCAGGCCGCCTCCAGCCGCCAGGTCGCGCTCTCGGTCGTCAGCCCGAGATCGCCCCCCAGCACCCAGGTGCGCGGATAGCGGGCGACGAAGGTATCCGGTGCCGCGCGCAAGGCAGCGGCGAGATCCCAAGGGCGCGCCAGCAGTGACTCGCGCACCCGGGGATCGAGCCCATAGTAAGGCACCGACGGGCGCGTGTTCTGCACGGTCAGCGCATAATCCAGGCCACGGCCCGGGCGACTGAGACGCAGCCCCCAGCCACCGCTGCCGCCCTCGTTCTCATCGACGCTACCGGCCTGGATCAACGGCGCCATCAAGGGGTCGACGGGCATGCCGATGATGCGCCCGCGCGTCTTGTCGACCGGCGACCAGATGCTATCCAGACGCGGCATCTCGGCGGCGCGCAGGCGCGGCACATAGAGCAGATCGACCTTGACCTCGCCGATGAACTCCTCCCAACGCGCGGCCAGCACCGCGCGCCGGCGATCCTCGAGATCATCGAGCAGCATGCGGCTGAGATCCTGCACACTGAGCTGATCGGTCGGCGGCGTCTCGTCGACCCGCCCCCAGGTGACGATCTGCGGGCCCAGGGTGATACGCCGGTCCATGTCCTGATAGCGCAGATAGCTTTCACCGACATCCAGCTCGAGCCTGTCAAAGTCCTCGACACCGGTCTGCAGATAGCCATCCAGGCGCGCGCCTAGCCGCACCGACCAGCGCGACGCCAAGGGCCAATCGACCGCCAGATCGGCATGCAGATAGTTGCTCGTGCGCGCCTGGCTCTGATCCTTGGTCAGGACGCCGGCCTCGATCCAGACCTGCTCGAGCGCGATGCTTGGCGCGCCGTTAGCCGACTCGCCAATGGTTCCGCCAGCCGCATCCTCATCCGCGCCGTCATCCGCATCAACGGCGGCCGGCGGCGCCGGCGAGCCCAACTCCAGCACCTGCTCGGGCAAAGGCGGCGCCGGCGAACCCAGCTCCAGCACCTCGGCGGCCGCCGCGATGGGCAGCAGCGTTAGCAGCACCAGCAGCGGCACAACCCAGGTGATCCGTCTCGAAGCACGCGACACGTTCATCAGCTCCTCCGCGAGACCTCCCGTGCTTCAGCGCGGGATGATCGATCAGCCTCCGGGGCGCTCAACGCCGCCTTGCGCTGGCCTCGAGCCCACCACCAGCCGGCGGTCACCATCAGCAGCGCCGGCAGCACCAGCAGATCGAACAGCAGCGCCGTCACCAGGCCCAGCGCCGTCAGCAGCCCGAAGTCGTTGGTCGGCATGAAGGGCGAGCCGAGCAGCAACAGGAACTGCGCGCTCAAGATCAGCGTGGTCGCGGTCACCGCCCGCCCGGCGTGCTGATAGGTGCGCGCCAGCGCCCAGACCGGCGAGCGCCCCCGAGCCCGGCGGCTGCGATAGCCATAATAGACATGAATGGTGTCATCCACCGCGATGCCCACCGCGACGCCGGTGATCATCGCCGTGGCCATATCCAGCCAGATGCCGAAGAGCCCCATGACGATGAAGATCACCAGGATCGGCGAAAGATTCGGCACCATGCACAGCAGCGCCGCCGAGAACGAGCGCCAGATGACGACCATGAGCAGGAAAATCAGCCCGACCGCCAACATCAGGCCACGGATCTGGCCCTCGATCAGCAACCGCTCCTGATCCGCGAACAGCCGCCCGAAGCCGGCGATGTCGAAGGTCAGCTCGCCAAGCGCCTGCTGTTCCAAAAACGCCTCGATGTCATCGATGACGGCGTTGATCTTGCTCGCGCCATTGACATTCAGGTTCAGCAGCACCCGCGTGATGCGGAAATCCCGATCCACCAACTCGTAGAGATCGGTGCCGTCGTAGATGAACAGATATTGCGCGATCAGATCGCTCTGCGCCGGCAGGCGGCGATAATCGGGGTCCTCGGCATGGAAGCCCCAGTGCATCTCCTCGATCATGTCGACCAGGGTGGTCACCCGATCGACCTCGGGGCGCGCCGCGATCCACTCGCGAAAGGCCTGGATCTCGCGCAACGGCTCGACCTGCTTGAAGGTATCGCGCGCGGGCGCCTCGAACACCACCTCCAGCGCGGTGACCCCGGACAGCCGTTCGGTCAGCACCTGATTGGACTGAGTGATCGGATGGTCCTCGTGGAAGAAGCGGAACAGATCGCTCTCCACCTCGACATTGGCCACCTGCGGCGCGCCAGCGGCCAATAGCAGCACGGTGAGGATCAGCACCCAGCGCGGATAGCGCATGCCGAGCCGCCGCAGCCAGGCGACCGGTGCATCCAGGATACCGATCCCCTTGCCGGGCCGCGCCCAAGCGCCGCGATCCCAACGCGCGAAGATCGGCGGCAGGATCCAGGCGACCAGCAGATAGAGCATCAGCACGCCCACCGCCGCCGACTGTCCCAACGCATGGATCGGCGGGATCTCGCTCATGCTCAGTGAGATCAGCCCGGCGGCGGTGGTCAGCGCGGAGAACAGGGCCGGGCGGTGGATCGCGCCCCAGGCTCGCCGCACGCGCCAGGGCGAGGTGGCCGCCGCGTCGGCTTCCGATGCGCTCTTTTGGCGCTCCGCCATCGCCATCGCGTTGTACCAATGCAACAGGAACGCCACCGACAGCGACACCATCAGCGGCGACAGGATCGCGGTAATCAGCGTGAACGGCTGCCCCAGCACCACCAGCATCAGCAGGGCCGTGCCCACGCCCGCGTTGATGACCGCCAGCGCCACCACCAGCGCCAACCAGCGCCGAAACAGCCAGGCGATCAGCACCAGACCAATGGCCAGCGTCGCTGGCACGAAGGTCAGGCTATCGCGGATCGTCGCCCGCAATTGCGCCGCATCCAGCGGTAGCTGCCCGGACATGGCGACCAATTCGGCCTCGAGCCCGGTCTCCGCCAGCGCCTGCTTGAAGGCATCCTCGACGGACAGGCGCTGCAGACTGTTGTCCAGCTCCCGCGGGCGCACCGCCAGCGCAATCAGGCCGCCGTCCTCGGACACCAGCAAGCCCGGCGCAAAGCGATCCGCCAGCAACCGCGCGCGGCGTTCATCGGGATCGAGCCGCGCGCGGATCGCGGCATCCAACAAGGGCTCGACCACGAAGCCATCGGCCGTGCCGCTGATGTGATCCATGGTCTCGGGTGCCAGCACCCGCTCGACCAGCGGATGCTCCTGCATGGTCGCGACCAACTGCTCGAGCCGTTCGAGGAAGGCATCCTGATAGAGGTCTTCGCTGACGAAGGCCGCCACCAGCACTTCATCGCCCGGGAAACGCTCGCGCAGTTGGCGCTCGAGGATGGCCGCCTCGCTCTGTGGAGGGATGTAGGCCTCGGGCGAATTATTGATCGTCAGTGTCAGCGCGGCGATCGCCATCGGCACGATCGCCAACGACACCAGGATCACCAGTGCAGCCACGGGCGGCAGACGCAATGGGTTCAGCGACATCCGCTTCATCATCCGCGAGCCCAGGCGCGAATCAGGCGCAACAGAAACGGCATGCTCATCATGGTCTGAACGGCCGCTCCAGGGCCGGGTCCTTCAGTGCGCGGTTGCTGAACAGCCGCTCTGGCAGATCCTGATCATAGACGGTCTCGTCAGCGGTCAGCCGCGTCTGATGGCCCGACTCCAGATCCTGCATCAGGCTATCGGTGACGGTCCAATAGCCCTGGATGCGCTCGACCTTATAGACCCGCAGGCGCTTGAAGGGCGTCTTGCCGCCCGGCTGATAGAAATCGATCCGCATCGGAATCAGGGTCTTGGGATGAATCCAGCTCAGCCGCCGCCCATAGACCGAGTTGTCCGGATCGGTCGGAATGCTCTCCAGCACCTCGGTGGTCACCCCTTCCAGGGTCTCCTGGCGCAGCCAGCGATGCCGGTCCTCATCGACCTTGCGATCCTGCAGATCCTCATAGAAGAGGTCCGAGCCGACGAAACGCCCGCCCTTGCGCGACGAGGGGATGCGCCGGTCGCGCCCGAGCGCGGGCAGATAGACCCACTGATCGGTGCTGCCATCGGCCCGGTCGATGGTCAGCAGACCGGTGTCGGCGATATCCGCTGGCGCGGTGAAGCGGATCAGATTCGCGACCTCGCCACCCGCGCCATCGCGCCGATAGCTATAGAGCCGGCGCACCCGCGGCTCGCGCCCGGCCTCGGTCAAGATCATGGTGCCGTAACTGGCCGTATCACGACCATCCGGGCGCTCGTAGACTTGCCGTGCCAGCGCGCGTCCGCGCTCGGTATCGGCGAGGGCGAGCCCCGGCATCGCCAGCGCCCAAAGCAGCGCCAGGCTCAGCGCAAGGAACAGCCGGGCGTCAGTCAGAAACGGAGTTTGCATCACGGAGATTCCCCTTGCGATAGCACCTTATGACAACGGCAGCGGCGGACTCCAGGGCACAGCCGCCGGCATGCTGGCGGACAGGCCCGCGACCATCGGCAGCAGCAGGATGCCGGCAGGCACCAGACTCAGCAGCACGAACAGGATGAAGCCAAGGATACCCGCCGAGCGCCGCCTAATGATACGCGGGCTTGACCGCGCGCGCGGAAGTTCTGCGGCTTGTGCCTGCGCCAGCCTCGATGCAGCGCGCTCGACGCGCGCGCCATTGCCCCCGCCTGCATCCTCGACGGCGAGACCGGGCAAGGGGTTGAGCGTTGGCTCCAATCGAGAGCCTATACGAACCTGCTCCGCGCTCGGCGCCGGCAATGGCTGCTCCTCAGCCTGCTCTTGCTCCTGACGCTGCCCCAAAGTAGAAGAGTTGGCCTGCTCTGCCCCGGCGCTGGCCGTCTCGGCTGACTGAGGCATCTCTGCTGCCTCAGGGATCTCGATCGCATCCCTACTGGCCCGAACTGCTGGTTCGGGCTCAGGTTCGGGTTCTAGCTCAGGCTCGGGCTCTTCAGTCAACACAAGCGCCTCGCGTGGCGTCCAATCCAGTCCTTGATCGATCGCCGCCCAATCCACCTTCGACTGTTCGCTCGCGGACGCCCGCTCGGCGGATGGCGCCAACTCCTCCTCGCCCAGCTCATGGACCAGATCCAGCGCATCCGCCTCCGTCAACCGATGCAACTCGCTGATACAGCCATGCAGCAGCAAGCGACTGCAGACCAGATTGATGCGCCGGGGCACCCCCTGACTGAACGCGTACACGGCTTCCATCACACCGGGCTCGAACACCGGATCACCCTGCCAGCCCGCCGTCTCGAGCCGATGGCGAACGTAGCCGATCGTCTCCTCCGGGTCCAATGGCTGCAGATGCCAGGCCGCGATCAGGCGCTGATGCAACTGCTCCATCTCCGGCTGGCGGACCAGCTCGCGCAGCGGCTCTTGGCCGACCAGGACGATCTGCAGCAGCGGATGGCCGGCTTGATGCAGATTGGTCAGCAGGCGCAACTCTTCCAGGGCGGAGGCGCCCAGGTCTTGCGCCTCGTCGATGATCAGCAGCGTGCGCACACCCCGGCGATGGTATTCGTGCATCGACTCCATCAACTGCTGCAGCAGCATCGCCTTGGGCTGCATGCGCGACTCCAGCCCCAGCGCATAGGCGGTCATGCGCAACAGATCCTCGGCCTCCAGGCGAGTACTCAGCAAGGTGGCCGCGCGCGTAGTATCCTTAGGCAGGCTGTTCAGTAGTTCGTTGATCAGCGTCGTCTTGCCGGTGCCGGGGCTGCCGGTGACCATGACGAAGCCCTCGGCGCGGTGCAACGCATAATCCACGTATGCCCGCGCGCGCGCATAATTGCGGTGCGCAAAGCAGAAACGATGGTCGGCGCTGAGGCGGAAGGGGTCTTCCCGCAGGCCGTAGAAGGCTTCAAACATCAGCGTGCCGACACCGCAAGCACGGCTGGCGTCGGCCCCTTAAGGTGAGGCTCCAAGCAGGCGAACAACCATGAGAAAACATCAAGATTGCCTTTACTATCAATAGCATAAAGACTGAAACAACAGGCGGGGCAGAGGCGTAAAAAATGCTGACACCTGCTGCTCAATGGACCTTGGTGCGAGTATGTGGTAAGCATCGGGGAAATGCCAATAGGGATTCCGCGCTCTCCGAATCATCCAGCGGCAGGCCATCCTACCGATCAACAATGCCCGCATGGCGGACGAGACATTAGTGATGACTGACACAGCCCCCTCCCTTGCTGACGCCTTCAATCAGTTCTTCGAACTCGTTCCCGCCAACACCGATGCGCTGCGCGATGTGGTCTATCGGATTCGGTACCAGGTCTACTGCCACGAACTCCACTTCGAGAACGAAGCGGACTTCCCCGATGGCCGGGAACTCGATGAATTCGATGCCCATTCGGTGCATTGCCTGTTGCGGCACCGTCCCTCGGGCGAGTTTGCCGGTTGCGTGCGCCTGGTGCTGAATAAATCCAGTAGTAACGAGCCGCAATTACCCTTGGAGCGCCACTGTCGCGACAGCCTGGACAATACGATCATCGACTTCAGCAAACTCGATCGCAGCACCTTTGGAGAATTATCACGTCTCGCCATCGTCGGGCGCTTCCGCCGGCGCCCGGGTGAAGCGAAGACCGCACATGGTGTCAGTGAGGAAGCTGTATCCTTGACGCCCTCCGAGCGCCGCGTCTTCCCGCACATCGCCCTCGGCCTGTACTTGGCTTCCGCGACCATCAGCCTAAAACGAGGCATGAAGATGGTGGTGGTGATGATGGAGCCCAGGCTCGCTCGGCACATGAGATATTTTGGCATCCACTTCGTCCAAGCGGGTGATATCGTCGATTATCATGGCCAACGCGGCCCCTTCTTTATCACCAGCGACAGCCTCCTCCAGCACATGAAACCCGAGGTCAAGGCCCTATTATCGATGGTTAGCAGCCAACTGACGGTCCCAACAACGCCCTCGCCGACTGACGTTTAACCCAACGCCGGCCGGTCATCACATTCAGCGGTTTTCATCGGTATGTATAGGATCAGCACCATGCGCAAAGCAAGCCTGACGAACATCTATCATTGCCTCACCGCCAATCAGCGTCAGTCGCTGTTTGCTGCTTTTCTCTTCGTCACCGCCTGCGGGCAGACATCCTTCTCAGCCGAGGAGCATGTCGCTCAAGCACAACAGGCTTATGCCGAGGGCGATGTCCGAACGGCCATCATCGAGATCAAGAACGCCCTGCAGCAAGATCCGTCGCAGGCCGAGGCGCGTCGCCTGCTCGGTGAATACAGTCTCGCCGCCGGCAACGCCGTCGAGGCCGAGGCCGAGCTGGTCCGCGCCCAGGAACTCGGCGCCGACCCTGAGCAATTACGTCTGCCGCTCCTGCGCGCATGGCTGATGCAGGACAAGACCGATCTTGTCATCGACGCCACCGCGCCCGAGGAGTTAGCGGATAGCGCGCAACAGCCCGAGGTGCTGACCCTGCGCGGTCAGGCCCTGCTGACACAGGGACGGACTGAAGAGGCCCGCTCGACGTTCGAGGAAGCACTCGAACTCGAGCCAGCCAACGCCGAGGCACTGCTCGGCATGGCCTGGGTTGAACTGCTGGAAGACGATCGAGAAGCCTCGCGCGGCTACCTGCAAGCCGCCCTCGATCACGATCCAGAATCCAACCGCGCCTGGGAACTGCTCGGTGATCTGGAGCGCGACGCCGGCCAGCTCGAAGACGCCGAGGCAGCCTACGGCAAGGCCGTGGACACCACCAACCAGCCCTTCACGCCACGCTTCAAACGCGCCCTGACCCGGATCTTTCAGCAAGATTACGAAGGCGCCGAGCAAGACTGGCAAGCATTGCGTCAACGCTCTGGCGAGAATCCAGCGGTCAGCTATGTCGGCGGCATGATCGCGTTCTATCAGCAAGACTACGAAAGCGCGCGCACGGCGCTTGAAGAGGCCTTGTCGCGTGAGCCCAACTACATGCCGGCGGTGTTCTACCTAGGCGCGACCCAGTATGCGCTGGAGAATTGGCAACAGGCCGAGAGCTATCTGAACCGCTACACTCGCGAATTCCCCAGTTCGCCGGAAGCCAACCGCCTGTTGGCCCTGACGCGTCTGCGCGATGGTGACAGCGAGCGCGCCGAGCGGGCGCTGAATGCAGTGCTGGAGACCGATCCCGAGGATCGCGCGGCGCTGGCGATGATGAGCAACCTCTATCTTGCGCAAGGGCGCGCCGATGAGGCTCTGCATCATCTGCGCAAGGTGATCGCGATGGAGCCCGATTCGGCCGCCACACGCGCGCAGCTTGGATTGGCGTTGATGCAGGAAGGTCAGCGCGAGGAAGGCTTCAGCGAATTGGAACGCGCGCTTGAGCTAGCCCCCGAAGGTGGTAATGCCCGCCTGGAAATCGCCATGATCATGGAACGGCTGCGTGCCAATGAGTACGAGCAGGCGCTCACCTTGATCGAGCGACTCGATCAGCGCGACGATGTCCCTCCCGCCCTCTATTACAATCTCAAGGGGCTCGCTTACATCGCTCAAGGCGATACCGAGCAGGCCGAAACCGTGTTTCGCGAAGGACTGGAAACAGTCCCCGACGCAAAAGCCGATCTTGCGAGCAACTTGACCGGCCTCCTCGCCCGGGATGGACGTGTCGATGAAGCGCGTGAGCTGGCAGCCCAGTACCTGGAAGATTATCCCGAGCACCTTGGCTTGCTCTCCAATCTCGCCCGACTCAGCATGGCGAACGAGGATACCGAGCAGGCCGAAGACCTGCTCAAGCAGGCCGTCGCGGCTCATCCGCAAGCCCTGCAACCCCGGCGTGGCTTGGCCGAAATCTATCTACAAACCAATCGCCCAGAAGAGGCCGTTGCCGTGCTGCGCGAGGGCGAAGAGACCCATGGCGACTCGGTGGACTGGCTGCGGCTCATGACGCTGGCGCTGTTGAATAGTGGCGACCGGGAAGCAACCGTCGAGATCCTACAACGTCTTCAGGAGCAGCAACCGGATTCCGCCGATGTGTCGCTCCTGCTTGGCCGCATCTTGG
Organism: Halochromatium salexigens; assembly: GCF_016653295.1. Taxonomy (GTDB): domain Bacteria; phylum Pseudomonadota; class Gammaproteobacteria; order Chromatiales; family Chromatiaceae; genus Lamprobacter; species Lamprobacter salexigens. Next base: position 66,845 of record NZ_NHSF01000054.1, on the reverse strand, counting down.
TCGAACTCGGGCGACGAGACGAGGGTCGGGCTGCTTTGGAGCAGGGGTTGACGCTGCGCCCCGACCATCTCGAAGCGCGGCTGATCCTGGTCGAATTGCTGACGCAGGACGGCCAGCTTGAACAAGCCGCCGAGATGCTTGCCCCGGCGCAGGAAACGCACCCGGATAACCCACAGGTCCTAGGCCGTGTCGGAGCCATTGCCTACAACCAAGGCCGCATCGAAGACGCGCTAGATGCCTTTCAGCGCGCGGTCGAGCAGGCCCCGGAGGATCGTTACCTCATCGGCGCCCTCGCCCAAGCGCAGTACGAATCAGGCGACGCAGCGGCTTCGGTGGAGACACTTTCCAAGTGGCTCGACGAGCACCCGCAGGATCAAGGGGTGCGCTTACTGCTCGCGAATCAACTGCTCGCGATGGAACGCGAGGGCGAGGCCATCGCTGCTTACCAGCACTTACTCGAGAGCAGCCCGGATAACCTGATCGCGCTAAATAATCTCGCCTGGCTACTCCGTCAGCGGGACACTGACGAGGCGCTGCGTCTTGCCAACCGGGCTGTCGAGCTGGCCCCGAACGCCGGTACAATTCTCGATACTAAGGGCAGCATCGAGATGGAGCAAGGCGATTATGCCGCTGCCGTCAGCAGCTTTGAACAAGCGGTTGACCTGAATCCGGAAGTGCCGTCGATTCAGCTCAATCTGGCCAAGGCTCTGCTTGCCGCTGGGCGCGGGGCAGAGGCGCGCGACCAGTTGGAAACACTGATTGCGGACTACCCTAGCAGCGAGGAGGCAAAAGAGGCCGCACAACTGCTGGAACAGCGATAGCACAGAAGACTCAACGAAGAGAATCAATAACATGTCAGCACCTCAAGTCGGGCTGTTCAAGCACCTAATCCTAGAGTTGCTCGCTGTGCGGCGGGATCAGCGCATACCCGAGCCAGATTTGGTCATGGCCGACGCCAGCCAAGCCGAGGCATTCATGGTCGCGGGACGTGAAGACGGCGTCATTGCGCCGACCTATCTCTTCCATACGCTCCAGCTAAGTCGTCTGATCAAGCCAGGCGACGTGGTGCTTGATCTCGCTTGCGGTCCAGCAAACCAGCTTGCTCAGGTCGCGCGGGTGAACCCGGAGGCTGAGTTTATCGGCATCGATGCCTCGGAGAGCATGCTAGGGTTCGCCGCCGACACGGTAAAACGCTTTGCGCTAGATAACGTGCGCTTTGAATCTTGCTACATCCAGGATTTGAAACCCTTTGCTGATCAATCGGTTGACCTTGTGATGTCGACGATGTCCTTGCATCATTTACCTGACGAGAAAACCCTTACCGCCAGCTTCCAAGAGGCCGCACGGGTTCTCAAGCCCGACGGTGCCGTGTATCTTGCCGACTTCAGCCGCCTCAAGCGCGAAGCAAGCCGGCGCTTCTTCGCCGAGCAACATGCCGAACAACAATCGGAACTCTTTACAACCGATTATCTCAACTCGCTTCGGGCAGCGTTCACGGCGCAGGACTTCAAGCAGGCGATGCAGGTCTTCGGCGCAGGTGTGCGGTTTCAGGCGACCGGGCTGGTGCCCTTCATGGTCGTCGTCAGCAAAGGCCAACCGCATCGTCTTACAGACACCGTGCTAGCGCACTGCAAGGCGATTCATGCCTCGTTGCAACCGCCACAGCAACAGGACTTTCTAGACTTGAAGCGGTTTTTCTCGCTCGGCGGTCTCTCAACGCCGGACATCCCCCCTCAGCAGCGACACCCAGCACCTAGCAAACCGGAGACACCACCAGCCCCTCGGACCGTCAAAAAACCTTACACAGACGCCTCCCAACAACAGCACGAGAAACACAAGAAAGCAAAGAAAAACTTCTAATACAATAAGTTAAGAAAATTAATGACGTTTGGCAAGGGGTTTGCATCACTGATAACGGAACGCTACCGTGACTACGAGCGTCACCTCAGGCACCTCATCATCAACACTTCTGGAGTTTCCGATGATCACGAAAAACGCATTTCTAGGCACATCCATGGCACTCATCCTTGGGAGTGCTGCTCCCTTGGCCCAGGCCAATGTCTTTGAATTCAATCCTGTCAATTTCGGTGGGACGGATGACACTTTTTCCGGCGATGAACTCGTTGGAACATTTTCGACCGGATTCACGTCGACCGACGCCTTTGCTAGCTTTGATGCCACTGGGTGGTTCCAAGTTAAAACCATCAATCTGAACAGTGCGGAGCAATTCACGGGAGGGCTCGACGCCAGTAGCGTAAATTTCACCGGTGACTATCACCTCTGGTTTGAATTCGAGTACGAGGCATCGGGCGGCGCCGGTGGTGGAATTGCACCTTCCTACACTATCGATTCAGTCTCGTATAGCATGTATGCTGGCTCAGGTGTAGACCGAGACTTCGTTGAAGCGACAAACGGAGGCGGAACGCCTACGGTCACGACCAATTCGGGAACTAACACCTTAATTGGTAGCGCCACGAATTACTTCGGTGGCGGAATAACCAACCAAGCAAATCAGTCCTTCTCTGCCGTAGATACTGATTTCAGTTTAGTGAATTTGGGCACTTTCTTCACAGCGCCCGATCCATTTTTCAATCTTGCATTCCAGAGCGCCAGTACCGTACTTCCAGCTCTTAACGATGATTTTACCGCCGGCACACTCAATGGAACAACGGAAGTGCGCTTTGCCTCTACCCCTGTCCCTGAGCCCACATCCATGGCACTCATCGGGTTGGGACTGATCGCGTTAGGCTGGACGGCTTCGCGTCGCCGCCGGGCTAGCTAATCAGCCTAGATCGTCATCGCAACGGCTCTTCGATAAGCCGGAATTGACGAAAACTAAAAGGCTAGCGCTTAGGCGCTAGCTTTTTTTAGCGCCGGTAAAACTTTCAGATCGATTCAGTGTGTTAATGAGCGCATCTAGCAATGTCACCGGATTCCACCAGCGCTTAGCGATGGTCTTGTCGCCTCGCTCAACATCCGAAGTCCAAGCGCTAGTCCGCGAGCATGGCCAAGACAAGACGACTCCTTTTTATCCAATATCTAAAGGCCACAACTGGGGCTACGGCTCGCGCTCGCCGGTCACCGAGGGCAACACCCTCGTCGACCTCAGCGGCATGAATCGCATCCGCAATGCCGAGGCGATCTCCGTCGATCACCCCATCGCGGTCATCGAGCCCGGCGTCACCCAGGGACAACTCCACGACTTCCTCGCCGAACACTGCCCGGAGCTGACCTTCAATGTCACCGGCGCCGGCCGAGCGACCAGCCTGATCGGCTGCGCCCTCGATCGCGGTGTCGGCTACTTCGGCCCGCGCCGCGAAGACCTGTTCGGCCTCGAAATCGTCACCGGCACCAGCGAGATCCTCAAGACCGGCTTCCGGCGTCTCGGCGAGGACTCACCCCTCGCCCATCTTCACCCGGACGGACTCGGCCCGATCCTCGATGGTCTGTTCTTCCAAGGGAATTTCGGTATCGTCACAAGCGCTTGCCTGCGACTGCGGCCACGCCGGCCGCGCGAGGTCGCGGTGTCGCTGTCGCTGCATCGCACGCAAGACTTGGGCGAGTTGATCAACCGGCTGGCCCGGCTGAAACGCGACGGACTGTTAACCTCAGTGACACATATCGGCAACCGGGCTCGGAACCACTCGACCCTGACCTACGGAATCGCCGAGTATCTGGAGACCGCGTGCGGGCGCTCGCCTTCCCAAGCGCTGGCCGAGTCCGAGCAAGTGCTGAACCTGCTCGCGCCGAACGAGTGGGCCTCGCTCGCCGCCGTGACCGGCAATCATGGCCAGGTGCGCGCCGCATTGCGCGAGATCCGCCAACGCATCGGCAAGCTCGCGCGCGTGATGGTGGTCACCGACCGCTTGCTCGATGTCGGCTTTGCCGTCACCCATGCACTGCGCTTCCTGCCCATCGCCCGCGCCAACGCGGCAGCGATCCATGCCATGCGGCCGTTGCATCAGCTCGCGCTCGGAACACCGACCGATCTGCCGATCCAAAATCTGATGTGGCAGTTCGGGCACCCCAACCTGGATGTCGAAGAATTTGACAGCTCGAAGTGTGGCGTCCTGTTCATCAGTCCCGCCCTACCCTTGGATGGTGCGCTGGTGATGGACGTCGTCGCGGGCATGGAGCGCATCGCCGAGGAGCACGGCCATCGGCTCTACATGACGCTCAATATCGAAACTGCCACCTCGCTGGTCGCGGTGATCAACCTGTTGTTCGATCGCAGCGAGGACGAGCAAACAACGCGCGCGCATCGTTGTGCCGATGCGCTGCTGGCTTATGTCCAGGAACGCGGGCTGTCGCCGTATCGCGCGCGGGTCGATATGATGGACAAGATCGTCTCGGCGGACGACCCTTACTGGCAGACAGTGCGGAAGCTCAAGCAGGTGTTCGACCCGGACAATATCATTGCGCCGGGTCGGTATAACCTGCCCTAGCTCAGTACAGAAAGCAAAAGGAATATAGACCTTCGCGAACCCAGCGAACGGGTTTGTCAGCCGCGTATCGACCAGAATACCGCCAGCGCCAGACCCGTCATGATCGGCCGAGTAAGCCTCCAGCGAAGTAGATCAACAGATCCCCGCTGACCGCGCCCTCCATGTCGACGAAGAACGAGAAGGCACCATTGGCAGGGCTGACAACGACCCCATCTTCTTGATCGAGCGTGGCATTCCCACTGCTACCCGGCTCCATGATCGGGCCTTGCGAGCAGCCAGGCATCCTCTCGACCCCTTGATCATCGAAGAACCGAAACCCAGCAGGTACATCGATTCTTTGCCAATCGGCACTGACGGGTGATGCCAAACAAAGGGTCGTGAAGACAACAATCGACACACGACCTTGAATCCACACGGAAAATCGCAAACAGTCTTTTCTAATCTACACTAACCCCACAAGGTGCGCTTACGCATGGCTCCAAGCCCAAACAGGCCCGCCCCAAACAGGAACACCGTTCCAGGTGTCGGCACTGTGTTAGGCGTCGGCTGGGAAGAAGTGGTAACAAAATCCGGGTCACGGAGCCAGAGGCTGACATTTGAGAGTCCCGCTGGGTTTTTTCCATTTGGGGTTTTTAGTGTACCTGACATATCCCAAGTGCCACTGAAGCGATAGTTTGTATCTTCGGTTCCGACGACCGGGTCTAGCCCTAAATCGGCGAGTGTAAAATTATAGATGGCATATTCACGGGCCGATTTAAAAATGACCGCTGCCTGATCAAAGAATTTATTGGCTCCAAGAACGTCGATGAGGCCTTGCGGGTTGGTCTCCGGTGGGGTGTAGGTCCAGGTGCCGGAAGTCATGCCGCTGCCTGAATCAAATTCCAGCTCGATAAGGCTTTCAGCGAACTCTAAGGTTTGGCCGTTATTTTCGATCTTACCTGTAGTTGTATTGCCTGTTCCATCTTCATTGAAATCGATTTTAGCGGCAAATATCCAACCTGGGTCATCCGCCTCCCCATTTCCACTGAGATCAAGAAGATCGTCCTCGCCGACAAAGGCTCCGTACTCATATCCATCAAAATAGTTTGTTTTGTTCAGATAGCCGGTATCTTTTATACCGATATTTCCCTGTGTCGTGTTACCAGTAAACCCATCATTACCATCTTTCTTTTGATCAAATGCTCCCAGACAATTGCTAGCACTTTGGTTTACTGTGTTTTTGATACCGCTACCCTGCTTACTGTAGCTCGTAAGCATAACATCGTTCACATTACACACGTCTGCGCTTGCAACAGAAGTGGCAAAAGCGAAGCCAATAGTAGTGGTAACGACTAGCGAAGAAGTTGTTTTTTTTCATCTTGATAACCTCAAGCACAATTTCATTGAAAAGGCAATAAAGGCGCTTGACTTTTATGCCTTATATATTCGATGTTTTCGTTCATAAGCTGTCTACATCGTTAAATCCAGGCGATCCAGTAACCCTAAAAACAAGCACAAAGTATGCCATTATTTTTTTATCATATAAAACAAAGCGTTTTTTCATGCCTCTCGCAGCCATCAAGGGGTATGTTAAAGTTTCTGACACCTAACTTAACGCAACAAAGCTGTCGAGGCGGAGACTCCTTCCCTCCCTACGTTGCAGACTGTTGTAGCGTTGTTGGTATCGCTGTAACACCTTATTAAAAAAGGGAAATCAGCGATACCCATCTGCCCAGATTGTCAGAAAATTTTACAACAGACTCTTGCATTTATTAGTAAAATCCCGTACACCACCATCCAAGCAACGCGGCTCGACACCTGACGCGACCGGCATGGCCGGCTTCTGCTGCGCTGATCGCGCGTCGACGTGCTTCAGCTCCATGCACCCTTGACACTCGCATCAATCTGGTACGACTCCATGTTGTGGCAACAACAAAACAGTACGAAAACCGGCTCTATGCCCGAAGATCGCACGCACAACAAGGGCAAAGAGCAGACGCGCATCGCCTCCTCGCGCGAAGATCTCGCCAACTGCTACCGGCTTGTCTACAAAGTCTACCTCAAATGTGGTTATACAGAGCTGAAGCCAGAGCAGATGCGGATCAACCTATGGAACACTTTGCCAGGCACGCACACCATTCTCGCCGAGAAGCAAGGCAATCTCGCTGGAACATTGACCTGCGTCATGGATTCAGAAGCTGGCTTGCCAGCAGATGGTTTTTGCACCGAAGAACTACAAAGGCTCAGGATCGAGGGTCGACGCCTCTGTGAGATATCCGGGCTTGCGATAGACCGGAAGCATGCGAGCGCGACAACCGTACTCAAGCTGTTTCGCTATGCCCTGGCGTTGACCACAGGCTTCATGCAGGGCACCGACTTCATCATCACCGTACATCCTCGACATGCACCTTTTTATGAAGACCTGCTGCTGTTCGAGGAGCTGAAAAAAAAGCCGCAGTACGCGCCTGTCAAGGGTGCTCCGGGAATCCTCATGCGGCTCAATCTCGATACCGTGCGCGAACGCTACCATGCTCAATATAGCGGCCGGCCCGGAAAAAAAGATCTAGATCATTTCTATTTTGAGCGTGATCAAGAGCAAATTGTTGATTCTATCCGCGCCGGGCTAGATGAGAAACAGCGGTGGCTCGACGATAAGGCCATGGAAACGCTGCTGCTGACTGAGAGTCAGTTGTTGACCAACGAACATGCCTTCCGCACCTTTCGCAGGCAGTGGGATGCGTGGAACCGCGCTGTTTGAGTGCCTCGGGTTGGGGGCAATTTAGTCACAGCCGTCAGTGTCTAAGCTGCGATCAGTGTCTCTGTGATACTGCAACAGTTTTGTTGCATTTTTTTCTTGCTTTAATGTACCTTCTATGGTACTTCTTGTTATATGACAGGTAAATCGGAAGACAAAAAGAAACGCGTCCAAGTCGTGTTCTATAAAACGGGCTCAGGTCGTGAACCTGTCAGAGAGTGGCTTAAGCAATTAGAGCAGGAAGATCGGAAGCGCGTAGGGGCAGATCTTCAGACACTAGAGTACGGCTGGCCTATCGGAATGCCTGTGTGCCGGCCGATATCCTCACACAAGGGGCTTTGGGAAGTCCGCAGCAACTTGACTTCTGGGAAAATCGCTCGGGTTCTTTTCTGTCTCTCTGGTGGCAGGCTAGTTTTGCTTCACGCATATATAAAGAAAACACAAAAAAGCCCAGAGAAAGACCTTAGCGTTGCTGTTAAGCGTATGAAAGGTGAAACACATGATTGAAGATAAAAACATAGGTTCCACCCTTGAAGATTTTCTTCAAGGCGAAGGGCAACTTGAAGAAGCACGGCAAATAGCAGCCAAACGCCTTCTAGGGTGGCAACTTCAGGAAGCCATGAAAAATCTACACATCAACAAAGTGGAAATGGCCAAGCGTATGCAAACCAGCAGGTCACAACTTGACCGCCTCCTCGATCCAGATAACGATAAAGTGCGTCTCGACACCTTAAATCGTGCTGCGGCTGTACTTGGAAAACGTATCAAGCTTGAGCTTGTTGAAAATCAAGGAGAACCTGCGCCCGCACAATCTGCTGACCTACAAATCCCGCCACGAACCGCTGAACGCTTGGACGCTTGATGAACTCATCGGGCACTACGTCAACTACCGCAAGCTCAGGCTCAACCGCAAAGGCGAGCGCCACCAGGAAAGTGTCTTTGGCCTCTACGCCGTGGCCACGCGCTTTCCGCGCGATCTGGTGCGCACGCACCCGTTACAGCGCACCGACTGGGACGGTGTCTATGAACTGCCCTGGGGTGGACATCGGGTGCGCGTGATCGTGCTCAATGCCATCGCCCAGTACCCGCGCAACACCGCTTGGGAACTCTTCGCCTGCGAGCAGGATCGCATGCGTCAGGGGCTGATCCACTACCGCGCCCGCCACCCGCGCCCGAGCCCGAGCCCGAGCCAAGGCGGACACTGGGCGCTGCTTGAACACCTCTACCTGATCTATCAACAGGAGATCCCCGATATGGCCTACACCATGGAAGACTTCATCCGCGAGACCCACGAACTCGTGATCGAAGATGCGCTCAAACGGCGCGATCCAGCAGACATCCTCAAGCACTACGCACCGGAGGACAGACTCAAGGGGCTCGATCCCGAGGAGCGGCTCAAGGGGCTCGATCCGGCCACGATCGAAGCCTGGCTCGCTAAACAGCGCCGGGATCATTGAGCCGAGGGCTGGGAGGCGATGGAGGAGTTCGGCCAGGAGAAGCTCGACTGGCTGCGCAAGTTCGCCCCGTTCGCCAACGGGATTCCTTCGCACGACTGTATCGCCACCGTGATCTCGCGGCTGCGCCCGGAGGCCTTTCAACGCTGCTTCGTGAGCTGGACGCAAGCGCTCGCCGAGGCGACCGACGGCGATGTCGTGGCGGTCGATGGCAAGACCTCCCGGGGGTCGCGGGATCGCCGCCGCGGGCTGCAGGCCCTGCACAGGGTCAGCGCTTGGAGCAACCGCAACCGCTTGGTGCTGGGCCAAGAAGCGAGCGAGGAGAAATCCAACGAGATCACCGCCATTCCCAAGCTGCTGGAATTGCTTGAGCTCAAGGGCTGTATTGTGACCATCGATGCCATGGGCTGTCAGACCAAGATTGCCGAGCAGATCATCGACCAGGGCGGAGACTATGTGCTTGGTCTCAAGGGCAATCAGAGTAACCTGCACGAGGAGGTCGAAGATTTCTTCGACACTGCGCGTGCGGGTGAGTTTGCCGATGTGACCGACGACTACGCCGAGGAGACCGATAAGGATCATGGGCGCCTGGAAGTGCGCCGTTACTGGATCAGTGAAGCACTGAACACGCTCTCAGAGCGCGAACGCTGGTCGGGCCTACGCAGCATCGGCATGGTGGAACGTGAATGTTGGATCGATCAGCATCACAGCCTCGAACGGCGCTTTTTCATCAACTCCATTCCGGCACAGGCGGGGCGCTTCGCTCACGTCCTGCGCTCACAAGTCAACCTGTGTGTTAAGGCCTTTGGCTTGGGGTTGGCGCCCATGCAGTGTGATGTCAAAGCGCAAACCTTCCCGCTCTTTCAGGTGCGACACCACGGCGAACAGGTTGTTGGCGCGCGGATTGCCCTCGGTGCTGAGCATGCGCATCAGGCTTTTCGGGCTCTTGTGCAGACGCGCACCGAGCTCCTCGAAGCCCAGGGTGGCGTTGACATAGTCGCGCAGCAAGACCTTTCCGGTCTCGAGATCCGCATTCACGAATGCTTCAAGGGCCTCTTCAAGCAAGGCAACGCGAAACACCGGGTCCTGCGCGGCGCGTGCCTTGACCGTTTCTTTGAAACTGCGTGTCAGTGCCATGGCCTTATCCTCCTTTCTTGCGCCGTTTGTAAGCGCTCCAGTACGCCTTCGCCTCGGCGATATCCTGTTGCTGACGCTTCTTGGTTCCGCCGATGAGCAAGATAACCAGTCGTCGACCATCTTGGCCGAAGTAGAGCCGATAGCCGGGACCAAAGTCGATCCGCCGCTCCGCGACCCCTTCGCCGACCGGTTTGACATCGCCTAGATTGCCCGCTTCGATCCGTGCGATGGCTGTCGTCACCTTCGCGGCGGCGCATGCATCCAGGTCCGTGAACCACTCGGCAAACGGACAACGACCATCCTCTGTCTCGTACTGGACAACCTCGATCATATCTAAAGGTAACGCATGTGTTACCAAAAGACAAGCTTTTTTCTTTCCCTACTGCCCATTTGAATTGCCTATCCTGACACCTTGGAACGGCGTGTAAAACCGTCAGGATAGAGCGGTTACGGGTATTCCTTGACAGATTACAGGCAGGGTTATAAACCTTTTCCTGACAGCTCCGCGCGGCGCAGATCGAAGCTGGATTGCAGGTTTAGCCACGACTGCGCATCGCCGCCAAAGTAGCGCGCCAGGCGCAGCGCCGTATCGGGCGAGATGGCGCGGCGCTCCTTGACGATCTCATGCAGTCGCGTCGCCGGCACGCGCAGCGCCACGGACAGGGCGTTCACGCTCAGACCCAAAGGGGCGAGGAAGTCCTCGCGCAAAATCTCACCCGGATGCACCGGGCGCATACCGTTCGACTTGTGCGTGCAAGTAAGCGAGACTGATGCCATTGTCGTTGTTCAAAAGCCCCATCAATCGGGACATGATCGAGCAGGCCAAGGAATCCCTCATCGCCCGGCGTGTCACCCACTTTCTTCCCGCCGCTCGAGACGCGTGCGATGCGTATTCAGCGTCTCGTTCAGTTGCCCCAACACCTCGCTGGCAACGGACATGATGGCTTTGGGGCCGAAGCCGGCCAAGGTGAGCTCGCGATAGAACGATTTCGCCACGATCTTGGCAATCCGCGCCGGATCAGGGTTGATCGGCCCACCACTACCCGTTTCACGCTGATCAAGCATCTGGGCCATCTGCAGGATGCGGGATTCGGAGAGCTTCTCGAGTTGGAAGACATGGATGGACTTGCCAACGAACAAGGCGAACAGCTCCAGCAGCTCCAGGTCCGCCTCGCTGAAGGCGTCGCCTTGGAGGCGCTTGCTGACGTTGATCACCCCGAGCACGCTGTTGGCGGTGGTGATGGGGGCTGACATGAAGGGCTCATCGATGCGCTCGGGCTGCGCAGCAAAACTGGCCAACGGCGAGGCGACGACATCATTGACCATCAACGCCTTGCGCGTCGAGGCCACCTGCCAGGCGATACTCGAATGCGGCTTTGCCGGCACCTGATAGGCGATCGCTGGCAGGTCGCCGAAATGCGAGTACACCTTGAGATCATGCTCACCCTCGTCGCTGCTGCCAGACAACAGCATCACCGAGCAGCGCCCGGCCCCGATCGAGCGCGCCGTCAGCCCGGCAAGGTCGCGTAGACCTTCCTCCAGGTTCGGTTTCTGCTCGATCAGCGTCGACACGCCGATCAACTGATCAACAACAATCCGCGCCATGGTTGATCTCCAGGTTAGTGGCCTCCTCCAGCACGATCTAGCAGACGTATCAGTTTATAGGGCTGCGACGTCGACTGGCACTCGCGAGCAAAAGGAGACCACCTAAGAGCAACACAACAGATCCAGGCGCTGGTACCGGGTCTGCTAATAAATCCTGGCCATTCTCTGATTGAAACCAAAGAACTTTACTGCCGCTCAGCGAGTTATTATTCTCATTCTCCATTTGCGTAAAGGTTAGATTAAGCAGATCGATCCCGCGTGGATCTAATTTTTTATTACCCCCTCCACTTGCGGAAACCTGGAAATTACCGTCGAAAATATCCATTGTTTCATCGTAGAGACTCTCCCAGATACCCACCTGAATTGCGCCACTCATCCAACTTTTCGTGGGGTTAAGCCAATTCTGATCACCATGCGTGAGTTGATACTTGTCGGTTTGCAGCACCGAATTGAGTGCCCCAAGAAACTCCAAAACCTTACCGAAATCCCGGGTAACTGTATCATTGCCTTCACTGGAGGTTACCTGGGTATCATCATCAACCGGAAGCACGACATATTTTTTGAATCCCTTATTCATCAGCAGATCGTTGAAGAGATCGACACAGTAGAAGATGACATCGTCCGAGCTGCGATAAAGTGTTGCGGGATCGAACGGGTTATTATCAATCGCTTGTGTCTCGCCCCCTAAAGCGCCCGCGTAAACCCTGGCATCGTAAACTTTGTCACTATTAATGAAAAAAGAGACCTGGACCGAGTCATGGCCTTCTGTGAAGAGACCGTCATTTATAGAAGGGAATTGGATATCAACATCCCCAAGCTGGGAGTTATCGATATAATTGTCAACTGTCACGGGGTTGGCAAGGACTCCCGTTGCGCTCAAGAGCAGTGCGAGCGCGGTTGAGCCCAGTGCTGGCATAGACGTGCCGCCTACTGTTGTACTGGCCTGACGAGTCTTTTTCTTGATGCTAGTGTTGATGCGGATCATGTGTTACTCCTTGAAGACGCGTGATACCACTCAAAGTGGTTAATAGAAATTGACACGATAGCTGAAGACAGGATTATTAAAGCAAACCTCATGCCATTTATATATTTTCTTATTTATTAAAGCCTTATAAAGCTCAACCTCACTAGAAGGCCAGACTCTGTATTATTTTCTGACAACCTGCGAACGGTTTGCTTTGATAATTATCATAGACTTCGCTAAGCGCCAGGCGTGCATTGATCGTTGGCAGTTCGACGTATCAAGGCTCTCCAGACATGTTGTCACTGTCGGCGAGAGAGGGCTCGGCAGAGCCGATCAGCCAGCATCGCTGCCACTGTCATTGATGGTTTAATATGTCATGCTGGAAAGAACAAGCAGCTGAACCGACTGCTGAGCCTGCGTGTCGGCGATGCGGCGCTGGTGTCCGTGCAGGATCCGCTTACGTTGGCACCGCGTTCGAAGCCCGAGCCGGGCCTGATTCTAGCTGGCCCGCGCCGGCACACGAAGACCATATTTGGTGATCTTGCGGTCGAGGGCCGGGCGCGAAATCGCCAACACCTCACAGCTTCGCCCCTTGTGACCCTGGGTGTGATCGAGCACACGCTGAATATGCGCGGCCTCAATCTCGGCCAGCGTCTGCAAGGGGCTCGCGGCGAGGTGCGCACCGGCGGTCTCGGCAGGGCTGGCCCCAGTGGCGTGCGCCTCAGTCGGACGGGCGGCGCCCAGCGGCAGCAGATCCGGCGTGATCAGCGCATGCCTTGCGTGCAGCACCGCCTGGGTCAGCAGATTCTCGAGTTCGCGCACATTACCGGGCCAGTCATAAGTGGCCAGCTCGCGCAGAGCGGCATCGGTGATCCTGGGGCGCGCCTGCCCTAGCCGCTCGGCGATCCGTTTCAAGAGTCCTTCGACCAGCAGCGGGATGTCTTCGCACCGCTCGCGCAGGGGCGGCACTCGAATCTCGATGACCTTGAGGCGATAGACTAGATCTTCCCGAAAGCGCCCGGCTTCGGCTTCGGCTTCGGCGAGCAGGTCCCGGTTGGTTGCGGCGATCACCCGCGCATTGGTCGTGATCGACTCGGTGCCGCCGACCCGTTCGAACACGCGCTCCTGCAGCGCGCGCAATAGCTTAGCTTGCAGGGGCGGCGCCAGCTCTCCGATCTCGTCCAGGAACAGTGTGCCATCTTCGGCCTGCTCGAAACGGCCCTGCTTGCGCGCCTGGGCCCCGGTGAAGGCGCCCTTCTCATGGCCGAACAGCTCCGACTCGAGCAGGGTGTCGACGATGGCCGCGCAGTTGACCGCGACAAAGGGCCCCGTGCGGCCGCTATGCTGGTGGATCAAGTGCGCGACCACCTCCTTGCCGGTGCCAGACTCGCCGCTGATCAGCATACTGGCGGCACTGCGCGCGCTGAGCGCAATCGCCTTACTGACGGTGAGCATGGCTTGGCTGCGGCCGATGAGATCGCGGCCGGCGGCGACCTCGAGCGGCTCGGCGGCTTGGCTCGATGCCGCCGTGTTCGCCACGTTCGCCGCGTGCCGCTGCGCCAACAGGTGCTCGACTCGGGCTTGCAGGTCATCGATCTCGATCGGCTTATGCACGAAATCAGCCGCGCCTTGCTGGATTGCATCGATCGCGAGTTCCAGATCGTGCTTGCCCGTCATCATCAGGATCGGCAGTTCAGCGTCGAGTTCCAGCAACGCGGCAATCAGGTCGCAGCCGCGGCCATCCGGAAGTTGCTGATCGAGCAGCACCAGATCGGGCGGGGCGGCGCGCGCCTGGCTCAGCCCCGTCTGAATGCCATCGGACCTGGCCACGGCGAGGCCGTTGTCCTCGAAATGCATCGTCAGCATCTCGGCCAGTGCCGCGTCGTCCTCGATAATCAGTAGTCGGCTGCTCATAGTGCGCAGGCCCTCCCGGTGCTCGAATGATGAAACAGAGAAATCGCCCTATACTGCGTCGCCCAACGCAATCCACAATCGATGAGGCCGATCTCGATGGCGAGTGCCCCTAGTCAGTCCCTGGAAACCTTTCCCAACCCCCAGCCCGAGCGCGACTATACGATTCGCATCCGCGTGCCGGAATTCAGCTGCCTGTGCCCCAAGACCGGCCAGCCGGATTTCGCCGAGCTGACCTTGGAATATGTGCCCGAGGCGGCCTGTGTCGAGCTGAAATCGCTGAAGCTCTATGTCTGGTCGTATCGCGACGAAGGGGCCTTTCACGAGGCGGTGACCAACCGCATCCTCGCTGATCTGGTGGTCGCCACGGAGCCGCGATTCATGCGCCTGACCGCCGATTTCAATGTCCGTGGCGGTATTTATACCACCGTGGTCGCCGAGCATCGGGCCAAGGACTGGCGAGCGCCAGCACCGGTCACGCTGCCGTGACACCCAGCGCCGGGGCGCGCTGCTGGATCGGCCTCGATAGGCAGCCGTGAATAATTTGGCACAATGCCCCTTTCTTTGAATTGGTTGTCATCGCCATGGCCCAGCAAGTCCTCAAGGTTCCACCGACCAAGAACACCCTGCTCACGTTGAAGAAGCAGACGACCTTCCTCGAGCAGGGGCACGATCTCCTCGAGCGCAAGCGCGAGCTGCTCACGCGCCTGGTCTATGAGCGCATCGGCGAATACCGGCGCCTGCGCGAGGAGGCCGAGCGCGGGCTCGCCGAAGCCTATCGCTGCCTCGGCATCACCCATCTGCGCATGGGCAGTCGCGGTTTGAATCAGGCCGCGCTGGGCGCCGGGCCGGGACTGCGCGTCGATATCCTGCCGCGGCGCTCGCTCGGGGTGGAGTATCCGGCGGTAACCGCCGAGCGCCTGCCGATCAAGCCGGTCGGACTGCTGGGTACCGATGCCAGCTTCGATAATACCCGCGAGCACCTAGCCGAGGCCGCCGTGCTCTTGGCCCGGCTCGGCGAAGTCGAGATCGCCCTCCATCGGCTGATGGAGGAGCAGCGCAAGGCGCAGAAACGGGTCAATGCGCTCAAGTACAACATCATCCCGCTCTATCAGCGCAGCATCCATTTCATCCAGTCCGCGCTCGAGGAGGAGGAGCGCAACACGCTGTTCCAGGTCAAGGTGCTGCGCGAGCGGGCGATCGTCTGAGCCACGTGAGCCGCGCGCGACGAGCCACCTTCGCGAATCCAGCGCCCCAGAGCACATCAAGAGCCAGAGTGAATCAAGACCAGCGCCGGGCGATCTTCGAGCGATTACGCGCGGCCAACCCCAGCCCCACCACCGAACTCCATTACCGTTCGCCTTTCGAGCTGCTGATCGCCGTGATCCTCTCGGCCCAGGCCACCGACAAGGGCGTCAACAAGGCCACCGAGCGGTTGTTCGCGCGCGCCAACACGCCGGCGGCAATCCTGGCCTTGGGCGAGGAGGGGCTCAAGGCGCACATCCGCACCATCGGTCTGTTCAATAGCAAGGCCAAGCACATCCTCGCGACCTGTCGGCATCTGGTCGAACAGCATGGCGGCGAGGTGCCGTCCGAGCGCGCCGCGCTCGAGGCGCTGCCCGGCGTCGGGCGCAAGACCGCGAACGTGCTCTTGAATACCGCCTTCGGCGAGCCGACCATCGCGGTGGATACCCATATCTTCCGGGTCGCCAATCGCACCGGGCTCGCGCCCGGCAAGACGCCGCTCGCCGTCGAGCACCGGCTGCTGCGGGCGGTGCCGAGCGCGTTCCTGCAACAGGCCCATCATTGGTTGATCCTGCACGGGCGTTACGTCTGCAAGGCGCGCGCGCCGGACTGCCCGCGCTGCATCATCTGCGACCTCTGCGAGTACACACAGAAGACGAGCGATGTTCAGTCAGGACCGTGACGCGCTGCGCCAGACCTATCTCACCGCCTGGCGCAAGGCCCGCGCCGGCGAGCCGTTGGAGCCCGTCGAGCGGCAGATCGTCGAGGTCGCCGAGCAGCACCCGGAGTATCACCGGCTGCTGGAACAGGGCGAGACCGCGCTCGGGCGCGAGTGGCTGCCCGCGGGGGGCGAAGGCAATCCGTTCCTGCACATGGCGCTACATATTGCTCTACAGGAGCAGGTCGGCACCGACCGCCCGCCCGGCATCCGACGGCTGTATCAAGGCATGATCGAATCCTGCCTGGGCGATGTCCACGCGGCCGAGCACCGCATCCTCGAGTGCCTGGCCGAGGCGATCTGGAAGGTCCAACGCGATGGTCGCGCGTTCCGTTCCAAGGCTTATCTCAAATGCATCAAGCGCCGTGGGGCTGGCCAGCGCCCGCGCGATTGACCCCCGGGGCGCTGAAATAATTGACCACTCCAGTCGGTCTCTACTGACGATAGCGGAGACTGGCTGGGCCATCGGTTTTACCTGAGTGCCATACTGTGCTATTAGTAACGTGCCGTAGGCACTTCGTGAGGCCTGATCTCTCGGGCACGCCGACGCTACTCATGTTCAAACATATTTTTTCGGAGTGGAACCCATGTCGAAGAACACCATGACCCCCGCTGCTGCCGTGATCGGTGCTGCCCTCGTTGGCAGTCTGTCGGCGGTTAATCTGGCCCATGCGGCCGAGAACCCATTCGCTGCCGAGCAGCTCAACGGCGGCTACCTGCTGTTGGCCGAAGGCAGTTGTGGCGAAGGTAAGTGCGGTTCCAAAGAGGATGGCGAAGGCAAATGCGGCGAGGGCAAGTGCGGTAACAAGGATGAGGGCGAGGGCAAATGTGGCGAGGGCAAGTGCGGCGGCGCGAGTTAATCCGCCTGCAACAGACTTGAGAGGCAAGCCATGAGCGAACCAACCCACCCCGTTCATGGCGCCGGTCTCGGCCTGCGGCGCGCCTTCGCGGCGGTCGCGGCCGAGCAGCCCCCCGCCGAGGTCGATTTCTGGGAGATCGCACCCGAGAACTGGATGGGCGTCGGCGGGCGCTGGGGGCGTGTCTTGCGCGACCTGACCGAACGCTTTGCGTTCGTCTGCCACGGACTCTCCCTGTCGATCGGCTCCCCGGCGCCGCTGGACCTCGACTTCGTGCGCAAGGTCAAAGTCTTTCTGGATGAACACCGGATTCGTGCCTACACCGAACATCTGAGCTTCTGCTCGGACGAGGGCCATCTCTACGATCTGATGCCGATCCCCTTCACCGAGGAGGCAGTGGCTCATGTGGTCAGTCGCATTCGCCAGGTTCAGGACATCCTGGAGCGGCGTATTGCACTCGAGAACGTCTCTTATTACGCCGCGCCCGGACAACAGCTAAGTGAGCTTGAGTTCATCAACGCCGTGCTGCGCGAGGCCGACTGCGACCTGCTGCTCGATGTCAACAACATCCACGTCAACAGTATCAATCACGCCTATGACGCAAACGCCTTTCTCGACGGACTCCCCGGCGAGCGCGTGGTCTATGGGCATATCGCCGGGCATTACCAGGAGGCCCCCGATCTTCGCGTCGACACCCATGGCGCCGATGTGATCGAGCCCGTATGGGGTCTGCTGGCGCGCGCCTACCAACGCTTTGGCGTGTTCCCAACCCTGTTGGAGCGGGATTTCAACATCCCGCCGCTCGAGCAACTCACGCAAGAGGTGCAACGGATCAGCCAGATGCAAGCCGAACATCGCCCTCGGATCGCCCGCACTCGGCTGGAGCGACTGGCTTATGCCTGAGTTCAACACCTCCACCACGGCGCATTCCAAGTCACCGCCAGCGCCAATGCCAGCCCCAGCGGGCTTCGCCGAGATCCAGCGCGCCTTTGCCGGCCATATCCGTGATCCGGAGGGAACGCCCGCGCCGGCCGACATCGAAGCGCGGCGCATGGCGATCTACCGCAACCTGTTCTTCAACAACGTTTCCTCGCTGTTGCAGCAGGGTTTTCCGGTCCTGTATCGCTGCCTCGGCCAAGAGCGCTGGGACGCACTGATGCGGCAGTTCCTGCGCGAGCACCGGGCGACGACGCCGCTGTTTCCAGCGCTCGGCCAGGAGTTGGTCGCCTATCTTGGCGAAGAACGCGAGGCCCAGCCCGATGATCCGCCCTTCATGCTCGAACTCGCGCACTACGAGTGGGTCGAGGCCGCGCTGCTGTTCAGCGACGAGGAGGCGAGTCCGGATCTCGCTGATCCCAATGGCGACCTACTCACCGGCGTGCCCATGGTCTCGCCGCTGGCCTGGAATCTGAGCTACCGCTTTCCGGTCCACTGCATCGGGCCTGACTTCCAGCCACAAACGCCCGATTCGGAGCCGACCCATCTGGTGGTCTATCGCAATCGGAGCGACGAGGTCGCGTTCCTGAAGATCAACCTGGTCACCCAGCGCCTGCTGCAGTTATTGAAAGGCCAGGATCAGCAGGATCCGCAGACCGGGCGCGAGACCCTTAAGACCATCGCCACGGAGCTGCGCCATCCAGACCCGGAGCAGGTGATCAGCTTCGGCATGGGGCTACTCGACGATCTCCGCCAACGCCACATCCTACTCGGGACGCGCCGCCTCCTCGGCTGAGCGCCCGCCGCGCTTCGGCGTCAGGATGAGACGATTGCGCTCATCATCGATAGTCATCTGATAGCGTCCGAGCACACTCATCCCGAGTAACCCCGGGGCGCCGAGCTTCTCCATCTCAAGGAAAGCGACCGCGACCCCGGGCAGGCGCTCGCCGTCGAGCCAGACCGCCTCCAGGGTGCCCATCAAGGCCTGGACACGACCATTCGCGGTCTGCACCTCGCGGGCCTCGAGGCCATCGCGCGCGAGCCCCAGGGCGGCGATCATCGAGTCCGGCAGCACCACCGCATCGGCACCGGTGTCGATCAGCAGCGCCCGATCGACGCGGCGCCCGCTCGCGCCTTCGAGCGTCACCCGCACCGAGTGCTGCGAGCCCTTGCGCAGGGTCTCGAGTTCGATCCGCCCCGCGCCCTCGCCCGCCTGCTCGTCGGCGGCGGTCTCGAACCGCACCTTGGGCGCCGGTGGCTGGCTGTTGGTGCGGCCGATGATGATCACCCGCTCGACCTCACCGTTGGCCGCATGCACCAGGATGTGGTCGAAGCGCTCGAGCAGGACCCGCAGCCGGCGATACAGCCCGGCCTCCTCGGCTCGCCCGCGCTCGTCCTCGAGCACCTCGAGCCCGGAGACCGAGAACCCATGCGCCGCCGCCAGGCGATCCAGTTCCGGCGCGATCTCGACCTGCGCCGCTCGAGCGCCCTGCCAGAGGCCCTCCCAGCCGCCCCCGAGGACGCCCACCAGGGCGAGCAGGTTCCAGGCAAGGGCGCGAGCACAGGCAGACCGGCAGTGATATGTCATCAGATGGACCGACTCGCTCAGCAAAGATGGAAGTCCCACGGACGATAGGCCGTGAGCTTACCACTCACGCGCGCGGTCGGTTTCGAGCACAACCCGCGCCCTGGCACTGGGCAAACACCGCGCAAACGCATTTGCGGCGGCGGACCAAACCCTGATATCGTTCCCTGTTTACTCGAGCGCCGTGCATTGGATGAATGTCCAACCCCTTTGCGTCCCGCTTGGTATCCCCGCCTCCCCCACTCGACCACCTCGATGATGTTCAAGTGACCCTTGAGATCGAAGCCTCGGAGAGACCATCGTGAACGGGCCTGACGACGCCGGCAATCCATTGGCGACTGAACCTCCAGACAGCGGCAAGCAGTCGCCGCTGATGGCCACCTACAAACGCCTGCCGGTGGCCTTCGAGCGTGGCGAGGGCGCCTGGCTCTGGGACCAAACCGGTCGGCGCTACCTGGATGCGCTCGCCGGCATCGCCGTCTGCGGGCTGGGGCACGCGCATCCCGCCGTGCGCGACGCCCTCTGCGATCAGGCCGGCACCCTGCTGCATACCTCCAATCTCTATCAGGTGCCACATCAGGCCGAGCTGGGCGCTCGCCTGTGCGGTGCGGCTGGCATGGAGCGGGTATTCTTCGGCAACTCGGGCGCCGAGGCCAACGAGGCGGCGATCAAACTGGCCCGCCTGCATGCCCACAAGCGCGGCGTGCAGCATCCTGCCATCCTGGTGATGGAGAACGCCTTTCATGGGCGCACCCTGGCGACGCTCACCGCGACTGGCAACCGCAAGGCCCAGGCCGGATTCGAGCCACTGGTGCAGGGCTTCGTGCGCGTGCCCTACAACGCTATCGACGCCGTCGAGACCGCCGCCGAGAACCGACCGACCATCGTCGCCGTGCTGGTCGAGCCGCTCCAGGGCGAAGGCGGCGTCATCGTGCCGGATGAGGATTATCTGCAGCGCTTGCGCCTGCTCTGCGATCATCACGACTGGCTGCTGATGATCGACGAGATCCAGACCGGCATGGGCCGCACCGGGCGCCTGTTCGCGCACCAGTGGAGCGGCGTGAAGCCGGATGTGATGACGCTGGCCAAGGGGCTCGCGAACGGGGTGCCGATCGGCGCCTGTCTGGCCAGTGGCGCGGCCGCCGAGGTGCTCGGCCCGGGCAGCCACGGCTCGACCTTCGGCGGCAATCCGCTCGCCTGCCGCGCGGCCTTGAGCGTGCTCGACACCCTCGAGAACGAGCATCTGCCCGCGCGCGCCGCCGTGCTCGGCGATCGCCTCATCGATGGCCTGCGCACGCGCCTGAACGGTGTCCCCGCCGTGGTCGACATCCGCGGTCGCGGGCTGATGATCGGCATCGAACTCGACCGCCCCTGCGCCGAGCTGGTGCCGCTGGCCCTCGAGCAGGGACTCCTCATCAACGTCACGGCGGGATCGGTGGTGCGCCTCTTACCGCCACTGATCATCGATGACGAGCAGGCGACGCAGATCGTCGAGGCCGTCTCCGAGCTGATCCTGACGTTCCTAGGCGCCGATGCGCCTGCCGCTGACGGAAGCCCCTCGTGACGACCGATACCACGCCGACCGCCCCCAAGCATTTCCTCACCCTGCTCGATCTCGACGCGAGCGAGGCCGAGCGCCTCATCGCACGCGCGAGCGAGTTGAAGCAACGCCGCCAGCGCGGCGAGGACTCTCGCCCCTTCGCCGGCTACAGCCTGGCGATGGTGTTCGAGAAATCCTCGACCCGCACCCGCGTCTCGTTCGAGGCCGGCATGGCGCAGCTCGGCGGCAGCGCGATCTTCCTCTCGCCGCGCGACACCCAGCTCGGGCGCGGCGAGCCGATCGAGGACAGCGCGCGGGTCTTGTCGCGGATGGTCGATGCGGTGATGATCCGCACCTTCGAGCACGAGACCGTGACGCGCTTCGCCGCCCATTCCCGGGTACCGGTGATCAATGGGCTGACCGACCGCTTCCATCCCTGCCAACTGCTCGCCGACATGCAGACCTATCGCGAGCATCGGGGCGCGATCCGGGGCCGGCGCGTGGCCTTCATCGGCGATGGCAACAACATGTGTCATTCCTATATCAATGCCGCGCGCGTGTTCGGCTTCGAGCTGCGCATCGCCTGTCCGCAAGGTTTCGAGCCGGACGCCGAGATCCTGGCCTCGGCGCCCGATCAGTGCAGCCTCACGCATGATCCGGCGGTGGCCGTCGAGCAGGCCGATCTGGTGGTGACCGATGTCTGGGCCAGCATGGGCCAAGAGAGTGAGGAAACCGAGCGTCAGGCGCGCTTTGCCGCCTTCAGCGTCACGCCGGCGCTGATGGCCCAAGCGCGCGCCGATGCCCTGTTCATGCACTGTTTGCCCGCCCATCGCGGCGAAGAGGTCAGCGCCGAGGTCATCGACGGCCCCCAATCGGTGGTCTGGGACGAGGCCGAGAATCGGCTGCACGCCCAGAAGGCCTTGCTGGAGCTGCTGCTCGATCCTCCATCCAGCGATGGCAGCCGCCGCTGACCTCGCAACCGATCTACCTGCGATCACACCTCATGCTGCGCACGCGCCATTTACACGCCGCCCTTTGGTTGGCCGCCGCCCTGGTCGCCACGTCCCCCATCTCAGGAGCGGAGACGCGCTATGTCACCGACCAGTACGAGTTCAATCTGCGCAGTGGCGAGAGCACCCGCTATAAGATCCTACGCCAGCTACCGAGCGGCACTCCACTCAGCATCCTCGGCATCAACAGAGATAGCGGCTATGCCCGGGTGCGCACCGAAGATGGCTTGACCGGTTACATTATGCTGAGCTATCTGCAGGAGGAACCCGCCGCCCGCAGCAGGCTGGAGGCCATGGAGGCCAAGCTCGCGGAATTGCAACAGGAGCCCGATAAGCTCGCCGCGCGGCTGGGTACCTTGCAGCGCGAGCACAGCAGCCTCAAGGACCAGGCCGAGGCCCTGAAACGCGACAAACAAGACCTCGAGGCCGAGCTTGCTGAGATCCGCAATGCCGCGACCAACGCGATCCAAATCGACCGCGAGCGTCGCCAGCTCCAGGAACAGGTCTCGAATCTCCTGCTCAAGGTCGATCAGCTCGAGCACCGCAATCTGGAACTGAGCAATCAGAGCCGACAGCAATGGTTCCTGATCGGTGCCGGTGTCGTTGGTGGCGGCATCCTGATTGGACTCGTGCTGCCCAATCTGCGACTGCGCCGGCGCCGCAGCTCCTGGGGCAGCTCCTCTCTCTAGGAGGAGGGTGACGCGGCCACGGGCAGCATCTCTCAACTCCCCAAGTGTCGTAACCAGCGTGCGACGGGTCCAATCGCCCCGGCAAGCGCGCGCATGATGGCCCGCGGCGTCTCATTCAGCTCGACCGCTCCGAGCAAGCGCTGCAACGGCCGTTTGCGCGCCCGATAACGGACCTTGTAGAGGTCGGCGTCAGCGCGCGCCGCCAGCAGATAGTCGTCGCTGGTTTGGACATCATCGACCAACCCCAGGCTCAATGCCTGCTCGCCATGCCAATACTCGCCGGTCGCGACCTTGCTCAGATCGAGGGCGGGCCGATAGGCGGCGATGAAGGCCTTGAACTGGCCATGGGTCTCTTCGAGCTGCTCACGCAGTTTAATGCGGCCTTCGTCGGTGTTCTCGCCGAACAGCGTTAGGGTGCGCTTGTGCTCGCCGGCGGTATGGAGTTCGAAGTCGACGCCTTTCTCCTGTAATAGGCGATGAAAATTCGGCATCTCGGCCAACACGCCGATCGAGCCGACCACGGCGAAGGGCGCGGCAAGGAGGCGATTGGCGACACAGGCCATCAGGTAGCCTCCACTGGCCGCGACCTTGTCGACAGCAATGGTCAGTGGGATGCCAGCGTTGCGCAGCCGCAGCAGCTGCGAGGCGGCCAATCCATGTTCGTGCACGGCGCCGCCGGCATTGTCGAGACGCAGCAAGACCTCGTCCTTCGGCGTCGCGGTGATCAACAGCGCCGAAATGACCTCGCGCAAGGCGGAAACCTCGGTCGCCATCAGGTCACCGTGGAAATCGATCACGAACAGTCGCCGCTTATCGTCCGCCTCTTCGGCCTTCGCGCGCGCCTTCTCGGCCTTGCGCTCGGCCTTGAAGTCCTTTTTGAACACCTTTGGCGGCAGGGTCGCGGCCTTGATAGTGTCGGCCATGGCTGCGTAACGTCCATTCAGATCAACCACCTCAAGGCGGCTGCCATCGTCATCATCATCGCCAGAGCTGCTGGGCCGAGCGCGGAACACGAGGACTAGGAGCAGCCCGAGAGCTAATACCAGGGTGAGCGTCTTGGCCGTAAACAGGCCGTATTGGATCAATGCGTCAATCAGGGTCATGCTGTGGGGCGGTTGCTCAGGTGGGGCGCGGCGCCTTAGACCGCGATCGGGGCGCGAATGGGCGGATGCGGATCATAGCCCTCGAGGCTGAAATCCTCGAGCCGATAGTCAAATAGGCTCGGCGGCCGGCGTTGGATATGAAGATGCGGCAGCGGACGCGGCGCGCGGCGCAGCTGCTCGAAGACGATCGCCTCGGTGAGGTGATTGCGATAGAGATGCAGATCGCCGAAGGTTTGCACCAGCTCGCCGACCCGAAGATCGGCCTGTTGCGCCATCAGCTGCGTGAGCAATGCGTAGCTGGCGATATTGAAGGGCACGCCTAGGAAGAGATCGGCGCTGCGTTGATAGAGCTGGCAGGACAAGATCCCATCCTGCACATAGAACTGGAACAGACAGTGGCAGGGTGCCAGCGCCATGCGCCCGTGCGCGGCGTTCTCGCGCGGCGAGCGACCGGGCTCCGGCAACACAGCCGGATTCCAGGCCGTAACCAGCAGCCGGCGCGAATCCGGATCCTGCTTGATCTGCGCGAGCACCTGGCTGATCTGATCGAGGCGGTCACCGCTCGGCGTCGGCCAGCGGCGCCATTGCGCGCCATAGATCGGGCCGAGTTCGCCGTCGTCGGCGGCCCACTCATCCCAGATGCGTACCCCTTGCGCATTGAGGGCGCGGTTGTTGGTGGAGCCGGAGAGGAACCAGAGTAGCTCGGCGAAGACGCTCTTGGTGTGGATGCGCTTGGTGGTGACCAGCGGAAAGCCGGCATTGAGATCGAAACGCACCTGCCGGCCGAACACCGAGCGCGTGCCCACCCCAGTGCGATCGGCCTTATCGTGGCCGTTCTCGACCACGTCGCGGAGTAGGTCTAGATACTGTTGCATGCTCGGAGCACGGCTAGCGACGGCAACGCCGCCCGCGAACCGCGTCTATTTCTGGGCCGGTTTCAGCAAGATGGATTTCCCCTGCATGGCCTCGGGCTGAGGCAGGCCCATCAACTGCAGCACGGTCGGGGCGACATCCTCGATGCCAGCGCCGATGCGTAGCTTCCAACCCACTTCATCGATCACCAAGCAGGGGACCGGATAGATCGTGTGGCGGGTATGTGGCTCGCTGGTCAGGGGGTCAATCATCTCATCGCAGTTGCCGTGATCGGCGGTCATCAGGACCGAGTAGCCTTGCTCGTTGGCGGTGTCGATGACGCGACCCACCTCCTGATCGAGCGTCTCGACAGCCTTCAGCACCGCCTCGCGCACGGCCGTGTGCCCCACCATGTCGCCGTTGGCGAAGTTGACCACGATAAAGGCGTAGGCCTTGCTCTCGAGGGCGGCGATCACGGCATCGGCAACCTCGCGCGCGGACATCTCTGGTTGCAAATCATAGGTCGCGACCTGCGGAGAGGGGATCAGGCTGCGCTCCTCGCCCGGGAAGGGGTCGCTTCGGCCACCGTTGAAGAAGAAGGTGACATGGGCGTACTTCTCGGTCTCGGCGCAGTGGAACTGCGGCAGGCCGGCGTCGCTGAGCACCTCGCCGAGCACCACCGGTGGCATCTCGTGACCGAAGGCGCTCGGCAGTCCGTACCAGGGGTCGTACTCCATCATGCAGGTTAGCTCGGCGGCGCTGAAATCACCGCGCTCGAAGTCGTCGAAATCGCGTTTAGAGAGGGCCGAGACGATCTGCCGTGGACGATCCTTGCGGAAGTTGAAGAAGATCACCGGGTCGCCGTCCTGGATACGCTCGCCACCGGTGATCAGGGTCGGGCGGATGAACTCATCATCCTCATCGGCGGCATAGGCCTGCTCGATCGCCGCGCGCGCCGACTCGGCCTCACGCCCCTGGCCGTGGACCAGCGCCTCGAAGGCGAGCTGGGTGCGATCCCAGCGCTTGTCGCGATCCATCGCATAGTAGCGCCCGCTGACCGTGGCGATGGCACCGCCCGCAGCCGCGAGCGCCTCATCGAGCGCACCCAGAAAGCTGAGCGCCGAGCGCGGAGCGGTATCGCGACCGTCAGTGATCATGTGCACGGCTGGACGCGCGCCCTGGTACTTGGCGAGCTTGATCAGCGCATTGAGGTGGCGCACATGGCTGTGCACGCCACCGTCGGAGACCAGCCCGATCAGATGCAGCGGACGACCACGCTCGAGCGCACGCCGCGCGGCGGCCTGCAGCGCCTTGTTGTCGAAGAAACTGCGATCGGCGATCGCGTCATCGATCAACACCAGGTCCTGGCGCACCGTGCAGCCCGAGCCCAGTGTCATGTGGCCGACCTCGGAGTTGCCCATTTGGCCTTCCGGCAGGCCGACGGCGCGTGCCGAGGCCTGCAGCACCGTATGCGCGTTGTGCGCGAACAGGCGATCGAAATTCGGCGTGTGCGCGAGCACCACCGCATTGTTCGCCTTGCTCGGATTGGTTCCAAAACCATCGAGAATGACCAATACCACTGGACGCCGCGGTAACTCGAAACTGTTGCCCATAGTCTCTCCTTGGATGAAATCGGACCGCTGCCGGTCTCGATCAGGGTTCGGATTACAACAATAAGAGCCGGTCCCGGTTTATCATGGGCCGATGCCGGTCTACGCGAGCCTTGGGGCGACCGACGCGCAGACGGCATCGAACACAACCGAACTGAAGCGCACATTGTAACGCGGCGCGCGGCCCCGTCGCCGGACTCGCTCGTCGAAAGCGCAGCGTCGATACCGTATCCGCGTTGCTAGCGCCTTAGTGACCGATCCATAGCGCCCGGAGGAAACATGCCCGATCGAATTATTGCCTTCGTCATGGCCGGCGGCCAAGGCTCACGCCTACAACCGCTGACCGCCGCCCGCTCCAAGCCCTCGGTGCCCTTCGGCTCGCGCTACCGCATCGTCGATTTCGTGCTCAGTAACCTGATCAACTCGCAGATCCGGACCATCTATCTGCTGGTGCAGTACAAGTCGCAAGCGTTGATCGAGCACGTGCGCAAGGCCTGGACCATCTCGCCCTTGCTCAAGGATCAATTCGTGACCGTGGTGCCGCCGCAGATGCTGCTCGGCGAGTCTTGGTTCCAGGGCACCGCCGACGCGGTCAATCAAAACCTCAACCTGATCGAGGAACACGGCCCGGATCTGGTCGTAGTGTTCGGCGCCGATCACATCTACCGCATGGACATCTCGCAGATGGTCGCGTTCCACAAGGAGCGTGAGGCGGATGTCACCATCGCCGCCCTTCCCGTCCCACTGGAGGATGCCAAAGGCTTTGGCGTCATCGCCGCCGATGCCGATGGCCGGGTCGAGGCCTTCCAGGAGAAACCGGCCAATCCTTCGCCGATGCCCGAGGACCCTGAGAAGGCCTATGCCTCGATGGGCAATTACATCTTCACCACCGAGGTGCTGCTGCGCGCCCTGCAGGATGCGCAGCAAGCCGGCGAGACGGATTTCGGCCAGCACGTGCTACCGCGCTTGCTGGCGAGCAAACACCGCCTCTTCGCCTATGATTTCGCGACCAACATAATCCCCGGCATCAATGCCTATGAGGACCGGGTCTACTGGCGCGATGTCGGCAGTATCGATGCCTACTTCAACGCCCACAAGGATGTGCTGGGTGCCGAGCCGGTGTTCGATGCCTTCAATCCGGACTGGCCGATCTACTCCAGTAACTACCAGGGGCCGGTCGCGCGGGTGCTCGGCGGGCAGATCGACAACACCCTGCTCGGTGCTGCCACCATGATCCATGAGGGCACCCGGATCAAGAACTCGATCATCCGCCGCGAGGCGGTCATCGACGAGGGCGCCGAACTCGAGGACTGCATCATCATGGACTATGTGCATGTCGGCAAGGGCGCGCGTCTGAAGAAGGTGATCGTCGACCGCCATAACGCCATCGAGCCGGGCGCGATGATCGGTTACGACCGCGAGGCCGATGCCAAGCGCTACAAGGTCTCGAGCGGCGGCGTCACGGTCGTGCCGTCCGGACAACCGAATATCTTCGCCCGCGCCGTTGTCGGCCGGCAGGGTCGCGGATATTCCGAGTAGACAGTCAAGTCAGAGGGAGACGCTGATCAACAGCGCCTCCCTCTGTTCATTGAGGTGGGCGGATCAGCTAACGCTCGCCGCAGCGCGCGATGCCTGAACGTCTTCGTTGTCTTCGTCGTCCGTGTTCTGCCCAATGCGGGCCAGCTCGTCTTGATAGGCCTGATTGACTCGGTCGCGAAGCTCCTTACCTGGTTTGAAGTGCGGCACATGCTTGCCCGAGAGGGCGACGGACTCACCGGTCTTGGGATTGCGGCCGACACGCGGTGGCCGGAAATGGAGCGAGAAGCTGCCGAAGCCCCGGATCTCAATGCGCTCGCCGGAGGCCAACGCACTGCTCATCTGCTCCAGGATACAGCGCACCGCGAGCTCGACGTCTTTGTAGGCGAGGTGGTTTTGTTCCCTCGCGAGAATTTCGATGAGCTCGGATTTCATCATAGCTGATAGCCTGCAATAGCGATGCAAGCCCGACACGCTGTGTCGGGCGTCTGCTCACAGGGAATGACGTCTGCGAGAGTGCAGCAGCGATGTCAGTCCTTCGCGGCCTCTTCCATCTGTTGCTTGAGGATATCCCCGAGCGTAGCCGTGCCAGCCTGCGCCTCGCGCGCGTAGCCCTTGAGCGCGGCCTGCTCGTCGGCCATGTCCTTGGCCTTGATCGAGAGCGAGATACTGCGATTCTTACGATCGACGCCGAGGAACTTGGCCTCGACCTCCTCGCCGACCTTCAACACCGAGCGCGCATCCTCAATGCGATCACGCGAGATCTCGGAGGCACGCAGATAGCCCTCGACGCCATCGCCGAGGTCGATATTGGCGCCCTTGGGGTCGACCTCGGTGATGGTGCCAGTGACGATGCTGCCTTTCTCGTGCACCGCGACGAAGCTCGAGAACGGATCCTTGTCGAGCTGCTTGATACCGAGCGAGATACGCTCGCGCTCCGGATCGACCGAGAGCACGACGGTCTCGACCTCGTCGCCCTTCTTGAAGCTGCGCAGCGCATCCTCGCCGGTTTCGTCCCAGGAGATATCCGAAAGGTGGACCAGGCCATCGATGCCACCGTCGAGGCCGATGAAGATGCCGAAGTCGGTGATCGATTTGATCTGACCAGCGACATGATCGCCCTTCTTGTGGATGGCTGAGAACTCGTCCCAAGGGTTGGACTGGCACTGCTTGATGCCGAGCGAGATGCGGCGACGCTCCTCGTCGATATCCAGCACCATGACCTCGACCTCGTCGCCGACGCTGACAACCTTGTTCGGATGGACGTTCTTGTTGGTCCAGTCCATCTCGGAGACGTGGACCAGCCCCTCGACGCCCTCCTCGATCTCGACGAAGCAGCCGTAGTCGGCGATGTTGGTGACCTTGCCGAACACGCGGGTGCTTTCCGGATAGCGGCGCGAGATATTGACCCAGGGGTCCTCGCCCATCTGCTTGAGCCCGAGCGAGACGCGCTGGCGCTCGCGGTCGAACTTGAGCACCTTGACCATGATCTCCTGGCCGATCTCGACCACCTCGGACGGGTGCTTGACCCGCCGCCAGGCCATGTCGGTGATGTGCAGCAGACCGTCGATACCGCCCAGATCCAGGAACGCGCCATAGTCGGTGAGGTTCTTGACCACGCCGTTGAGTTCCAGCCCTTCCTCAAGCTTCTCGAGCAGTTGCTCGCGCTCGGCGCTGTATTCTTCCTCGACCACCGCGCGGCGCGAGACGACGACATTGTTGCGGCGGCGATCGAGCTTGATCACCTTGAACTCGAGGTCCTTGCCCTCGAGATAGGTGGTATCGCGCACCGGGCGGATATCGACCAACGAGCCCGGCAGGAAGGCGCGCACGCTGCCCAGCTCGACGGTGAAGCCACCCTTGACCTTGCCATTGATCTGGCCGGTGACCGTCTCGCCATCGTCGAACGCCCGTTCGAGCTTGTCCCAGGCGGCGAAGCGCTTGGCCTTCTCGCGCGACAGACGGGTGGCGCCGAAGCCGTCCTCGACCGCGTCCAGCGCGACCTCGACGTCATCGCCGATCGCGACTTCCAACTGGCCCTCGGGGCTGAGGAACTGATTGCGTGGAATGATCCCTTCCGACTTGAGTCCGGCATTAACGATCACGGAGTCGGCGGTGATATCAACGACCTGGCCGGTGACGATGGTGCCCGGCTGGAGCTGGGTATTGGTTAGGCTCTGCTCAAAGAGTTCGGCGAAGCTTTCGGTCATGCTGTGAATGTTCCTGGCGTCCCACGCCATCTCCCGGTGTTCGTTGCCGCCGCATCACTGACAAGCTAACAGCAGGAGGGTTGAGTGAAAAACAAAATGGATTGAGGTCTTGCCTTTAAGCGTCTCGCGCACCGAGGTCGGCGTCGACGAACTGGAGTACTCGAGCGAAGACTTGCTCGATCGATAACTCGGTTGAATCGACGATGACAGCACCGGGCGGAACCTGGAGCGGACTCTCGGCTCGCTCGCGGTCACGCTCGTCGCGCGCACGAAGCTCTTGGACAAGATTCGGGAGGTTAGCATCCATCTCCTTGTCCTTCAACTGTTTATAGCGGCGCCGAGCGCGCTCCTCCGGGCTCGCGTCGAGATAGAGCTTGAGCCGCGCATCGGGAAAGACCCGCGCGCCCATGTCGCGCCCATCGGCGACCAGGCCAGGCGCGAGCGCCGCCTCCCGCTGCCAGCCGAGCAACGCTTGGCGGACCTCGGGATGCACGGCGACCCGTGAGGCATCGACCCCGGCCTCGGCGGTACGGATCAGCGCCGAGAC
The DNA here is from genome assembly GCF_016653295.1 of Halochromatium salexigens. Classification (GTDB taxonomy): domain Bacteria; phylum Pseudomonadota; class Gammaproteobacteria; order Chromatiales; family Chromatiaceae; genus Lamprobacter; species Lamprobacter salexigens. The sequence continues at coordinate 36,157 of NZ_NHSF01000054.1, read as the reverse complement.
CTCCTCTCCATCCAACCGCACCCGCTCGCCCTCGAGCCGCACGCTGATCCTCGCCGCCAGGCGGCCCAGACCAGCGCCATCGTCGAGATCGACCCCGTGCCGACGTGCCGCCAACGCCAGCGTGCGATAGAGCGCACCGCTGTCGAGCAGGTGCCAGCCGAGATGCTCGGCGAGCAGGCTGGCAATCGTGCCTTTTCCGGTCCCGGAGGGGCCATCGATGGTGATCACTGGAGCGGCAATTGGAGCGGCGCCCGATGGAGCCGCCTGCTCGGGCTCTCGCCCGGTCTCTAGCGTTGTCGGTTGCTTCATGCCTGGCGCTCCACATCGCGCAGCTCGGTGATCGGCAGGCCAACCGCGGCGGCGAGACCGACGAAATCCGGAAACGAGGTCTCGACATTGGCGCAATCCTCAACCCGAATTGGCGCCGCCGCGCGCAGCGCGCTGATCGCGAAGGCCATCGCGATGCGATGATCGCCATGCGCCTCGACCTCGCCGCCACCGAGCAACCCCGCCGCGCCCAGGCCGCGAATCCGCATCCCATCCGGGCGGGGCTCGGCCTCCACGCCCAAGGCGGCGAGACCATCGGCCATGACCTGGATGCGATCGCTCTCCTTCACTCGCAGCTCGCTCGCGCCGCTCAACAGTGTCTCGCCATCGGCACAGGCGGCGGCGATGAACAACGCGGGGAATTCATCGATCGCCAAGGGCACCTGTTCCTGCGGGATCGCGATGCCGTGCAAGGGCGCGGCGCGCACGCGCAGATCGGCGACCGGCTCGCCACCGAGTTCGCGTGGGCGCTCGATGGCGATATCGGCGCCCATCTGGCGCAGGATATTGACCACGCCGAGGCGGGTCGGATTCATGCCGACCTGGGTCAGGGTCAGATCCGAACCCGGCGCGATGCTAGCACCGACCAGGAAGAACGCCGCCGAGGACACATCGGCCGGAATGCTGAGCGGGGCCGCGACCAGGCGCCCACCGCCGCTCAGGCAGACGCGGTTGCCCGCGCGCCGCACCGAATAGCCGAAAGCACCGAGCATGCGCTCGGTATGATCCCGCGTCGGCGCCGGCTCGCTCACGCAGGTCTCGCCCTGGGCATAGAGCCCGGCCAGCAGCAGGCTCGATTTGACCTGCGCACTGGCGACCGGTAGCGGGTAGTCGATGCCCTGCAATCGCTCGACCGGCAGCAGGCCGAGCGGCGCGCGCCCTTCCGGTGTCGCCTCGATGTGCGCGCCCATCTGTCGCAGCGGCTCGATCACCCGCCCCATCGGCCGCCGCGAGAGCGAGGCATCGCCGATCAGCGTGGTCGCGAAGCGCTGCCCGGCGAGCAGCCCGGACAACAAACGCATCGAGGTGCCTGAGTTGCCGAGATCCAGCGCCCGCCCTGGGTCGTTCAATCCGTGCAGACCGACACCATGAACCTGCAGCCGGCCCGCGCTCGGCCCCTCGGCGGCGACGCCCATGGCGCGAAAGGCCGCCAGGGTCGCCAGGCTATCGGCGCCCTCGAGGAAACCGTCGATTTCGGTCGTGCCTTCGGCCAGGGCCGCGAGCATCACCGCGCGATGGGAGATGGATTTATCACCGGGCACACGCAGCTCGCCACGCAAGGCCCCACCGGGCGCGAGTTCGAAACTCAGGGATTGGGCAGACGCAGTCATGGTCCTCTCGGGCGGCAGGAATGAGAATCAGGAGCGAGGCCGCAGACCGGCAAACCCGATCAGCAAAGCCGCGACGATAACCGCGTAGAATGCGGCGCTGATGACGCCCTGGTCAAGAAGGTAGGCTCCTGTAGGGACGCGGATTCGGCTGCTGCGGCTATGAGCCCATAGCACGACCGCCTTCATCGCGATTTACCGCGCCCATGCGATGTTCTTGGCCCGGCACGGCGGCCCGTGGATGCCTCAGCCGGCTTGAATCCAGGCCGATGGCGTTCGCTTCGGGCCCGTTCGGTGCGTGCCGGGCCGCCGGACGCGGTTGGAGCGAGGTCAGCCAGCCTGAGCAAGCCTTCGAGTTCTTCGCCGACGACTTCCCGCCACTGCCCCGGCGTCGGCCGCGCGCCGAGGATCACATTGCCATAACGCACCCGCTTGAGCCGGCTGACCGTGCAGCCCACCGCCTCCCAGAGCCTTCGCACCTCGCGATTGCGGCCCTCGACGATGAGCACATGGAACCACTGATGGCTCTCCGAGCCGCCGGACGGCACGATCTCCTCGAACCGAGCTGGACCATCCTCCAACTCCACCCCATTGACCAACTGCGCCAGCAACTGATCCGAGACCTCGCCACGCACCCGCACCGCGTATTCGCGCTCGAGCGCCCGCGATGGATGCATCAGCCGATTGGCCAGCTCGCCATGATTGGTCACCAGCAACAGGCCGGCGGTATTGAGATCGAGCCGGCCGACCGCGATCCAGCGTCCCTCGCGGATTCCCGGCAGACGACGAAAGATGGTCGGCCGCCCGTCGGGATCGCGCCGCGTGACCACCTCGCCCTCGGGCTTGTGATAGGCGAGCACGCGCAGCCGGTGGCGGCTCGCTGCGCGCCGGCGCACCTCGTTGCCATCGACCTGGATGCGATCGCTCGGCTGCACGCGATCGCCGAGCTTGGCCGGTTGACCATTCACGCGCACCCGGCCCTCGCGAATCCAGCCCTCGATCTCGCGCCGCGAGCCAAGCCCCGCCTCGGCGAGCACCTTCTGCAGCCGCACCGGCTCCTCGGGCTCCGCTGGTGGGCCACTCGGTGAGGGGCGGCGCCGATTAGCGTCCTTCATCTTGCTGGTCTCCGTGGTGGTGGGACGGTTCTGGTGGTGTTTCCAGCGCCTGCTCGAAAAAGCGGGCATCGCGGATCTCGGTCAAGGGCGGCAACTGGTTGAGCGAGCGCAGCCCGAAATAGTCGAGAAAGCGCCGGGTCGTGGCATAGAGCGCGGGACGACCAGGCACATCGCGATGACCAACCACCCGCACCCAGTCGCGCTCGGTCAGGGTCTTGATGATCGGCGTGCTCACCGCGACGCCACGGATCTGCTCGATCTCGCCACGAGTGATCGGCTGGCGGTAGGCGATCAGAGCCAGGGTTTCGAGCAGCGCGCGCGAATAGCGCGTCGGCCTCTCTTGCCACAGCCGCCCGACCCAGGGAGCGACCTCGGCGCGCACTTGCACCCGCCACCCGCTGGCGACCTCGACCACCTCGATCCCGCGCCCCTGATACGCCTCGCGCAGTGCCTCCAGCGCGGTCAGCACCGCCTCGCGGCTCGGGCGCTCGTGATCTTCGTAGAGGCCCTGGATGCGCTCGATCGACAGCGGCTCGCCGTAGGCCAACAACGCCCCTTCGACCACCTGTGTGACCTCGGGCACCCGCGCTTGCGAATCACTCATGTCGCCTCGCCAAGGCCGCGCCGGCGCAACCGAATCGGCGCGAAGGGTTCGACCTGGATCAGCTCCAGCGTCGCCGCCTTCAACAGTTCCAGCACCGCCAGGAAGCTGACCACGACACCCGCGCGGCCCTCAGTAATATCGAACAGCTCGCTGAAGGGCACCAGCTCGGCGCCACTGATGCGCTCCAACACCGCTGACATGCGCTCGCGCAACGACAGCGATTCGCGCTCGATCTGATGGCTGGTGAACAGATCGGCGCGCGCCAAGACGCCCTGCAAGGCCGCCAGCAACTCATCGAGTTCGACTGCGGGCGGAAGGCGCCGAATCGCCCCCGGCGGCACCGTTGCCTGGACCGCGAAACGATCGCGTTCCAGCCGTGGCAAGGCCTCGAGGTCTTGCGCGGCTTGTTTGAACTGCTCGTATTCGGCCAGGCGGCGCACCAGCTCGGCGCGCGGGTCCTCGTCATCCTCGTTATCGTCGTCGGTTCGCGGCAACAGCATGCGCGACTTGATCTCGCACAGCATCGCGGCCATCACCAGATACTCGGCGGCCAGTTCGAGCCGCACCTCCTTCATCAGCTCCACGTACTCCATGTACTGATTGGTGATCTCGATGATCGGGATATCGAGGATGTCGAGATTCTGGCGTCGGATCAGGTAGAGCAGCAGATCCAGCGGCCCCTCGAAGGTGTCGAGGAAGATCTCGAGCGCATCTGGGGGGATATAGAGGTCTTCCGGCAGCTTCAGCAGCGGCTCGCCACGCACCAGGGCGAGATGTGCTTGGACGCCGACTCCAGCCTCCGAGGCCGAAGACGCGGCTGAGGGCTCGGTCTCGGGGGCTGGCAGTGCCATGGTCTGATTCGCGCGCGGGCGTGGCGCCGCTCAGCCCTGGCGCAGCGACATCACGTGGCGGACATCCTCCATGGTCTCGCGCGCCGTGTCGCGGGCGCGTTCGCAGCCTTCGTTGATGAACGAGCGCACCAGATCCGGCTCGGCCTCGAGCCGTTTCGCCTCGGCCTGGATCGGCTCCAGCTCCTTGCGCACGGCGTCGATGACGGGCTGCTTGCACTCGACACAACCGATGCCGGCGCTGCGACAGCCTTGCTGCACCCAGTCCTTGACCTCGGTCTCCGAGTAGACTTGGTGGAATTGCCAGACCGGGCAGACCTCGGGATTGCCCGGATCGGTGCGGCGCACGCGCGCTGGATCAGTCGGCATGGTGCGCAACTTTTGCTCGACCGCGCTCGGATCATCGCGCAGCGCGATGGTGTTGCCGTAGGACTTGGACATCTTCTGCCCATCGAGCCCCGGCATCTTGGCGGCCTTGGTCAGCAACGGCGCGGGCTCGGGCAGGATCACCCGGCCACCGCCCTCGAGGTAGCCGAGCAGCCGCTCGCGATCGCCGATGGTGATGTTGGCCTGGCTCTCGAGCAGCGCGCGGGCGACATCGAGTGCCTCCTGATCGCCCTGCTCCTGATAGCGGCGCTTGAGCTGATCGAACATCTTCGCGTTCTTCTTGCCCATCTTGCGCTTGGCCTGCTCGGCCTGGGCCTCGAAGTCCGGCTCGCGGCCATAGATGTGATTGAAGCGGCGCGCAATCTCGCGGGTCATCTCGACATGCGCGACCTGATCCTCGCCGACCGGCACCGCGCCGGCCTTGTAGATGAGGATATCGGCGCTCTGCAGCAGCGGATAACCGAGGAAGCCGTAGGTGGCGAGATCCTTTTCCTTGAGCTTCTCCTGCTGATCCTTGTAGCTCGGCACGCGCTCGAGCCAGCCCAGCGGCGTGATCATCGACAGCAGCAGATGCAACTCGGCATGCTCCGGCACCCGCGACTGGATGAACAGGGTCGCCGCGCCGGCGCTGATGCCCGAGGCGAGCCAGTCGACCACCATGTCGAAGCTGGCCTGTGGGATCTGGGACGGATCTTCGTAGTCGGTGGTCAGCGCATGCCAATCGGCGACGAAGAAGAAGCACTCGTACTCATGCTGGAGCGCGATCCAGTTCTTCAGCACACCATGATAGTGGCCGAGATGGAGCTTGCCCGTCGGGCGCATGCCGGAGAGGACGCGATGGGTTTGGTTCGGAACGGAAGTCAACGGCTTCGGGCCTTCGTTAATCAGAGAGTGAGCGATCACGGTTGCGGAAAACGATCACGGACCAGGTCGGAACCGGGGATCATAAACAAAGCACCATCGACCGCCGGGCGCAGGATCGCGCCGAGCATGCCGGGCGGCTGTCCATTCGGCAGCAACAGGAGCGCGACCAGGATCAACAGCCCATAGGGCTCCAAGCGCGCAAAGCCACGTGCCAGCGTGCGCGGCAAAAATGCGCTGAGCACGCGCCCGCCATCGAGTGGCAGCACCGGGATCAGGTTCAGCGCCATCAGGAACAGATTGATCAGCACGCCGATCACGCAGAGTTCGACGTAGAAATACAGCAAGGCGCTCGGAATGTCGATGCGACCGTCCAACCCGATCAGCAGCCAAGCCATCCCTTGCAAGGCCAGGCCCCAGCCGATCGCCATCAGCAGATTGACGCCAGGCCCGGCGACGGCGACCAGCGCCATATCCCAGCGTGGATTGTGCAGCAGACGCCAGTTCACCGGCACCGGCTTGGCCCAGCCGAACAGGAATGGCACCCCGAGCAGGGTCTTGGAGCTGAAAAAGATGACCAGCGGCACGATGAGGGTGCCGACCGGGTCGATGTGCTTGATCGGGTTGAAGGTGACGCGCCCTAGCAGGGCGGCGGTCGGATCGCCGCGACGATGGGCGACCCACCCATGCGCGGCCTCGTGCACGGTGATCGCGAACAGCACCGGCACCGCGATCAGCAAGATCAGCAACAGGGTTTGAGAGACAGATTCCATGAGATGGGCAGCGAATGCAGGCGAAGGCCGAAGGCGGCCGGGATCAAGGTTGGGAGGCTATTGCTGAAAGACCGTGGTGTCGCCCTTGCCTTCGCGCACGACGACGGGCGGGTCCTGGGTCATATCGACGACCGTGGTCGGTTGGTTGCCGCAGGGACCGCCATCGATAATCAGTTCGACACAATGGCCGATGGTCTCGCGCATCTCGAGCACATCATCCATCGGCTCCTCGTCGCCGGGCAGGATCAGGGTGGTGCTCAGGATCGGCTGATCCAGCTCCGCGAGCAAGGCCCGAGTGATCGGCGTGCCCGGCACGCGGATGCCGATGGCGCGGCGCTTGGGGTGCAGCAACCGACGCGGCACCTGCTTGGTGGCCTGGAAGATGAAGGTATAGGGTCCGGGCGTCAACGACTTGAGCTGACGATAGCCCTGATTGTCGAGGCGCGCATAGGTGGCGATCTCCGACAGATCCCGACAGACCAGGGTGAAATGGTGCTTGTCGTCGACGCGCCGGATCAGCCGAATGCGATCCAGCGCCGCTTTGTCGCCGAGCTGACAGCCGAGCGCATAGGAGGAATCGGTCGGATAGACCACCACGCCGCCGGAGGCGAACACCGCCGCCGCGCGCTGAATCAGCCGCGCCTGCGGGTCTTGCGGGTGGATCGCGAGGAATTGATGTGAGCGGGCCATCGGCGAACAGCGGCGACTCAGGCCGTAGCAAGGCGCAAGCCCGGCCGCGCGCTCGGCTCGAGCGGCGATGGCCGGATGCCGGCGAAGCCCGGCTGACTCCAGATCGCTCGACTGCCCTCGGGCAGGGACGGCAACTGGCCGAGTTCGACCCAGGGGCTCTCGGGGCCATGATAGTCGGAGCCGGCCGAGGCCAGCAGTCCCAACTCGCGCGCCCAGCGGGCGAAGGTGAACGCGTCATCCCGACTGTGACTCCCGGAGACCACTTCGATGCCGCGCCCACCACAGGCGCGAAAGTCATCGAGCAGGCGTTTCATCTTCGAGCGCGTGAGCCCATAGCGGGCCGGGTGCGCCATCACCGCCTGACCGCCGGCGGCGCGAATCCAGTCGACCGCCTCCTCCAGCGTTGTCCAGCGTCCAGCCACATAGCCCGGCTTGCCTTTGACGAGAAAGTGTTTGAACACGGCGCGCACATCCCGAGCCGCGCCGCGCTGCACCAGGAAGCGGGCGAAATGGGTGCGACCAACGAGTTCGCCCGCGGCGTAAGCGCGCGCGCCCTCGAGTGCCCCAGGCCAGCCGGCCTGCGCCAAACGCTGCGCGATCTCGACCGCCCGCTCTTCGCGGTACGCCCGCAAGCCGCTCAGCCCGGCGCGCAGGCTCGCGCAATGCGGGTCGACATCCAACCCGACGACATGGATGGTGCGCGCGTTCCAGGTCACCGAGATCTCGACCCCAGGCACCAGGGTCAACCCCAGCGCCTGCGCGGCCTCGGCGGCCTCGTCGATCCCGGCCAAGGTATCGTGGTCGGTCAGGGCCAGCACCTCGACGCCCTGCGCGGCAGCGCGGGCCATCAGTGCGCGTGGCGTCAGGGTGCCATCGGAGGCGGTGGAATGCGTGTGCAGGTCGGGCGTCTTGATCATCGGCCCATTCTAACCGATGAACGACTCATCGATGTTTTCGTTCGGTATGATGGGGCCGACGATCCTGCTCTTGATCGGGCAGGTGTTCTACCTCACTCGCCGCCCTCACCTGCAACCACTGGAGACATCCGCTGATGCTCTATGCCATCATCAGCCGCGATCGGCCCGAGAGCCTGTCGCAACGCCGTGCGACGCGCCCGGCACATCTCGAGCGCCTGCGCCAGCTCCAAGACGCGGGTCGGTTGATCCTCGCCGGCCCACATCCGGCGATCGATACCTCGGAGCCCGGCGAGGCCGGCTTCACCGGCTCGCTGGTGGTGGCCGAGTTCAGCGACCTGCAAGCCGCCCAGGCGTGGGCCGATGCCGATCCCTATGTCCTCGCGGGCGTCTATGCCGAGGTCCAGGTCAAACCCTTTATCAAGGTTCTGCCTGCTTGAGCCAGGCATGCACCATCATCAAACCGTCAAGAAGGAAAACTCGTATGAGACATCGCTTTATCACCGCGCCGCTACTAGCCGTGGCCCTGGTCTCGCCCGCCTGTGCCCAAGAGGCCCAGGACAGCGACGACACGCTGATCGCCACCGTCAATGGTCAGCCCTATGAACTCGAGCTGTTCCGCGCCTACTACGGTGAGCTGCTACAGCAACGCGACAGCCAGAACAGCCCGCAATTGCAAGAGCAAGCGTTCAACGAATTCATGAATATGGTGGTGGCCTCCCAGGAGGGAGAGAAGCGCAACCTGAGCGAGAACGAGGAGGTACAGACGGCGTTGGCTCTCCAGCGTATGATGGTGCTCTCTGCGGCGGCCTTGCAAAATATCGGCGCGGAGATTGATCCGAACGAGGCCGAACTCAAGCAAGCCTATGATCAACTCGTCGAACAATCGCAACAGACCGAGTACAACGCACGCCACATCCTGCTTGATGACAAGGACAAGGCGCAGGCGCTGATCGAACAGCTCAACGCCGCAGATGGCGAGGGCTTCGCGGAGCTGGCCGAGGAACATTCACTCGGCCCAACCGCCGAGAAAGGTGGCGATCTCGGCTGGTTCGATGCGCGGCGCATGGTCAAGCCGTTTGCCGACGCTGTCGCCGAGATGGAGCCGGGCACCTACTCCCAGCAACCGGTGCAGACCCAGTTCGGCTGGCATGTGATCAAGCTCGAAGAGACCCGGATCGCCGAGCCGCCGTCGTTCGAGCAAGCCAAACCTCGACTCGAAGCAGCGCTGCGACAGCAGAAGGTCGCCGAGGCGCTCACCAAGCTGCGCAATGATGCCGAGGTCGAATTGAACGAAGACGTGGTCAAGGTCAAGGAAGACGCCAACGCCGAGTAAGCACGGAGCGCGCGGGAGATTGGATTGGCGTAACGCTGCTCGACCAGCGTTACGCTAATCGACTGGCGTTGAACAAAACCGCTCCACCCGGCGTTCTCCGAGCGGCTGTAATGGGCGTGCGTTCGCACCAACGATCTGGGCCAACCTAGCCAGATCGGCGCTTGCGATCTTGAGCGGCGTATCCAATACGTAGCGGTGAACGCCCTCCTCGCAGGGTGGCCGTGTCAGTGAGCCTTGGTAGCGAAAATACGAGCGCCGTGGCGGAAGCAGCAACATGGCGTTGACGCCGATGTGACGACCGTAAGCCTGCTGGCCGGCCGCCGTGGGTGCATGCTCCAGGATGCGCCGCAAGGTTTGGTTGACCCGATTGCCGGCCTCGATCAGCACTGACATGATGGCGATATCGCCACGGTTATTGCCGTGGATGAACTCAATCTCCCCATCAGGGGTGTGCCCATCGAGCGTGTGCTCGCCGGGGATATGAAAACGCAGCTCCACCAGTTCGTAGCTGAGGCCATCGATCACAAGATGACTGCCACGGTCATAACCAAGCCGCAGCGCATTACCGTCATTGACCAAGTGTAAGGCTGTACTCCGGTAGCGAAACCGAAGTGGCATACAGGGCTGAAACAGCGCTGCCGCGCTTTCGATCGGTACCGGTGACTGCAAGCGCCCGGCACGGCAACGTTCGTAGGAAGCGTGCAACTCGCCCCAGTGGCTCGGTCCCCGCTCGCCGGTATAAGACCAATCAGGCGCCGCTGTCTTCATATCGGACAATCGGGGCTGCCAGGCGTGGGCATTCGTGGACAGCAGCAGCATCATCACTAAGGCTTGACTGAACCCATAGAGCTGCATTTCAACCTCCTTCAACGCTGGACTTAAGCCGCTTGGAGCCCAGGCGCCTCAGGCACCGCCCGGCTTATCGGTACGCCGAATGCCGGCAATCGGGACCACCTGCGCGGATTGCGGCTGATCGGCATAGTAGGGACGGTCGCCACCACGGCCCTCGCTATCCGCCAGCTCCTTTTCGCGCGCCGCGATCAACGACAAACAGGCGCGCACATCGCCGATCGTGCTCTCGGAGAGCGGATGTTTCATACCCGGTGGCGGTGTCACATCCTTGACCACGGCGGCCAGCGTCTTGCGCATCGCGACCAGGATCTGCTGCTCTTTGCTCAATTCAGACATCATCAATCATCCCATCGTCGTTTCAGTGATCGTGCAGAGATCGGGACGCATCGAGCCGAATTCAGCCACCCGCTGTCGAGTGCTTGCGCCTCATGCCCCCATCAAGTCGGCGAGCCGCTCACCGCCGATGATCTCCACTCCCAATTCTTTGGCCTTGATGAGCTTTTTATCGCCCGGTTCGGCGCCCGCGATCAGCCAGTCGGTCTTCTTCGACAGGCTTGTGGTGACCTTGGCGCCCAGCGCCTCGAGCTGTGCCTTGATCGCGTCGCGCGGGCGATCCAGGGTGCCGGTGATCACCACCGTCTTGCCCGCGAGTGGGTGGCTGGTCACCGCGCCCGCCGCGCCGCCTTCGCGCGCATCCTCGGGCTCTACCGGCCGCTCCCAGGTGATGGCACCGAGCGCCGGCGCGCGCAGCTTGGCGATGACCTCGCGATTATGCGGCTGCGCGAAGAAAGCCTGGATCTGCGCCGCGACCACCGGGCCGATGCCTTCGATCAGCAGCAGCGCCGCCTCTGGCGCCTCGATCAAGGCATCGAGATCGCGGAAATGCTCGGCCAGGGCGCGCGCCGTCGTCTCGCCGACCTCGCGAATCCCGAGCGCATGGATGAAGCGCGCCAGGGTCGTGTGGCGGCTCTGATCGAGCACGGCGAGCAGATTCGCGGCCGATTTCTCGCCCATGCGCTCGAGCCCACTGAGCTGCTCCAGGGTCAAGCCGTAGAGGTCGGCCGGGTCGGCGACCAGACCGCGATCGACCAACTGCTCGACCAACTTGTCGCCAAGCCCCTCGATATCCATCGCTCGGCGCGAGGCAAAATGCTTGATCGCCTCCTTGCGTTGGGCGGCGCAGAACAGCCCGCCGGTGCAGCGTGCGACCGCCTCGCCCTCGACACGCAGCACATCCGAGCCGCAGACCGGACAGTGCGCCGGCAACCGCACCGGCACCGTGTCGCTCGGCCGGCGCTCCGGCAGCACTCGCACCACCTCCGGGATCACATCCCCGGCGCGGCGTACATAGACGGTGTCGCCCACGCGCACATCCTTGCGCTGGATCTCGTCCATGTTGTGCAGGGTTGCGTTGGCGACCATCGCCCCCGCGATCGAGACCGGCGCCAAGCGCGCGACCGGTGTCAGCGCCCCGGTGCGCCCGACCTGGAAGGCGACCGCCTCGACGGTGGTGAGTTCTTCCTGGGCCGGGAATTTGTAGGCGATCGCCCAGGCTGGATTGCGGTTTTCCGCGCCCTTGCGGCGTTTCTCGGCCTGTTCGGTCAGCACGCGCTGCTGTGCGAACGCATCGACCTTGTAGACCACGCCATCGATCGCGTAGGCGAGTCGTTCCCGGCGCTCGCCGATCGCCGTGAGATAGGCGATGCACCCCTCGATCCCCTCGACGCTGCGCTGCTCGGGCGAAACCGGTAGCCCCCAACGCGCGATGCGCGCGAGGCTGTCGCTGTGACTCTCGGACCAGGGCGCACCCCCGATCGCGCCCAGGCCATAACAGAACAGGCTCAGGCCGCGCGCGGCGGTCACGCGCGGATCGAGCTGGCGCAGACTGCCGGCGGCAGCATTGCGCGGATTGGCGAAGACCTTGCCGCCCTCGCGTTGGGCACGCGCATTGATGGCCGCAAATCGCTCATAGGTCAAGAAGACCTCGCCGCGCACCTCCAACAGCGCTGGCCAGCGATCTTCCCGCTCCAACTCGCGCAGGCGCAACGGGACCGACTGAATGGTTCGCACCTGCGCGGTGACCTCCTCGCCGCGATGGCCATCGCCGCGCGTCGCCGCCTGCACCAAGACACCATCCTCGTAGCACAGACTGATGGCGAGCCCATCGAGCTTGGGCTCGGCAGAGTAGCGCACCTGATCAGTCCCGAGCCCCTCACGCACCCGACGATCGAACTCCCGCAGCTCGTGCTCATCGAGCGCGTTCGAGAGCGACAGCATCGGCAATCGATGCTCGACCTCGGCAAAGCTCGCCAGCGGCTCAGCCCCCACCCGTTGCGTCGGCGAGTCCGGCGTCACCAGCTCCGGGTAGCGTGCCTCCAAAGCCTGCAGCTCGCGCAGCAGGCGGTCGTACTCGGCATCCGGGATCTCCGGGTCATCGAGGACGTAATAGCGGTGATTGTGATGCTCCAGCGCGCGCCGCAGGTGCTCGGCTTGCTCCCGCTCGGGCGCCGGCGCGCTCATGAGCGAGACGCTGGCGCATTGGCGTCGCTCGGCTCGGCACCACGCGCCAGGGCATCGGCGCGCGCGTTGATCAGCTCGAGCAGCTCGTTGCGCAGGGCCTCCCAGGCCGCGTCATCGAAGGGTCGCCGATCCTGCAACCGTAGCTCACCGCCGAGTTCGTCGGCGAGCGCGCGGGCCGTGCGCACCAGCTCATCGTAGACCATCAGGTCGCTCGGCAGGCCTTCGAATTGGGTGAACAGCGCAAGCCCCGGCGAGCTGAAGTCTTCCATCGCGTCGAACGGAAAGGTGCCGGGCTTGACCAGATTCGCCAGGCTGAAGTGCGCGCGCTCCCCGCTGCCATCGAGGTTGCGCCGGTGATAGATGTCCATCTCGCCGGGTACCAGATGCTGGCGCTCGGCAGCGGTCTGGATCGCCAAGCCATCGAAAGCCTGCTCGCGTGCGAAGACGAACAACTGCACGAGCAGCGTCTGCTCGGGCTCAGAGGCAGCCGTCGAGGCGTCTTGCTCACGCGCGGCGGATTGCCGCCGCCCAGCCGTCTTCGAGCCCGAGCCGGATCGATCGGGATTGCGACGCGGTGCGTCGTCCTCGTCATCCACATCGACGTCATCGATCTTGGCGCGTGCCAGATCGAAACGCCCACGCCGGCGCGCATTGGGTTCGGCGTCGACATCGAACGCAGCGCCCGAGGCTTGCGCATCGGCCTCGAAGCGCCCGCCGACGTTCGGCTCGCGACGGTGCCGCGTGCTCGGCGCGCGCTCGGTGGGAGGCGTGTACGGATCATCGCCGCGCGCGATGCGCCGCCGCTCCCAGAGATAGAGGGCGCCGAGCAGCAAGGCGCCGAGGACGATCAGGATCAATCTTAGAGTCGAAGCATCCATGGGTCTGCATCCGCTGGAGGATTAGCTGCAGTATATCAGCGCCTGGGATGCAATTATGCAGCGACCCCAGCCAAGCCTCAGGAGGCCGCGACCATGCGCGCGGCCTGTTCGACATCGACCGAAACCAGGCGCGAGACGCCCGGCTCGTGCATGGTGATCCCGAGCAATTGATCGGCCAGTTCCATGGTCACCTTATTATGGGTGATGAAGATGAACTGGATCTGATCCGACATCGAGCGCACCAGCTCGCAGAAACGCCCGACATTGGCGTCATCGAGCGGCGCATCGACCTCGTCGAGCATGCAAAACGGGGCCGGATTGAGCTGAAAGATCGCAAACACCAGCGCCACGGCGGTGAGCGCCTTCTCGCCGCCGGAGAGCATGTGGATAGTGGCGTTACGCTTACCCGGTGGGCGCGCCATGATCGAGACGCCGGTGTCGAGCAGATCCTCGCCGGTGAGTTCGAGCGAGGCATGGCCGCCGCCGAACACGCGTGGGAACAGCTCCTGCAGACCGCTGTTGATGCGATCGAAGGTCTCCTTGAAGCGGCTGCGGGTCTCGCGATCGATCTTGCGGATCGCCGCTTCGAGCGTCTCCAGCGCGCTGCTGATATCGGCATGCTGCGCCTCGAGATAGCGCATGCGCTCGGATTGCTCCTGGAACTCGTCGATCGCGGCCAGATTGATGTTGCCGAGCCGCGCGATGCGCGCCTTGACCGCTTCCAGCTCGGACTCGCAGCGCGCCAGTTGGTCGGCGCCAGCGGACTCGGCACTGGCGGGCTCAGCATTTGTGCGGGCGGTCGGGTTCATGGCGTCTAGATCCAGCACGTCTGCGTCCATCGCCCCTGCGTCCATCGCCGCCAACACCGCCTGCGCCGAGGTCTCACGCGCGCGCAGTTGTTCCTCGACGGTCTGGCGCCGCACCAGCAGTTCCTGGCGCTGCAAGCGCGCCGCGTCGAGCGCCTGGCGCGCGTTGTTCAGCGCCTGCTCGAGTCCGTGACGGCGCTGCTCGGCGGCGCGGATGCGCGTGTCGATCGCCTCCATGCGCGTGCGGCTCTGGTTCAGCGCCTGCTCGACCTGCACGCGCTGTTCGAGCTGCTCGTCCAGACGTTCCTGCTGCTCGAGGGCCGGCTCGGCGGCCTCGTGCAAGGCCTCGGCCAGCTCGTCACGGCGCGCCTCGAGACTGGCCAGGCGCTCGCCCGCGCGCTCCAGGTTCGCCAGCAGCGCGGCTCGCGAGGCGTGTTGACGCTCGGTCGCAACCTCCAGGCGCTGCACCTGGTCGCGCCAGTGCGTCTCCTCGCCACGCAGCTCGGTCACCGCCGAGCGTCGCGACTCACGCTCGGCGGCCAGGGCGTCGCGGCGATCGGTGAGCTGTTCCGTCTGCTCCAAGGCCGCATGCAGGCACTCGCGCCCCTGCGCCATGGCGTCCTCGATTTCGGCGTGGCGCGCCTGCAGCTCGGCCTGCTCCTCGGCGAGCGCCGCGCGGCGCTCGCGCAGATGGTTCAGGCGCGCGCGCGCGGCGCCTTGCTCGGCATCCAGCGCGGCTCGATCGCGACTCAAACGAGCAAGATCCGCGTGCGCCTCATCGCGCGCCTGCTCAAGCTCGCCCCGGCGCGCGGCCAGGGCCTCCTGCTCCTCGGCCAACGCCGCGATCACCTCGTCGAGTTCCTCGGCGGCGGCCTGCAGCGCCCGCATCTCCTCGGCGCGCGCGATGCTGCCGCCGACATCGGCGCCGTCCTTCAGGCTTTGGCCCGGCGCGCGCACCCAGCCCGGGCCGACCAGGAAGCCATCGCGGGTGACGATGCACTCACCGGTGTCGAGCCGCGAGCGGCTGGCCAGCGCCTGCTCGCGGCTCTCGGCGACCGCGACCCGATCCAGCCAGTGGGTCAAGACCGCAGGGCCGCGCACCAGGGCGCCGAGCCCCACCAAACCGGCCGGCGCGGCATCGATCCCGTCAGTTTGAGTGGCCGCGTGCTCGACCAACATCAGCGCTTCGCTGTCGAGCGCATCGGCCAGAGCGTCCAGTTCATCGACGCAGACAGCGGCGAGCGCGCGATTCAAGACCACCTCGACCGCCGACTCCCAGCCGGGCGTGACCTCGATCAGATCCAGCAGGCGTGGTGCCCGGGTGAGATCGTAACGATCGATCCAGGCCGCGACCGCCGCATCCGGATTCTCCAGCGCCGCATCCTGCAGCGCTTCGAGCGAGGCCAGCCGGCCGCGCGTGGTCTGCAATTCGGTGCGCGCCGCATCCAAGCGCCCCGCCAGTTCGCGCCGCGCGCTCTCCGCCTCGCGCAAGTCGGCAGCCGCTCGTGCCTGGGCATCGGCGGCGAGGCTCAGGCGCTCGTCGAGCCCCTCGGAACGCTCGTCGAGCGCGGCGAGGCGTTGCTCAAGCTCGGCGGTATCAAGACGCCCGTCTTCGTCATCGATGCGAGCGCTGCGCTGGCGATCCTGGGCCAAGCGCTGTTCGAGCTGATTGAGCGTCGAGCGCTCGTGCTGGGCCTCGGCCGCAGGTCCGGCGAGTTCGAGTTGGACCTCATCCCAGGCCTGTTGCCAGGTGTCGAGCTGATCCTCGGCTTCGGCGAGCTGCTCGCGCAGA
The DNA here is from genome assembly GCF_016653295.1 of Halochromatium salexigens. GTDB lineage: Bacteria > Pseudomonadota > Gammaproteobacteria > Chromatiales > Chromatiaceae > Lamprobacter > Lamprobacter salexigens. Next base: position 20,126 of record NZ_NHSF01000054.1, on the reverse strand, counting down.
TCGTCGAGACGCTCGCGGCTCTCCTCGAGCACTGGCGTATCGCGTTCGAGTTCGGCGTCGAGTTCGGTCTGCCGCTGCTGATCGCGCCGCAGTTGATCACTGGCCTCGTCCAGCTCGCGCCGCACCGCGCCTAGCTCGCGCTCCTGGCGCTGCCGGGTCTCGCTGGCGAATTGCAGCGCTTGTTCCAGACGCGCGATCTCGGAGCCGACCGCATACCAGCGCCCTTGCACCGCGTTGAAGGCCTCGGAGGCCTCGGCGTGCTCGGCGCGCGCTGACTCGATCTCGGCCTCGAGCTGGCGCAGCGCGGCCTGATCGGCCTCCAGTCGCGTCTCGGCCGCGCCGATCTCCCGATCCTGATGCGCGAGCGCCTGGTCCAGCTCGCGCCAGCGCAGGGCGTCGCGTTCATCGGTCAGGCGTCGCTCGTCTTCTTTCAGCGCCCGATAGTGGGTGGCGGCCTTGGCTTGCCGTTCCAGATGCTGCAACTGTTTGCTGACTTCATCGCGCAGATCCTGGAGGCGCTCCAGATTCTCGCGCGTGTGGCGCATCCGGTTCTCGGTCTCGCGCCGGCGCTCCTTGTACTTGGAGATGCCGGCCGCCTCCTCGATGAACAGCCGCAGCTCATCGGGCTTGGCCTCGATGAAGCGCGAGATCATGCCCTGCTCGATGATCGCGTAGCTGCGCGGCCCGAGGCCAGTGCCGAGAAAGAGGTCTTGGATATCGCGTCGCCGGCAGCGGGCGCCGTTCAGAAAATAGCTCGACTGACCATCGCGCGAGACCTGGCGCTTGACCGCGATCTGCGCGAAACGCGCGAACTCGCCGCCGGCGCGACCATCGCTGTTGTCGAAGACCAGCTCGATATGGGCCAGGCCGACCGGCTTGCGCGAGCTGCTGCCGTTGAAGATGACATCGGCCATCGACTGCCCGCGCAGCATCTTCGCCGAACTCTCGCCCATGACCCAACGCACCGCATCGATGACGTTCGATTTGCCGCAGCCGTTCGGGCCGACCACACCGACGCGATTGCTCGGAAAGGGAACGGTCGTCGGGTCGACGAAGGATTTGAAACCGGCGAGCTTGATCTTCTCCAGACGCATCGGCGAACGATACTGGAGGCCTCAGCGGCCCACAAGCGCGCCGAGGGCACGCCGCGGGCTGGCCGCCTGTGCTCTCAGCGGCCTGGGCTCTGACTGCGGTGCCGCTCGGAGCGCGGATCAGATCGCCGGCCCTGCTGGGTGAAGACATAGAGCCCGGAGCCGACGATGATCGCGGCGCCGAGGCCGGTGAGCCGATCCGGGATCTCGCTGAAGATCAGCCAGCCCAGGAGCGTCGCGCTGAGGATCTCCAGATACTGGAAGGGCGCCAGCACGCCGGCACCCGCGCGCCTGAGGGCCAGGGCGGTGAGCACATTGGTCGCCGCCGCGATCGCGCCGACGCCGAGCAACAGCGGCCAGAGGCCGAGCGCCGGCGGGCTCGGCGGCCCGATCGGCCGCCCCTCGACGAGCAGGCCGAGCCCCATGATCAGCACCAGCACCAACGCGGCGGCCGCACCGGTCCAGAACGCCAGCGTCAGGGCGTCATCGCGTCCGCCGACCACGCGCGTTAGCGCCAGGAAACCGGCGAAGAAGGCGCCTGCGGCCACCGGAAAGATCGCCGCCGGACCATAGGCCGCCCAGTTCGGACGCAGCACGATCAACGCGCCCACCAGACCGATCACCACCGCTATCCACTGCCGCAGGCTCACCGACTCGCGCAACGCGAGCGCTGAGATCAAGGTCAGCAACAAGGGTTCGATGAAGAAGAGCGCGGTGTTGTTGGCGAGCGGCAGATGATGCAGCCCGGAGAACAGGCAGATCACCGCCAGCGCGATCAGCGCCCCAAGTACCAGATGGCGGACACCGGGCGCCGGCAGGCGACCGCCTTTGTAGATCAGCAGCACCGGCAGCAACACCAGCGACTGCAACAGGAAGCGCGCAGCCGTGATCTGCACCGGCGTCAGCGTCGCGGTCAGGAATTTGGCCAAGGCATCGCTGATCGGAAACAGCAGCATCGCGAGGGTCATCAGCAGCATGCCCAGCTCGACCTCGCGGCGCGCCCCTTGGCTGGCGACGCTGACCATCAGCCGCTGCGCTGGAGGCCGTTCCAGAGAGCATGGAAATGATGCGTCGGTCCCTGGCCTTGTCCGACCTCGAGACCGTCAGCCTGCGCGATCGCGCCGGCGACATAGGCTTTGGCGGTGCGCGCCGCGACTCTCGGTTCGGCGCCCATCGCAAGCTGCGCCGCGAGTGCCGATGAGAGCGTGCAACCGGTGCCGTGGGTGTTCTTGGTCGGGATGCGCGCGGCTTCCAGCCAAATGCCTCCGTCAGCCGTGGCCAGATAATCTGGACTTGCCGCCCCGCTCAGGTGGCCGCCTTTGAGCAGCACGGCGCGCGGCCCGAGTGCCAGCAGCCGCTCGGCGAGTGCCGGCATCGCCTGGGGATCGGTTGGTTCCGGCTCATCGAGCAGCGCCGCCGCTTCCGGCAGGTTTGGCGTGAGGATGGTCGCCAATGGCAGCAAGCGCTCGATCAGGGTGCGGATGGCGGCCTCCGAGAGCAGTCGATCGCCGCCCTTAGCGACCATCACCGGGTCGAGCACGATGCATCGTGCGCGATGGCGCGTGAGCGCCTCGGCCACCGCCAGCGTGATCTCGGGCGAGCCGAGCATGCCGATCTTCACCGCATCGACGCGAATATCCTCGAATACCGCATCGATCTGCGCTGTGACGAACGCGGGCGCGACCAATTGCACCCCACGGACCCCACAGGTGTTCTGCGCGGTCAGTGCCGTGATCGCCGCCATCGCATAGGCGCCATTGGCCGAGATCGCCTTGATGTCGGCCTGGATACCGGCGCCGCCGGAGGGGTCGGAGCCAGCGATCGCGAGGACATGCTTGATTGCACTCATCGGTTGGCTTTGGAGCCGCGAAGCGGCGGAAAAATTGTCCGGCAACAGCGGCTGGTTATGCATTATTCGTAGTGGCTCCAGAGCCTGAGAACTTTCACCGCTCGCTCGTCCTCAAGCACTTGGTAGACCAGACGATGCTGGATATTAATGCGGCGTGAATACGCCCCCGCAAGATCACCAATGAGCTTCTCAAGCGGAGGCGGCTTGCGGTAAGGGTCTTCTGCAATCAGTCCCAACAACTCTTGGGCTTTTGACTTGAGGCCGCTTGAGGCCAGTTTCTTTGCGTCTTTCTGTGCTTGCTTGGTGTAAACCAACGTCCATGTCACCAGTCCAGCTCCTCATCGCATTCATCCACGGGGGTCTCCATCCCCCCTCGAATAGACTCCCGCATACCTGGCACAGAGAGCAGGTAAAGTGTTTCCTGAATGGCCGACCAGTCTTCTTCGGATACCAAGACCGCTTTGTTCCGCTTGCCCATGATGACAATTGGCTGGTGGGACTCGGCGGTTTCGTCGATCAACCGATAAAGGTTGCTGCTCGCTTCGATTGCTGTCATTCCGGTCATAAGCACCTCTCGCGTGTTCAACCTTGCACCAAGCGTACGCTTTTAGGTGCGTACTGCAAGACGAACGCTTTATCAGCCGTATTTTCGCTGCTAGCTGCGGTTCTCTCTGGACTTCCGCCACAAAGACCAACGAGACTCAGCCCGCCGTTTGAGCTTCGCAGCCGTTAAAGTGAGTTAGCATCAGCATCGGCGCTGCCGAGACGCGCGATCGTAAAAGCCTCGGCAATCTCGCGGGTTGCTTGTTCGGGGTCCGATGCGGCGCAAATCGCCGAGACCACGGCCATCCCGACCGAGCCAGCGGACCAGACCGGCGCCGCATGCTCCGCGCTCAGGCCGCCAATGGCGACCACCGGCAATGGGCTCATCGCGCAGATCGCCGCCAGCCCATCAAAACCGAGCGGCGCTGAATGATCAGGCTTGGTCACCGTCGCAAACACCGGCCCAACGCCAAGGTAGTCGACCAAGCTCAGCTCCGGCGCCTCCAGCTGCTCGCGGGTCTGCAGCGAGAGCCCCAAGATCGCATCGGCGCCAAGGCAGTCACGCGCTTCGGCGACGCTTGTATCCGATTGCCCGAGATGCAGCCCGTCGGCGTCGATCGCCGCCGCCACCTCCAGCCGGTCATTGACGATCAGCGGGACGCTGGTTCCGGTCAACAGGCCTTTCAGCGCCCTGCCCTGCTCGATGAGTTCGGCATCGGTGGCCTGCTTATCGCGCAACTGCACGGCGGTCACACCACCGCGCAAGGCCGCCGCAACGGTCTCGACGAGCCCGAGGCGCGCGCAGAGCGCGGCATCCGTGATCAGGTAGACGGAGAAATCGAGCATTCCAGGCTCCGTATGTGCACCGAGCAGTGGTCACACCGAAGGGCTCACCACACGCGCGGCGAGCCCTCGCTACTCAAGGGATCGCGACTCAGATCACCTTCGAGAACCCACCCTGCCCCTGCTTGGCTTCCATATAGGCATCGAAGGCCATGCAGATGTTGCGGATCAGCAGCCGGCCCTTGGGCAGCACGCGGATACCGCTGCTGTCGATTTCGAGCAGCCCGTCGGCCTGCATGCCCTGGAGCTTGGCCAGATCACGGCCGAAGTAGTCTTGGAAGTTGAGATCCCAGGTGCGCTCGACCTCGCTGAAATCGAGCTTGAAGAGACAGATCAGGCGGGTGATCACGTCGCGCCGGATCTCGTCATCGCGGGTCAGCTCGATGCCGCGGAACACCGGTAGCCGGCCGGCGTCGATATCGGCGTAGTACTCATCCAGTTCGCGCCGATTCTGGCTATAGGTCGCGCCAACCTTGCCGATCGAGGTCACGCCGATGCCGAGCAGATCGCAGTCGGCATGGGTCGAATAGCCCTGGAAATTGCGGTACAGGGTGCCGTTGCGCTGCGCCAGCGCCAGCTCGTCGTCGGGGCGGGCGAAGTGGTCCATGCCGATGTAGAGCCAGCCGGCGTCGGTCAGACGCTCGATGGTCGCCTGCAGGATCTCGAGCTTGACCTGCGGCGGTGGCAGTTCGGCCTCGTCGATGCGCCGCTGCGGCATGAAGCGGCGCGGCAGATGCGCATAGTTGAACACCGACAGGCGCTCGGGGCCGACGGCGATGATCTTGTCGAGGGTATCCAGGAAGCTCTCGGCGGTCTGATGCGGCAGACCATAGATCAGATCGATGCTGATCGAGCGGAAGCCCTCGCGGCGCGCGGCCTCGAGCACGGCGAAGGTTTCGTCCTGACTCTGCACCCGGTTCACCGCCTGTTGCACGCGCGGGTCGAAATCCTGCACGCCGAGACTCATGCGGTTGAAGCCGATCTCGCGCAGCAGCGCGATGGTATCGCCCTTGGCCTCGCGCGGATCGATCTCGATCGAGTATTCGCCGACCTCATCATCGGCGAGCTTGAAATGCCTGCGCGTCTCGGCCATCAGCTCGCGCATCTGCGCCCCGCTGATGAAGGTCGGCGTGCCGCCACCCCAGTGCAGTTGCTCGACCACGCGCTCGTCATCGAACAGCGCCGATTGCATCGCCAGCTCTTTGTAGACGCGCTCCAGATAGGGCTGCACTAGTGTGCGGTCCTTGGTCGCGATCTTGTTGCAGGCGCAGTAGAAGCAGACCGTGTCGCAGAACGGGATGTGGAAGTAGAGCGAGAGCGGTCGGCCGCTGGCATTGGTCTCTTGGCAGACCTGCTTGTAGCGCGTCTCATCGAAGGCCGGGTCGAACTCGACCGCGGTCGGATAGGAGGTGTAGCGCGGGCCGCTCTGGTCGTAGCGCTGGATCAGCTCCAGATCGAACACCGTGCGCTGATCGGCGGCGCCTTCGCTGGCCAGCGGGCGCGCGGTGTCTTCGTCCTGGGCTCCGGCCTCGGAGGGGGTGGTACGGGTCTTGTCAAGCATCGTTATCGTCTACCTCGAGGCGCCGGCGGCGGGCCTCGTTGCGTTGTGTGATCAGGTGGTCTCGGTCTTTGCCTGGCCTGCGCGCCCTGGTTGCCCTCATCCGCGCGCTGTCGCGGCCCTGCGTGGCGCTCAGGTGCCGGCCACGGACTTGGCGAAGGCCGGGTGCGCATCGACGAGTTCTTGGCGGTGCATCAAGAACACGCCATCACCGCCGTGCTCGAACTCGAGCCAGGTCCAGTGCAGCTCCGGGAAGCGATCCTGCAGGGTTTCGGCGGCGCTGCCAACCTCGACGATCAACAGGCCCTCATCACTGAGGAAGTCTGGCGCATCGCGCAGGATACGCAAGACCAGATCGAGCCCCGATTCGCCAGCGGCGAAGGCGAGCTGTGGCTCGTGGCGGTATTCAGCGGGCAGGGATTCCAGCTCGGCGGCGGCGACATAGGGCGGGTTGGACACGATGACATCGTAGACCGCCTCGTCGTCGATCGCCGCGAACAGGTCCGATTCGATGATGCGAACCCGCTCCTCCAGCCCATGCCGCGAGCGATTGCGCATCGCCACGCGCAGCGCGGCCGGCGAGATGTCGGCGAGATCGACATCGGCATCGGGCAGGTGCATGGCCGCCGCGATGCCGATACAGCCGCTGCCGGTACACAGATCGAGCACCCGGCTGACCTGGGCGGGCTCGGTCCAGGGCGCGAAGCCCTCGCTGATCAGCTCGGCCAGCGGCGAGCGGGGAATCATGACCTGGTCGGAGACGCTCATCTCGAGCCCGGCGAACCAGGTGCGGCCGGTGAGATAAGCGGCGGGCCGGCGCTCATCGATGCGCCGCGCGAGCAAAGCGGCGACCGCCGCGCGCTCGGCCCGCGTGACCCGGCACTGGTGGTAGTCGGCGGTCAGTGCCGGTGGCATCCCGAGCGCATGCGCCACCAGCCAGGCCGCCTCGTCGAAGGCATTATCGGTGCCATGGCCGAAGTGCAGCCCCGCCTCGATGAAGCGACAGGCGCCCCAGCGGATCAAGTCTTGAATCGTCAGAAGCTCGTCGGTTTCGACCTGCATGGCGACAGGGGCTCTCGCTGATGCCTTGGGCCACTTGACGCAAAGTGGACCGAATCGCACAGGATAGCATCACCAAGGCACGAGAGCGCTAGGCCGCGCGCTGTTTCCCCTCCTCCGGCAGGGGACGACGAGGCGCGACACGCTCGTCCTGGCGCGGCGTCGTGCGTTGCCCGCGCTCGACCAGATCGGCGAGCGAGATCTCACTGAGGAAGGTGAAGATCTCGTCGCTGAGCTGATCCCAGAGGCTGTGCGTGAGGCAGCGCTCGCCGCCGCGACAGTTCTCGCGCCCGCCGCAGCGGGTGAATTCGACCCATTCGTCGACCGCGCAGATGATGTCGGCGATCGAGATCTCGTCGCTCCCTTTGCCGAGGTAGTAGCCGCCGCCCGGACCCCGGATCCCGCGCACCAACTGCTTGGCGCGCAGGGCGGCGAACAACTGCTCGAGATAGGATAACGAAATGCCCTGGTTAACCGAGATGTCGGCCAGCGTCACCGGTCCCCTGCCCGAGTTCAGGGCAAGATCGAGCATGGCAGTGACAGCATAGCGGCCTTTGGTGGAGAGTCTCATGGTGTTGATGCCTTAGGTTATCGCGGCCAATTCCCAGCTCCTTACTTGGTTTTTGGGAGGTCGATTGTCAAGGAAAATCGTCGAACAATTTTTTATCCTCGGCGCCCCGACCCACCCGAGAACGCTCAGATGCCCCGCGTTGATACCGAGAGCTTCTATCGTCACGCCTTGGCGCGCTACGGCGAGAACGCCGAAGGCGTGCATTGGCGCTCCACCGAGAGCCAGCAGATCCGCTTTGCCGTGCTGCGCGATCTGCTGCCGCCCGATCTCTCCCGGCTCTCGCTGGTGGACGTCGGCTGCGGGCTCGGCGATCTGCACGCCTTCCTGGCCGAGCGCGACGATCTGCCGCGCCAGTACATCGGCCTCGATGCGGTGCAGGTGATGGTCGAGCGCGCCCGCGCCCGCACCGGTTGCGCGATCCTGCACTGCGATGTGCTCAGCGACCCGCTGCCCGCCGCCGACTGGTACCTGGCGAGCGGCGCCATGGCCCTGCTCACGCACGAGGAGACCGGCGCGTTCATCGAGCGCTGTCTCGGCGCCGCCCGCTCGGGCCTAGTCTTCAACCTGCTCAAGGGCCATCATGATTCGATGACCTTCAACTATCTGATGCCCGAGACCATCGAGGCCTGGGCCGCCGAGAGGAACCTGGGCCTGCGCATCGTCGACGGCTATCTGTCGGGGGATTTCAGCGTCGCCATGACGCACCCACGCCACGAAAGTCCAGGCACCGAGGATGGGAACCGGCGGTCGGCGGAAGGATTCTGTTAGACTGCCTGCCACATTTATCCAGCGAAAAAGGAGCCGCTCATGGCCGTCGTCGAACTCAACGAGCAGACCTTCGAGCAAACCATCACCGACAACCCCTTCGTCATCGTCGACTTCTGGGCGACCTGGTGCGGTCCCTGCCGCTCGTTCGCCCCGGTGTACGAGAAGGTGTCCAACGACCACGAAGACATCGTCTTCGCCAAGGTCAACACCGAGGAGGCGCAGGGCATCGCGGCCCATTTCCAGATCCGCTCGATCCCGACGCTGATGATCTTCCGCGATCAGGTGATCATCTTCTCGCAGCCCGGCGCACTGCCCGAGGGGTCGTTCCGCGAGCTGATCACCAAGGCCAAGGAACTGGACATGGACCAGGTGCGCGCCGATATCGCCAAGCAACAAGGCGGCGCCGCCTAACACCAGGCGCGTTCCGTCCAGGCGCGGCGATCCACCGGACGCCGCGGCGCAAGGCCTAGGTCCACCTCAAGAACCCACACGCGATGCAGGCTCCCTCGTTGGTCTTCTCTCGCCTCGATCTGCTGGCGGCAGCGCCCAACGTCGGTGGCCTGATGGCGCTGTGCGAGGAAAACTATGCCGCCCTGCTGCGGCTCGCGCCGGCGCTGCCCCGGCTGCGCGGCCCTCTGCGCTCGAAGCCGCATGGGCATGCCGAGCTGTTGCTGGCGGTGGTCGATCAGTCGCGCTACACCAGCACGCTGCGCCTGACCCACCTGCTCCACGCCGATGGTGCCACTGGGCAGCAGCCCTCGGAGCCGGATGCACTCTTGCGCGCCTATCACGACGCCGAGCAGGTCGAGGTGCTGAGCCTGCGGCAAACCGTGCTGCCGGTCCTGAGCCACTACGAGCGTCCCGCGCTGGCGGCCAAGTGGCGCGTCAATCTGTTCGTCTCCAAGTGGCTCGGCTACTGCCTGCGCGAGGGGCACGGTTTTCCCGCCAGCGCCAGCCTGACCGCCGCTGACGGACGACGCGAGCTGCTTACCAGTCCCTAGCCGGCTGCCACGCTGGCGGCAAACGCTAATACTCGAAAGTCCAGCGCAGCCCATGCGCCGGGTCGATCCGTAGCCATTTTCGCTCCGGCAGCGCCGCCTCGCTCGGTCGCGCGTCGGCTTCGGCACCGAGGTCGACCAGGATCTCGGCGCGCGCTTCCAGCCAGTGTTCGAGGGCGTTCGGCGCTGAGAGGGTGATGCGCCGCTCGGCCTTGGTCAGCAAGGCCAGCGCCTGTCGGCGTGCCCGCGCCTCAAGATCGCCCAGCAGCACCGGCAAGGGTTGCCGCAGCAAGATGAAGACGCGCGCGCCGAACTCATCGGTCGCAAGCTCGGTAAATCGCCGCGCGGCTGGATCATCGAGGGTGGCGCCGACCACCAGCGCGCGATCCGGATAGCGCGCAGCCAGTCGCCTCAGCGCCTGGCGGAACAAGCGATCCCAGCCTGGAGACGGACGCTCCATTCGGCGCGTCCGCGACCGCCCCACCGGCGACGACACCAGCCCGATCACCAACATCCTCAGCACCCCGAGCCCGGAGCGCGCCAGCAAGGTCGGCACCAGGCGCACGGCAAAACGATCCAGATCCTTCATCGGCCCTGAAAGCTGCGGATAAGGGATCAGTTGCGGATGCTGCTTGCGCGCATTATCGCGCGTCGGCGCATAAGACCAGCCATCGAGCCAACGGTCGGCGGCCCAACGCGCATGTTCGATGACCGCGAGTCGCTCGACCTCCATCGGCGCGAACGCGAACGACTCCACCTGCTCCTCGGGCACGGCGCGGCAATCGGTGACCGCCAGCTTGGCCCAGAGATGGTCGGCTTGATGGCGATTCGCATCCCGATAGGAAGCGGCCAGCAGTGGCCACGGCTGGCCCGCTGGCTCGAGCGAGGGATCGCGCCCTTGCGCCTCGGTGGTATCGCGGTAGTGATCATGGATCACCCGCGCCAGCTCATCACCGCGCCCCTCGAGGAGCACGGCGCGATCCAATGCCAGTTGCCGCAGCTCGAGCGGGATCAACTGACCATCCCAGTCCTCCAGCGCGCCATCGGTGGGCAGATCGCCGATCTCGACCAGGACCGGCGGCGAGCATTGTTGCGCCTCGGCCAGGTGCAGGATCAGCGCGCGTACTTGGCTCAGGGTCTGTGCCGGCGGCGCACCGCAGACCACCGCCATGGTGACCGCTGGCGCTGCCGTCAGATCAGGTGCTTGCAGCGACTGGAAATGCAGCTCGGCAATCTGGTGCGCCTGCGGATAGGCCCGAGCGAACCGCTGTTGCCAGGCTGCTGGCCTGTCGCTGAGCAGTGTCAGGCGGGTGCGCGGATCGCCATAACCGCTGACCCGTAACGCATGCACCAGCAGCGCGTCGGAGAACCGACTCTCGCCCTGAATCAGCAGATGAACGCGCTGACCAAAACGCGCATCGGCACCCCAGTGCAACGGCCAGCGCGCGAGCAGGCGGCGCGCCGCCTGCTGCGGGATGGGCACTCGCTCGAGTCGAACCCAGGGCGGTTGCTGGGCCGCCGCCTCGGCCAGGGCTTGGGTATCCAAACGCGCCTCATCCTCGAGCAGCAGCACCCGCAAGGGATGCCGGCGGTCGATCTGCGCGAGGCGCGGCGACACCCCAGCCAGGAGTGCATGCGGATCAGCCGCGTCGGCGAGGATCAGCACATCGGCCTGGCGAAGTTGCCGGGCATCGACCGCCTTCGGCTCCAGTCGCAGCAGCCGCTCCGGCCCCGCTTGCAACGCCCGCTCACAGGCCTCGGCAAGCACCCCTTGGCCAAGTAACAGCACCCGACGCCGCCGGCGCAACCCGATCATGCTGCTGGATGGCGACGCGGTCAGTCGCTTCGATACAGCAGCTGACCCGCCTCGTCGAGCACCGACACCACCATCGGAATCCCCTGGCGGACGCTCGCCGAGACCACGCAGAAGTCCTCGAACAGCGTCTTGCAGCGCTCGAAACGCTTGGATTCGATCAGGATTGGCGCGAGGATCATCCGCACCTCCATGCGCCCGATGCGCAAGCGTTTCTTCTCGTTGCGCACCATCACGCAGGTCACCTCGGTGCGCAGGCTCCGCTCCGGCGGCTCCTCCTTGCCGATGCAGTAGAGCAGGCTGGCCGAGAGGCAGTTACCCACTGCGGCGGCGAGCAGACGCGAGGCATTGGGGCCATTGGTCTCGCCCAGTGGCGGCGGTTCGTCCATCAGCAGATCGGCGGCGCGTTGCCAATCGAACGCGACATTGATCGCATACCCCTCGCGTTGCTCGAGCTGGAGGGTAAAGCGGCCTTCTTCGCTCGCCTGCGAAGTACGGGTGTCGGTAGTCATCGGTGTCTCCGTCGCCATGAGTCGGGACCGTATTTGCTGTCGACGGCCCGGGTTCTTCGAATCGCGCTGGCCGCGCACCGCAGCCGCGCGCAGCGGGGTGGCGGCCTGCGAGAGCGAGCGCCAATCGCCACTTGGGATCGGGCGCCGATCACGCACCGAGCCGCGATACAGGTAGGCCCACGCCGGGCCGAAACGGGTCGCGAGCAGGCGCCGATCGTAGAGTCGCGGATAGTCCTCGAGCCGATCGAGCGCCTTGAGCCCGGCATGATCGACCCGGTACAGCTCGCCCGAAACCGCTGTGCGCCCACCGCTGATCAATCCCGGATAAGCGCCGAGGCGCACCAGCGTGAAGCGTGGCTCGGTGCGATGCTCGCCGACGAAGTCGGCGTGCTCGAGCAGTCCGTGATTGACCTCGCCGCGTAACAAGGTGCCATAGACGAAGACCAGATGCCGCATACCAATGCTCGACCGACGCCAGCCTCCAACGCACTCAGGGCGCGCGAAAGGCCGCGAGAAAGGCCTCGACGAAGCGCGGGTAGTCGCTATCCGGCAACTGGTTGATACCCGCCGCCGCCTGACGCCCGCCGCCGGTCTCGAACTGACGGCAGAGCGCATCGGCGCCTTGCGGATGGGCGATCGGCGCGCGCACGCTGACCAGGAAACCACCCTGCTCGCGCCGCGTCAGCAACGCATGTGCTCTCTCCGGGGCCTGCTGCGCCAAGGCATTGGCATAGACGCCGCTGACCCGACGCGCCCAGGCCGCCGCCGGCAGTAACAGCAGCAGATGGGTCGCGCTGCGATGCTCCGGGGTCAGCGCGCGGGCGCGCGCCATATCGTCGGTGTAGCCGGCGCGCAGAGCGGCAAAGGCCTCGTCACGGCGCGCGAACTCGAGCGGATCGGCGTAAGGGCGCAAGCGCGCGAACAGGGTCGCGGGCGGGAAATGCAGATCGGCCAGCGTGGTCCCGTAGCCGTTGTAGTTGAGCAGGATGCCGAGTTCGCGCAGCAGCTCGAGTTCCTCCTGCGCCAGGCCGAGCGGTTGCGCCGCGTGCCGCGCGGATGCATCGAAATTGTCACCGAAGGTACCGACCACGGCCCAGGCGCGCTGCCGACCGGCGAGCAATTCATCGACCAGGAGGCTGGTGCCCTGATCTGCGGTGGTATCGATGTGGGTGGTCAGGTTGGGATGCGAGGGGATCTCGCCGGGATAATGATGATCGACGTAGCGCACACGGACCCCGCGCTCCAGCAGCGCGAGCAGGTGATCGCGATTCTTGTCCAGCGAGACATCGAGCACCGTCACCCGATCGCCTTCGACCGCTGGCACCTGCTGCACGAGGGCGATGTCGCGCTTGGCACCGGTGATCAAGACCGCTCCCTCGGCGTCCGGCTCGCTCAAATGGAGCTGCTGGAGCGCACAGAGGCCGTCGGCATCGCCGTTGAAGACATCGTAGCGGGTCATCGGTGGCGGTCTCCTGAATCATTCATCGTCGCTTGTTGCATCCGAGGCGATTAGCTTAACGCGCCCACGGCCATCGAGCCCAGCCATTGGGCCCAGTCATTGGCCCGGCCCTTGCGCCAGGTCGGGTTGTGCGCCCGAAAAATGCGTCAGATCAGGAGAAAAGTCGCCACACGCTGGCCCCCGACGTTGCCAGCCGAGTAGAATCCCCAACGAGTGTGTTGTCCGCGCCCAGTGGCTCACAGCCTGCAACCGTTTATCGCCCCACCATTTTCGACCGGCCCGAAGACAGGCCCCCCATCGATGACCGACGACAACGATTTCGAGGCCCTGCTCAAGGAGCTGGAAAAGACCGAGCAGGCGCTGGCCGCACGCCCCAAGGTGGGTGACCGGGTTCAAGGCACCATCATCGAGATCGGCGAGGAGCATGCGTTCGTCGATATCGGGAGCAAGGCCGAGGCCACCCTGGAACTCAGCAACTTGCGCGACGCCGAGGGTCAGCTGAACAAAGCCGTCGGCGACCCCATCGAGGCGGCGGTCACCGGCATCGATCCCGACACCGGCACCCTGGTGCTCGGCTCTCGCCACGCGCGCCATGCCCATGGTGCCGATCAGCTCCAGGCCGCGTTCCAGGCCGGCACCCCGGTCGAGGGCCAGATCACCGGCACCACCAAGGGTGGGCTCGAGGTGCAGATCGCCGGCCAGCGCGCCTTCTGCCCGGCCTCGCAGGCCGATCTGCGTTTCATCGAGGATCTCTCCACCCTGGTCGGCGAGCGCGCGTCGTTTCGCATCACCAAATTCGAGGGCGGGCGACGGCTGAACCTAGTGGTCTCGCGACGTGCCATCCTCGAAGAGGCGCAGGCCGAGCGCGCCGCCGAAGTCCGCGCCAAGCTCGAGCCCGGCGCCGTGCTCGCCGGCACCGTGGTCGGCCTGCAAGAGTTTGGCGCCTTCGTCGATCTGGGTGGCGTCGAGGGCATGATCCACATCAGCGAGCTGGCGCTCGGCCGCGTGCGCCATCCCGAAGAGGTGCTGAGCATCGGCCAGGAGATCGAGGTCGCGGTGCTGCGCATCGAGCAGACCAACAACCCCAAGCGCCCGGAGCGGATCGCGCTCTCGATGCGCGCCCTGGCCAAGAGCCCCTGGTCCGATGCCGCGCAGCGCTACCGACCCGGCACCCAGGTGCGCGGGCGCATCGAGCGCCTCGAGCCCTTCGGCGCCTTCGTCGAACTCGAGCCTGGTCTCACCGGCCTGGTGCATGTCAGCGAACTCGGCGCGGGCAGACGGGTCGAGCATCCCAAGGACGTGGTGCAGGTCGACCAGCAGGTCGATGCCGTGGTCGTGCAGGTCGATAGCGAGCGCCGCCGCATCGGTCTCTCGCTGGCGCCCGAGCGACTGCAAGAGGCCGAAGCCAGCACGGGACAGTCCGATGCGTCAGCGCCTTCGGATGAACGACGCCAGCGCGCGCGCGACAAGACCAAGGACGAGGATGCCGGCGTCGGCACCCTGGGCGAACTGCTCAAGGCCCAGCTCGGGCAGGGTGATGCGCGCTGAGCCCCCTGAACCCGATTGCCCCTCGCATGCGGGTGATCGTTGATTGTCGACACCCTCTATCGCCGCGCGCCGGACGCCAGCGGCATCCAAGGCTGAGATCAGCCCGGAGACACACCCATGACAGACAAGGCCCCGTGGATCACCTACAGGCCAGCACTCAAGGTCTTGGACTGCACGGTCCGCGATGGCGGCCTGGTCAATGGCCACCGCTTCGATGACGCCTTCGTCAGTGCCTGTTACCGGGCCTGTATCGCGGCCGGTGTCGACTACATGGAGATCGGCTACAAGAACTCCCCGCGGACCTTTCCACGCGAACAGTTCGGCCCCTGGCGCCATTGCGACGAGGGCGACCTACAGCGCGTGGTCGGCGACCACGACCCCGAGGCCACTGGGCTGAAACTGGCCGCCATGGCCGATGCCGGCAAGAGCGACTGGGAGACTCAGCTCGTGCCCGCCGCCGACAGTCCGCTGAGCATGATCCGGGTCGCCTTCTACGCACACCAGGTCTCGGAGGCGGTGGACATGATCCGCCACGCCGCCGAGCTGGGCTACGAGACCACCGCCAACCTGATGGCGGTCTCCAACATCACCGAGGAGGAGATCGACACCGTCCTCGAGGCCATCGCGCCAACGCCAGCCAGCACTATGGTCATCGTCGACAGCTTCGGCCACCTCTACCGTGAGCAGATCGACCGGCTCTATCACAAGTACGCCGATGCGCTCGCCGGGACCGGCAAGGAGATCGGCATCCACGCGCACAATAATCTGCAGCTCGCGTTCGCCAACACCATCGAGGCGATCATCCTCGGCTGCAATCGCGTCGATGCCACCATCTTCGGCTTCGGGCGCGGCGCCGGGAACTGCCACACCGAAATGCTGCTCGGTTTTTTGCGCAATCCGAAGTTCGAGGTGCGCCCGATCCTCGAGGTGATCCAAGAGCACATCCTGCCGCTGCGCCGCGAGATCGAATGGGGGCCGATGATCCCCTACAACCTCACCGGTCAGCTCAATCAGCATCCACGCGCGGCGATCGAGTGGCGCGAGGGGCCGACCCCGGACGACTTCCTCGCCTTCTACGACAAGGTCGTCGCCGAGTTCTAGATCAACCAAGCGATTGCCGACTCGCATCCCGCCGGGCTGAGCGAACCGATCGACCAAGGAAGCTCATCCAGGCATGAACAAGAAGGCGCTGACCGAAGCAGACATTCGCTCCAAGTTCATCACGCCCGCGCTGGTCGGCGTGAACGGCGACAAGTGGGATCTCCTCACGCAGATTCACGAGGAGGTCTACTTCATCAAGGGGCGGGTCATCGTGCGCGGCAAGACGGTGAAGCGCGGCGTTGCCCGACGCGCCGACTACATCCTCTTCTACAAGCCCAATATCCCGCTTGCGCTCATCGAGGCAAAGGACAACAACCACACCGTCGGTGACGGCATGCAGCAAGCGCTGGATTGCGCGGAAATGCTGGATATCCCCTTCGTCTACAGCACCAACGGCGACGCCTTTCTGGAGCACGACCGCACGCTGACCAGCGGAGCCACGCTGACCGCCGGGGCCGTGATCCGCGAGATCCCGCTCGACCAATTCCCCAGCCCAGCCGAACTCTGGGCACGCTACTGCAAGGCCAAGGGGTTGGCGGCAGAGGTGCAAGCGGTCGCGGTTCAGGACTACTTTGACGACGGTTCCGGCAGGGTGCCCCGCTATTACCAGCGCATCGCCATCAACCGCACCGTCGAGGCCGTTGCCTGCGGCCTGAACCGCATCCTGCTGGTCATGGCCACCGGGACAGGCAAGACCTACACCGCCTTTCAGATCATCTGGCGGCTGTGGCGATCCGGCGCCAAGCAACGCATCCTGTTCCTGGTCGACCGCAACATCCTGGCCGATCAGACCAAGACCAACGACTTCAAGCCCTTTGCCTACCGCCACCTTCCCCAGCGGCTGCGCTGCTGGGCGCACCTCACGCGCAAGGCGCAAGGGTTGATAGACAGCCTCGATCATGAGGCCCAGGCCTTTGGACGAGAGGTGCAAGACACCTTCAACACCCTGACGGAGGCGATCCAGGCCGCTCGAGACGGCCCGCCGGGCGAGTTGCCAACCCGCTATGCCCCGTTGCTTGACCAACTGCGCAGCGCCTGTCGGCGTCGGCTTGGGCACCGCCATGCCAAGACCAACGCCTTGGCGGTGGAACTGTTGAACGACTGGGAGGCGATCTTCCGGGTCTTGGAGCATCCTCAGTGGCCGATCACCAACAATGCCGCCGAGCAGGCCCTGCGCCACTGGGTCATTGCCCGGCGCATCATGATGGGAACGCGCAACGAGGCCGGGTCACGCACCTTCACCTTGCTTGCCAGCGTGATCGAAACCTGCCGCCAACGCGGGCATCCGCCTTAGCCCTATCTGAGTGCTGTCATCACGGAGCGACGCGCCGGCCGGTCGGCTCCGGCGTTGCCGGCTCCAATGGTGGGTGTCTGAACGACTACTTCGAGACCAGCAATAGACCAGCATTTCGCTGATCTCACAAGGACTGTCTGTTGCCGGATTTGACGCATCGCTCCCACGCTCGAGAGGAACGGCTTCAAGAGGCGCAAGCCCGCTTCACCGAGGTGGTGTTGATGCCGAAGTGGCTCGCGGTTTCGGCGATGCTCGATCCGCCACGCCTTCACCAGAGCCGGATTGATCTTGGATGGACGCCCAAGCGACTTACCCTCGGCCTTGGCGCGCTCGATACCTGCCATTTGCCGAGCGCGCATGTTCTCCCGGTCCAGCTCCGCGACCACTGCGAGCATCGTCAGCATCGCTTTACCGATCTGTACGCCCTTCGCCCTGACCTTTCTGTCCACCGCTGAGGTATCGATTCAAGACAGGGGCCGCACCGATCCGACCCCGCTCGATCTCACAACAGGCCCACTGTGACCGGATGTGGCGCCTATCTGGAAGTTGACTGAGTGGGCCTTGTGCGCAATCGGCTCGGCCCCCGGACCTGGACAGAGTCAGACCCCTGAGGTTTGGACCCGAACGTCAAACTGAGCGCACCGTGCACCAGGAGCACCAACTGGTGCTATCATCGCAAGATGAAGCGCGCAACCATCACCCTTCCGGATGACCTCGAGCAAGCACTTGAGCACTTCGTGGCCGAGCAGGCGGTGCCGGTGCAACTGACGGCGGTTGTCCAATCAGCCGTGCGCGAATACCTCGGCGAGCGCGGCTATCTGCCCAGTCCAGCCGTTTTACGCATCCGCCCCGCTGAGCGTGGAAGCGGCAAGGACGATGTCAGCGTCTCTCACGACCAGTACCTGACATCAAGGTGAGCCGAAGCGTTCTCGCCGATACGGGACCGCTCTATGCTGCGGTCGATCCGGACGACCAGCACCACAAGCGCTCGCAGGAGCAGCTGAACGACTTAGCGAACCAGGGGATGTCAGTCGTGATCGCCTATCCGATCCTCTCGGAGGCCTACTCCCTCATCCTGTATCGACTGGGTTTTGCTAGCGCGTCCAACTGGATCGACGATATGCGCGCTGGCAGCGCCTGGGTGAATCCAAGCCCACAGGACTACCGCGACGCCACGCTGCTGGTCGCTCGCTATCCCGATCAGTCCATCACCCTGTTCGACGCCACCCTCGCCATCTTGGCGTCACGCTTAAGCCTGCCGGTGTGGACCTATGACCACCACTTCGACTCGATGCGAGTGCCCGTATGGCGCTGATCTTTCCTCGAGACAGGGCGAGAAATCCCCGTGTGATCTGCTTAAGCGCGGGTCTGATCAGGATACGTGTACCAAGTTGGACAAAGGCTTGGGCTAGGCGACAGGTATCGCTCCATTACTCATTGGCTCGAAGCTGATCTTGAGTCGCGATGTCGGTCTCCCTCAAGCTAGAACAGAACAAGGTCTGATCAACCGAGGCCCACATCCAGATTATTCTGACGCCCACTGCTAGCTGGTGCCAGCTGAACCTCAAGCCCGAGCGCATGCATGATCTTCAACATGGGGTAGACCCAACAGTCGTGTTTATGTCGAGCAGCAGATCAAGCGGATGGTGGCGTGAGTGTGGTCCCTACCGCTCTCGACTCTGCCCGAAGACCATAAAGCTATCGATCGCGTACCGTTGCAAAGGAGACTGCGAGCAAAGAGACACCGCGCTTTTGACGGCGCGGTGTTGACTGATCAAACACTCTTGCTACACGAAGAGTGCTCTGCAAGTGCTTCCGTGCAGGGAGGCGAGCATCCGGATTTTAGATCTGCGCCTGCAGACACATAAACGGAGGATGAATCTCGATGGCGACAGCTTACTGCTATCGCCATACGAGTGAGCGGGACTTAGTCCTGGTGCTTTATCGCCAACTTCCTCGATGTTGCGCAATCGGTTGGCGCAAGGGAGAAATTACTGTGCCGGGCGCACGAGGCGAACGGGCAAATCTGCCGCATGCTTAATGTAGGGACTCGCCCAGCCAAGATGGAAATTGACGGTAAACGCATGGCCCGTCATATTCACTGGAGCCACTTGGGGATCTGCCGTGGAGGACCAGAAATTATGCTGTGTGCTGAAGTCGTTCCGGTAGGTGTTCGGCAGGTTCGGAAAGGCAACACTAATGATCGCTGGCCTGTCAAACGGGACGTCAGCGTATCCACACGTGGGTCCTATCGGCCGCGGATCAGACCATGCAGGGTCTTGGAAGGGAGGCCATTTGTTAGAACAGTAGACTAACGTTCGCAGCTCCCAGATCGACGGCGTCCGGAAACCATCCGGGGCGGTAAGTGTTGACGCCTCCGCCCAGAAAAACCTTTCTGCCTCTCCCTCACATTGCTGATCCTCTGCATCCCAGGTCTGACCCACCGCACAGCGTTGCCAATCCAGCCCATTGACGAGATCACGGATGATCCCGCAATCCTCGCCGATCTGCTGATAGCGCCCGGCGATCAGCTCCTCTTCGCAGCTGCATGCCTCGTCATCCTGGTCAAAGGTGACCTCGATCTCCTCATACTGGCGCACGAAGCTGCCGAGCTTGCTGTGGCCGCCAAAGCGCAAGGTATAAGTTTGATCCTCGGCGGCGCTGAGCCAGGCTTGCATCGGCTCCTCACCCAGCTCCAGGGTCTCGCTGCCGTCCGGTTCGACCACCTCCCAAGCACCGCTGTCTTCGAAGAATGGATTGAAGCTCTCCGCGCCACCGCCCAGTCCGGTGAAGAGACTCGGTACGGGGACGTTGTCGTAGCTGGCGGTCAACTGCATCGCGCATTCGCCCGCTGGATTGCGTGCCATGCTCGCTTGTGGCTCCAGCGTCGGCAGGCCAAGGATCGGGATGCCTTGGCCAAGCGCTTCCGCTTCACGGCCGACGATCACGAACTCGAGGAAGTCCTCAGGATCGCGTGATGGATAGCCCGCAATGTCAAGTCCCGGGAGATTGTTAGGATCAACCACGAACAACTCCGGATGGGTTTTATGCCAGTTGATCAGCGCCTGCACCGGGCTGATGTGGCCGAGGTTGCGCTGAGGAATGTGATGATTATAGAG
>NZ_NHSF01000053.1 GCF_016653295.1 Halochromatium salexigens | reverse complement strand
GTGGCTGCGACCATCGATAAGCTCGCGCGCAAGGTCCGCCGCGTCTTCGATTATCTGGGCATGACGGCAAATTCCCCACCCCACGACGCCCGATTGGCGACCGCTGGTTAGAACGGATTTGCCGTGCTGAGTGCGCAGCGAAGGTTTCTGGGGGAGGGGCTGAACGCTTACTCGCGTGTAAAGTTTATTGACACCGGCCTGAGAAAAAAGGCACTTTCCACACGCAGCAGAGGATCATTGGAGCCTCACCTGCAAGGCCTGCAGCTGCTCTGGCGCTTCCAGTAGCAGATTGTGGCCGACACCTGGTAACAGGTGCAGCCGCGTCGCTGGACGCCAAGCCGCGACCTCGCGCGCCAGTGCGCTGAATTTTCGATCCCGGCTACCCGCAATCCAATGCAGCTCGCCTGGATAATCCCTAATGGCATCCTGCATAGGCGGCATTTCAGCCAGTCCATGCACGCGCAGCGAGGCCGCAAGTGCGCTCGCATGCTGGCTCAGGCGCCGCTCGCGCTGTTGCGCCAAACATTCCGGCAACAGACCCACCTGGGACGCAAACAAAGGCAGCCGCTCCCATGCTTCAACAAAGGCATCAAGCCCTTTCTGCTCGAGCAGGCTGATCCAGCGTTGGTCCTCGAAGCGGCGAGATTCACGCTCATCAGGCTCGATCAAGCCCGGATGGGCAGACAGGATCATCGCTTGGTCAAAGCGCTCTGGTGCTAGCCGCAGCAAGCCGAGCGCGAGCCGACCGCCGAGCGAATAGCCGACGATGCGATTAATCGACGCCGGTAGGGTGACCAGCAACCGGCGTAGGGCGTCATCGAACGCACCCTCGGGAGCAATGCTGCCACCATGCCCGGGAAGATCGATCGCTAGCGCCGGCTCAGTGCACGGCCAGCAAGCGCGCCAGTCTTCGGCCAAGCCGGTGAACCCATGCAGCAGCAGGCTTCGCGGCGCCTGATCGGCCTCTAGGCCACCGATGCGCAGCGCACGGAAGCCTTGCTCGGCGAGTGCAGGGTGCGGGTCGGGGCCGTAGAGACAGGCGCCGGTGAGACATGTTCGTGCTGGTCCGATTGGCTTGATCACTTTGGTCATCCCTCGCTGCTCGCAGCGTCTGCTGCTGCTGAGTCTAGCTGGCTGGGGCGGTGCCGGTCTGAGTCCTCGGCCCGCGGTCCCTGGTGCGTCTGGCCACGCCGGGCCGGCGGGGAGTGCTATTCTTGAACGCTCGGGCAGTGTCAACAGAAACGGTATGGCGATGCGCTTTTTCAATACCGAGGGGCCGGTGCGGGTCGATCTGCATTACCTCCTGCCACCGCTCACGCGCTGGGATCTGGAGGAGGTGCTCGCGCTGATCGAGCAGAGAAAATACTTCCTACTCCACGCCCCGCGCCAGACCGGCAAGACCTCCTGCTTGCTGGCGCTGATGGCGCATCTGAACCAGGATGGCCGTTACCAGGCAGTGTATGCGAATCTCGAAGGGGCGCAGACTGCGCGCGAGGATGTGGCGCGCGGCATGCGCACGATCTGCGGCACCATCGAGGCCGCGGCCCGCCTCTATATCGGCGATGAGCGTCTGCACGACTGGACCGAGCGCGCCTGGCAAGCGCGCGGCATCGATGGCGTGCTCACCGGCTTGCTCGAGACCTGGAGCGCCAACAGCCAGACCCCTTTGGTCCTGCTGCTCGACGAAGTCGACGCCCTGATTGGCGATACCCTCATCGCCCTGCTGCGCCAACTGCGCGCCGGCTACCCCCAGCGTCCGCAAGCCTTTCCCAATACGGTCATCCTCTGCGGCGTGCGCGATCTGCGCGACTATCGCATTCATGCCTGCTCCGAGGCGGCGCCGATCACTGGCGGCAGTGCCTTCAACATCAAGGCCGAGTCGTTGCGCCTGGTCGATTTCTCCGAGGCGGAAACCTGCACCCTGCTGCAAGAGCATACCCAGGAGACCGGCCAGGTCTTCACCCCGGAAGCGCTGCAGCAGGTTTGGACGCTCACCCAAGGTCAGCCTTGGCTGGTCAACGCGCTGGCCTATCAGGCCTGTTTTCGCTCGCCTGAGGGGCGCGATCGCACGCGACCGATCGATGCGGCGATGATCGATGCGGCCAAGGAGCATCTGATCCTCAATCGTGTGACCCATCTCGATCAACTGGCCGATAAGCTGCGCGAGGAGCGGGTGCGACGCATCATCGAGCCGATGTTGGCCGGCGAGTCGCTCGACAGCGTGCCCTTGGACGATCGCGACTATCTGGTCGATCTCGGACTGCTGCGCCGTTCGGTTGGCGGTGGCCTGGAGATCGCCAATCCGATCTACCGGGAAGTGCTGCCGCGCATGTTGGCGCTGGGCCCGCAGGATTCCCTGCCGCGGATCAGCCCAACCTGGCTTGATGATCAGGGCTAGCTCGATCTTGAGGCACTTCTTGTGGCCTTCCTCGACTTCTGGCGCCAGCATGGTGAGCCGCTGCTCAAGAGCGCGCCCTATCATGAGATCGCCCCGCATCTGGTGCTGATGGCCTTTCTGCATCGGGTGGTCAACGGCGGTGGCACCCTGGAGCGCGAATATGCCATCGGCGCCGGGCGCATGGATCTTTGCCTGCGTTATGGCGCGGTTACTCTGGGCATCGAGCTGAAGGTCTGGCGCGATAGGCGGCCCGATCCGCTCGCGCGAGGGCTGGAGCAGCTCGATGGCTATCTGGCTGGATTAGGGCTCGACTGCGGCTGGCTGGTGCTCTTCGATCGCCGCAGTGGACAGCCGCCGATCGCCGAGCGCACCAGTGTCGCCGAGGCGCTCAGTCCGGGTGGGCGAAGCATTCAGGTGATTCGGGCCTGATCGTCGCGAACAAGAGGCCAGAATCGATTCGTCGGGCTGGCTTACCAGGTCTTTGGCTGGAAGCGGCTGTCATTGCGAATCTCGATCGCGTTGCCGGATTGGGCGAGCACGAACAGACCCTTGCGGTAGGCAAAACGCCCGACCTGCTCCGGGACCACCATGCCAGCGACGGCCCCTAAGAGCTGATAGGTCTGGTATTGCGGAAAGCAGTGTTTGAAGGTCGCGAGACGTTCCAGGTGATCGTTGACGTCGTCCACGTTGAGGTGGGATTTGCACTCCACGGCCACGGCGACCTGAGCGTTGAGCGCGAGCAGGTCGATCTCAGCGAGGAGCTGACCGTTGTCGTCATAAGCGCTCAGATTGGGGGCCACCTGATGCACCGGGAGGCCGCGCTCACGCAGCAGACCCACCACCGCCGGGCGGACCATCTCCTGCACGAATTCGCCAAGCCGATTCCCCTGACGGCCAATCAGCTCGCCGAGCGCCCGGATCTTGCGGTCGGTCTGCTCAAAGCGTTGCGTTAACCGTGCATCAGCCTCCTGAATCAGACGATCGGTCTGCTCGAAACGCAATGTTAAACGGGCGTCGGACTCTTGGAGCTGACGGTCGGTCTGCTCGAAACGCTGTGTTAACCGGGCATCAGACTCCTGAATCTTTCGATCGGTTTCCTGGAACAGCGCCCAGATGTCTTCTGCTGAGGTGGCCATGGCCGTGCGTCCTTTGAGGCAAAGATCGCGAACAACATACCCCATTGACGAGGCGCACGGCTATCGTCGAGAACCGTCGCGGTTGGCGGATGTATCGGTGTGCACGAAGCCGCTTCCCGGACAAGTTGGCAAGTGGAGACAACCTGCCTGAATCACAGGTGCCGGGCCCAAATCCGCCGCGAGCCAGTCGGCGGTCGCGAGTCCGTGCGCGAGCGTCGAGCCCGTCGCCGCTGCCAGCTGGGCGCTGCTCCAAAGTCCAGCGGCGGATTCGATCAGACTGGTGATCACGACCTCCAGGCCCGCGGCCTGAGCGCAGCGCGCTAGCGACAGGCTTGGCCGGAGGCCACCGATGACGCCCGGTTTCAGCACTAAGCGGCGCAGCGGCAGTTGCTCCGGATCGAGCGGCCAGCCGCGCGCCGGCAAGGACTCGTCGAGCGCCAACGCAAAGGGGGCCTGCATCTGCAGGACGCGAAGCTGGATGTCAGTGGCCTCCGCACAGGGTTCTTCGAGGCACTCGATCCGGCTCGCGATCGGCCGTAGCGCCTCTAACAGCTTGCCAGTCGTTGCCAGCGACCAGGCACGGTTCGCATCCAGTAGCAAGCGCACATCAGCGGGTAGCCGCGCGCAGAGAGCCTGGATCGCCTCGAGTTCACGCTCGATCGGCGCCACTCCAACCTTGACCTTCAACACCCGAAAGCCGGCGGCCAGCGCCCGGTCGAACCGCTCGGGCTGCAGATCGGCAACGGCGCCAAGCGCGGCGTTGATCTGGATCTCTAACCCCGGCTTCAGCGCTTGATCTTGTGCCTCTCGCTGCCCGCTCACGAGAGACTCAGACAGCGTCAGGCCACAGAGGCGCGCGGACAGATCGAGCAAGGCCGTCTCCAGTGCCGCATCAGCGGCTGGCGTGGGCGACGGGATCTGCCGCTCGAGCACGGCAAGCTGCGTCTCCACGGTAGACTGGTCGTGATCTCGCAGCCAAGTCGACAAGCGCTTTGCAGCGGCGATCGAGGTTTCGGTTCCCGCCTCGGGTAAGGGGGCGCAATCGCCGTAGCCACAACAGTCTTGCCAATGCGCCTGCACCAGCCATCCCTCACGCTCACGGCGAAGGCCATGCGCGCTGCGCCAGGGCACGCACAAGGGGAGTCGGTAGGGTGTCAGCAGCAGTCGCGGAGTCATTGGGGCACCCAGTCACGGAGTCGAAGAAGCTGCGGGAAGAGACCGCATTCGGCGGCCTAGCAGCCATTTTGGACCGGCAACCGAGAGCTTCTCGAGCGGCGACTTCAGCTTGGCTTCTCCCCTGACTGGCTTCTCCCCTGACTGGCTTCTCCGATGCCCAGACTCACCAGGCGTCGAGCAACAATCCCAACCCGAGCAGCAGCGTCAACGCCAGTTGGTACTGCCCGGTGCGAGCCAACAGCTGATTCAGCGCCCGACCCTCGCTGCGCCAGAGCTGGCGGATCAGCAGCGCCGCCAGCGGCAATGCCAGCAGCAGTGGCCAGCCTTGCATGCGCAGTCCGCCGAGCATCAGCAGCGGGATCGGGCTCAGCAGGAGCAACGCATAGACCAGCCGAGCCGTCGGGCGGCCGAGCAGATGGCAAAGGGTGCGACGACCGGCGATGCGATCGGTCTCGAAGTCACGATAGTTGTTGAGCAGCAGCACCGCCGCCGCTGGCAGCCCGAGCGCGCTGCCGAGCACGAGGGCCTGCAGCGACAGGTTCAGCGTCTGCAGGTAATAGGTGCCGCCGACAGCGGCGACGCCGAAGAACGCGAGCACGAACAACTCGCCATAGGGGCCATAGGCGATCGGTTTCGGGCCGCTGGTATAGGCATAGCCGGAGGCGATCGCGGCGACCCCGAGCGCGAAGATCGGCCAGCCACCGCGCAGCACTAGCAGCAGCCCGAGCAGGAAACTGGTCAGGAACACCAGATGCGCGGCGCGCTTGACCTGCGTGGCGCTGAACCAGCCTTGTGCCGCGGCACGCGGCGGCCCGAGCCGATCGGCGGTATCGGTGCCGCGCTCGAAGTCGGCGGCATCGTTGTGCAGATTGGTGCCGATCTGGATACCCGCCGCCGCGAGCAGCGTCGCCAGCGCGGTGAAGAACGCCAACTGTCCACTCTGGGCCATCGCCAGGAACAACCCCGCCAGCACCGGCGAGAGCGCCAGCGGCAGGGTGCGCGGGCGCGCGGCCTCGATCCAGCGCCGCAGTCGCGCGCTGGGCGGGGAGACGCCGCTCGCTGGCACCGATGTTTGACGAGTCGATTCCATAACGATTGCCTGAAGGATCTTGCGCTCAGAGGCCGATCAGTGGCCCCTCGAAGACAGCGATCATGGACGGCGTCGAAACGGCCCAAAGTCCGGCGCGCGCTTCTCGAGGAAGGCATCGCGGCCCTCTTGTGCCTCGGCGGTCTGGTAGAACAATCCGGTCGCATTGCCGGCCAGCTCCTGGATGCCGGCCAGACCATCGCTGTCGGCATTGAACGCGGCCTTGAGCAGACGCAGCGCGGTCGGCGAGTGATGCAGCATCCGTCGGCACCAATCGACCGTGGTCGCCTCCAGCTCGGCCAGCGGCACCACCGTGTTGACCAGCCCCATCTGCAGCGCTTCCTGAGCATCGTACTGGCGGCACAAGAACCAGATCTCCTTGGCGCGCTTGAGGCCAATGGTGCGCGCCATCTGCCCGGCGCCGAAGCCGGCATCGAAGCTGCCGACCTTGGGCCCAGTCTGGCCGAAGCGGGCATTTTCGGCGGCGATGGTCAGATCGCAGATCAGGTGCAGCACATGGCCGCCACCGATCGCGTAGCCGGCCACCATCGCCACCACCGGCTTCGGCAGCGTGCGGATCTGGCGCTGCAGCTCGAGCACGTTCAGATGCTCGGTGCCAGCGGCATCGCGGTAGCCGCCCTCGCCGCGGATGCGCTGATCACCACCGGAACAGAACGCCAGTTCGCCGGCACCGGTGAGGATGATGACGCCCACCTCGGGGTCAAGATGGGCGCGATGGAAGGCGTCGATCAGCTCGAGCACGGTTTCCGGGCGGAACGCATTGCGCACCTCGGGACGATTGATGGTGAGCTTGGCGATGCCCTCGGCGCGATGCATCAGGATGTCCTGATAGCCGGGTTCGGTCACGGCCTCCCAGGTGATCGGTCGGTGCTGTTGTTGCTCGTCGTTCATCGTGAATTGCTGTTTTTTACTCTTGGTCAAGGCGCGTTCAAGGCAGAGTCAAGGCGCGCGATGGACGCCTTCGTGTCAGTGACCCCTGAAGGTCCGAGGCTGCTCGCCCCTGTTGGCGACCCGGTGCCGCGTGACGCATGGCTGGCATCAGTCAAGCGCTTCGGGGAAGTCGGCAAGCCGCATCTCTTCCCAAAAGGCCAGGTGCGCACGGCGACTGGCCTCGGGGTCGATCCGGCATTCGATCAGACCCGACCCCAGCCCAATCTCGCCCAGGGCGCGCCCCAATTGATCGCCATTCTCGACCCGCCAGTGCCGCACACCGCCGAGCGCGGCCAGCGCCTGGAGGTCGAGCGTTTGCGGCGTCTGCCAAAGGCGCTCGTAATCGGGCAGTTCGCGCTGCGGCAGATAGTCGAAGATATGGCCGCCGCCATTATTCAGCACCAGCAGCGGACGGTCGAGCCGCGTCATCAACAAGAGCCCACTGAGATCGTGGCAGAGTGAGAGATCCCCTGCTAGCCCCCAGCAGGGCAGCCCCGCCTGAGTGAGTCCGGCCAAGGTCGAGAGATAGCCATCGATCCCGCTCGCTCCCCGATTACCGAGCAGTGTCACCCGCCGCCCGCCGGCGCGCCACCAGGTATCGAGCTGGCGGATCGGCATCGAGTTGGCGCAGAACAGGGCCTCGCCGTCGGGGATCACGGCCCTCAGCGCGGCAATCACCTGCGCCTCGCTCCAGGGCCCTATCGGCGCCTGTTCGGCCCGATCGGTGCCGGCCTGATCGGTGCCGGCCTGAGCCGCCCGCGCCGCTCCAGTCACTTGCGCCGAATGCCCAGATCGAGCCCATGGGTCTGCCTGAGCGCGGCTGGCGTCAACCAACCGCCAAGCATGGCGCTCGACAGCGCGCCAACGCGCCAGCCACTCGGGATCGGGGTCGACTAAGCCCTGTCTGTGCAGCGCCTCGCAGACCGCTGCGGCCGGCGCTTCGAGCTGGAAGCGCGCGTCATGGCTCGGGTCGGACCAGAGGCCGGCTTCGCAGACCAGGATCGATGGCACGCCCTCGAGCCACTGGCCGAGCACCTTCGAAACCGGCGCACGCCCGAGGCGCAGCACCCAGTCCGGGCGCAGCGCGCGCGCCACGGCGGAGTTGCGCAGGAAAGCATCATAGGCACTGATGCAATAGGGGCTGATACGCGTCTCGTCGAGCGCGCCGCCGCGTAGCCCGGAGAGTGGATCGACGAGCACAGGCAGCGCCAGGGCTTCGGCGCAATGCCAAAGGGCTGGCGACAGACTCGGCCGCGTGGCCATGCTGACCGGCGTGCGCGGTTCGGCGCCGGGGCCGCAGAGGATCAGCCCCCGGCCGGCCGGCCAATCGAAGCACAGACCCTCCCTGCCAAGCGTGCCGAGGCCTGCCTGATACCTCGGCGCAATCGCGTTGCTAGTCGCTCTGACGTTCGGCCCCGAGGCCTCAGGATCGCGGGGCTGTACCGTCGCTTCGGCGCGAGGATCCGATGAAGCCGCGATCACCGGTTCAGCCAGGGACTCGGCGCAATCGGCCTCTGGCACGAGCGGCTCGTCGAACGGCAGATTCAGATGCACCGGCCCCGGCCGCTTGCCGGAACTGACCAGCGCCACGCGACGGCCCAGCGCGTACTGTGCCTTGAGCGCCGCTGGCGCCGCTTGGGGCAGGCCGGGATCATGGAAGGCACGCACGAAGGCGCCGAACAGCCGCGTCTGATCGATGGTCTGATTGGCACCCCAGCCGTGCAGCCGTGGCGGGCGATCCGCCGACAGCAGCAACAAAGGCAAGCCGGCCTCGGAGGCTTCGATCACGGCCGGATACCAATGCGCCGGCGCACTGCCCGAGGTGGCGAGCAGCGCCACCGGGCGCAAGGTCGCGCGCGCCAGCCCGAGGGCGAAAAAAGCGGCACTGCGCTCGTCCAGGATCGGCGTCAAGCGAAGCCGACCGGCGGCCTCGAGGCGCTGTGCGGCGATCAGCAGCGGCGTCGAACGCGCGCCGGGCGAGAGTACCAACTGCTCCAGCCCGGCCGCGACCATGCCCTCGAGCAGCGCCGAGGCCCAGCGCAGGTTGAGGCAACCGGTCGACGTCTTCGAGACCGGCGATTGCGGCGCTGACTGGCTCATGCGTACTGCAATGCACTGAGCATGGCGCGCAGCTTGGCCTCGGTCTCATCCCACTCGGTCGCGGGATCGGAGCCGGCGACGATGCCTGCGCCCGCGTAGAGTTCGGCGCGGTTGCCACAGACGCGCGCGCAGCGCAGCAGCACCCACAGCTCACCACTGAGATCGGGCTCCAGGGTGCCGGCAGCGCCGGTGTACCAGCCGCGCTCGAATGGCTCGCCCTGGCGCAACCAGGCGCTCGCTTCATGTCGAGGCTGGCCATTGGTGGCGGGCGTGGGATGCAGCCGTTCGGCCAGGTCGAACAGATCGACACCCGCCTCGGCATGGGCGCGAATCGGGCTCCAGAGATGCTGCGCATTACTCAACTGCATCAGTTGCGGCTTGGCCGGCGCGCGGATGTCGCTGCAACAGGGCTGCAACGCCTCGCGGATCGCATCGATCACGAACCGATGCTCGCGCAGATTCTTGTCCGAGGCCCGCAATGCCTCGCCGAGGGCGGTATCGGCGGCGGTATCCTGGTCACGATCCGCGGTGCCGGCGATCGCATCGACCTCGAGCGCGCGGCCCTGCTGACGGAGCAGACGCTCCGGAGTCGCGGCGATGAAGCTCGAGCCGTTGCGGCGCAGGTTGATCACCTGGCACGAGGGGAACAAACAGCTCAGCGCGCCGAGCAGCCGATCGACATCGAAACGGCGCGTACCGGTCACATCCAGACGACGTGAGAGCACCACCTTCTGCAGGGAATCGGCCTCGATTGCCCGCAGCGCCGCCTCGACCAACTCCGCCCAACCCGACTGATCCGGCTCGGCGAACTCACGGCTGAGACGCGCCGCCATGCGCGGCCCCTCGACCGGCTCATAGAGCGACGGCACCAGCGCATCGAGGGCCGCGCCCCAGCGCTCCAGCAGGGCCTCGGGTGTGCTCGGGCGGGGCGCCGAGAGCACCAGCGCGGCCGCGCCCTCGCTGGCCCGCACGCCGATCTCGGGCACCCAGAGCAGCGCATTCGGCAGATGATCCTCGATCATCGGCGACGGATCGGGGCTGGCCGCGAAGCCGAGCATGGCAAAGGCCTCGAAGCCGGTCTCGTCGGGATCGGCCCGATACCAGTGAGCACGCAGTGCCCGCCCCGAGGCGGCCAGATGGCGTAGCCGATCCGTGCCCTGCGCGCGCCATTCGGCGGCCGTGCCATAGCCGGCGCGCAGCTCATCGCGATGCACATGACGAAACTGGAACTGCGCCCCGGCGAGCTGCGGCAGTGAGCTGGGCACGCGCGGGAGCGCGAGCAGCAGCGAGACCAGGTCCTGCTCCGCCTCCCCGCCGGCACCCCGCGCCGAGGCGAGCGGCAGGCGCTCGATGCCCTCGGCGAGCCTGGCCTTCAGTTGCTCGAGCACTTGCCGTGGAGCGAGCACGTCAACGCGCGTCCCGAGGTCGGGCACGGCTTGGCATGAGCCGCCCTGCCGCGTTGGCCGGGGCAAGCTGGCGCTGGCGCCGGAACCCGAAGCGCGCGCGGCGCAACGCCGGCCGCCCTGGCCTCAACCCTGCTCCGCCCAAAAGGCGTCCAGCGCCGCGACGCAATCGGCGGTGCGCTCCCAGTGCGGAATCCCCAGCGTCGGCTCGATGCGCACCGCCGTCCAGTTCGCGTGATTGGCGACGAACGCAGGCAACAGATCGAAGCCGACATTGGCATCGCGATCGTAGAGCACGAGCACCGGCACCTCGACCTTGTCGTACAGCGTCTCGGACGCGTCTCGAGTGAACAACTGACCGGCGAGGAAGCGATAGGGCGCGTGCCGCGCGCCGGGCTGGTGCGAGGTCGCATAAGCGTAATCGACCATCACCTCCGGCGGCTCGCCGACATAGCTGCGCTGCAAGAAGTAGCGGATGCTCGGACGCTTGGTGAGCAACTGATACAGCCCCTGGCCGAGTCCGGGCAGGGTGAAGACCCCATGCATCGCCCGGCCGACACCGCCGGAGGGCAGCTTGCGCGCACTGAAGCCGGTCGGCGAGAGCAGGGTCAGGCTCAGGAAGCGCTCGCTGGCGCTCAGCGCGGCGCGCGCGGCGAATTCGCTGCTGAGCGAGAAGGCGATCACCTGCGCTGGCTTCTGCACCACGTTGGTCAAGAAGGCGATGATCGCGTTGGCGTAGAGTTCCGGCGAGTAGGGCCGATCACTGCGATCGGAGAAGCCGAAGCCGGGCAGCTCCGGCACATAGACCCGATGGGTGGCGCAATAGTGATCATAGAGCGGCTTCATCTCGAAGGCGCTCGGGGCGGCGTTGATGCTGTGCAGCAGCACCAAGGGCGGGCCGTCCTCGGGCCCGCCGACGTAATAACTGATCTCTTTCAGATGCGAGGTCGCGAAGCAATCGCGCGTGGCCTCCAAGGCCTCGGGCAGTTCGACCTGCCGGCGCATCGGTGCCTCGTCGCCCCTTCTGTGCTGGCCGAAGCCGTCATCGACACGCGCTCCCGTGAGTACGGACATGGGATTCACCTAATACTTTAGAGTGGCGGAAGTTTCCAGAAGCAGCCCTTCAAGGCCGGTTCGACCAAGCGTGCCGGGCGCGGATTCAGTCGCGTGCGAACGGCGCCGATCCCTCATCGGCGACCTCGACCAAGACCTCATTGCGGCGCAAGAACCCAGGCACGAAGGGGGCATTGTAGCGCGCGAAGATCGGCGCGCCGATGATTGTTGCGCCGCGCGCCGCGAGCGCCTCCAACAGCGCGGCCTCCTGCTCACGGTAGCGCGCCTCGTCCCAACCGCCGCGATAGCGTCGGGCGGCCATCAATCGCGTCGGTAGCCGCTGTAGCGAGACCCGCTCGTCGGCCGGCGTCGGCAGATAGGAGAGTGGATATTCCTTCGGCATCACGAACTGGACGCGCCAGGCCCGCTGCGCCGCCGTCGCTGTGGGCGCGGAGGCAGACGCCTCATCCAACGGCTGCTGATTGACTGGCGCCATCATCGGCAGGTTGCGCCCGCCGCGATTGCCCCCCTGGATGTAGCCGACGAGCGGCCTGAAGGCACGCTTGCTGGCGTGCTCGAAGTCGGCGCTGACCTGGACCTCGGCGACAGTGAAGGGGGAATAGCGGCGCAGCTCGAACCCATCGCCCTCGGCGACGACCTCGAAATCGGGTTCTGGCAATGAGACGAGCGCAATGGCTATCATCACCAACGGGATCAGGGCCGCGATCGCGATCAGCGCTTTGCGTGTCATGTCAAGCTTCAAACCGGTCTGTCAACGAGCTGACCGGCGATTCAACCATGCCGAGCGCGCGCGTGCGTTGTCCACCGTCAAACGGGCGTCGGCCGCGCGCCCGCTGATCGGTGCGCGAGACAAAAAAACGGCCGCTGCAACGGAGGGGTTCCGTCGAGGCGGCCGAAGAGGCTTGCTGCCCAGAAACCGGTGTGATGCGTGCTCGTTATCGATCCCGCGGTGTCGTCGCGATGATCCCCTCATCACGCGCCACGCGGGTCTTGGACGAGGCTCGATCATCGTGTGAGACCAAACCGATCAAAAAGCCTCCGCTCAGCAAGGCAAGAAGCAAACCACTGACCGTCAACGCATCGAAACTCATAATGACTACCTCCGTTTCGTGCATTCGAAGAGATGCTCGAAGTCCTTGTCGCGGACCCCAGCGCTTAGCAGTCAGTATCGCCGCAGCCAACGTCCAGCGTATTTCAGCATATACTTATGCTGTTACAGTGTGTAACAACCAGCCCCAGAGAACGCCCCGGAATTGGCCATGAACAGCGACGACCTAAGCGCGAAGACGCAGGTACTCGTCGTGGACGACGATGCCTCGCTGCGCGAATTGCTCCAGGACTATCTGCAGCGCGAAGGCTTCAAGGTCAGCGGTGTGCCCGATGGCGTCGCCATGTTCGCGCGGCTCGGTGAGCGCGAGCCGGACATCATCATCCTCGACCTGATGCTCCCCGGCGATGACGGCTTGACCCTCGCCCGACGCCTGCGTCAAAAGACCCAGGTGCCGATCATCATGCTCTCGGCGCGCGGCGATGAGATCGATCGCATCGTCGGTCTCGAGGTCGGCGCCGATGACTACCTGGCCAAGCCGTTCAACCCGCGCGAGTTGCTCGCGCGCATTCGCGCCGTGTTGCGCCGCCCCGCCCACAACGGCAGCGATGGTGCGACCGCCAGCCAGGTCAGCTTTGGACCCTATCGCCTCGAGCGGGCCAGCCGCCGGCTGACCCGCGACGGCGAGAGCGTGGCCCTCACCGGCAGCGAATTCGATCTCTTGCGCATCTTTGCCGAGTATCCCAATCGGGTGCTCGACCGCGACCGCTTGCTC
This sequence comes from Halochromatium salexigens, assembly GCF_016653295.1. Taxonomy (GTDB): domain Bacteria; phylum Pseudomonadota; class Gammaproteobacteria; order Chromatiales; family Chromatiaceae; genus Lamprobacter; species Lamprobacter salexigens. Next base: position 24,519 of record NZ_NHSF01000053.1, on the reverse strand, counting down.
GATCTGCTCAAGGGCTACGAGCGCAACCCGTTCGACCGCAGCATTGATGTCCAGGTCGCTCGCTTGCGGGCCAAGATCGAGCCGGATAAGAAGACCCCCTGCTATATCCGCACCGTGTGGGGTCGCGGTTACATCTTCACGCCTGCGGGCGAAATCTGAGCCCTGGTGATGCGCCTGCGCCTGCCGCTCGGCTCGCTCTTCACGCGCGTGCTGCTGACCCTGGTGCTGAGCTTCGGCAGCTTCGCGCTGATCACCTTCGGCTCCGCGCTCTACTATGTGCTCTACCCGGTGGTGCAGCGCTCCACCGCCGATCTGGCCGCCTTCATGGAACTCTCCGCGCGCACCCTGACCCTGCTGCCGGAGCAGGCGCAACAGGAGTATCGGGCCAAACTGCTCGATGAGTATCAGGTCCGACTGCTGAGCGGCTCGGAGCCGCCGCAGGGGCTCGATGACTTTTTCTATCCCTATGTCTTCCGCTTGAGCCAGGCGCTGAGCCGGCGCATGGAGCAACCGGTCCACATGAAGAGCAACCTGATCGACGGGCGTCGCTGGTTCTGGGTCGATCTGCAGACCGCCTCGGGGACCGTCTGGGCCGGCATCCCGCGCGATCGCATCGGCACCCGGCCGATGATCGGCGCGGTCGTCATCTGCGCGCTCGCGGTCTTGCTGGTGCTGCTCACCGCCGCCATCCTCGCCAGACGCGTCACCGCCCCCCTGACGCGACTCTCGCAGGCCGCCGAGGAGGTCGCCAAGGGCCGCTCGCCAGAACCCCTGGCCGAAAGCGGCCCGCGTGAGCTGGCCAACCTGGCGCGCCAGTTCAACGAGACCAGTCAGCAGGTGCGAGAGTTGCTCGCCGACCGCACCGTGCTCCTCGCGGGTATCTCGCATGATCTGCGCACCCCACTGACCCGGCTGCGGCTCGCGCTCGAGATGCTGCCCGAGGAGACCGACCCCGCGCTCCGCGCCCGCATGCAACGCGATATCGAGGAGATGAGCGCGCAGATCGGTCAGGCCGTCGAACTCGGCGGCACGCTGGGCGCCGGCGAGCGCCACCGCGAAGACCTGACACAGCTCATCGGCGAGGTGGTCGGCAGCCGACCCCGCATCCTGTGGCGCCCGCTCGGTCGCTGTATGCACTCGGTCAACGCGCAGGCACTCAGGCGCATCCTCGGCAATCTGATCGAGAACGCGCTGCGCTACAGCAACGACACCGTCGAGATCCGGCTCGACTGCCGCCACCAGACGCCGGCGCTGTTCGTGCTCGATCGGGGCCCCGGCATCCCCGACGATGAGCGCGAGGCGGTGTTCCGGCCGTTCTATCGGCTCGAACGCTCACGCAACCGCAACACCGGTGGTTCCGGGCTCGGCCTCGCGGTCGCGCGCCAGCTCGCCATTGCCAATGAGATGGAGATCGAACTGGCGAATCGCGACGACGGCGGCCTGATCGCCAGCATTCGGCTGCCCATGCCCCACGCTGGCGACGACACCGAGGCCGTGCACTGACGCCGTGCACTGACGCGGGCGATCGTCGTTCACGCGGTCGTTCACGCGGGGCAGCGGCTCGCACTGCCTGCCACACCACGGCGCATCCACAGTTGACGCACCGAGCCACGACACCTAGATTCAGCGAGGCGTGCCTGCCAGCTTATCAGCGCACGCAGTTTCCGATCCGATCGAGCGCCCTTCCAGAGGCGTGCGCCAGAGGAGTGAAGATCCATGCTACAAGCGGGTGACCAGGCCCCCGAGTTCTCCCTGCCCGATGCCGACATGGAGCGCGTCGAGAGCGCCGAGCTGTTGCGCGAGCGCAGCCTCGTGCTCTGCTTCTATCCCAAGGACGACACCCCGGGCTGCACCATGGAGGCGCTCGAGTTCACCGACCTGCAGCCGGAGTTCGAGGCCTGTGGTGCGACCATCGTCGGCATCAGCCGCGACACCTGCGCCAGCCACGGCGCCTTTCGCGACAAATACGGCCTCACCATGCGCCTGCTCGCCGACACCGATGGCGAGGTCTGCCAGGCCTATGGCGTGCTCCGCGAGAAGGAGAAAAATGGCCAACGCCTGCTCGGCATCGCCCGCACCACCTTTGTCATCGGCCGCGACGGCATCATCCAGCATGCCCTCTACGACGTGGTGCCCAAGGGGCACGCGCAGCGGATGCTGGAGTTGGTCCAGAATACGTTGTCCACTTCACCGGCATCGACATTGATGCGGCAAAGGTCGCGCTGATCTGTACCGAACTCGGTACCGGCACCACCTACATCAACCGCCACAACGAGACCGGCCTCGTGGTCAGACCGAACGACGCCGAGGCGCTGCGCGAGGCCATGCAAAGACTTCACGACGATCGCGCGTTGGCCGATCGGCTCGGGCGCGCCGGACGTCAGCGCTTCGAGCGGCTGTTCTCGGCACAGGCGCTCGGTTCTCGTCTCTCTGAGCTGTACCAGCGTCTGGCGCGGGCGCACCGGACGCGCTCACACTGAGGGGCGATCGGACAGGGCCAGATCGCATCAAACGGCGTCCGGCAGTCGCAACCGCGCCACCGGCTCCCCACCGATCAGATGTGACTGTAGGATTTCTTCCAGATCCTCATTGTCCACATAGGTGTACCAGATCCCTTCGGGATAGACGACGGCCACCGGCCCCTCGCCGCAGCGGTCCAGACAGCCGGCGGTATTGATGCGCACCCCACCCGGACCCGCGATCGCCAGCTCCTTGCTGCGCTTCTTCAAGAAGTCGCGCGACGCCTGGGCGTTACACTGTGCACAACACTGACTGCCGTCGGCGCGCTCATTGACGCACATGAACAGATGATATTTGTAATAGGACACAATCAGAGGCTCCATGATCGAAGTGATTGGCCAGCACCGCCGGCAACACGCCTAGAGCGTGCGGCCCGAACGTCGATATCGCAACGCGCGTTCATCCAAGACGCCGGGCGACCATGAGCGACAGCTCCGAGCCCCAGGTCGCCACCCTGCTCAGCTTAGCCGACCAATGCGTGAAATGTGGGTACTGCTTGCCGCAGTGTCCAACCTTCGCGCTCGCGCACGACGAAGGCGAGTCACCGCGCGGGCGCATCGCGCTGATCCAGGGCTGGCTCGGCGGTGAGATCGACGATGGGCCAAGGCTCGCGCGGCATCTGGACAATTGCCTCGAATGCCGCGCCTGCGAGCCGAGCTGTCCCTCCTTGGTGCGCTACGGCGCCCTGATGGATGGCGCGCGCGCATTGCGCGAGCAGCGCCGCCCGCGCTGGCGACGCTGGCTGCGGCGCGCGGTGCTCGGTTTGCTGACCCGGCCCGATGGCCTACGACTCCTTGCCCTGCTTGGCACCGGCTACCGCTGGCTGCACCTGCCGAGGCGATGGGTCGATGGCCTCGGCAGGGTCTGGCCGGCCATCCGCGTGCTCGATCCCCTCGCGCGCGCGCTGCGCTGGCCAAGATCGCGCGCTCAGCGCGAGTCTGTCCAGCCCGCGTCCACCCGAGCCGCATCCGTCCAGGCCGAGATCGATGCCACCAATCACCGGCCGATTCTGTTCCGCGGTTGTGTCGCTCGCCTGACCGACCAGCCCTTGGAAGCGGCCGCGCAACGGTTGCTCGCGCAGCTTGGCCATCCGCTCGAGGTGCCCAGCGATCAGGTCTGCTGTGGCGCCATCCATCGCCACAACGGCTATCCCAGGCAAGCCGATCAGCGCCTCGCGGTCAACGCACGCTGTTTTGGTGAGCGCGTCATCATCGGGCTCGCCAGCGCCTGTGTCGCCGAGCTGCGCGAGCACGGTGGGTTCAACGCCATCGAGGTCTGCCGCTTCTTGGTCGATCAGCCTTGGACGGCGGGGCTTCAACTGCGGCCCTTGTCGGCCACGATCGCCGTGCACGAGCCCTGTTCGCACCGCAATCAGCTACGCGATCAGGGCGCCATCTACCAACTATTGCAACGCATCCCCGCGGCCACCCTGACCCCGCTGCCCGGCAACGACACTTGCTGCGGCGCCGCTGGCACCTATCTTACTGAGCATCCAGAGACCGCCCTCGCCTTGGCCGCGCCCAAGATCGACGCCTTGCGACAGCTCGCGCCAGACTATCTGGTCACCACCAACACCGGCTGCGCCTTGCATCTGGCCGCGCGACTGCGTGAAGCTGGCCTCACGATCCCGGTCTTGCACCCGCTTCAGCTCATCGAGCAACAACTTCCCACCGACGTCGAAGGAGCATCCCCATGAACACCCGTGACTACAGCCCCATTGATCGTGCCCTGATCGGCATGGACCAAACCCTGCGCACGCTGTTCGGCCGCCCGCCCCTGACCGAGCGGGTCAATCCCGGCAAAGCCCAGCCCGAGGTCGACCTCACCGACCAGGAGCGCCGCCACATCGGCCGCCTGATGCGGATCAACCATACCGGGGAGGTCTGCGCGCAGGCGCTCTACCAAGGTCAGGCCCTGACCGCGCGCGACGCCGCCGTGCGCGAACGGCTCGAGCGCTCGGCCCACGAGGAGAACGACCATCTCGCCTGGTGCGAGGAACGGATCAAGGAACTCGATGGCCGCAAGAGTCTGCTGAACCCACTTTGGTACGCGGGCTCATTCGCGATGGGCAGTGCCGCTGGTCTCGCTGGCGATCAATGGAGCCTCGGCTTCGTGGTCGAGACCGAGCGCCAGGTCGAGGATCACCTCGACGAGCATATCACCCAGGTTCCGGCCGATGATCACCGCACCCGCGCGATCCTCGAGCAGATGAAGCTCGATGAGGCCCATCATGCTCAGGTCGCTCAGATCGCCGGTGGCGCCGAACTCCCCGAGCCGGTCAAACTGGCGATGCGCGCGGTCTCCAAACTGATGACGCACGGCACCTATTGGGTCTGAGCCGCGCCCATCATTGGGGCGTCTTCCAGGTCTCGATCTCGCGCGAGAGATTGCGACCGTAGAAGATCTCCATCATCTCGCGCCGCACCAAGCGCTCGATGCGCTCCTGCTCCTTGTCCGAGAGGTCCGAGGCGGTGACGCAAAACAGATAGTCGCTCAAGTCGAAGTGGTTGACCACCATCTTGGTGTGGAACAGATTCTCCTGATAGACGTTGACGTCGATCATCTGGAAGCGATCCTTGGTGTCGCGCGAGAGATAGTTCTGGATCGAACTGATGTTGTGATCGATGAAGTGCTTGCGCCCGCCGATGTCACGGGTGAAACCGCGCACCCGGTAGTCCATGATGACGATATCCGACTCGAGCGCGTGGATCAGATAATTCAGCGCCTTCAGCGGTGAGATCAGGCCGCAGGTCGAGACGTCGATATCGGCGCGGAAGGTGCTGATGCCGCTATGCGGATTGCTCTCCGGATAGGTGTGGACGGTGATGTGGCTCTTGTCGAGATGACCGACGATGGCGTCCGGGAACGGTCCAGGACTGGCCGTGTTGGAGACATCCTCTTCGTCGCGCACCTCTTCCTCGGCGATCAGCATGGTCACCGAGGCGCCCTGCGGCTCGTAGTCCTCGCGCGCGATGTTGAGCACATTGGCGCCGATGATGTTGGCCACATCGGTCAGGATGCCGGTCAGACGCTCGGCATTGTAGGCCTCGTCGATGTAGTCCAGATAGGCCTGGCGCTGATCCGCCGTGCTGGCGTAGCAGACATCGTAGATGTTGAAGCTCAAGGACTTGGTGAGGTTGTTGAACCCCTGTAACTTCAACCGTTTATGCATCTTCGGCATGACTCAACCCTCCAACGGCGGGCGCTAAAGGCGCGATTCTAACCCCTCAGCCATCCGCTTCGCGTAATTCGTAATCGTGGGTCACGGTCGCGGTCGCGCCGAGCATGATCGATGCCGAGCAATACTTGGTGGCGCTCAGCTCGATCGCACGCGCGACGCGGCGCTCGCTTAGCCCCCGGCCGGTGACGATAAAGTGGGCGTGAATCTTGGTGAACACCTTGGGATCGGTCTCACTGCGCTCGGCGCTGAGTTCGACGACGCAATGGGTCACCTCCTGGCGCGCCTTGCGTAGGATCAGCAAGACATCGAACTGGGTGCATCCACCCATGCCGAGCAAGAGCATCTCCATTGGTCGCGCTCCAAGGTCATGTCCACCCGCCTCGGGCGGTCCATCCATCATCACCCGATGACCACTGCCGGACTCCCCCTCCATCGCAGCCCCATCGAGCCATTTGACACTTACCTTCATTCGTCCTCCCATCAGAGACCTTAGGCGTTCCGCGCGGTCCAGATTCATGCTGGCGAAGCCTAGCACGGATCATGCCTTGGCCAAGTCTTGCTAGACTGAAATAACCCACTGCCGAGAGGTGCGCGAGTCCATGCCCAGTCAGCCGCCCCAAGAACCATCCTGGCTCAAGCCGTTTTTGAGCCATTGCCACTGCAAACACTACGAGAAGCACGTCGACTTCATTCGCACCGGTGAACCGGCGGAAAGCCTGTACTACCTGATCGATGGCTCGGTCACGGCCCTGCTCGAAGACGATCGTCGCCATGAACTCACCCTTGCCTATATCAACAAGGGAGAATTCATTGGCGAGATAGGCCTGTTCCAGCCTCTGACCACACGCAGCGTCATCGTACGCACCCGCGAACCCTGCACCATTGCCGAAATCAGTTACACGCGCATCCAGCAATTGCTACACCGCGAACTGCACGAACACGCCCTTGGGTTGCTGTTCGCGATCGGTGAACAGCTCGCGCAACGGCTGCGCCAAACCAGCCGCCAAGTGGGCGATCTCGCTTTCCTGGATGTCACGGGTCGTATCGCCGGCGCCCTGCTCGAACTCTGCAAGCAGCCAGACGCCATGACCCATCCAGAAGGCATGCAGATTCGCATCACGCGTCAGGATCTAGGCCGCATGGTCGGCTGCTCGCGCGAGATGGCCGGTCGAGTCCTGAAAGCGCTCGAGGAAAAGGGACATATCAGCGTCACCGGCAAGACCATCGTCGTCTTCGGCACCCGCTAAGCGAAGGCTAGAACGCTGCTCAGGCCGAAGCGAAGAGCCTGCCGAGAGTCCGCCCCGGATCCTCGGTGCGCATCAAGGACTCGCCCACCAGGAACCCATGCACGCCGTGCTCGCGCATCCGCGCGACATCCGCGTGCGCGTGGATGCCGCTCTCGGTGATCAGCAGCCGCTCCGCAGGAACGTGCGCGCGCAGGTTCAGGGTGGTCTGCAGATCGACCTCGAAGCTGCGCAGATCGCGATTGTTGATGCCCAACAGGCGCCCTGGCAACGCCAGCGCGCGCTCCAGCTCGCGTGCGTCATGGACCTCGGTGAGCACATCGAGCCCGATCTCCGCGGCCAGCGCACCGAGTTCGCACAGCGCCGCATCCTCGAGACAGGCGGCGATCAGCAGGATGCAGTCGGCGCCCAGCGCCCGCGCCTCGATCACCTGATAGGGATCGACGATGAAATCCTTGCGGATCACCGGCAGCGCGCAGGCGGCGCGCGCCGCGATCAGATGCGCGTCATCGCCCTGGAAGAAGTCGCGATCGGTCAACACCGACAGACAACAGGCACCACCGGCGGCATAGGAGCGCGCCAGCCAGGCCGGATCGAAGGCTTCCCGGATCAGCCCCTTGCTCGGGCTCGCGCGCTTGATCTCGGCGATCACCGCCGCCTCACCAGCGGCGATGCGGCGCTGCAGAGCCTCGGCGAAGCCGCGCGGCGGATCGGCCTCAGTCAGGCGCGTCTCGAGGGTGGCACGCGGAAGCCGTTGCTTGCGTTCGGCGACCTCCTCGCGCTTGCGCGCGACGATGCGCCTGAGGATATCGGGCGTCTCGCTCATAGGCTGTTCGCCAGGGCGATCAGGGCATCGAAGCGCTGGCGGGCGGCGCCGCTGGCGATGACCGCATCGGCCAAGCGCACCCCGTCGGCCAGCGAGTCGGCGACATCGGCCGCGTAGATCGCCGCGCCGGCATTGAGCACGACGATATCGCGCGCGGCGCCGGGCTGATCGTCCAGCACCTCCATCAACAGCGCCAGACTCTGCGCCGGGTTCTCGACGCGGATCGCCTCCAGGCTCGAGCGCTTCAGCCCAACATCCTCGGGCGCGAGACTGTAGCGGCTGATAACACCCTCCTTCAGCTCGGCGATCTCGGTGCGCTCGGCCACACTGATCTCATCGAGACCATCGCGCGCGTGCACCACCAGCACATGCGTCGAGCCCAAGCGCTGCAGGACCTCGGCCAAGGGCATCAACAAGGCCTCGGAGAACACCCCGAGCACCTGGTGTCGCACGCCCGCCGGGTTCGTCAATGGCCCGAGCACGTTGAAGATCGAGCGGATACCCAGCTCGCGGCGCGGCCCGATCGCGTGCTTCATCGCGCCATGATGCGCCGGCGCGAACATGAACCCGACACCGACCTCGCGCACACAACGCGCCACCTGCTGCGGCCCCAGATCCAAGCGCAGCCCGGCGGCCTCGAGCACATCGGCCGCGCCCGACTTCGACGACACCGAGCGGTTGCCGTGCTTGGCGACATGACAGCCCGCCGCTGCGGCCACGAAGATGCTGGTGGTCGAGACATTGAAGGTGCCGGAGGCATCACCGCCGGTGCCAACGATGTCGACCGTCGGCGCGAGCCCCGCGAGATCGACACCGGTGGCCAAGCCGCGCATCACTTGTGCCGCTGCGGTGATCTCGGTCACCGTCTCGCCCTTGAGCCGCAACGCCACCAGGAAACCCGCCACCTGCGCCGGTGTCGCTTCGCCGGTCATGATGGCGTTCATGGTCGCGGTCATCATCTCATCGTCGAGATCATGGCCGTCGACGACCCGGGCGATCGCCTGTTTGATCGACATCGTCAAGGATCTCCTCGTCGGGGACAAGCAGGGCGTCTAGGGTAAACCATGCGCCTCACTTGCCAATACAGAATTCGCTGAAGATACGCCCGAGCAGTGCCTCCGAGCTGACCTCGCCGGTGATCTCGGCAAAGGCCTGCTGCGCCATGCGCAGATCCTCGGCAACCAGCTCCGGCGCCGCCGTCGCCTGCCAGGCCGCGCGCGCTTCCAGCAAGCGCTCGAGCCCGTTGCGCAGCGCCTCGACATGGCGACGACGCGCCGAGAATTCGCCGGCACTCGCGCCTCGGTAGCCGGCAACCGCCTTGAGATGGTCGCGCAGTGCGTCGAGACCGGCACCGGTCAGGGCCGAGCAGCCGATCTCGGTCTGGCCCTCGGCCGTGGTCATCAATCCCGCCGGGCGTGCGCTGCAATCGATCTTATTGCGCAGGATCGTCACCGGCACCTGCGGATCCAAGCCGAGTTCGTCGAGATGCGCCCGCGCCGTGCCCTGCTCGCCGGGCGCGGTATCGTCGATCAGCACCAGCAGATGATCGGCCTGCTCGATCTGCGCGCGCGCGCGGCGAATGCCCTCCTGCTCGACCGGATCGCTCGACGGGCGCAGGCCGGCCGTGTCCACCAACCGCAAGGGAAGACCGTCGATCTGGATCTCGGCGCGCAGCAGATCGCGGGTGGTGCCTGGAATCTCGGTGACGATCGCCGCATCGCTGCCGGCGAGGGCATTCAACAGGCTGGATTTGCCGGCATTGGGCGCCCCAGCGATCACCACCAACAGCCCGTCGCGGATCAGCTCGCCTTGATGAGTGCTCGCCAGCAAGGTCTTGCAGGCCTCGACCAGCGTTGCGAAGTCGGCCTCGCCAACTCCCAGGTCATCGAGATCCTCGTCGGGAAAATCCAGCCCAGCCTCGATCAGCGCACGCAGGCGGGTCAAACGCTCGACCAGCGCCTCGACGCGGCGCGAGAAGACCCCCTGCAGACTGCGACTGGCGAGGCGGGCCTGGGTCTCGGTCGCGGCCTGGATCAGATCCGCAATCGCCTCGGCCTGAGCCAGATCGAGCTTGCCGTTGAGAAAGGCGCGCTGGCTGAACTCTCCGGGTCGGGCTGGACGCGCGCCCAGCTCCAGCACCCGCGCGAGCAGACGATCGAGCACGCGCGCGCCACCGTGGCCCTGGAGTTCGAACAGATCCTCGCCGGTAAAGGAGCCGGGGGCTGGAAACCAGAGTGCGAGCCCTTGGTCGATGACCTCGCCCTGGGCGTCGACGAAACCGCGCAGCGTCGCCCGACGCGGCTCGGGCAAGGTGCCAGTGCCAAACAGCGCTCGTCCAATCCTGCCGGCGGCGGGCCCGGAGAGGCGAACGATGCCGACCGCGCCGGCGCCTGGCGCGGTCGCGATCGCGGCGATGGTCTCGCCCGTCATTTCCCCTTCTTGGCGCCGCCCCCACCATGCGCGGCGGCCTGCTCGACCTTGCGGGTGATGTACCACTGCTGCGTGATCGAGAGCAGATTGTTCACCGTCCAGTAGAGCACCAGGCCGGACGGGAAGAAGGCGAAGAACACCGTGAACACGAACGGCAGCGCCATGAAGATCTTGGCCTGCATCGGGTCCGGCGGCGGCGGGTTCAGCTTCTGCTGCACGAACATGGACACACCCATGATCAGCGGCAGGATGTAGAAGGGGTCGGGCTCGGTCAGATTATCGAGCCAGAGGATGAAGGGCGCGTGGCGCAGCTCGACGCTCTCGAGCAGCACCCAGTAGAGCGCGATGAAGACCGGGATCTGCACCAGGATCGGCAGACAGCCGCCGAGCGGATTGATCTTCTCCTTCTTGTACAGCTCCATGAAGGCCTGGTTGAGCTTCTCCTTGTCATCGCCATAGCGATCCTTCAGGGCCTGGATGCGCGGGGTCATCTTGCGCATGTTGGCCATCGACTTGTAGCTGGTCTCGGAGAGCTTGTAGAAGGCCCCCTTGATCATGATCGTCAGGATGATGATCGCCCAGCCCCAGTTGCCGACCAGGGAGTGGATCGCGTTCAGCAGCCAGAAGATCGGCTGTGCGAGGATGGTCAGCCAGCCGTAGTCGACCGCCAGATCCAGGCCCGGCGCGATCTCGGCGAGCCGATCCTGGAGCTTCGGCCCAGCGAAGAGCTGACTCTCGAAGGTATGGCTGGCACCGGCCGGGATACTGAGCGCGGGCGAGTAGGCACCGATGATATAGCGGCTGTCATTGTCCACGACCTTGGTGTAGAAGGTCTGCTCGACGCCGGTTGGCGGAATCCAGGCGGCCATGAAGTAATGCTGGATCATCGCCACCCAGCCATCGGTGATGGTCGCATCCAGCGGCCGCTTGCTCATGTCACCGAAGGACTCCTTCTTATACTTCACCTCCGGGCCGTAGTAGACACCGCCGGTATAGGTATGGATGAAGCTCGATTTGTTCGGATCGTAGAGTTCGGTGCGTTTCAGCTGTTCGTAGTCGCGCACCGAGATCGGCGCATCACTCTGATTGATCACCTCTTGGCTCGCGTGGATCAAGTAGCGTCCGCGCTCGAAACGGTAGCGCTTGACCACCCGCAGCCCGTTCTCGCTCTCCCAGAACAGCTCGACCCCCAGCTCGTTTTCATCCTCGGCTAGGCTGTAGCGGGTGCTCTGCGGGGTGAACACCGCGTCATGGGTCGGCAATTCGCTGTTCGGCCCACCGAGCAGCCCCGACTGGACGATGAACAGATTCGGCGTGGTCGGCTTCAGCAACTGGAACGGCCGCGTCGGATCATCGGCCTCCTGCTTGTAGTCGAGCAGGAGCAGCGAGCGGATGGTGCCACCACGCACCGAGATCTCGGCGCGCAGCACGTCGGTCTCGACGATGATCGGCTCCGCGCTCAGGGCATCATGGCCAGCGGCGCTCGAGCCACCGGGCGCGGCACTGATGGTCGGCGCCTCGATAGCTGGCGCATCCGGTGCATCGGCGGGTGGCCCGGAGTCCGCACGGTCGGACGTCGAGCCGGCGGAGGGCGTCTCCGTCATCTGCGGTTCGGCAGCCGGCGGCGTTCCGTAATCCTCGACCCAGGCCTGATAAATCAGAAATAGGACGAAGGCGAGGGCCAGGATCAAGATCAGGCGCATGTTTTCCATGAGGGGGAGACGACTTGCGCTAGCGGTTGGTGGAAGTATGGGTGTGTGGGGTCGTGGATGTCTTCGCGGACGGTACTGGATCGACACCCCCTGGATGCCAAGGATGGCATCGCAGCAATCGCCGGCAGCCCATCCAGGTGCCACGCATCACGCCATGCTGTTCAATCGCCTCGATGGCGTATTGCGAGCAAGTTGGGTAGAAGCGGCAATGATTGCCGAGCAACGGACTCAAAAAAAGCTGATATCCCCGCAGCAGCCAGTAAGCAAGACGGCGGGCGATCATCGCGCAATCTCCTGCCAATGCATTGCGAGTGAGGCGCGCAGGGTCGCGTTGTCAGCATCTACAGCCGCGCGGCGACAGAGAACGACCAGGTCGGCATTAGGTAGGTCGGCCCTGGCATGGCGGAAACTTTCGCGAATCACGCGCTTGATCCGGTTGCGGGCGACGGCTCGCGGCGCACTACGCTTGGAGATCGCCAAGCCGAGCCGAGCCGCCGATAAGGATTCATCCGCCGAGTGCCCATCGGTGGTACGGGCCAGGATCGTGAAGTAACGGTCAGCGGAGCGTCGGGCATCCGCAAAGACGCGATCATAGCATCGGGAGTCAAGCAAGCGCGCCGAGCGCGGGAAGGCGAACGACGGCATGCGTGAAGACTGCGGCGCCTGATCATCAGCTGTATCGGTCCGCGCCTGCCGGCTCGACAAGGCTAGGGCGTCAACCGCGCACGGCCCTTGGCGCGCCGTGCCTGCAACACCTTGCGGCCATTACGCGTGGCATTGCGCGCTCGGAACCCATGTGTACGGGCACGCTTAAGGCGGCTAGGTTTGAAGGTCTGTTTCACGAGAGGTTCTCCACGAACTCGGACCCGCTAGAGCGGGATCGGCTAATTGACAATCAAGGGTTTACTGTTCGGTGCTCGTTAGGCTCACAGGAAAGCCGCTAAGGGAGCGATCGACAACGGTGGAACCGAGCCCGGCCCACAACGGGCGTCGGCGAATGAGCGTCAGCTGGGACAATCGTCGACTATCGGGGCGCGGGACCCACTATACACTCCCGCAGAGCAAGACCGCCCATATTAGAACGCGCTAGGGGATGGGTCAACGCCTAGCGCGGTTTCAACGTCGCCCGCAATCCTGGTCTCGCTGTGGATTACGGCCCCCTCGAAGACTAGACTGAGGCATCGAAGTCGCTGCCCAAGCGACCCCCAACCACCAACGATCAACAAGAGGATCGGCCTATGCCGAAGCTCTGGGACCAGTGTACGAACCTGCTGAAACAGGATCTCACTGACTCTGAATTCAACACCTGGATCATGCCGCTTCAAGCCAGCGAGGAGGAAGGACGACTCCGGCTGTTCGCCCCGAACCGGTTCGTTAAGGATTGGGTGAAGCAACATTACGAAAAACAAATCGCAACCCTCTGCCTGGGTGTCAGCGAGGGGCGCATCGAGCACGTCAGCTTCGAGATCGGCGCGCTGCGCAAACGCCAGGAAAACGATACGCACAGCGTCGAGAGCCGTGCTAGCGAGGCGGACCCGGATTCCACGCTTGAGAAACGGCGCGCTGATGCTTGTCTGAACCGAACCTTTAACTTCGATTCCTTCGTCGAGGGTAAGTCGAACCAGATCGCGCGCGCGGCATCGATCCAAATCGGGCAAAACCCAGGCACGGCCTACAATCCACTCTTTGTTTACGGCGGGGTCGGTCTCGGCAAGACACATCTAATGCACGCCATTGGCAACGCCATCATCGAGGCCAACCGCGAGGCCCATGTCATCTACGTCCACTCCGAGCGGTTCGTCTCGGACATGATCCGAGCGCTACAGCACAACGAGATCGACAAGTTCAAACGGCTCTACCGGCGCGTCAATGTGCTTCTGATCGATGACGTGCAGTTCTTCGCTGGCAAAGATCGCTCTCAGGAAGAGTTCTTCCACACCTTCAACGCCCTGTTCGAGGCCCAACAACAGATCGTGCTCTCGAGCGACCGGTTCCCGAAAGAGGTCAGTGGCCTCGAGGAACGGTTGCGCTCGCGCTTCGGTTGGGGGCTCACGGTCGCCATCGAGCCGCCGGATCTCGAGACCCGTGTCGCCATTCTGAATAGCAAGGCGACCATGCTCCAGATGGACTTGCCAGACGACGTTGCCTTCTTCATCGCCAAGCGCGTGCGCTCGAACATTCGCGAACTCGAAGGCGCGTTGCGACGCCTAGCCGCCAACTCGCGCTTCCTTGGTATTCCGATCACGGTCGAGTTCGCCAAGGACGCACTGCGCGACATGCTGGTGGCGCAGGATAAACAGGTCTCGATCGAGAACATTCAGAAGGCCGTCGCTGCGCATTACAAGATCCGCGTCAGCGATCTGCTCTCCTCGAGTCGCTCTCGTTCGGTGGCACGTCCCCGACAGGTCGCCATGACCCTGGCAAAAGAACTCACCAAGCACAGCCTGCCAGAGATCGGCAAGGCCTTCGGCGGGCGTGATCACAGCACCGTGATTCATGCCGCGCGCAAGGTCACCGAGCTTCGTGCTGGCGACACCATGATTGAGGAAGACTATAAGATCCTGTTGAGAACCCTACAGAACTAGTTGTGGATAACCCATGTATGGTTTAGCTGACAGACTTTATCCACAGTTCACACACAACCAAACAGCGTCTTGCCCCACAGGGTACGTTGATAGCTAGTCGACTGTTGTAAAAACAGTTTTAACGACTTTGACACGTTATCCACCAGGCTTATTACGACGACTATTTGGATAGATCAGATGAAGAGTCATAACTCATGAAAATTTTGGTCGATCGGTCTGTTCTACTCCCAGCTTTATCGGTCGTTGGTGGCGTCGTCGAACGACGTCAAACCTCACCGATTCTCGGCAACCTTCTGCTCACTGCCGAGGACGGCTTAGTACGAATGAAGGGCACCGATCTCGAGATCGAGATCAGCAGCGCCGCTGTAGCTGAGATCGAGGAGACCGGCGCCGTGACCCTACCCGCGCGCAAGCTGATCGATATCTGCCGCTCCTTGCCAGAGGACGCGCGCATTCAGATTAAGACTCAAAATGAGCGCGCCACTCTCACCTCCGGGCGTAGCCGATTCATGCTAAGTACCTTGCCGGCGGCGGATTTCCCGGCCATGGAAGTACCGCCAGCACAGATCGCGTTACAGATGGAACGCGAGATCCTGCATCGGCTGCTCGAGAAGACCTCCTTTGCCATGGCGCAGCAGGATGTTCGCTACTACCTCAATGGTGTCTTGCTCGAGTTATCGGCCGAGCGCGCGGTCGCCGTCGCTACCGATGGTCATCGCCTGGCTAAGGTCGTGGCGGCCTTGGATGGCGATGGCGAAGGCCTTGGTGCCGAACCGAAGCAGGTCATCGTGCCGGCTAAAACCGTCTTGGAGCTGAAGCGATTGCTGGGCTCGGCTCAGGAACAGGTTCGGATCGAATTATCGGCGCGAACGCTGAAGGTTGAGCTTGGTAAGACCCTGGTGGTCTCAAAGCTGGTCGAAGGGCAGTATCCCGATTACAATCGTGTCATCCCGGCCGATCTCCAACAGCATGCCACCATCGATCGCGATCGGCTCAAAGGCGCGCTGCAACGCACGGCCATCCTTTCGAACGAGAAATACAAAGGTGTGCGTGTGACCTTCGAAGTCGGGCGTCTGGGTTTGCAAACCCAGAACCCAGAGAAGGAAGAAGCCGAGGACGAGATCGAGATCGAGTATGAGGGCGAGCCGATCTCGGTCGGCTTCAACGTCGCCTATGTGCTCGATGTCCTCTCGGCTGTGGATGTCTCGACGGTAGAGATTCGCTTCCGCAATGCCGAGAGCAGCGCGGTCTGGCAGGGTCTTGGGTCTGAGGATGAGGTCTTCGTCATCATGCCCATGCGGCTCTAGCCCGAGCGCTCTCTCCGCATCGCGGCTGAGAATCTTCCACCCCCTATGCGGCTGGATCGCATCCACATCCAACGTTTTAGAAATCTGCACGCGGTCGACATCGAGATTCCCGAGGCGTTGAGCTGGATTGTCGGCCCCAACGCGGCCGGTAAAACAGCCTTGCTCGAGGCGATCTACTGTCTCGGTCGCGGACGCAGTTTTCGCGGCCGACGCTTCGGGAGTCTAATCGAGCAAGGTTTCAGCTCATCCCAGGTCCAAGGCTGGGTCCACAACGCGTTGGGGCCAACGCGCATCGATTGGTCGAGCAACGCTGATGAGCGCTCTCACCATCAGCGCGCTGGCGCCGCGCTCTCCGTTCGACTCATCTGCGAGTGGACGCATGCACTTGTCGATGGCGAGCCCTCCCTGCGCCGGCGTTTCGTGGATTGGAATCTCAGGCTTTGGGATCGTTCGGCAGCGGCGCTTTTCTCGCGGTATCGACGTCTCGCAGCGCAACGCAATGCCTGGTTGAGGTCTGGTGCTTCCGGGCCTCCGGTTTGGGATCAGGCCTACGCCGAGGTCCTAGCGGCGGTCTTCGATCGGCGAGCGCGCTTCTTCGCGGCTTTGGTCGAGGCTTTTCATCGGGTGAGTACCGAGGCGGACTGGTTGACCGAGATCGAGCCCCGCTGGGAAGGATTGGATGCGAATCCCAGTGCATTGCTCGCACGTCTAGAGCAGATGCGCTCGGCCGATCGCGACCGAGGCTTCACCTATCTTGGCGCTTCGCGGGCTGATTTTTCGTTTCGATGTCATGGCACGCCCTGGCTTGCCTCGCGTGGTCAGGCCAAGGTCGCGGGGATCATGCTCCAGTTCGCTGCCGAGGCGGTTGTCTCCGCCGCCGACGGGCGCTCCGCCGTCTGGCTGGTGGATGATCTTGATGCCGAACTGTCTTCGGAATGGAGCGTCCGGCTTTTGGCCTTGCTCAGACGCCAACCTGGCCAGATCCTCGTCACGGCCCTCACCGGCAAAACGATGGTCGACGCCACTCGCTCGGCGGAGGATGCCATGTTCCACGTGGAACATGGAGCCGTGGAACGCGTCACGGTTCAAGTATCCTGAGCCTATGACAGGCACCCATCTTCATGGCTTCGGCGAGCGGAACACATCAAGCCTTTCCTCTACCACGATCAGCGCTGATTCCGATGCGCTTGCCTGCTGATGCTGCCCTGCTATGAAACCATGTTCCACGTGGAACATGGTCTGTCGTTACCGACTTGCTCCTGATGACCGTGCGCGAATGGTGACTGAGGCGCCCAATACCGCAATTCTAGGGAACTTCCTGAAGGTCGACCCATCGGTGACAGTGTTCCACGTGAAACATCTTCGAGATTAGAACGCGCCCTCATCAGGAGAACCATGGAACCGCTCAACAGGTTCCACGTGGAACACGAGCCTGAAGTGACAGCCTCAAACGCTGGATAGTACCGTTGATCGAGCCACCGATCACGCCCCCAGAATGGGCGTCATCCGTGTATAATCAATCAGTTCTGGCGATTTTGCCCACCTCGCTAAGTCGCCCGTCCAAACGCCGCCGATCGCTCAGTCCAGCCGCATTCACCGCAGAGGCGCGAGCGCCCTGATCCGCCTGCCCTTCCCTGAGACTCCCGACCCGCCGGCGTCGATGTCCACGCCTATTCATAGGCATGGGCCCTATTCGATAGCACCATAGAATGACCCACGTATGAGCTACGATTCCTCCAACATCAAGGTTCTTCGAGGCCTTGATGCCGTCCGCAAGCGTCCCGGGATGTATATCGGCGATACCGATGACGGAACCGGGCTTCACCACATGGTCTTCGAGGTGGTTGACAACGCCATCGACGAGGCCTTGGCTGGCCACTGCACCGAGATCCTCGTCACCGTGCATGCCGATGGCGCCGTCTCCGTCATCGATAATGGACGCGGCATCCCCGTCGATATCCATCCCGAGGAGAACCGTTCGGCCGCCGAGGTCATCATGACCGTGCTTCATGCCGGCGGAAAGTTCGACGACAACTCCTACAAGGTCTCCGGCGGTCTCCATGGGGTTGGCGTCTCCGTGGTCAACGCCCTCTCCGAGTATCTGCGCCTGCGCATCCGCCGCGATGGCATGGCCTACGAACAGGAGTTTGAACTCGGTGTGCCCTCTTATCCGCTGAAGGAGTGTGGACCCTCGGAGACCACGGGGACCGAGGTCTATTTCAAGCCCTCCCCCGCCGTCTTCACCGACCTTGAGTTCCACTACGAGATCCTCGCCAAGCGCCTGCGCGAACTCTCGTTCCTGAACTCTGGTGTCCGTATCCGGCTCAAGGATGAGCGCACGGACCGCGAGACGGTGTTCGAATATCAAGGCGGCATTCGCGCCTTCATTGAACACCTGAACCAGAATAAGTCGCCAATTCACCCCAGCGTCTTTTACTTCACCGCCGAGCGCAGCGAGATCATTGTCGAGATTGCCTTGCAATGGAACGATGCCTACCAGGAAAGCATCTTCTGTTACACCAACAACATCCCGCAGAAGGATGGAGGCACCCATCTCGCCGGTTTCCGGGCTGGGATGACCCGAACCCTGAACCAATACATCGAGCGCCAACAACTAGACAAGAACCAGAAGACGCGTCCGGTCGGTGACGATGCACGCGAGGGGCTGACAGCGGTGGTCTCGGTCAAGGTGCCCGATCCCAAGTTTTCCTCGCAGACCAAGGACAAACTGGTCTCCTCCGATGTCAAGCCGGTGGTCGAGGCGCTCCTGAACCAGTATTTGGATATGTTCCTCGAGGAGAACCCGCCCGAGGCTAAGGTCATCGCTAACAAGATGCTCGAGGCTGCCCGCGCGCGCGAGGCCGCGCGTAAAGCGCGCGACATGACCCGCCGCAAGGGTGTACTCGACATCGCCGGGTTGCCCGGCAAGCTTGCCGACTGCCAAGAAAAGGACCCCTCGCGCTCAGAGCTGTTCATCGTCGAGGGCGACTCGGCCGGTGGCTCGGCCAAACAGGGTCGCGATCGCGCTTTCCAGGCCATCCTGCCGTTGAAAGGCAAAATCCTCAATGTCGAGAAGGCCCGCTTCGACAAGATGCTGTCGTCGGCCGAGGTCGGTACCCTGATTACCGCGCTTGGCTGCGGGATCGGTCGCGAGGACTACAACCCGGACAAGCTCCGTTACCACCGCATCATCATCATGACTGATGCCGATGTCGACGGCGCGCACATCCGCACCCTGCTACTGACCTTCTTCTATCGGCAGATGCCCGAGCTGGTCGACCGCGGTCATGTCTACATCGCCCAACCGCCGCTCTACAAGGTCAAGCGCGGTAAGCAAGAAGACTATCTGCTCGATGACGCCGAGATGAGTGCCTCCCTGCTGCGCTCCGCACTCGAGAACGCCACCCTCTATTGCGAGCCGGAGGTGCCACCGATCAGCGCCCTGGGCCTTGAGTCGCTGATGAGTGATTACCAGGTGTTTCGCGCCATGCTCGCGCGCATGGCGACCCGGTATGACGTCACCTTTCTCCGTGAACTCCTGAATATGCCGCGTTTGACCCCGGAGATGCGTCAGGATCTGGGACAGTTAGCTGACTGGAGCGCCGCGCTCGAACAGCGGCTTCGCGCTCAAGCGGGTCCCGCCATCGACTACCGGATCAAGGTCCACGAGTCCGAGTCCGATCGCCCAGCGGGTCTGTCGGTGATCCGGCTCGTGCATGGGATTCCCGAGACCCGCGAGCTTGGCTTGGACTTCTTCGACTCCGCCGACTATCGACGGATCGCGACCCTGGCGGAAAAACTCGAGGGCCTGATCAAGCCCGGGGCCCGCGTGGTGCGCGGCGAGCGTGGTCGGGAGCTACTCACGTTCGGCGAAGCCTACGACTGGCTGCTCGCCGAGGGTCGTCGCGGCTACCATATCCAGCGCTACAAGGGCCTCGGCGAGATGAACCCCGCGCAATTGTGGGAAACGACCATGGACCCGGACAGCCGCCGCCTGCTGCGCGTCACCATCGAGGACGCGGTGGCGGCCGATCAGATCTTCACCACCCTGATGGGTGAGCATGTCGAGCCACGCCGCGACTTCATCGAGCGCCATGCCCTCGATGCCGCCAACATCGATATCTAGCTGGAAGACTGCTCGGCGCGAGTGCCCTGCCCTTGCCTGGCGGGGGCCGAGCCAATGGCGCCCGCGACCAGGGCGTGGCTCGTGGTCCTGATCCACCGCTCGACCCGCTGATTGATCTCCTGGGCGCTCAGGCCCTGGGTCTCGATCGGCGGGCCGATCACCACATCAATGGTACCGGCGCGCTTGCGCAGAGGCTGCCGTTCCCAAAAACAGCCGGCATTGTGCGCGATCGGCACGATTGGCGCGCCCGTGCGCTCGGCCAGCAGCGCCCCGCCGAGCCCGAAGCGCTTGCTCACGCCCGGCGCCACGCGCGTGCCCTCGGGAAAGATCACCACAGAATGCCCGCGTTCGAGTCGCTCGGCGCCCACCGCGAGCAGTTGCTTCATCGCCTGGCGGCCAGCGGAGCGATCGATCGCGATCGGGTCGAACAATGACAAGGCCCAGCCGAAGAACGGAATGCGCAACAGCTCCTGCTTCATCACCCAGGTCTGGGGCATCGGCAGGATGTGACCCAGCGCGATGGTCTCCCAGGCCGATTGATGGTTGCTCAGGATGATCTGCCCGCGACCTTTGAGCAGATGGACTTGTCCCCCTATCCGATGATCGATGCCGCAGAGGCGACGCAAGGCCCAGAGCACCACGCGCTGCCAATGCAGACCGATAGAGATCAGCTGTGGTCGTGAGAGGCCAAGAGCGAGTAGCCGCATCAGCGCGCCGTAGCCGACCACGCTGAGCCAGAGGAAGGCCTCGAACAGGATGGCTCGGAAGCGATCCATCGATGCGTCACCTGTCAGGACGGGGCGAGCAAGCCGTCCACGGCGGCGGCGAGATCATCGAAGATCGCGATATCGGCCAGCGCCGACGGCAGCTCTCGCTCCGTCTCCGCGCCCTTGCCCGTGCGTACCAGCACGGGCCGGGCGCCGACGCTTGCGGCGGCCTCCAGATCGCGTTGGGAATCACCGATCACCGCCGCGTCATCCAGGGCAATCCCGGTGCGGCGGCGGATCTCGCGCAGCAACCCCGATTGGGGTTTACGACACTCGCACTGCTCACCGGGCGCATGCTGGCAGAACGCGATCACCTCGACGCGCCCGCCCACCGCGTTCAGCCGTGAGCGCAGCGTCTGATGAATGGCGTTGAGGTCATCGAGATCGCAGAGCCCGCGCGCGATCGCCGACTGATTGGTCGCCACCGCCACGGTGACCCCGGCATTGTTGAGCCGCGCGATCGCCTCCAGGCTGCCCGGGATCGGCTCCCATTCGCGCGCCGATTTGATGTACGCCTCGGAGTCATAATTGATCACGCCATCGCGATCCAGGATCACCAACTTCATCGCGCCCTCCTCAACGGTCGGCTCCGACTCAGGATGCCTGCAACAAGGAGATATCGGCCACGCCGAGGAACAGGGTCTCCAAGCGCTTCAGGATCGCCAGACGGTTCGCCCTGAGATCGGGCTCCTCGGCCATCACCATCACCTGCTCGAAGAAGTCATCGAGCACCTGCCGCAGTCCCGCCAGCTCGCTCAGGGCCGCCTCATAGTCCTGCTGCTCGAGCAGAGTCCGCACCCGCTCCATCATCGCCTCGAGCGCACTGACCAACGCGCGCTCGGCCGCATCCTGCAACAGGTTCGGGTCGATCCGCTCGCCGAGTTCGGCGGTCGGCGCCTTGCGCAGGAGATTGCGCGTGCGCTTGTTCGCCGCCGCCAGCGCCGCCGCCTCCGGGCGCCCCCTGAAGCCCTGGACCGCATGGATGCGCCGATCGATATCCAGCGGCTGCGTCAAGCCAAGCGCCAGCACGGCGGCGATCACGTCGGCATCGGCCGAGCGGTCGTTCTCCGCATCCGCGTAATAGCGTTTCAGCCGGTCGATGCTGTACTGCAAGACCTCATCGATGCAGCCCGCCGCGTCGATCGAGCTGGGATAGCCGGCCGCGGCCCGCTCCAGCAAGGTCCGCAGATCGAGCGCGAGCGGTGTCTCGATCAGCAGCCGCAGGACCGCGATCGCCGCCCGCCGCAGTCCATAGGGATCCTTGACGCCGGTTGGGCGCTGGCCGATGGCGAAGATCCCGACCAGGGTATCGACCCGATCGGCGATCGCGATCGCACGCGCGAGATCGGTTTCCGGCAACCGATCACCCGCATGCTTCGGCCAGTAATGCTGCTCGAGCGCCTCGGCGATCACGGCGGGCTCGCCCGCGCTTTGCGCGTAATAGCGGCCCATCACCCCTTGCAGACTGCCGAATTCGCCCACCATCTGGGTCACCAGATCGGCTTTGGCCAGGCGCGCGGCGCGGTGCGTCTCATCGACATCGGCACCGATCTCACCGGCGATCCAGGCACTGAGCGCGACGACCCGCTCGGTCTTCTCCAAGAGGGTGCCGAGCTGGTGTTGGAAGACGATGCCCTGCAGCGCGGCGACCCGCTCGGCCAGCGGCGTCTTGAGATCCTGCTCCCAAAAGAACTTGGCATCGGCGAAGCGCGGGCGAATCACGCGTTCGTTACCGGCCCGCACCTGCTCCGGCTCGCGGCTCTCGATATTGCTGACGGTGATGAAACAGGGCAGCAGTCGGCCCGCGCCATCGAGCACCGGGAAATACTTCTGGTTGGCCTGCATGGTCTCGATCAGGACCTCGGGCGGCACCTCGAGAAAGCCGGCCTCGAAGCGGCCCAGCAAGGCGACCGGCCATTCGCAGAGCGCCGTGACCTCATCGAGCACCGCGTCATCGATCATGGCCGCCCCCCCGGCCTCGGCCGCGAGCGCCTCGACCTGTTCACGGATCGAGCGGCGCCGGGTCGCCAGATCAGGCTCGACGCGAGCCGCGCGCAGGGCCGCCAGATAGTCGCCCGGCGCGGCCAGGCTGATCGCCTCGGGATGATGGAAGCGATGACCACGGGTCAGTCGATCGATCGCGAGCCCAAGCACCTGGCCCGGCACCAGCGCCTCGCCGAGCAGCACGCAGACCCAGTGCACCGGGCGCACGAATTCGACACTGCGATCGCCCCAACGCATCCGCTTCGGGATCGGCAGCGCCGCCAGCGCCTGCTCGATCAGACCTGGCAGGAGCGCGGCCGCCGGCTCGCCGCTGACCTGATGGCGGTAGCACAGCCAGGCGCCCTTGGGCGTCTCCTCGCGCTCGAGGGCCGCCACCTCGACGCCACAGGACTGGGCGAAGCCGAGCGCGGCCTTGGTCGCAGCCCCCTCGGCATCGAAGGCCGCCTTCACCGCCGGCCCGCGCCGCGTCACCTGCTCATCGGGCTGTGCCGTGGCGAGCGCCGCGATCGTCACCGCCAGCCGGCGTGGACTGGCGAAGGCGTGCGCCTCGCCGTGGGCGAGCCGGGCCTCGTCGAGCTGTTTCAGCAGCGCGTCGCGAAACGCCTCGGACAGGCCCGCGAGCGCGCTTGGGGGTAATTCCTCGGTGCCGATCTCGACGAGCAGATCAGCGACTGGGAGTGGACTCATGCGGCCTCCTGGCGGTGAGTGGCGGCCGATGCCAGCGGGAAACCGAGCGCCTCGCGGCTCTGGTAGTAGGCCTCGGCGACGGCGCGCGCGAGCGTGCGCACGCGCAGGATGAAGCGCTGGCGCTCGGTCACCGAGATGGCCCCGCGCGCGTCCAGCAGGTTGAAGGTATGCGAGGCCTTCAACACCTGCTCATAGGCCGGCAAGGGCAGCCCGGCCGCGACCAGGGCCTGGCTCTGGCGCTCGCAGTGATCGAAGGCCGCGAACAGGGCGGCGACATCGGCCTGCTCGAAGTTGTAGGCCGACTGCTCGCGCTCGTTTTGCAGGAAGACATCGCCATAGGAGACTGGCCCGGTGGCCGAGTCGGTCCAGCGCAGATCGTAGACGCTCTCGACGCCTTGCAGATACATCGCGATGCGCTCGAGCCCATAGGTGATCTCGCCGGTCACCGGGCGGCATTCGAGCCCGCCGACCTGTTGGAAATAGGTGAACTGGGTCACCTCCATTCCATTCAGCCAGACCTCCCAGCCCAGGCCCCAGGCGCCGAGCGTCGGCGACTCCCAGTTGTCCTCGACGAAGCGGATATCGTGGATCAAGGGGTCGATGCCCAGCTCGCGCAGCGAGTCCAGGTACAGCTCCTGGATGGCCGCCGGCGAGGGCTTCATCACCACCTGATACTGATAGTAATGCTGCAACCGGTTCGGATTCTCGCCATAGCGGCCATCGGTCGGCCGCCGCGAGGGTTGCACATAGGCCGCATTCCAAGGCTCGGGGCCGATCGAGCGCAGGAAGGTGCCCGGATGAAAGGTTCCGGCGCCCACCTCCATATCATAGGGCTGCAGGATCACGCAGCCTTGCCGACTCCAGTAGCGCTCGAGCCTGAAGATGAGCTCTTGAAAACTGATGAGATCGCCCGTCTGAGTGCTCAACGCGGACTCCAGCATGTGCTAAAACCGCACAGTATAGCGAGGACCGGCACCTGCGGACCACCACCTGCGGCGTCCTCCAGCAATTCCAAATTTGCCCTGTCACCGCCTTAAGCGCCGCGCTTTTGGTGGAGGCTGGGCCGGTTCGAGCGCCTCGAGCATAAACGTCAACAGCTCCTCCCATGAGGCATAGACGGTATAGAGCGT
>NZ_NHSF01000052.1 GCF_016653295.1 Halochromatium salexigens | reverse complement strand
ATCATCTCTTCGAGCAGCTGCCCGCTGCGAAGACGCCCGAGGCCGTCGCGGCGCTGCTGCCGCACACTCTAAACATGGACGACCTCAATCAGCAGCCGTCAATCCGGTAGTTCGCCGGACGCTTACGAGAAAACGAGTGAAGAGGGGCATGGGTTTGAATCCTTCGATCAACATGATCCGGTATTGTACGATTGTCCTAAGAGGCTGTTTAGAAAATCTCAGCGAATGGAGGCCATAATGAGTCACGTTGCATAAGCAATCTGATTGTCGCAGAGGTCGCGAAGTAGAAGCCGGATTGAAGCGATATAGACCTGTGCTTTACTCGAATTCGGATCACGCTCGTAGTCTTTGCTCAAACGGCGTGCGCGAGAGAACCAGGCGAAAGTGCGTTCGACAACCCATCGCCGAGGTAGGACATGAAACCCCTTGACTCCTTGTTGCTTTTTCACGACTTCGAGGACGCATTGGAATCGCGCCAAGACCCAGTCGTGGAGCGCTTGGCCAACGTAAGCGCTGTCGGCCCAGATCGTTCGGATGGTATCGGCGGCTTGAAACAGCTTCTCCAACACCTCCGGGGCGGCCTTGCCATCGTTGATACCCGCCGAGTGCACGACCGCGACGATCATATAACCCATTGTATCGACGACAATGTGGCGCTTGCGACCCTGGATCAGCTTGCCCCCATCGAAGCCGGATTCGACGCGCGATTCCGGGGTGCCTTTGGAGCTTTGACTATCGATGATCGCCCCTGACGGCTGCGGATGACGACCGGCACGTTTGCGCGCACGCTGCCGCAGCACGTCATGGATGATCTCCAACGTGCCGTCCTTGCGCCACTTCGTGTCGTGGTAGAACACCACTGAGTGGGGCGGGAAATCCTTCGGCAACGATCGCCACTGGCAGCCGGTCTTGTTGATGTAGAAAATGGCATTGAGCACGGCGCGAAGATCATGTTCAACAGGGCGCCCCTTGGTCGTCGCCTGGGTCTCAGTGAGGAGTGGACCGATGATGTCCCATTCCGCATCGGTCACGTCGCTATCGTAGCCCTGGCGCGTTGGATGCTGCTCGCGATTCATTGCAAGACCTCCAATGAACGGGCGAGTGAACCGTTTCTCGCCGAACACCATGGGTATGATGCCCTAAAAAATCAAGACTTTAGTTTCCAAACAGCCTCTCAGACCAGCTGGTGTGGTGGTTGGGGCAGGCAGGCTGTATGCCGGAAAGACCGCTAAGCTATGCGCTCCCAAGTTGGGAGATGTGTTGGCTGCATGTCTGAGCAGTTTTGCTAACAGAACCCTGACATCCCAATTTTGTTTGTGGGTAGCCTTGTGGGTACAGCACAGAGGAGACCTCCTTTTCTCCTTTAAATTCAGTGCCTTGGCATTCTAAAATGGTGGAGGCGGCGGGAATCGAACCCGCGTCCGCAAGCCCTCCGCCGTCGGTCCTACATGCTTAGCCCGCTCTATTGTTTTTAACCTTCCAACGCCCGAGGGGCAGGGCGATTGGTCGGCGATCCTGAATTAGGTTTTAGCGATCTCGGTCCAGGCTCCCGTGATCGCGATCCTGTGTGATGTTACCCCACGAATCCGCCGCCCACAGGCAAGAGACGGTGTGAGGCCCGCTGGGTTTAAGCAGCGAGGGCGTAGTTGTCGTCGTTGGCAACTATAGATTTGCGGATGGATTTACGAGGTTGCCCGCACCTCGGCATGCACCTAGGGTTTTGTGACCCACGTCGAAGCCAAGTCGCCCCCAAGAAGCAGAGTAGACAAGCTATCACTGGATAGGTTCCGTGGCAATCCCGACGATCCAGCTGTGCCAGCTCATGAGGTGAGCCGGCACAGCCACCAAGGATTATTAATTGGCTGCGACGCGAACGGTTTCAACCGTCTGCATCTCGGCCGCCGATGTGTGATCGGGTGTTGTCACCTCTTCGTCAGAGACAACGATGGCGGTTTGAGTCCCGCCAATCAACAGCGCGACAAGTGCGAGTGGTGCCAGCATGTTGAAGCTCCTCATCTGGTTTCAACCTGAATATATCATTTAATTATATTAGCATTTACTAATTAATCAAGCATCCACTGCACAATAGCTCATCTGACCCATAGACCGTGGCTC
Organism: Halochromatium salexigens; assembly: GCF_016653295.1. Lineage (GTDB taxonomy): Bacteria > Pseudomonadota > Gammaproteobacteria > Chromatiales > Chromatiaceae > Lamprobacter > Lamprobacter salexigens. The sequence continues at coordinate 3,755 of NZ_NHSF01000052.1, read as the reverse complement.
AGCGTAGATTAAAAGCGACAGGCAGCGTGATCGTGAGGCTGGAGCGGCGCAGGCTTGCCGGGATGCGCGGTAGGGGTGAGGCTCGTTCGAGCATGGCTTGAGCCTCGCGGTCGAGCAGGTCGTGGCCCGAACTATGGGCGATCCTCTTCGAAACCACGCGTCCATTGTTGTCGACGGTAAAGGTGACCTTGACTGTGCCTTCTTGGCGCAGCCGTCGGGCTTGTGCCGGATAACGTTTATGGCGGGCGAGCCAGGTCGCGAGACGGCCGTAGTAATTGTTGGCGCTGATTTCACCGCCGCCTCCGGTGCCGGCGGTTGTGCCCGTGGAGTGACCGCCATCGCCAGAGCCGCTCCCGGCGCGGTTGCGGCTCTGGTTGGGTTCTCGCGAGGCATCCAGTGAGGTTACTGGCGATGCGATACGCGCTGGAGGAGCCTGCGTGCGCTCCGCCTGTTTGCGTGTGTTGGCTGTCTTTGGCACTGCCGTGAGGCGCTTGGGCTCAGCCTTGGGTTCGCTTGGCGGTGAGCTGGCAGTGCTTTGTTGTGTGAGCTCTGGTTTGGGTTCTGGCCGCGCCTTGGTAACGTTGGTTGGCGCTTGGTTGACCTGCTGAGCACGGTCACTCGTCTCGATGTCGGCCTCGGTCGCGACGCTGCTGACATCAACGGGAGCGGGCGCATCCGCGGGTGTCATACTGAGGGTCGGGCTTGCGATCGGCTGCAGTGGCTGAACGCCCGGTGACCCCCCGGCACTGCCCGCGGCGGGTTCTCCGCCATCGCCTAGCTCAATGGTCATGCCGAGTGACGATTCCGGCAGCGGCGCCGATGGCCGCGCAAGCGCCAGCGCCAAGGCGACATGAGCCAAGCAGGCGATCAGCACGGCGATCAGCCAATGGCGGGATGGGATCTCTAGCACTGGTACGCCTCAGTTCGCTGCCTGTTGCGAGAGTACGCGCAGGCGTTCGACGCCGAGGGCGCGTAGCTGATCGAGCAGCGCGCGCAACTGGCCTTGGGTCACGGCCGCATCGGCCTTCAACGTGATGCCGATATCGGTCTTGGCCCCGTCTTGGTCCGATGTCTCGCGGACTGTCGCAAGCTTTGCCGCGAGTCGCTCGCCGAGCAGAGACGCTGGGACGACCTTGCCATCGAGCGCGACGCGCCCTTGCCCGTCCATCAGCAGCAGGATGCGCTCGGGCGCGATCAATCGACCCTGACGCGAGTTCGGAGGATCGATGCTCAACGCCTCGGGCGGTCTGATCTGCCCGGCGATCATGAAGAAGATCAGCATCAGAAAGACGACATTGATCAATGGGATCAATGCATCGTCCGAGGAATTCCTGAGTTGCGGTTTGGTGAAGCGCATCGTTAGTCGGTCAAAGAGCGGTTAGGTACGGGACCATCATTGGTTGTCCGCGCGCTCATCGCAACCGCAACACCGGTACGCCGGCATCGGCGAGCTGGTCGAAAAGCCGCAAGGTCATCTGCAGCGGCACCGCGTCCGATGGTTGTACCAAGACCCGCAAATCCGGAGTCTGTTTGAGTTGCCTGCGTAACAGGTCGGTCAGAGCATCGGTCCCGATGATTGGTTCGCCGTTCAGGTCGAGACGGCCATCGCTCTGGATGCGCAGCAACAGCGCCGACTGGCTGTCGCGTTGAGCGAGCTGGCTGTTCGGGGCAGCAAGCGGTATTGCATGCAGTCGAGTCAAGGTCGAGGCGAGCATGAAGAACAACAACAGGATGAAAACCACGTCGATCAATGGCGTCAAACCGATGGGCCGTCGTCGCGGTCGCGCGGGAAGCTCAAGACGCATGCTGGGCAGCGGTAGTGGCGGATGTTGTCTGGGGCTCAGGCTGCTCGGCAATGCTCGCCGAGGGTGGTACGTCGCGCCCAAGATCGCGCGTGAACACGCGGGTGACTGCGTCTTCCATCCGGTGACCGCAGCGTTCGACGCGGCGTTCTAGCCAGCTATGGACCAAGACCACTGGAATCGCGACACTGAGCCCCGCCGCCGTCGTCAGCAGCGCCTGCCAGATTCCGCCCGAGAGGATCGCCGGATCCACCTGGCTACCGGCCAACTCCAGCTGACGAAAGGCCTCGATCATCCCGAGTACGGTGCCGAGCAGACCGAGCAATGGGCTGAGGGCAGCGATGACTTCCAGTGCGCGCAGCCAGGCGCGCAGTTGCTCGAGCTGCGCACTGGCGAAGCGTGTCAGCTCCTCGCGCAGTAAGCCGAGATCGGCCCCGGGCAGACTTAGCCCCTCGAGCGTCCGCGCGAGCAATCGCGCGCTGGGTTGGGGGCTGCCCTGGAGCGCGACCAGTGCTGATTCTGGTGCGTACTGAGACCAGTGCCGGAGCGCGCGCTCGACTGGGTCGCTCGCGTTGAGCCGCAGCCGCGAGAATTGCCAGAGCTTGACCAGCACAATCGCGAGCGCGGCAACCGAGAGCAACGCGAGTATCCAGAGCACCGGCCCACCTTGGCCCAGGGTGTCGGTGAGCGTCCCCGCGGCTGAGGTATTGGGCGTGCTTGGTATACCGAGGCTGCTCTCCACGGCATTGATGGGGTTGTCGTCACTCATTTGAATAAATCAACGTCGAGCTTGGACGATAGAGCGAGCCCTGAGGCCTCGTTCGGCAGCGCGCCATCGGGGCCAGCCATCGCGAGCACATCATTGATCAGAATGCGCCCGACCTGTTCACACTGGGTCTTGGCCAGATCGAAGAGTTTGACGCTGGTCTTGTCCTCGTCGATGGGTGCTGCATCCAACGTCAAGCGACGCTTGATGAAACCTTCGGTATCGAACAGGATGAGTTCGAGCTGCAGCGCCTCAAGCTTGGTGCCGAGCGCGTTCTCGAATACCAGATAGACGCGACACCCGTCATCAACTTGCTCGAGCTTGTTCAGCTCAATGCCAAGGCGCTCGGTGTTGCCGGCCTCTGGCGCGACCGGATCCTCGGCACTCGGTTGCTCGGCGGGGCGAGCCGCGGTAGAGGGCTCAGTCTCGGCGACGGTGCTTAGCGGTAGGCTGAAGGCGATTGCGATTCCGGCGATGAACGCGCGTAGATAGGGGGGACGCGGCGAAGACCACTGCAGAGTTCGGGTCGACATTGCTGTATTCCTTAACCTCGTGGTTGGGGGATCTGTTGCCTTCATTATGGAGCCATAGAGGCGCGCCGACCATGTGCGGTGATCAGAGGTCGTAGACGACTGCACTTAGGCGGCGTCCGGTTTCGGTTCTGTCCCGGCGATGACCTGCTTATGATGTCAACTCCATGCGGATGGCGGGGTACAGCCGTTTAGTCACAGAGTAGAGAGGGCGCGATGCGATTCGAGACCTTTGATTTGACAGAGACTCAGCTGTCCGTGTTGGAGTCGACAGATAAACTCGGCAATCGTTGCGCTGTGTTTCGTTTGCAGGGCGACTACGACCCGGAACGGCTGGCGAGGGCCGTGCGCGAAGTCGTCGCGCGCTGCCCGCCCTTTTTGCCTACCGTGTTGAACCCATCGAGGGGTAAGCGCGGATTCTGCTCACGGACGAACCGCTTGCTGAGGTCGGCCTGTTGGAAGCCGAAGGCGAGGCCTCGGCGTTCATGCTGATCGAGAATATGCGGCATCGCCGCTTTCGGCTCAATAGCCAGCAATTCCAAATTTGCCCTGTCACCGCCTTAAGCGCCGCGCTTTTGGTGGAGGCTGGGCCGGTTCGAGCGCCTCGAGCATAAACGTCAACAGCTCCTCCCATGAGGCATAGACGGTATAGAGCGT
>NZ_NHSF01000051.1:48796-144786 GCF_016653295.1 Halochromatium salexigens | reverse complement strand
CGAGAGCTTTCGGGCCTCGGCTTCCGCCGCCATCCGGGCCTCGAGCTCGTCTTCCAGGTAGATGGTCACTTGTCCCATGGTCGCTGCCCTCGCAATACATATATGTGGAATTGTATGTGTTTCTGGGGCGAGACGCAAACACTCTGCCGGGAAAGGAGAGCGCTGCCGCTTTATTGAGGAAAGGATGCGCCAGCGCGCCGTCATCTGCTCTATCGCCGCACCGAGGCCGCCCCAACGATCGGGCCGGCGGGTGCCCTCGACGGCCCACAGCCACACGAGCGACGCAGCAATATAGATGCCGCCGTAGGCCGTGCTCGCTCCCGCGTGTCGGGAGACCTCGTCGATGGCGGCGGTGAGGGTCATCCCCTGGCGGTACGGCCGATTGGAGGTCATGGCGTCGAAGCTGTCGGCGACGGCGATGATCCTGGATTCCAGCGGTATCGCCTCGCCGGCGAGCTGCTCTGGGTAGCTCTTGAGCGGTCTTCTCGAGACAGGGTGATGGGCTCTAGCGCGCTATCTCGCTTAGGCCGATGAGGTCGTTGAGTTTACAGGAATACGCGACAAATGTAAATCGTTCTCATTACTTTATGTGGTTACCCTTCTTCCGAGTGCAGCGTGACAGCGGGTGAACAGTCGATGCGGCAACACCTCGGACAGCAAGGTCTGCATGAGTCTCAGCTCGTCGCAGTGCGATCAGCGCTAGGTGGTCAAGCTGAGACAAGTTGGCATTTCAAAAAGTTATATTATATCATTATACATTTGTCGAGGCCAATCTCACAACTGGGGTGCACGATGCATCTTGACCGACACCGATCGTTACCGATTCTACCGATACTGGCGCTGGCGACTGGGCTGATGTCGGGTACGCCCTTGGCAGTGGAGCATGACCACGAGCATCGCCGGCATGGAGCGCACGTTCATGGCGTCGCCGCGCTAAACCTGGCACTCGAAGGCAATGAGGTGCAGATCGAGCTCGGTAGTCCGGCGGCCAACATCGTTGGCTTCGAGCACGCACCCTCATCCCCAGACGACCATGCAGCCTTGGACAAGGCAGTTGCAACACTCGAAGACGGCGACACGCTCTTCCGCTTCAACGCCGACGCGGGCTGCCGCATGGAGACGGTAACCGTCACCTCCGAAATGCTCGACGGGGAGCACGATAACCATGACGGGCATGCGCACAACGAGAGCGAGGAGCACGAACATGATCACGCGGGCGAGACCCATTCGGACATCGAGGCCGCCTACCACTTCGAGTGCGAGGCCCCAGACACGCTGAGGCGGTTGACCGTTGAGGTGTTCGAGGCCTTTCCAGGCATGGAGGAGATTAAGGTCCAGTACGTGATCGAGCGCAAACAAGGGGCCGCATCGCTGACCGCAAAGGATCACGTCGTTAGGTTCTAGACTGTGGACCAGGCTTTTCCTGAATCATCCGAGGTCGGCGAGTTGGTCATCGACATCAAAGGGCTTCAATTCCGCTGGCAGCCGAGCGCACCCTTGGTGCTGGCGCTCGAAGACTTGACGGTCACCGCTGGGGAGCGTCTGTTCATCAAGGGTCCCAGCGGCAGTGGCAAGAGCACGCTGTTGAGCCTGATCGCGGGAGTGACGACCGCGGCCGTCGGCTCGGTTCGCGTCATCGACCAGGCCTTGGAGCAGCTCGGCAGTGTCGAGCGAGACCATTTTCGCGCCGATCACATCGGTTACATCTTTCAGATGTTCAACCTGATTCCGTATCTCTCGGTGCTCGACAATGTGACCCTGCCCTGTCGCTTCTCGGCGAGGCGCCGCACCAAGGCCCGGTCGCGGGGCAGGGGCCTGGACGCGGAGGCCCGACGGTTGCTGCAACACCTCGACATGGATCAGGCTGATCTCCATCAGCGGGCGGTGACAACGCTGAGTGTCGGCCAGCAGCAACGCGTGGCGGCTGCTCGCGCGTTGATCGGCTCACCGGAGCTGCTGATCGCCGATGAGCCGACCTCTTCGCTGGATGCGGATCGACGCGAGTCGTTCATCCGGCTGCTGTTCGACGAGTGCCGCGCGTCTGGCGCGACGCTGGTGTTCGTCAGCCACGACGCCTCCCTGGAGCACCTGTTCGATCGGGCCATCGATCTCGCCGTCGTCAATCGCTCGCTTTAAGTCATGGCCATCCTGTCCCTAGCGTGGAAGAGCCTGTTGAATCGACGCTTTACAGCGTTGCTGACGCTCGCGTCCATTGCGCTGAGCGTCACCCTGCTGGTCGGTGTCGAACGGCTGCGCACCGAGGCGCGGGCGAGCTTCGCCAATACCCTGTCTGGCACCGATCTCATCGTCGGCGCGCGCAGCGGACCGGTGCAGCTCCTGTTGTACTCGGTCTTCCGCATCGGCGATGCCACCAACAACCTCTCTTGGGAGAGCTACCAGGACATCGCCGCCCATCCCAAGGTCGCCTGGACCGTGCCGATCTCGCTCGGGGACTCCCATCGCGGGTTTCGGGTCCTGGGGACCACCGAAGCCTACTTCGAGCACTACCGTTACGGGCGCGATCGCCGCCTGAGCTTTGAGGAAGGACAGCCGTTCTCTGATCTCTATGATGCCGTGCTCGGTGCCGAGGTCGCGGACACATTGGGCTATCAGATCGGCGACGCGATCATCGTGGCTCATGGCGCCGGCGAGGTCAGCTTCGCCAAACACGACGACAAGCCGTTTCGTGTCCTGGGCATCCTTGAGCGAACGGGGACGCCGGTCGATCGCACCGTCCATGTCAGTCTCGAGGCGATCGAGGCCATCCACGTCGATTGGCAGAGCGGCGCACCGATCCCCGGCCTGTCGATCTCAGCCGATCAGGCCCGGGCGATGGATCTGACCCCAAAGGCGATTACCGCCTTTCTGGTGGGACTCGAATCAAAGATTGCGACCTTTCAGGTCCAACGTTTTGTCAACGAATACCCTGAAGAACCGCTGTTGGCGATCCTGCCCGGCGTGGCACTCAGCCAGCTTTGGGATCTGATCGGCGTCGCCGAGAACGTGTTGCTGATCGTCTCGGCCTTCGTGGTCGTGGTCAGCCTATTCGGCATGCTGACCGCCTTGTTGACCAGTCTCAATGAGCGACGTCGGGAGATGGCCATCCTGCGCTCGGTCGGCGCGCGACCCGGACACGTGTTCGCGTTGATCATGGGCGAGGCAGGGTTTCTCACGCTGCTCGGCGTGCTGTCCGGCATGGCCTTGCTCTACCTGGCGCTGATCGCGGGACAGCCGCTCATCGAGCGTCGATTCGGGATCTTCGTCCCCATCGGCGGGCCGACACCCTACGAGTGGGGCCTGCTCGGCGCCGTGATCGCTGCAGGGTTCCTGGTCGGCAGCATCCCCAGCTATCGGGCTTACCGCTTGTCGTTGGCCGATGGCTTGGCGGTGCGGATCTAGCGCAAGCGTCGGCGGCAACCCTAATGCATCGACGTACCGCCTGGGAATGCTGCGCTAATCAGGCCAAGTAGCGAGAAACGCCTCCAAGGTCTCCTCAATGACGGTGCGTGGGACATCGCGCGTGATGAACACCAGCTTCGAGCGCTGGTCTTCGCTCGTCCAGCCCGGTAGCTCGATGGGTGGATAGAACAGATGCTGCACGCCGTGGATCGCGATGGGCTGGGTGCGGCCGCGGACGTTCAGGATGCCTTTGATACGCAGCATGTCCTGACCGCACATCGCGAGCAGCAGATCCAGCCAGGCATCGAGCATGGCGTCCGGGATCGGTTCATCGACGAGAATAGCAAACGACTGGATGTGATCATCATGCCGATTCACATCGTGCGCATGGCCGTGATGGGAATGGCTCGCATGGGGGTCGTGCGCCTGTGCATACGCCTCCTCATTCAGCCAGCGGGCCACATCGGGGATCTTGGCGTTGGTGCTGAACAGCCCCAGTCCAAGGATGTCGGCGGCGGCGACCTGACCGTGCCGCGCCTCAAGACGCCTCGCGGCCGGGTTGATGCGCTGCAGGCGCTGCTCGAGCGCCGCTGCCTGCTCCGCGTCGACAAGATCGCGCTTGGTCAGCAAGAGACAATCGGCCATCGCTGCCTGCTTGACCGCTTCCGGCTGGGCATCGAGCGTCGCCTCGGCGCTGGTCAGGTCGATCGTGGCCACGACGCCATCGAGACGATACCGACGCGCGATCGCGCCCACGCTCATCAGGGTATGGATGATCGGCGCCGGATCAGCCACTCCGGTGGTTTCGATCACGACCCGATCGAATCGCGGCTCGCCGCCGACCTGGTAGCGCCAGTGCGCATCCCGCAGTGTCTCGACCAGGTCGCCGCGGATGGTGCAGCACAGGCAGCCACTGCTCATCTCGATCATGTTGTCGTCGGCGACCCGGCTCATCAGGAGATGATCGAGACCGATCTCGCCGAACTCGTTGATGATGACCAGGGTGCGGGCGAGGGTGGGTTGGCGGACCAGCTGGTTGAGTACCGTGGTCTTGCCGCTGCCAAGGAAGCCGGTCAGCAGGGTCACCGGCGTCAGCGCTGTTTCAAGGTGGGGTGATGTCATCGGCGTGGTCTCAGTAGTTCAGGTTGGCCTGGCGTTCACGCAGCTCCCGGCGCTCTTGGGCCTCGACCGACAGCGTCGCGATCGGCCGCGCCTGCAACCGAGCCAGCCCGATCGGCTCGCCGGTTTCCTCGCAATACCCGTAGCTGCCATCGTTGATGCGCGCGAGTGCCTCGTCGATCTTTATCACGAGCTTGCGATACCGGTCGCGGGTGCGCAGCTCGAGCGCCTGGCTTGCCTCTCGGCTCGCGCGATCGATCTCATCGCCGACATCGCGATGGCTGTCGTCACGCAGCTGATCGATCGTCGCCTGCGCCTCGTTGAGGAGCGCTTCGCGCCAGTTGAGCAACTTTTGGCGAAAGTACGCCAGCTGGCGTGGGCTCATGTAGTCCTCATCAGCGATCGACTGCGCGTCGTTTGGTGCCATGTTTTGGGTCTCTGCGACCAAGGGTTCAGCGTTCATAAGCGGCAAGGTTTGGCTTTCGAAAAGTTATGTTATAGCATTATTGTTTTTGGTTGGCTGGAGGGGAGACTGCATGACTGCCATGGCGCTCAACGACCTCGCGACACCGCAAGGCCCCGTCGCATCGGAGTCCCGTTTCGAATCCGCTGCGCCGAGACGGCTGCCGCCGCTCACCAGCGTGATCCTGGTCGACGATGCGCAGCAGCTTGACCACATCGGCGATCCGAGGATCAGCCTTGCGCTCTGGCGGCGGGGGTTTGATCCCAAGATCGAGCGAGCGGTCGCCGGTTTGCCAACTGAGCGACTTCTGAACGGACGCATTGCGTTGGGCTCAACAGAGACGCAAGCGCAGTGTATGGCGCGTCTACAAGACCTGTTGCAGGAGCATGCCGTCGAGCCGGCGGGCCTCGGCTGGTGGCTGGCGGACATGGCCATGCTGGCCGAGCTGTTCAATGGCTTGGTCAAGCGTACGCTCGGGCCACGCCCGATCACGGCCCGCGTCGAAACGCTTGATCGCGTCTCCTGCCCACGCTTCCACGTCGATCGCACGGGCCTGCGGTTGCTCTGCACCTACCGCGGACTCGGCACCGAGTGGCTACCGAACGAGGAGATCGACCGTTCGGCGCTCGCGAATCGCCAGCCGAACGAGGTCATCCAGCACGGCAGCCAACCGCGCGCGCTGCAGCCGTTCTGGGTCGGCCTCTTCAAGGGCGAGTGCTTCCCGGGCAATGCCGGCCGCGGCCAGGTGCATCGCTCGCCTGCGGTGCCACCGGACGACCTGCGGGTGCTCTTCTGCCTCGATGCCTGATGCCTTGGCAAGGACCGCTGATCGCGCCGTCTTTTCCATCCTCTCTCTCGAGCCCAGGCGGAGCCAAGGTCGATATCCGAGCATCCCGCTGCGCCCGACGGGTGAAACCCGCCTTTGATCGTAGGACCCCTGAATGAATGCTGAACCCATCCCCATGCAAGAGACTGATGCGCGGCTTCCCGTGACGGTCTTGTCCGGCTTCCTCGGCGCGGGCAAGACCACCCTGCTCAACCACATCCTCAACAATCGCGAAGGGCGTCGCGTCGCCGTGATCGTCAATGACATGTCGGAGGTCAACATCGACGCCGATCTGGTGGGCAAGGAGGTCACCCTGAACCGCGCCGAGGAGAAGCTGGTCGAGATGAGCAACGGCTGCATCTGCTGCACCCTGCGCGAAGATCTGCTGCTCGAGGTCGCGGATTTGGCGCGGGCGGGACGCTTCGACTATCTGGTGATCGAGTCGACCGGCATCTCGGAGCCGCTGCCGGTCGCCGAGACCTTCACCTTCCGCGATGAGCAGGGTGTCAGTCTGTCCGACCTGGCGCGCCTGGATACCCTGGTCACCGTCGTCGATGCGGTCCATTTCCCGGTCGATCTGGAGCGCGCCGATGAGCTGGCCGAGCGTGGCGAATCGCTCGGTGAGGAGGATCAGCGCAACCTTGCCGAGCTGCTGGTGGATCAGGTCGAGTTCGCCGATGTGATCGTGATCAACAAGACCGACCTGATTAGCCCGCATGAACGCGAGCGGTTGCGTCATGCCCTGCGCCAACTCAACCGTCATGCCGAGATCCTGGACGCGCACTTCGGTCAGGTGCCACTGGCCGAGCTCGTAGGCACCGGGCGCTTCGACTTCGAGCGCGCGGCGANTTCGACGCCATGCAGCAGGACTGGCCGGGAAACCTGCTGCGCTCGAAAGGTTACTTCTGGCTCGCCAGTCGTCACGATTTGGCCGGACACTGGTCGCAAGCGGGCGGGGTGGTGCGCCACGGTGCGGCAGGTTGGTGGTGGTCGGCGGTCTCAGAGCCAAACTGGCCGGATGATCCGGAGCAACGAGTCCGGATTCTGTCGGACTTCGAGGGCGACTTTGGCGACCGGCGCCAACAGCTCGTGTTCATCGGCCAGCATCTGGAGATCGATGCAATGCGTGTCCGTCTCGACGATTGCCTGCTGACTGATGATGAGCTGGCCGCCGGACCTGCCGCCTGGCGTGCATTTCCGGACCCGTTTCCGGTGTGGGTGCGCGATCCTGAGCAATGAGATCCCGTTGCGATTTCAGCGCGTTTCCAAGCAATCCTGGACAAGACGAGTTCGAGTCGCCGATTGATGACTGAAGAACCCAAACTCGACCCCGCCACTCGTGCGCGTTACGAGGAAGAGCTCTTCCCGCAAAGCTATGAAAGCTGGCGTTATTGCATCGAGCACAAGTGCGGTTTGCGTTTGACCCGTGACTACATCCAGCAGCGGATCAGCATCCTGAGCGATCCGCAGCAAGAGGAAACGCAGCGCTTCACACGCAGCTACGGGCCTGCGCATCTTGCGCAGGTGGTTGCGTGGTTTGAGCGCGCCGCCGCTGAGTATTGATGAAACCCCTTGTAGAGTTCCAGCGTCTCGATGTTCTCGAAGTCGTAGAGGTTCGGCTGCGGACCGATCGGCATGCCAACGAACTGGCTCTTGATGCCGCGCACGCGCATGAAGGTGCGGCCGGCGGCGCCGCTCATGGCTTGAGCTTATCGGAGGCTAAAGTTGACCGGGATCGTTACCGTGAGCCGCGAGCGATTCAGCGCAGCCGGGATGGCGGGCAACGGCGATGCGCGCTTGAGCATGGCCTCGGCCTCTTGGTCGAGGCGTCTGTGGCCCGAGCTGCTCAGGATGCGATGCGACAGTAGGCGCCCGTTGCGATCGATCGTGAACTGAACCTTGACCGTCCCTTGCTCGCGTCTGCGGCGGGATTGGGCCGGATAGCGCTGATGCCGGTTGAGCCAAGTCGCGAGCTGACGAAAATACTGGCTGGCGATGGATGAGCTTCCGCCATGGCCAGAGCCGCCGCGCCCTGTGCCCTGCTGGCCGTGACCCGCACCCCGGCCATTGCTGCCGGTCCTGGCCTGCTCCGCGCGGCTTCCCGAGCTGGATGCGCGCGTGCCGGCTGACGGCTTGGTGGCAGGTGCTCGGTCTTGGGGGCGCGCCGGCGCATCCGGTGGGCCGCGCGCGTCGGCCGCTGAGGATTGGAGTTCGGGCTCAGGTTCGGGCTTCTTGGGTTGCGGCTTCGACTTCGCAGGGGTTGGTGCTGGCTTTGGCTTCGCCTGCGCTCGGATTGCTTCGGGCTCCTCCGGGGGGCTTGCGCGCGTCCGTTCTGCTTCATCGAGCGGTGTCGTGAGCGGGGCAACGGCGTCCGAGTGTGTGGAGGTGGCCATCAGCCGTTGCGGCGTCGCCGGCGTCATCGGTGTTTCCGCTGTCGCAGTCGCGGCCGCTGTGGTTGGCACTGGCGTGGCCGTGGCTCGCTCAGAGCCGGTGCCCGGACTCATGGCGGGCAAGAGCGAATCGGCTGCCGGCTCGACGGCAGAAAGCGCCCCTGCGGGCTTGCCGTCGCCGCCAACGAGACGTCCATCGCCACCTGTGCCGATTTCCAGAAGGATGGCGCTCGGCTCAGCGGCCGGTGATGGGCGGTGGGGCACCAGCGCGAGCGCCAGCGCGGCGTGCAGCAAGACGGCGGTCAGAAGCGCAATGATCCAATGACGGGCGTGCAGTTCCATAGTCTCTTAGCTGTGCTAGCACGCAGGTGCGAAACACAGGCCTCTGACGGTGTCACGGTGCTCTCTTAAAGCGCGAAATGTCCGATGAAACGCGTCCCCGGCGGGGCTATGCCTTCACCCAGTTCTGCCCGTCAGCATCGCCTATGGGGCAGGCAAGCACCGCCTAACTGGAGGGTGATTGCCTTGCTACTGCATGGTTGTTTGCGGCTCATTCGCTACCAGTCGAGATTCATGCTGACCCAGTAGGTGCGCGGCCAGGAGACGGCATAGTTTGATGTCCCATAGCCGTTCCAAACGGCTTGCGAGTACCATTCGTCGAACACATTTTTGACCTCGAACGCGAGGCGCAACTTGCGCGCGTCCTCGCCGCCAAAGTGGCGCTGGTAGGAAACGCCAAGGTCGACTACATCGTAGCCCTCGTAGCTTTCTGTGTTTATATCGTCGATGTAGTAGCTGCCGACATGACGCCACTTGATCTTGCCGCCGAAGCCCTGCGGTGATAAGTATTCGGCCATCAAGGTGGAGACCTGACCGGGGATGCCGGCAATCTCCTTGCCGTCGAGGGCCGGATCACTGTTGTTGCGGATCTCGGAGTTGATCAGGGCGATGTCGCCAGACAGGGTCAGACCGTCGAGTGGGCGCAATTCGACCGCTGCCTCGACGCCGGTGCGGCGCGTCTGGCCGAGGTTGCGATAGATGCCGGAGTCGATTGGGTACTCCTGGACCTCATTTTCGGTGTCCAGAATAAAGGCGGCGATATCGATCAGGAGCTGGTCGCTCGGGTCGTAGGTCAGGCCAATCTCATACTGCTTGATGGTTTCGGGGGAAACTGTCGGGTCGCTTTGATACTTGGCCTCGCCATCGGGCAGGGCGAAGCCCTCGCTATAGCTGGCGCGCAGGTCCAAGCCGTCGAGCACCAGGCTGCGAAATCCGAGCTTGGGGCTCCAGTGCGAGTAATCGTGCATGTCCTGATCGAAGGGCGGGGTGCCGGGATCGCGATTGTCATAGCTGCCGCCGAAACGGTCATAGCGCAGGCCAAGCGTCGGGCGGAAATAACGCGAGAGTTCCCATTCCCCCTGGGCGAAAGCCGAGAAGGTGGTGATGTTGAAGGTGCGATCCTGGGTTTCATCAAGGCGCACGCGGTTAAAGGTATCCCACCGGCGCCAGTCGGTGTCCTCGTTGTAGTATTCTAGGCCGAGGATGCCGGTGAAAGACTTGCCGCTAAGCAGGGTGTCGAGATTCAAGCTAGCTCCGGTGCCCCACACGTTGCGATCATAAAAGCGCTCGGTCTGCCCACCCGGCTCGTAGCCAAACTTGGCAAAGCGGGTGAAATCCTGCTGGGTGGCGTAGGCCCAATACAGCAGGCGCAGGTCATCGGTCAGTGAAAGCCCCAGATCGAAACGCTCGCTGTAGAAGCGCTTGCTGCCGCCATCGTCCTCGGCGTTGGGCGCTTGACGGGTGGTTTCGGCATCGAACAGGCTCTTGGGGATATAGCCGGGGGCATCCCAGTCCGACTCATGCGCGCGCAAGCTGAGCGCGACATCCAGATAGTCGTTGATGTCCCAGGTGAAGCGCGTCGATGCGTTGATGCGCGACCAGGCAGAGTTGTCCTGGAAGCCGTCGGTGCGGGTGCCCTGGATGGCAGTGTTGTTGTAAACGCCTGGCGCGAATGCGAGACCAAAGGCACCTTGGGCGTCCCAGGTATCGAAAGAGCCAAAGCTGAGCTTGGCCTTGCTGTACTCACCGCGCTGGCGCGTATGAAACGCCAGTGCTCCCGCGCGGGCGAAATTGCCATAAAGGACGGATGATGGTCCCTTGAACACATCAAGCTGTTCGATTTCCAAGGGGATCAGGACATTGATGTCGGCATAGCCGTCGGCGTGGGATTCGCCCTCGTTGAGCGGAATGCCATCGACGTAGATCGCGACATCACCGCCATGGGCACCGCCGCCGAAACCGCGCATCTTGATCACATTGGCGACACCGCCCATGTTGTAATTGCCAATTTCGACACCCGGAACATCCTCGAGAACCTCTTCGGTTCGCACCGCAGTCATGTCCTCGAATTGTTCCGCATTGACACGGTTCACCGTGGTGGGGATATCGTTGCGGTGCAGCACGTCCCCTTTGACCGTGATGGCGTCCAGCTCGATCGCCCCGCTTTCGCTCATCAGGGGTTGGGCGATCAAGCTCCCGGGAAGGGTCAGACCTGGCAGCAGCATCAGCAGGAGCGCCAGCCGTTGGAAGCCTGGTTGTCGGTGCATCATGGCCGCGCCTCCTGGCCATTTGGCGCAACTTTCATCAGCAGGTAGGCGCGATCGTTGTGCCAGTCGAGTCCCGAATCCGGCGCCGCCTCGCGTTCGACTCGGGCATAGACCAGCCATAATCCGGGACGATCGATGCTGATCCGGGCTTGCCCCTGGGCGTCCGTAGTGGTGCTGACGGGCGCCTCGTGATCCTTGCTTTCAAAGCCTTCATAAACCGCATACACCTCGGCACCAGCGGCGACTTGGTCATGGAGCAGGATCTTGAGGGTCAGGCTATCGCCGGTCTTCAGGCTGGCCGGGTTGTTCAATGGGACGATCTCGATCGCATGCCCCAGGTGGGCGCGCCAAGCCTCGCTGGGTTGCCCGACGTTGACATAGGTCTTGACCGATTTGACATAGGCCGTCGTGCTGATGCCGTCCGCTGACTCGCGCTTGCGACCCGGCGCGTGACCGGAACGGGTGGTGCTCCAATATTCCGGTCGCGTCGAGACAGCGCCCAGGGTGTAGGTACCTTCGCCAAGGATGGGAGCGAGGAGGCTGGCATTGGTCGGGGCAATCCGCTGGTAGGGCAGGGAAATCTCGCGGCCGTCCGGGAGCACTAGAAAGCCACGGAAGTCGGTGATGTTTGGGATCTCTTCATCGACGAAAAACTGATGGCTCGCGGTGAACCCCGCCTCTAACAAGGTCCCCGGGGATGGATCGAAGTCGCTTGGCATGATCCAGTAATCGTGCGCCCAGGCGCCGCTGGACATGAGCATCCATTGAGTGGCGAGAATGGCCACGGCTTTGTTGAGCGTGATCAATCGTTCTGTCCCCTTTGATTTGGTGGCGTCGATATCGATATTATCGATATGTAATATTAATTTTATATTTATCATATCGGCGCCGAAGTCTATACCGAGTGCTGTCGCGCTCGCAACACCCGTTCCATGGTTTTTTGGCTATGGCCGCCCATGAGCGGAATCGCCAGCGCGGGCAGGCGCATGGAGGGGACGGGTGAAGATGCGCGTGACAGCATCCTCCATGCGATGCGCACAACGCTCGACGCGGCGCTCCAGCCAACTGTGCAGCAGCACCACACCGGGATGGACGATCCGCTGACTGGATGTTGGCCGAGTCTGCGGGAAGGGGGTGCCGAGGAACGACGTCACCGCGTTGTCGAAAAAGCAACGACCGTTGCTTCGGCGTTGCATAATTGGTATGTTATAGCATCATTTGATGATTCTAAACCCCGCTGCTGTTCGATGAGGTCAATCCCGATGCGAAACGTGACTCTAGACCTGCTGATCGGGTCGCTGCTTGGCGGCATAGCCGCGCCCGTGCTCGCCCAGCCGATGAGCGATGATCAACCCTTGTCGGTTGAACTCGACGCCATCGAAGTCACGGCCGGTGTGCCGGTGCCGGGTGATCCGCTGTTGCAAGCGGCGAACGTCAATGTGCTGGCCGGCGAAGACCTGCGCCGTCGCGAGCGATTCACGCTCGGTGAGACCCTGGAGGCCTTGCCAGGTGTCGCCTCGATCACGGCGGGGAGCACGGTCGGCAAGCCGGTGGTTCGCGGGCTCACCGGGAACCAGATCCAAGTGCTGTCGAACGGGGTTGGCGTCGATTATCAGCAGTATGGCGCGCGGCATGTGCCGAACATCGACCCCTTCCTCGCCGGGCGCATCGAGGTGGTGCGCGGCGCCTCCAGTCTGCTCTATGGCTCGGGTGCGCTGGGTGGTGCGATCGATGTGCAGGCGCCGGCGTTCGTGTTCATGCCCGAGGGCGAGAGCGAAGCCATGGCCGACACACTGTTCGTCTATCACAGCAACAATGCCCAATGGGACACCGGCGCCAAGGCGCGGGCAAGCAACGATCGATTCAGCCTGGATGCCGGCGTGATGCGCCGTTCCGCCGGCGACCTCAACACACCTAACGCTAAGACAGCGGCCGAGTCCGGTGATCCGAGTGATCCCAAGTTCACTGGCGAGCTGCCGTTCACCGATTTCGATCAGCTCAACGCCCAGTTCGGTGCCGGCGTGCGGACCGACATCGGCGAATTCGGCGTCCGCTACAACCAGTGGAACAACGAGAACAACTTCCTGCTGCCGACCGGCAAGGGGATCGGTCTCTGGCTGCGCAACGACGAGCTCCAGTTCACCGGCGCCATGCCGCTCGCCTCGGGCTGGGAGCTGAAGCCGACCCTGTCCTGGCAGAACAACCTGCGCCGCGCCAACAGCGCCGGGACGCCGCGCAGTGCCGGTTTCGATGGCACCGTTCATTTGGAATTCGATCGCTATGTTGCGCGCCTGGAAGCCATCCATGACAGGCTCGGCCCATTCGACGGCGGCACCCTCGGCGTCGAGTACACGAACAAGACCCAAGACTCGCGCGGCACCACGGTGCTGGCGCCCGGCGGCGAGGTCAGCAACCTGGCGCTGTTCGCCTTCGAGAGCAAGGACATCGGCGCCTGGACGCTGCAGGCGGGGCTGCGCCATGACTGGCACTCGGTGACCGGCGACGCCAGCCGGACCCGGGCGCCGGTCGATTTCGTCGGTCGCGATTCGCACGATTTTGCGGTCTTCACCGGCTCGCTTGGCGCCGTTTATCGGCTCACCGATCAGGTCGCCATCGCCTCGAATGTCAGTCGGGGGTTCCGCGCACCAAGCCTGTTCGAGCTCTACGCCGATGGCGTCCATGGCGGAGTCGCGGCCATCCAAGAGGGTGATCCCGACCTCGATCCGGAGAAGTCCATCAACGTCGATCTCGGGCTGCGCTGGAATACGCCCCGGCTACAGGGCAGTGCGACGGTCTATCGCAACGCCATCAGCGATTACATCTTCCTGCAAGACACCGGGGAGGCGCGGGGTGGCTTGCCGGTCTTCGCCTATCAGCAGGATGACGCGCTGCTGACCGGGCTGGAACTGGAGGCGCGCTGGCAGGTCACCGATCGGCTCGAGTTCGGCGGCACCCTGGACCTGGTGCGCGGCACCAATGATCGCAGCGATGATGATCTGCCGTTGCTGCCCGCCGACTCGCTGCGCCTCGAGGCGACCTATCGCTTCGCCGAGCGGGGACCGATTCGCGAGCCCTATCTAACCCTCGGCATGCGTCATGCGGCCTCCAAAGACGCCGCCCCCGGCGAGCCGTTCGCGCAGTTCGACCGGCTGCCCTTTGGAACCGCCTCGACCGATGCCTATACGCTGGCGGATTTGGATCTCGGGTTCGCCTTCCGGGCTTTCGGCAACCGCTTGGCCCGGGTCGACCTTGCGGTGCGCAACCTGTTCGATACTGAGTACCGGGATTTCCTCGATACCTACAAGGGCTATGCGCTGAGTCCGGGGCGCGATGTTCGGCTCAGCCTGAGTGTGCCCTTCGGGGGTTAGCGCGTCGCCGAGCGCTTCTTGATTACATCAGGTAGATCTCGACGCGGCGATTCTGGCGCCGGCCGGCCGCCGTTGCATTATCGGCAATTGGTTGGGTGGAGCCGGCGCCATGTGCCACCACCCGTTCGGCCGCCAGCCCGCGTTCGATCAGGGCCTGACGCACCGCCTCGGCGCGTTGCAGGGAAAGCGGCTGATTGATCTCGGGTCTACCGAGGCTGTCGGTATGGCCTTCGATGCGGACGCTGAGTTCCGGGCGGTCCTCGAGCCACGCTGCGACGCGATCGAGCGTCGGTAGGTTCGTCGTCGGTAAGATCGCGCTGTCACTGGCGAAACAAATAGCGCGCGAATTGGCAAACGTCCAGCATCTGGAGGTTGGTCGGTTTGCGACTGGGCGACTGTAGATGGTCCGCCGTCGTTTGACCTTTCGCGCGCGCCCATGAGCCCGCTGTTCAAGCCGACCAGTCGCTAAGCTTGCCTAATGCGGTGCGTGGAAGCGCGGCACCATAGGTGATGCTGACAGGGCGCTCCGCAGCCGGCCATTGGGCCGTCGCACGGGCGATGTCGGCGGCGGCCTCGGCCTCGCTCGCGGCGGGAACGACGAAGGCCTTCAGACGCGGCGCGGCGCCGCTGGTCGGCCGCACGGCGCAGGTCGCGACGCTGGCCAGCGCCTCTAGCCGTTGGGCGACATGGGTCGGGTTGACGTTGACGCCGCCGATCGAGATCACCGCATCGTAACGCTCGCCCAGCGTCAAGCGACGCTCATCGAGCCACGCGGTATGATCCAGCAAGGGGACGATGGCGCCGCTGCTGTGCCGGAGCTGGGTGGCGTCGTGGCGTTGCCAATGCGCGAGCAGGGTATAGGGTGCCTCAGGCTGCCAGCGGGTCGCGATACCGCCGGTTTCGGTGCTGCCGTAGATGTCCAGCAGCCCGGTCAGGCCCCCAGTGCGGTCCTCAGGTAGATTCTGATCCTCAGGCAAATCCTGACCGAGCAAGGCCGCATGGGTCGCGGGCGCGAGCGTTGCCGTCGAGGAGACGCCCAGCATCGGCGTGGGCCAATCGGGACGCGTACGCGCCAGGTAGTCCCAGCGCGGCGGGACCGTGACCAGCAGGTCACCGGCGTGTAATCTCGGCGGTGCCGCGGTCTGTACCCAGACCCTGTGCAGCCCCATCCGTTCGGGGAGTGCCACGCCGAGCATGAACCCATAGAGATGATGGAGCGGTAGCCAAGCGACCACGCGCTCGATGGGCGCGACCTTGGTCAAGCGTTGATGCAGGGCCTCGGCCTCGGTGGCCAGATGGGCCCAGGGATGGACGTGGCTGGTCGGCGCGCCAGTGCTTCCTGAGGTTTGGAAGGCCAGACCTGAGGTCGAGCTGGTTGCCTCGGCGACGAAGGCGACCCAATCATCGAAGTCGCGCAGCATCAACAGGCGGTCTTCGCTGCCGGTCTCGTGCAGGCGGAAGAAGGTGTTGACGCTGGCGGCCAGATGCAGCCGCTCCAGCGAATCGAGCGGGGCCGAGGCATCCCACGCGGGTGGGGCCTCGGTGCCGCGGTGGGCCGATAAGGCCGCGCCCAGCAATGACCTCAGGACATCCCCGCAAGCGGCCTCGGGCAACCCATGAGGCATGTGGGGCATGCCTCAGAGCCGTTTGACGAAGATCCAGTAGCTATCGTCGACCAGCGCCTTCTTCATGTGCACCTTCACCTTGGTCGGCTTCATCTGGTAGTCGAACACATATTCGAACATGGTGGCGAGGTTGCCGTTCGCGACACCTTCCTTAAAGCGACCCTGGAATTCCTGGCTTTTGGTGCAGGGTGCGACATCCTCGAAGAAGTTCTTCCCGATCACGCTCTTGGGATCGCGTCCGGTGATCCCGCCCTCGGCGGCATTGTATTGCAGGACCTTGCCGCTGGCATCGAGCTGAATCGCGCCGAATGCCAGTTGATCGAGATCCTGATCGCTCATGTTGGCGAGGGAATTTTCGATATCGTCGCTGCCGAAATGTACGATGTCCACGATTGACTCCTGGGATCAGGTCGTTGGTGTTGGGTGTCCTGTCGCATGGGCGATTCCGACGAGCCGAGCCTCTCCGGCCTGCCATGCTGGAAGAGCCATGCTAGCGCGCATTGCAAGCGAGTCTAGTGATGCCAGATCACGCCTGCAAGGGAACCACCCGCGTTGGCGACACCGCCGGCGCGCGCGTCCAGCAGCGCCGCAAGCGCGAACAGCAAGGGTAGAATCGCCGCGCTGACCCAGAGACCACTGCGCAGCATAGCCCCCTGTGGCACCTGGCCGCTGCCAAAGATGATGGCGTTGGGCGGGGTTGCAACCGGCAACAGGAAGGCGCAGGAAGTGGCCAAGGCCACCAGCATGGCGATCGCCATGCTGTCGATCTGTGGCGCCAGACCGATGAACAGCGGGATCAGGAGGGCCGCGCTGGCGGTATTGCTAGCCACCTCGGTCAACGCCATCGCGAACAGCACCAGCAGCATCAGCCACTGCGCTCGGCCCCAGCGCAGTGGCTCGCCGACCGGCTGGACCCGGCCGGTGAGTTGCGGCCGCAGGCTCAGGCGCAAGGCGAATTCCATCAGCGGCAGCCTCAGGATCACCAGAGGCACGCCAATCATCAGCCAATCAGCGAAACCGAGATCGGTATTCGCGGCCGCGATCGCATTCGGCGGGCTTCCCACCAGGGTGCCGATGCCGCCGATGTTGGCCGCGAAGGCGATGCCGAGCAGCACATAGATGCGCGTGTTGCGCTCGGTCTCGGCGGCGAGTGCAAAGCCGCCGAGGAAACAGGAAGATCACCGGATTGGCAAAGGCGGCTAAGGCCTGATCCATCGGCATGATCCCGCTCGTGGTCGCGAGCAAGGGCACTAGTAGCGCGGTGACGCTCAGATGCAGGGCCTCGCTGAGCCAGAGCCAAGCGATCGCGGCCAGGATCGCTATAGCCCGCTTGCGACATCCCCGAGCAGCGGGCTGGTGCCGAACTCAAGGCCGAGGTAGAGCGCGAGGCCGATGATGAGATTGAGCGTTTGCATCATGAGTTGCTGTTTGAGACCTAATTCACATCCTTGAGCTTACGGCATCGTCGATTTTTGCGTGTTGCGTGATCTTCTGCTAGCTTTGGGTCTATCACTCACACGTAAAAGGAGCTCATCATGGATGCTGCCGTCGGCAATGCTGTCAACACCTCAATGATCATGAACCAAGCGCAGACCGCGCAACAGGCTCAGATGGAGATCTTTAAGGACGCACTCGACAATCAAAAGCAGCAGGTAGCTGCCTTGATGGAATCGGCAATGGCAGGCTCGGGTGCGGAATCTGGTTCTAACCTAGCGTCTGAAGGTCACCTTGGCACCCAAGTCAATACCTACGCCTAACCGCCATTCCGCCTGAATAATCGAGCGCATGCGGGCTACGTCGGCGGTCAGCCGGTAGCTCCGCCAAATCACTCACCAGCGCCGCTTGCGGCGCTGGCTCTATCCTCCCTCGTTGCCATTTTGCATTGATGACGCGCGTAGTGCGATGATCGATCGGGCCTGGCTCACGGTCGTCGGCATCGGTGACGACGGACGAGACGGCCTCGGTGGCGAGGCCGTCGCCGCGCTCGAGGCGGCGACACTGATCTTCGGTGGCGAGCGTCATCTGGCGCTGCTACCTCCCCAGGCCGGGCAGCAACGCCGGCCCTGGCCGCGCCCCTTCACGCAGGCTTACGACCAGGTGCTCGCGCACCGGGGCGAGCCGGTCTGCGTCCTCGCCAGCGGTGATCCGATGTTCTATGGCATCGGCTCGCAACTGGCCGAGCGCCTGCCGCTCGATGAACTGCGCATCCTGCCGGCCCCTTCCTCGATGAGCCTGGCGGCGGCCAGGCTCGGTTGGCCACTGCAACGAGTGCGCATCGTGCCAGCGCACGGGCGCCCGCTCGCGCGCGTGGCCCTCTACTTGGCCGAAGGCGCGCGCTTGCTGGTGCTCAGCGCCGATGGCGACACGCCGGCGGCGCTGGCGCGGCTGCTGGTGGCGCAGGGCTATGGTGCCAGCCAGCTGCACGTCTTCGCCCACCTTGGTGGAGCCGATGAAACGCGCCGCGACGCCCGCGCGGCCGATTGGGATCCGCGCCCCTGTGCGGCGCTCAATCTGGTCGCGGTCGATTGTCACGCCGATCCGGGCACGCGCCCGCTGTCACGGCGCAGCGCGCTACCGGATACGGCCTTCGCGCACGATGGCCAACTGACCAAACGCGATGTGCGCGCCCTGACCCTGGCGCGCCTGGCGCCACGACCGGGCGAGCTGCTCTGGGATGTCGGCGCCGGCTGCGGCTCGATCGGGATCGAATGGCTGCGCGCCGAGGCCAGTGGCCGCGCGATCGCGATCGAGTCGCATGCCGAGCGCTGCGGTTTCATCGAACACAATCGCGAGCGGCTCGGGGTGCCGGGGCTCGAGCTGGTGGCCGGCCGCGCGCCGCAGGCGCTGGCGGGACTGGACGCGCCTGAGGCCATCTTCATCGGCGGCGGCCTCACCGTCGAGGGCATCGTCGAGCACTGCTGGCAGGCACTCAAGCCCGGTGGGCGGCTGGTGGCCAATGCCGTCACCCTGCAGACGGAGGCGGCGCTGGTTGGCTGGCGCGAGCGCCTCGGCGGCGAGCTGACGCGCGTGAGTGTCGCCCAGGCCGAGCCACTCGGGCGTTTCGATGGCTGGCGCACGGCCAGACCGATCACCTTGCTGAGCGTCGACAAGCCACTGGCCCGATAAACGCCCTCAAGGCAGGAACAGGGCGGCGGCCGCTGCCGGGGCGGAAGGGAAGTAGAGATGCAGATAGCTCGCCCGGATCGGCCCCTGTCGATAGAACGGCTCGCCCGGCGCGCCGTCGTGCTGGCGGATGCCGTGCTGCAGGGGGGCGACGGGCGTGCTCATGGTCGAATGATGAAAGCTGTGACCGCGCAGCTCACCAGCCGGATGCGCGAGCGCCTGCATGCCGAGCCCGGCCAGGCGCGGCTGCAAGCGCCCCTCGCCGGGGAGCAGGCCGGCCATCTCGGCGCTCTGGCCGTGCTTGTCGCACAGGTGCTCGAGCAGATAGAGCATGCCACCGCATTCGGCATAGAGCACTCGCCCGGCGCTGACATGGGCGCCTAGCGCCTGTTTCATCGCGCTGTTGGCGGCCAGCTGAGCCAGGTGCAGCTCGGGATAGCCGCCGGGCAGATAGACAGCGTCGGCGGGTTCCAGGCCTTTGTCGCTGAGCGGCGAGAAAAACACCAGCTCGGCGCCCAACTGCGCGAGCAGCCGCAGATTGGCCGCGTACAGGAACGAGAACGCGGCATCGCGCGCGATGGCGATGCGACGCCCGGCGAGCGGCTGCGTGTCCTTATCCGCCTGGGTGTTTACCTCTGCCGCCGGCGCTGGTTCCTGGAAGTGGAAGCTGACCGCCGGCGGCAGGCTGGCCAGTTCCGTGGCGCCGATGCGCTCGGCCAAGCGCTCCAGGCGCTGTTCCAGGTCTGCGATCTCGTGGGCCTGCACCAGGCCCAGGTGGCGGCTCGGCAAGGTGGCCTCGTCGAGCCGGGGCAGGGCGCCGAGAAAGGGCACCTCGGCCGGGAGCCCGGCGCGGATCATCTCGGCATGGCGCGCGCTGCCGACGCGGTTGGCGGCGATGCCGGCGAAGCGCAGCCCCGGGCGATAGTGCAGCAACCCAAGCGCGAGGGCGCCGAAGGTCTGGCCCATGCCGCGGGCGTCGATCAGCGCCGCGACCGGCAGCCCGAAGGTCGCGGCCAGATCGGCCCCGGAGGGAACACCATCGAACAGCCCCATCGCGCCCTCGACCAGGATCAGGTCGGCCTCGCCGGCGGCCTGATAGAGCGCGCGCCGACAGCCGGCCTCGCCGACCATCCAGAGATCGAGCGGCTCGGCCTCGGTGCCCGAGCCCGCCGCGCGCCCGAGGATCATCGGGTCGAGAAAATCGGGGCCGGTCTTGAACACCCGCACGCGACGGCCGGCGTTGCGATGATGGCGGGCGAGGGCGGCGGTGAGCGTGGTCTTGCCCTGACCGGAGGAGGTCGCGCTGAGCAACAGCGCTGGGCACTGACGCTCACCGCTGTCGCGTGTTTCGGTTTGGTGGCGAGTCAATGGCAACATCCATCTGGCGATTCTAGGCGAATGACGGTACTCGATTCTTGCTCGCGTGCGCGAGCCCCAGCGCTCGCCCTTGGCATCGGCTGCATGCGCAACACGGCGCTGGCGACCTTGGAGGCCGCCGTCGATGCGGCACTGCGCGACTTGGGGCCAGTCGCGGTGAGCACACTCGCCAGCATCGAGCGCAAGCGTGACGAACCGGCCTTGCGGCAACTGGCGCACGCGCGTGGCTGGGCGCTGCGCTTCTTTAGCGCCGCCGAGCTGGCACCGGTGCGGGTCGCGCGCCCATCGCCGAGGCTGGCGCGCGTGCTCGGTAGCGCATCGGTTGCCGAGGCCGCCGCCTTGCTGGCCGCGGCAATCAATAGCGTGCCAGGTGAATCACCGCAGTTGCTGGTCGATAAGCAGGCACATCGAGGGGTGGATGGCAAATGGGTCACCATTGCCGTGGCTTGGAGCGGCCCGACAGCGGAGCTAGAATAAACCATCGCGCCTTGTCCTAGTCCGAGGACACCGTCGGTGGCGGGCCGCGCCATTTCCTGCGCTTCGCCAAGGAGATCGCTCACGGCCATCACGAATGCTGGGACACGGCGGCGGCTATCCGCTCGGCTCATGGCACTGGGCGATGTCTATGATGCCCTCATCAGCCGCCGGGTCTACAAGCCGCCCTTCTCCCATCGGCGCGCCGTCGAGATCATTCAGGAGGGGCGCGGCGGCCACTTCGATCCGCAGGTGGTCGATGCCTTTATCGCGTGCCAGGAGGACTTACGCCAGATTGCGTTGGCCCATGCCAACCACCAAGATGAGCTCGAGGCCTTAGAGCAGACCGATGACCGACGCCTGACATATTCCCGGTAGAATCGAGACTCGCATGACCAAACACGACCTTGCCGCCTCATTGGCGTCGATGACACCTCCCGATACCGCCGCGGCGAATCAATTTGCCGAGCGGCGCGAGTTTATCGTCGCACAGGTCGATGAGCTGATGCTGGCGCGCCCCGATCTGGATGTGCTGATTGGTGTGTCGAATCATGATCAAATGCGCCGTAATCACCGCCACCACAGCCTGTTCATGGCCTCACTCTTGGCCGATTACGATGCCTCGCGTCTGCTGGAGACGATGCTGTGGGTGTTGCCCGCCTATCAGGCGCATGGGTTCAAGTTCCGCTATTGGGGTGTGCAGTTAGCGGCCTGGCAGACGGCATTGGCAGACCTGTTGGACCCAGATGTCTGGCAGCAAATCGCGCCCATCTATGCCTGGATGCAGGAGCATCTGGACACCATTCACAGCTTAAGCCTGGCAGAGCAGGCAAAGCCGGATCAGGCGCTCTCGCTCATCGGTGATGGCACCAGCGAGCACATGATGATGCGGATTATTCAGGCCACCCCCCTGGCCTTCTGCATCACCAACGAGCAGGGTGTTTTCGAGTACACCAATCCCGCCTACTGCACCTTCTATGGCTATGCGCCGGCTGAATTGATCGGCGAACATTTCACCAAAATTGTCCATCCGGCGGCGCGCCAACAACTGATCGAATTGCATGATCAGTTCATCGCCGGGGAAGGAGAGATCCGTGGTGAATGGGCGGTCATCGATCGCACTGGAACCAACCGGTATGTGCTAGCCGATGCCGTCCGAATCTTCGCCGCGGATGGTCGTCCGCGCAAAGTCACCTTTATCGTCGACATCACCCAGCGTAAGGAAGCCGAGATCGCCTTGCGCGAAAGCCAGGCGCGTTTCGCGCGCTTGACCTCCCAGTTGGGGGATCGGCTGTTTTTCTTCACCAATGCGCTCGATGGCAAGCTTTTGTACCTCTCCGAAGGCTGCAAGCCGTTGCTCGGCTACGCCACCGTTGCGGAGGCGATTGGGCGCTCCTGGCGCGAGCTGGCCGACTGGTCGCCCGAGTCGCTGGCGAGGGTGGGCGAGGAGCACTGGCTGTGGCTGTCTCAGCAGGACGGGAATGCGCGCTTTGAGTTGAGCTTTCGCCACCCGAACGCGGACGCTGACTGGCGTCAGCTCGAGGTGCATGCCTGCCGGATTTTCGATCAGGAACGCGAGCTGGAGTTGATCGAGGGGATCGCGATCGAGGTCACCGAACAACGCGCGCAGGATGCGCGCTTGCGGACCTTGATGCGGGCGGTGGAACAGGCGCCCGTATCGATCACCGTGGCCGATACCCAGGGTGACATTCTCTATGTCAACCCGTATTTCACCCAGCTCAGCGGTTACAGCAGCGCCGAAGCGATCGGGAAGAACTCGCGTTTTCTGCAGTCAGGCGAACAAGATGAGGCCTTCTACGCGCAGATGTGGGCAACCCTGGAACGCGGCGAGACCTGGCGCGGCGAAATAACCAACCAAAACAAACAGGGACAGTTGTACTGGGCGGAAGCCGCTATCTCGCCGGTATTCGACGAGCAAGGGGTATTGCAGAGCTATGTGGCGGTCAAGCAGGACATCAAGGATCGCAAGGAACTCGAACGCACCCGGGAAAATGTCGAGCGCATCATGCGCCACGACCTGAAAGCACCACTCAATGCCATCATCAATCTGCCCGAGCTGCTGCTGATGGACGAGAGCCTCGGCTCGGAACAACGCAAGGATATCGACCTCATTCGTGAATCCGGTCAAAACATGCTCGATTTGATCGATCGCTCCCTCGATCTGTTCAAAATGGAGAGTGGTCAATTCCACTACCGCGCGAGTCACGTTGATCTGATGAAAATCATGCAGACTGCCCGCGCCTTCATCGCGGAACAGCTGAGCCGCAAACAACTGCGCCTGGCGCTTCGCCACAATGGCCAGGCACTCTCGCTGGAGTCGGTTGCTGCCAGTCCCTGTTGTGTCGCCGCCGATGCGCGTCTGCTGCTGTCGATGCTCGGCAATCTGCTGACCAATGCCGTCGAGGCCTCACCCCCTGGCGAGACCATTCGCCTGGACATCCGCGAGGAAGGCCAGGGGGAGGGTGAGTCAGAGGGCGAGGCGGATGAGGGGGCCAATCGCCAGGTGTGGCTCGAGATCAGCAACCGAGGCGCGGTTCCAGCGCCGATGCGCAAACAGTTTTTCGCCAAATATTGCACCTACGGCAAAGCCAATGGCACGGGGCTTGGCACTTATTCAGCCAAACTCATGGCCGACACCATGGGCTTTGCGTTGAGCATGAGCACCTCGGATGCCGAGGATCGTACCTATCTGCGTCTGCGCATGCCGATCAGTCATCAGTGACCGCCTCTCAAGTTCCACAGAAGGTAAGTTCGACGACTTCATCCGATCGCGGCGGCTGTCGGTATTCGATCCGTTCCAACTGCTCCGCAAAGGGCCGTGAGACCACCTCGAGGAGCCGATCGAGCGGCGCGAGATCGCCCTCATCGGCGGCATCGATTGCCTGCTGCACGCGATGATTGCGCGGGATGTAGGCCGGATTCATCGCACGCATCGCCGCTTGGCGCGCGTGCTCCGGCTGGGTCTGGGTGGCGAGGCGCTCGCGCCACTGCGCCGCCCACTGATCGAACGCCGCTGGGTCATCGAACAGCGCCCGCACCGGTGCATCGGTCGCCGGATCATCGACCACCACCTCGCAGAGCGCGCGAAAGGTATTGGTGAAGTCGGCCTGTTGCGCGGCCATGCGCCCGAGCAGATCGAGCGCCAAATCATCATCGCCGGCCCGCTCATCGAGCAGGCCGATCTTGCTCCGCAAGCCACCATAGTAGCGTGATTCAAACGCCTTGCCGTAGGTGTCGAGTGCGGCGCGCGCGCTCTGTTTGGCATCGTGTTCGCCGTCGCTCAGCAGCGGCAGCAGGCAGTTGGCGAACTGGGTCAGATTCCAGTAGCCGATGCGCGGCTGTTGATCCCAGGCGTAGCGGCCAAAGCGATCGATCGAGCTGTAGACCGTCTTCGGATGGAAGGCGTCCATGAAGGCACAGGGGCCATAGTCGATGGTCTCGCCCGAGATCGCCACGTTATCGGTATTCATCACGCCGTGGATGAAGCCGACCAGCATCCATTGCGCGATCAACTCGGCCTGGCGCTCGACCACCTGCTCGAGCAGGGCTCGATAGGGCTGGCCGGTCTCGGCGCAGTCGGGATAATGGCGTGCGATCACATAATCGGCCAGGGTCTTGACCGCCTCGGTATTGCCGCGGCGGGCGAAGTACTCGAAGGTGCCGACCCGCACATGGCCGGCGGCGACGCGCACCAGCACGGCGCCGCGCTCGATGCGCTCGCGATAGACCTCCTCGCCGGTCGCGACCATGGCCAACGCGCGCGTGGTCGGGATGCCAAGCGCGGCCATCGCCTCGCCGAGCAGGTATTCGCGCAGCACCGGGCCGAGCGCGGCGCGCCCGTCGCCCATGCGGGAGAAGGGGGTGCGTCCGGCGCCCTTGAGCTGGAGATCGCGTCGTCTCCCATCGCGGTCGATCAGCTCACCGAGCAGGATGGCGCGGCCATCGCCGAGGCTCGGCACGAACTGCGCGTATTGATGGCCGGCGTAGGCCATCGCGATAGGGTCGGCGCCTTTTGGGATCAGGTTACCGGCGAGGATGGCCGCGCCGGTGGGGGTCGAGAGGGCATCGGCATCGAGCCCGAACTGCTCGGCCAGGGGGCGGTTGAGTCGCAGCAGCTCCGGCTCGGCGACGGGTGTCGGCGGGATGCGCGCATGGAAGTGCTCGGGCAGGCGCGCGTAGCTATTGTCGAACGCGAACAATGAGGTTGCTGTGGTCTCAACCGCATCGTGGTCGAGGCTATGAAGGTCGCTGAGGCTGTTCATGTTGCGGTCGATTCCCGAGTGGTGCAGTCAGGCTTACCTGGCCGAGGGTGCGGGCAACCGCGAACATCGTCAATGGCAGGCTCGCTGCCGGAATGGGCATCAGCGCTCGGCCTCGATGCGCTTGTCCTCGCTGGTGATCAACAGAAGCTCATTCTCTGAGGGGATCTCGAAGCGGGTGACCTCTTGTAACAGCCCAAGGAAGCGCTGCTCGGTCTGCATCTGCAGCTCCGGGCAGGCCATCCTGGTGCCGGCGATCTGGCCGAAGGAGAGTCCCTCGCCGGTCAGCGCATAGCCGCCCATGAAGCGGTTGCAACCGCTGCTGCCGGCGACACGGTCGTTCTCGAGGAAGTCGATGGTGACCGAGACCTCATCGGGCAGCGGCTCGCCGGCGAGCGCGCGGACCGTCCATTCGTCGCCTTCGAGCAGGGTGCTCGGCTCACCGCCGCAGCCGCTCAGGCGCCGATCCTCGATCTCGAGCACGACGGTCCTGGGATAGGGCATGCCGGTCATGCTGTCGTTGCACGGGTGCTCGCTGATGTGGATGCTGAGGTCATGCTCAGGCAGTGGGTAGACCTCTGTGCCATCGGTGCGAACCGGCGTTGGCCGTTCGGCCTCGATCTCGCGGCGGCCATAGTCGAGACTGAGACTGAGCCGCTCGGCGCTGATCTCGAGCGTCCAGCCGGGCTCGTTGCCACGCGCCTTGAAGGCAGAAGGCGTGCGCGTCGCCGGCTCGGCGGCGAGGGGGTTGAGCACGGCGACGAGAAGCGCAAGACAAGCGAGTAGGCGCAGGTCGATCACGGCACATTCCTCAAGCGGTGGGTAGCAGAGCAGCTGGTGATGCTAACCGCAGAGCGCCATGCCTGACCAGGCTCGCTCAAAGACACTCGGCTGGTGGCTGGGCGGTGTCATTCCCAATGTCACCCTCCGGCTCCTGATGCCAGGGCAGTCCAGCCTCGGCGCTCCGCTCCAGTTCGGCGATCACCTGTGCGCCCAGCAGCAGGATCACCGCCGCGGCCTCCAGATAGAGCAGCAAGACAACCACGGTGCCAAGCGAGCCATAGACCAGATTCACCATCGACACCTTGGCGAACCACCAGACCAATGCCAGCCGGATCAGCTCCCAGAGTGCGGCGGCGACCAAGCCGCCGATCAGCGCCCTGCCGATATGGACCGGTACCACGGGGAGAATCTTGTAGATCGACGCAAACAGCAAGGCGACACCAAAGAAGCTGGAGGCCCAGAGTCCGAACACCGCAGCGCCAGAGAGGGGCAGGTGCATGCCGAGCAGGCTCAGATCGAGCCGGCCCATGGTGTTGAACAGCGCGACCAAGCCGGTCAGGCCAAGCAGCGCGACACCGAGCACGGCAACATAGACATAGGGCAGGAGCGCCGCCACCCAGAGGCGCCGTGAGGCGGTGCGGCGATGGCGCTGGAAGATGATGGCGACGGCGTCATCGAGCATCCGAAACGCCAGCGAGCTGAAGAACAGCATCACGCCGAAGCCGACCCAGCCGATCAGCTGGCGTTGCTCGAGCAGCGAGCGCAGGATCTCGATCAGCAGCTCCGAGCGCCCCGGCGTCAACAGACGTGCCTGCAGCGCGATGACCTCGAGCAGGCGCTCCTCGCTGACGACCTTCGACAGCGTCACGGCCAGCACCGCAAACAGCGGGATGATCGACAGCAGGATGTTGTAGCCGACCCCACCGGCCAGCAGCAGGCCGCGATTGCGGCTGAAATGCTGCAGCACCCGCCGCACGAAGCAGAGCAGGCAGCCAATCCTTGTCAGTACCATCACAGGTTCATCTCCCGAGGTTGAGGGACCCGTCGTCATCCTCCTCTTGTCAGGGTATCGTCGATGTGTTCAGGTCATTCCCATCGACACCCAACCCAGAGGCAGTTCTCATGGAATACACCACCCTTGGCGATAGCGGCATCGAGGTGTCGCGCATCGGGCTCGGCACCTGGGCCATTGGCGGCTGGATGTGGGGCGGCACCGATCAGGAACAGTCGATCGACACCATCCGCCATGCCATCGATCTTGGCATCACCTTCATCGACACTGCGGCAGTCTACGGCATGGGCCGCTCCGAAGAGATCGTCGGCGATGCCCTGCAGCGCCATGGGCTGCGCGACAAGGTGGTCCTGGCGACCAAATGCGGGCTGAACTGGTCCGATGATCATCAGCAGGTCTGGCGCGAGGCGACGCGCGATCGCATCCTGCGCGAGGTCGATGACTCGCTGCGCCGGCTGCAAACCGACTACATCGATCTCTACCAGGTGCATTGGCCGGACGCGAAGACACCGATCGACGAAACCGCACGGGCAATGGACGATCTGCTGCAAGCCGGCAAGATTCGGGCGATTGGCGTCTCGAACTACGATGCCGCGCAGATGGACGCCTTCCGCGCCGTCGCGCCCTTGCATGCCAACCAGCCGCCCTACAATCTGTTCGAGCGTGAGTTGGGCGGTCAAGTGTTGCCCTATTGCGCCGAGCACGGCATCGGCACCGTCACCTATGGCGCGCTTTGCCGTGGCCTGCTCAGCGGGCGGATGACCCCGAACCGGGCGTTTGAGGGCGATGATTTACGCCAGTCGGACCCGAAATTTCAACAACCCCGGTTCGGTCAGTATCTCGCTGCGGTCTCAGCGCTCGATGCCTTTGCCCGAGAGTACGCCGGCAAGGACGTCATGGCCCTGGCGCTGCGTTGGCTGCTCGACCAGCCCGGCCACAGCGTCGCGCTCTGGGGCGCCCGCCGCCCGGCGCAGCTCGATGCGGTGAGCAGCATCGACGGCTGGCAGCTCGACGACAGCGCACATGAGCGCATCGACGCCCTCATTGCGGAGCATGTCACCGACCCCGTCGGGCCTGAGTTCATGGCGCCGGGGACGCGTGACTGAGGGGCTGGTCCAGCGGAAAATCACGCTCAGGCTGCAAGCGAGCGCGGCGAGATCCGCGCGTGCAACAGTAGCACCACCAGGAAACCCTAAGGTCAACCACAATCCCTGCCGGTAAACCGACTATAGTAGTCGGTAAGCGGTGCTCGATCACCGAGCACCGACCCCTTGGCCGATGACAGTGAGGAGGGAGCATGACGACGGCAACTGCACGATCGAAAGACCGGGCATTAGTCTGGCACCCGGCCAGAAGCCCGTTTCGAGACTCCACGAGCGCGGAGACTCCGAGGCGCTTGCAATGTCGCCCCGAGCTCAGCAAGCGGTTATACCGGTTCGAGCGCCGGCGCGGCTGGGACTATGTGCCGATGGATCTGTACTTGGATGCGGCGACAGCTGAGGATCACTTTCAATTTGCTCCGGTCCGCGTGCGTTCTGAGCGGCGCCGCGGTCTACTCGGGCGTCGCTTCATGGTCTGAACGCATCAAGAGGGCACCAACCGGCTGCTGATCAGCAGTCTGTCTATCGCGCTACCGTTCTTGATCGCTGTAGCGCCTGCGCTTGTCGGCTATCCGGGGCGACACGTGGTCAATCTGCGGGTTTGGGTTTCTCGCTCTCGCTGCAGGGTGGTGCCGCCGAGCCAAGCCAGAAATCCATTCGCTTGTCGAGAAACTCGTCCCAGCGCATGTAGTGTGAGCCGTCGCAGGAGAAGTTGAGCGCGACCAGCCCGTTCATGATGTTCAGCGAGCCTGAGCGCAGATAGATGTTCTCGTCCATGTAACGCAGCTCGCGGAACTGATTGAACACGGCCTTGACGCGATCGGCCGGGATCGCTGCCTCGACCGGGTAGGCGCGCTGCGGATAGGCTAGGCAGATGGCTGGATCGCTCAGGTCCTCGTAGTCGAGGACCCGAAAATGGTATGGATCATCCAGCAGCCAGAGCGTCGCGCGCGAGCTTGAGAAATGGAGCTTGCCGTGGAAGACACCGTGAGAGCGGATCAGCTCGGCGATCAGGTCCAAGATCTCGTCGATGCGCCCGTCCATCAGGCTGTCGACCCGTTGCTGATAGAACAGCGCGCCGCGGATCGCCGGATCGCCCTTGAGCTGCAGCCACTGGTCTGATTGGCGGCACAGCTCGCGCGTCAGCGGCAAGTCGCGCAGGTCGAAGTCGGCGCCGAGGTAGCCGAGCAGCGTGCCGTCCTCGCGCGTGAGCCGTTGCACCGCGGTCAGCGACGGGCGCCGGTTGTTGCGGCTGAGATAGGCCGATGACAGCGTGAACGGGGTACCGGCGATGGCATCGGCCATGTAGGGGCGGGCCGCCCGATCACGGCCGAAGTGCTCCGGCAGCAGGCCGTCGCGCGAGATGTTGGCGGTGATCTGCCGGGCCTCGTGGTCCAGCAGGTAGAGATACTTGCAGTACGGCAGCGACTCCATCGCTGAGGTCAACCACTGCTCCAATGCGCTGCGATCGCCCCATGCCTCACGGCAGGCGGTCTCGAGCCGGGACAGGGCGTCCGATAGCCGCGCGTGCAGGAGCATGCGCTGGCGGGCAATGGCGGTTTGTAGGGCCTCGCTCATGGTCTTGCTCTCATCTGGTTGCGACGCGAAACGCGCTCGGGTTGGGATGAATACCGTGCTGGCCATCCTTGGCCAGTGCAGCTGCGGGCAGCAACCATCGGCCTTGGGATTTCCGTTGTCTTGCATGAGCGACAAGCCCGCTCAGTGACTCGGCACCGCCTGCCAGCCCTCCTGTGGGATGCGTTGCTGGATACCGCCCTCGTCATCCATTCGGAACAGGTGCATCCAGTCATTGTCGAGCATCTCGCGCACTAGCTGGTGCTTGGCGATGATATCGTCGATCGGTGCCTGCGGCGCCTGCAGGTAGACGCTCAGGCGCATCGGCTCATGGACCCAGCGCTTGCCGTCGTGCAATGACTGCATCGGCAGCCCGACGCGCAAATCACCGGCATTGCCTTCGAGCACCCCGATCGCGCCGCCGACCACGTTGTGCAACACCTTGTTGCCGCTGCCGAAGCGCCGGTTGTCGGTGGTCGAGCCGTAGTACTGCAGGTTGATCCAGCCCGCGACCACCATGGGTGCGGTCATGATCAGCTCGAGCACGCCGAAGCCGCTATCGGCGGTCCAATCGTAGTCGTGCAGGAAGGTCCGACCGCCGAGATCAAGCCCCCGGGTGCGCTTGCGCGGCGCGGCGATGAAGGCCGCGCAGCCGGCCAGGCCCCATTCCGGGCGCACTTGCGACCAGTCGCGGCTGCGCTGGCGGATGTTGGCGGTGATCGCCTGCCGCGAGCGATGCTCGAGCCCGAGCAGCGCCGAGCGCGACAGCCGGGTCAGCTCACCGGCCTGCTGCAGCCAGCTACGCAGCTGTGCCAGCTCCTCGGCATACGCGCCGGGTAGCACCTCGGTGTCGTAGAGGCGGATCTCGTCGACGCAGGTGTCGTGCAGGGCGCCGATGAACCAGGTGTCGTCGGGAATGCGGATGCCACGCTCGGCGACGCCTTGGCGGACCTTGGGATCATTGAGCAGGGCCGCGCCGATGCGGGCGCTGGCCTCGCCGGTCATGCCGCCGCAGGCACCGCAGTCGAGGCCGGTCGCGTGCGGATTGTTGACCACGGTGCTGCCATGGCCGACCAGGAGCACCAGGCGGGCGAAGTGATCGGTCATCGACATCGCGCGCAGGATGCCCTCGGCCAGATCGACGCGCTCGGCGGCCGGGATGCCGATGGTCCACCTGTGGTGAGCGCCATCTTGAGCTGTGCCAGATGCACTGCCATCGATCTTGCTTTGCTCATTAGCATGCGCGTGGCTGTGGCCGTGCGCTCGTTGATCGCCAACGACATCGCGGTATTCGGCGGACCGCTGCGCCGAGCAGGCACCATGGCTCGGCGCATCCAAGCTCGGCCCCACTCGCGACTCGTCCTCCCGAGCCAGGTGCAGATCATCGGGCGCCGCCACCGGCCGACCCCAGCCGAAGCTGTCGGCGATGATCTTGGGCCCATAGAGCAACAGCCCGGCGGCCTCGACGAACGAGAAGCAGGACGAAGCCCCCATCTTGAACGCCTTCCAGGACTTGCTGATCCCGGTGCGCCGACGCTGAGTCTCCAAGGCCTGCTCGGCCGCATCCTGCTCGACCCCCTGCACCTCGGAGCAGACCCGATACTTGGGCGTCAGCAGCACCGGCATGTGCGAGCGCGGCTCGACCGCGCCGAAGGGCACATGCTCAATCGGCACCCCGAAGAAGCCGGCGAAGCCGAGTGTTTGGGCCTTCGGGCAGATGGTCTCGAACGAGCGGCGCATCACCTCGGAGCGCACGTCGATGCAGAAAGCGGCCTGTACCACCGGGCGTTGTGCGCCAACCTCATCCGGCTCGCTCGCTCTGGCTTGGTCCAGGTTCGCCATCAGTTGGCGCTGATAGCTGAGCTCGAACGCGGTGAGCAGGATGTGCTCGATCTCCTGCGGCTCGGGCGTGGGCTTGGTGGCCGGCTTGCCCCGGCTCAGGCGCTTGCAGACCTCGCGCCAACGCGTGGTCAGCTCCGGGCTGGCCTTGTGCTCGTAGATCAGCACGTCCCAGGCGAGGCGGATCGCGAGTAGCTCAACGATGGTCTCGTCCTCGCCGCCGGACAGCTCCTGTTCCCAGCGCATCAAGCGGGTCCAGGCGGCCCAGCCGCCGATGTCCATCAGCGCCGCATGCATGTAGTCCAGTGCCGCGTCGGTTGGGATGCCGAGGCGGCGGATGGCCGACTCGATGCCGTCGCGCGGTGACTCCGGTAGTGCTTTGACGCGGGCTCGCATGCCGTCTTGGCCCATCATCGTCGTGCTGAAGTCCAGCGCGGCGAAACGACGCCAGGAGGCATAGAGCGACATCCCGGTCCAGGGTCGTTTCCAGGTCGCCTGGCCCATGTCGAAGTAGGCCGCGCAATGATGGCTGATGCGCTCGACCACGAAGCTCGACCAGTCGTCGGCATCGAGCTCATCGAGTACCGAGGTCAGCAGCGGCACGCGCGCCGAGGGGGCTTGCGCATCAACCGCTGCCGCTTGACGCAGGTCGCTGGCACTGCGATTGCTCCCGCAGCGTGCTGCGGCCTGGCTGAGGTCGGCATCGGTGATGCGCCCGGTCTCGATCTGCGCTCGGTAGTAGCTGCGTGGCATGTACATCCGCGCGCCGGCGATGCGCCGCAGGGTCTCTGCGGCCTGCTCGAAGCGCTGATCGCGCAGCCCGTGGAACGGGTTGACGGCCACGAACCGATCCAGCGGCCAGACCGGTGCGATGCGATTACAGGCCGCATCGATCTGCTCGGGGAGCGGTGCGGGCACCGGTTCGGGCGGGCTGGCGGGCGCTATCGCTATGGATGCGCCGCGATCAGACTCAGCCTGCACCGGCTGGTGCTCGAGGGTCGGGGCGTCGATGTGGCTATCTTGCATATTCATCGGTGGTGCTCCTCGGGGTTTGGACTTGCAGGTCTGGGTAGGTCCGCGCTGAGGCTGAAGCGGCGCGCGGACTTGCCGGTTGGTGTCAGGCCGGCACAGATGCCGGCTCACGGCGGATGGGCCAGAGACGGGTGATCAAGCGGGTCACCAGGATGTCGACATAGAGGCCGTTGTAGAGATGCATCTGGATGGCCTGGCGCATTGGCCCCTGTAGCCGAGTGAACAGGTGCTGCAGCGTAATCAGGCCAACAAAGACCGCGATTACCGCGAGGCTGAGGCCGAGATCGAAGGCGTTGAAGCCAGCCTCGACCGGAGTGATGCTGCGGGCGATCGCATGCTCGAAGGCGGTATGCAGTCCGAAGTAGGCGACGCAGACGAAGGCGCCGATCGCGGTCGCGCGCAGGAGCAGCTTGGCGTTGTCCTCCAGCACCAAGGACTGCAACAGCAGCTGAGCGACGGCGATGGCGACGATCGCCCCAGTGACGATCAGCGCCGGTTGATGGCTCGGATCGATGCCGAACGCGAAGCCGGTAACCAGCGCCATCAACAGGGCGCCTTGGAAGGCGACCAGCCAGTGCCAGACCTGTGGCGCGCCGGCGTTGAACCGCAACGCTGGGGCTCGAAAGCCGTCGACGCTGCTGCCAGAGGCCAGGAACGCATGCGCCTTATAGAGCGAGTGGGCGACCAGATGCAGCAGGGCCAGGCTATAGAGTCCAAGACCCGCCTCGAGCAGCATGAAGCCCATCTGCGCCGAGGTCGACCAGGCCAGCGAGACCTTGATGCTGGTCTGGGTCAACATCACCAGCGAGGCGATCGCCAGGGTGGTCAGGCCGATGATGGCCAGCCCATCCAGTGCCGAGCCCGAGGCTGACATGATCGGGCTCATGCGGATCACCAGGAAGGCGCCCGCATTGACGATACCCGCGTGCAGCAGTGCCGAGACCGGCGTCGGTGCCTCCATCACCTGCAGAATCCAGCCATGGAACGGGAATTGGGCGCACTTGAGCGCCGCACTGATCACCACCAGCCAAGCGGCCCAGTGTAGCGCTGTCGGCAACGGCTCCTCGAGGGCGTCCATCGCGGCATAGAC
This sequence comes from Halochromatium salexigens, assembly GCF_016653295.1. GTDB lineage: Bacteria > Pseudomonadota > Gammaproteobacteria > Chromatiales > Chromatiaceae > Lamprobacter > Lamprobacter salexigens. The sequence continues at coordinate 111,305 of NZ_NHSF01000051.1, read as the reverse complement.
GCTCTGGAAGTCGAGCGTGTGCAGGGTCGAGCCGATCAGCAATACGGCGATGAGCAGGCTGGCATCGCCGATGCGACTGAACACGAACTTCTTGTGCGCCGCCATCAGTGCGGCCGGGCGTTCCGGATAGAACACCAGCAACCGGTGCAGGCAGAGGCTAGTCGCCATCCAGGCCAACGCGAACATCAGCAGGTTGCTGGAGACGATCAGCGTTAGGATCGAGGCCAGCGTCATCAGCATCCACTTATGGAAGTGCCCCTCGCGTGCCTCGCCTGCCATATAGTTGCGCGAGTAGGTCGAGACGATGGCGCCGACCAGTGCGACCAGCGTGAGCATGATGACCGTGACACCATTGACCAACACGCCAATGGCAAAATCGCCCATGCCAAAGGGCAGGCCAATGGATAAGAAGGTGACCGTTTCCGGGGGGCCGAAGCCATGGCCGATCAGGCTAAGGACGGCGAACGCAAAGGCCAGCCAGGCCGCGCCGTTGGCCGCCCGGGCTATCGGCGCGCCGTGTCGATTGGCCACTGCGCTCGGCACCATGGCCGTGAGCCAGAGCCCGAGCGGTGCCGCGACGGCGGCGGTGGTGACGAGTGTTGATGACATCTGCTCCTCCTGGGCCGGGGCCCTTTGGTTGTCGGTGCAGGCTTAACCTAGCGGTGAGATCGGGAAATAAAAAATCTATGGTTTCGATAAAATACATCACGATTATCGATGGATAAGTCATCGACATCCGACCAAGAGCGATCGCAGGCGACAGCGGTCAACGTGGGCGGTGAACTCTGGCTCAGCGTCGGCGAGGTCGCCTTCCTGGGCGAGGCGCGGATTGGGCTGCTCGAGCAGATCGGCGAGCGCGGCTCGATCACCCAAGCCGCCAAGGCGGCGGGCATCAGCTACAAGGCCGCCTGGGATGCGGTCGACGCGATGAATAATCTGGCGCCAATGCCGGTGGTCGCGACCGCGACGGGCGGGCGGGGTGGGGGTGGGGCACGACTCACCGACGAAGGTCATCGCCTGATCGCGGCCTATCGCACCCTCTCAGCCGAGTACCGGCGCTTTCTGGACAGCGTGAATGCGACATTGGGCGATCGCGAGGCCGGGGTGGCGATGCTGCAACGGTTGGCACTGCGCACCAGCGCCCGCAATCAGTTCATCGGCCAGATCGCCTCAGTCACCGCCCGCCCGGTCGATGCCGAGGTCGAGATCGCGATCCAGGGTGGCGCGCGGCTCCGCGCTGGCGTGACCAATGAGAGTGTCGAGTGTCTTGGGCTGAAGCCTGGGCGCCATGTCTGGGCGCTGATCAAGGCCGTGGCGGTACGCATCGAGCCCGCCCCCCCGAGCGGCATCTCCGAGCCTGGTCTCAATCGGCTCTGTGGACAGGTGCAGCGCATCACCCGCAGCGATGGCCCGGCCGAGGTAGTGATCGCGCTTGAAGCCGGTATCACCGTGCGTGGCTTGATCGATGTCGAGCGTCTGGAGCCACTCGGCATCGGTGAACACACATCGGCCTGCGCGCTGTTCGAGCCGGCCAGCGTGATCATCGGCGTGAGCGACTAATCGCCAGCGCAGCAACTGTTTACTTCGAGCCCATGATTCGCAGCTACATCTACGACGCCCTGATCCTCAAACTCACCTCCCAGTGGTACCAGGAGGTGCTCAAGCGCCTGCCCGAGGGCGCCGCGATGCTGGACGTCGGCATCGGCACCGCCGGAGCCCTGCTGGCGAACGCCGATCTGGTCACGCGCAAGGGGCTGCGCGTGACCGGCGTCGATATCGATGCCGATTACGTCAAGCGCGCCCGGCGAAGGCTACAGGACTCATCACTGGCCAATCGCGCCGAGGTCCGTCTCGAATCGGTCTACGATCACCAAGACGGGCCTTACGATGCCGTGTACTTCTCCGCAAGCTTCATGCTGCTGCCCGAGCCGGAGCAGGCGCTGCGGCATTGTGCGGCACTGTTGAGCGAGGACGGACGCCTCTACTTGACCCAGACCATTCAATTGCGACCCGACCGCTGGATGGAGCTCCTCAAGCCGATGCTGAAGCGGATGACGAGCATCGAGTTCGGGCGCGTCACTTACGAGCCTGAACTCAGAGCCCAGATCGACGCCGCCGGCCTGGAGCTGGAGGAATTCACCAGCTTGGCGCGCCACGGCAGTCGGGCGTTTTGCATCGCCGTGGCCAGGCCTGTGAACAGGCTGTTCCTAAAAACCTAAAACAGCGTTCTAGTTGCAGAACCGCACCTGCACATCGCGCGGCGGCGCCAGGTGCGGTGCCGTGGTCACCAGCAGCCGCGCACCGGCGCGGGCGTAGTCTTCGGCGTTCTTGGCGTTGATGCCACCGGCGGCGCCCACCACCGCCTGCGAGCCACGCGCGGTGAGCGCCGCGACCGTCTCGGCCACCTGCTCGGCGGTGAACTTCTCCAACTGCAGCACGTCCGTCTCGGCCCAGATCAGCGCCTCTTCGGGTGTCGCCACCTCGACCACGACCCGCTTCTCCGGACACTGCCGGCGGAGCCGGGCTAGCGTTTCCCCCGGCGGCTCATCGCCGAGGAACAGCCGATGCTCGGCGAAGATCAACAGCGTCTCCGAAAGGCCGTTGCGGTGCATCACCGCACCGCCGGCCTTGAACGCCTTGACCGCGAGCCGGCGGTTGCCGGGCACATTCTTGCGCGTGCCGGCGACCATCGCGTTCGGATCACCGCGACGCGCGGCGGCGACGATGGCGGCGGCGCTGCTGGCGATGCCACCACACCATTCCATCAACGTCTGCGCCGTCTTCCAGCCTTGATGCAGCGCGCCGGCGCTGCCCTGCGCCTCCAGCAGCAGCGTTTCTGGCGCGGCCTCGGCGCCGGAGGCAACGCGCGCTTCGGCTTCGGCACCGCAAAGTTGGAATAGCCGCACGGCTTCCTCGACGCCGCAGACGGTCATCGGATCGCGGGCGAAGAAACGAATGCCGCCCGGCTTGGCGGTGATGGCGAGCGATTCGCTGGTCAGGTCGCCAAAGGGGACATCTTCGGCCAGAAGTTGTTGTAGCGCGTGGTCACTGAGCACCGGCGGGTTGAAGCTAGGCATGGTCAACATCGATTCGGTTGGGTTGAGAGAAGAGGACAGCGAGGGCTGTCATGGCGAGGTGCACCGTCATGCGGGGTGCACCGTCATTGTGCAAGGGGTGGCCCCGCTCATCGAGTCGCGCTATATCCTAGTGCATATTGCGCTTCGGGTAAGGCACGTTTAAGTTGGCATGCCGAGGATGACCTGCGGTGCCTTGATCACGGCAGTTGCATCGACACCTTCCGCCAATCCAAGGGCATCGCAGGCGGCATGGGTGATGGTTGCATGCACGCTGTCGCCGGATGCCAGGCCGATGCTGACCTCGGCGTGGATCGGCCCCTTTTCCAAGGCCGTCACCTTGCCTTTGAGGCTGTTTCGAGCCGAGAGGCGAATGCCCGCATCGTCGGTCATCACGAGCACGGACGAGGCTTTGATCAGCGCGATGACATCCGATCCAGCCTTTAGATTGAGTGACTTGACGCTCTCGTTGGTGACGATGGCAACGATCTGCTGGCCACCGGGCAGTGTCACCAAGACCTCCGCGTTAACGGCACCTAGGGCGACCTTTGCGACCTTGCCATGGAACTGATTACGGGCGCTGATTTTCATGCTGTTTCCTCATCAAAGTGTCGATTTTTGATTGTGGCGGGCCTGTCGTGCTGTGCTGGTGCCTCGAGCAACGTGCGCCCGCTTGGCAGATAGGCACGACAGAAACTCGGCATGCATGCTGCATACCAGATGAGGGGCTGCCCAGCGTTATGCGCCTTGATATATTGCGATATCGCAATCCCCCGCGAGATCGGCACCGATCCAACGCTGGCAGCCGACCCTTTTTTCAACGAGCTTCAGGAGTCCGTCCGATGCAACCGATTCGTCCCGTTCTCGCCGCCTTCTGCCTGATGGGCGTTGGTAGCGCTGCTGCCGAGAAGGCCCAGATCGCCGTCGCCGCCAATTTCACCGCGCCGATGAAGGCGATCATCGCAAGCTTCGAGCAAGACACCGACCATACCGTCAAGATCTCCTACGGCTCCACGGGCAAGCTCTATGCCCAGATCAAGAATGGCGCCCCGTTCGAGGCTCTGCTTGCGGCCGATCAGAAGCGCCCGGAGCTGCTGGAAGGGGAGGGCGTTGGTGTGCCTAGCTCGCGCTTCACCTATGCGATTGGCACCCTGGTGCTCTGGTCCGCTGATACCGAGAAGGTCGAGGACGGCCCGGCGCTGTTGGAATCTGGTGACTTCAACAAGCTCTCGATCGCCAATCCCAAGCTGGCGCCCTATGGCGAAGCCGCCGTCGAGACCCTAGAGGCGCTTGGCCAAAAGGCCGCCATCGAGCCCAAGCTGGTGAGGGGCGAGAATATCGCCCAGACCTATCAGTTCGTCGATACCGGCAATGCCGACATCGGCTTCGTGGCCCTGTCACAGGTGATGAAGGACGGTGAAATCAGCAAGGGTTCAGGCTGGATCGTGCCCAGCGACATGCACGCACCGATCAGCCAGGATGCGGTGATTTTGAACCGCGGCAAGGACAACCTGGCGGTGACCGAGCTGTTCGCCTATCTGCAGGGCGAGAAGGCCGAGGCGATCATCCACGCTTTCGGCTACGAGACCGAGTGAGATGCAGCATCGCGGTGCCTATGGATTCGCCGCCGGTGGTCTCATCGGCAGCCTGGGTGGTCTGATTGGGCTCGGTGGGGCGGCGTTTCGCCTCAAGGAGTGCGTTCATGTGGCTCACTGAAACCGATCTTGAGGCCATCTGGCTGACGCTGCGCGTGGCCACGGTCACCACGCTGATCCTGTTCGCGGTCGGCACGCCGGTCGCCTGGTGGCTGGCGCGGACCCGTTCGCGCTGGAAAGGGCCGATCGGCGCCGTGGTCGCGCTGCCGCTGGTGCTGCCGCCCTCGGTGCTGGGCTTTTACCTGCTGGTGGCGATGGGGCCGAATGGGCCGGTGGGGCAGCTGACCGAGCGCCTCGGCATCGGGCTCCTGCCGTTCACCTTCTGGGGGCTGGTGGTGGCCTCGGTGTTCTACTCCTTTCCGTTCATGGTGCAGCCGGTGCAGAACGCCTTCGAGGCCATCGGCGACCGCCCGCTGGAGGCGGCCGCAACGCTGCGCGCCTCACCGCTGGATCGCTTCTTCAGCGTCGCCCTGCCGCTGTCGCTGCCGGGCCTGATCACAGCGGGCATCCTGACCTTTGCCCACACCGTCGGCGAGTTCGGCGTGGTGCTGATGATCGGCGGCAACATCCCAGGGGTGACCCGGGTCGCCTCGGTGCAGATCTACGATTACGTCGAGGCGCTGGAATACGCCAACGCCCACCGGCTCGCGGCGGTCATGCTGGTGTTCTCCTTTCTGGTGCTGTTGATCCTGTATGTCTGGAATCCAGGGGGGAAGAAGCGGTGAACGAGATGGAAGCAACGACTCCACCAACGAGAACCACAGCAACCACGGCCGCTGGCGCCCAAACCGGCATGCTGCCGCAGATCGAGGCGCGTTTCCGGGTCGACTGGCCGGGCTTCACGCTGGCCTTGGATGAGCGGTTTCCGGCGCGCGGCGTCACCGCACTGTTCGGCCATTCTGGTTCCGGCAAGACCACGTTGCTGCGCTGCATCGCCGGTCTGGAGCGCGCCGCGCAGGGATACCTCAGCGTCGATGGCGAGGTCTGGCAGGATGCCAAGACTTGGGTGCCGACCCATCGGCGACCGATCGGCTATGTGTTCCAGGAAGCGAGCCTGTTTCCGCATCTGACGGTGCTCGGGAATCTGCGCTATGGGCAACGGCGCAGCCAGCCAAAGGGCAGGGCGAAGGAGCAGGGGCCAGAGACGGGTCAGGCCACGTTCAGCCTCGAGCAGGCGATCGAACTGCTCGGTATCGGTCATCTGCTGGCGCGCAGACCCGCGGCGCTCTCCGGCGGTGAACGCCAGCGCGTCGGCATGGCGCGGGCGCTCGCGGTCGACCCGCGCATGTTGCTGATGGACGAGCCGCTGGCGGCGCTGGATCTGAAGCGCAAGCAGGAGATCCTGCCGTACCTCGAGCGCTTGCACGATGAACTCGACATCCCGGTCATCTATGTCAGCCACTCCCCGGACGAGGTCGCGCGCCTGGCCGATCACATCCTGGTGATGGACGCCGGTCGGGTACTGGCGAGCGGACCGCTCAACGAAACGTTGTCACGGCTCGATCTGCCGATCCGCCTCGGTGAGGATGCCGGCGTGGTCCTCGATGGTCGGGTCGCCGAGCGCGATGCGCGCTGGCATCTGCTGCGCGTGGCCTGCTGCGGCGCGAGCCTCTGGACCCGCGACACCGGCGCCGAGATCGGGGCGCATGTGCGCCTGCGCATCCTCGCGCGCGATGTCAGCCTCACCCGCGAGCCGAGCCATGAGAGCAGCATCCAAAACACGCTGCCGGCGAAGGTGCTCTCTCTCGGCGACGACAGCCATCCGGCACTGCGGCTGGTCAAGCTCGAGGTCAGCGGCTCCACGGTGTTGGCGCGGGTCACTCGTCGTTCGGCCGAGCTGCTCGGGCTGGAGCCCGAGCAATCGGTCTATGCGCAGATCAAAGCAGTGGCTTTGCTCTAATCCTAGCCTGCGTATCATAGCGCCCGGTTGCCGTGCCGATTCGCTAGCGATCGAAGCGATCCGCGTTCATGACCTTGGTCCAGGCGGTGACGAAATCGCACACGAACTTTCCCTGGTTATCATCCTGTGCATAAACCTCCGCATAGGCGCGCAGGATGGCGTTGGAGCCGAACACCAGATCGACGCGCGTCGCGGTCCATTTGGCCTCGTCGGTCTTGCGCTCACGGATCTCGTAGAGCCCGTCGCCGGCCGGCTCCCAGCGATAGGCCATATCGGTGAGGTTGACGAAGAAGTCGTTGCTCAGCACGCCTTCGCGCTCGGTGAAGACACCGTGCTTGGTGCCACCGTGGTTGGTGCCGAGCACGCGCAGGCCGCCGACGAGCACGGTCATCTCGGGGGCGGTGAGGCCCATCAGTTGGGTGCGATCGAGCATCAGCTCTTCGGGGGTCACGGCGTAGTCCTTTTTCAGCCAGTTGCGATAACCGTCGTGGATCGGCTCCAACGGTTCGAACGACTCGGCGTCGGTCATGGCGTCGGTGGCGTCGCCGCGACCCGGCGTGAAGGGAACCTCGATGTCGATCCCGGCCGCCTTGGCGGCCTGCTCGATGCCGACACTGCCGGCCAGCACGAGGGTATCGGCAACGCTGGCCCCGCTCTCGGTGGCGATGCCCTCGAGCGCGCCCAGTACCTTTGCCAGCCGCGCGGGCTCATTACCCGCCCAATCCTTCTGCGGGGCTAGACGGATGCGTGCGCCATTGGCGCCACCGCGCATGTCGGAGCCCCGAAAGGTGCGCGCGCTGTCCCAGGCGGTGGCGACGAGCTCGCTGACGCTAAGACCGCTGGCGGCGATCTTGGCCTTGACCGCGTTGATGTCATAGTCGGTGCGGCCGGCGGGAATGGGATCCTGCCAGATCAGGTCTTCGTTGGGCACATCGGGGCCGATGTAGCGTGCCTTGGGGCCCATGTCGCGGTGGGTGAGTTTGAACCAGGCACGGGCGAAGACTTCCGCCAGATCATCCGGGTCCTTGTAGAAGCGCTCCGAGATCTTCCGATAGGCCGGGTCCATCTTCATCGCCATGTCGGCGTCGGTCATGATCGGGTTGTAGCGGAGCGACGGGTCTTCGACATCGACTGGCTTATCTTCTTCCTTGATGTCGACCGGTTCCCATTGCCAGGCGCCGGCTGGGCTTTTCTTGAGTTCCCACTCATGGTCGAGCAGCATCTTGAAATAGCCGTTGTCCCATTGGGTTGGGTGGCTCGTCCAAGCGCCTTCGATGCCGCTGCCGACGGTGTCGCGACCGATGCCGCGCTTGGTCTTGTTGATCCAACCTAGGCCCTGATCCTCGAGCGCGGCGCCTTCGGGGTCTGACCCCAACAGCTCCACATCACCGTTGCCGTGGCATTTGCCGACGGTATGGCCGCCGGCGGTGAGGGCGACGGTCTCTTCGTCGTTCATCGCCATGCGGGCGAAGGTCTCGCGGACGTCGTGAGCGGTCTTCAGGGGGTCGGGTTGGCCGTCGACGCCCTCGGGATTGACGTAGATGAGGCCCATCATGACGGCAGCGAGGGGGTTCTCGAGTTCACGCTCGCCGGAGTAACGGCTGTCTGGATTGTCGCTGGTCGCCAGCCATTCCTTTTCGGACCCCCAGTAGGTGTCTTTCTCCGGATGCCAGATGTCATCGCGGCCGAAGCCAAAACCGAAGGTCTTTAGACCCATGGATTCATAGGCGATGGTGCCGGCGAGGATGATCAGATCGGCCCAGCTGATCTGGTTGCCGTACTTTTTCTTGATCGGCCAGAGCAGCCGGCGTGCCTTGTCGAGGTTGACGTTGTCGGGCCAACTGTTGAGCGGGGCAAAGCGCTGATTGCCGGTACCGCCGCCGCCACGGCCATCGGCGATGCGGTAGCTGCCGGCGGCGTGCCAGGCCATGCGGATCATCAGGCCGCCGTAGTGGCCCCAATCCGCCGGCCACCAGTCTTGGCTGTCGGTCATGAAGGCGCGCAGGTCTTGCTTGAGGGCTTCGACGTCGAGTTGTTTGAGCGCTTCGCGGTAGTCGAAGGCCTCGCCCATCGGATCGGTCTTGCGGTCGTGCTGATGGAGGATGTCGAGGTTTAGGGCCTTTGGCCACCAGTCCATATTAGAGGTGCCGGCGGTCGTATTGGCGCCGTGCATGACTGGGCATTGGCCTGAGTGCGTTGGCTGATGCGTTTCCATCGTTGCCTCCGTTCGTGGGTGTGTCGACTGAGCGTCGCTTATCTTGGGTACGAGTAATGCGCAAGCGTCAGGCTACGGCGCGCTGACTGCGGCGGCTAATCGTTTGATTGTCACACTGTCATCGGCGCAACCTATGACGAGATCGTAGGCCAGCCGAGTAGCGCCTGATTGGCTGGCAACGATGATGGCCAGTGCCAAAAGAAGTCCACCGAATAGGCGATCGATGAGTCCGGCATGGCGCGCGAGCAACGGCAGCAGCCCCGCCTGCACGACCACCAGCACGACAGCGGCATACCAGAGCGCATCGATGCCGCCAATGGTCAATACCAGCACTGCCTTCGCCACGAGATCCTGATCGGGACTGGTGAAGGGTGCGAACAGCGCCAGCATGAATATCGCGAGTTTCGGATTGAGGAAGGCGATCAGGAAGCCGTCGCGTGCGGCTGATCCACGGCCACTGAGTGACGTTGCGCGCTCATCGATCTGAGGCACGCGCTCGCGACCGCGCAGGGCGTCGAAGGCCAGGTAGCCCAAGTAGCCGGCCGCGGCCAGCTGCAACAGGGCGAACAGCAGTGCCGAGGAGGCCACCACCGCGGCCAGGCCGGCGACGGTGAGCAGGGCGTAGAGAACGACGGCGAGCCCATGGGCGAGGGCTGCCGCGAGCCCAGCCGCGCGGCCACCGCGCATCAGGCTGCCGAGCACCACAGCGAGGCTCGGCCCCGGCGTCATCGCGCCGAGCAGGCAGAGGAGGGCGAGTGAGAGCCAGGTTGTGGGGCTCATGGAATCACGGAATGAGCGGCTGGTTGAGTCATCGGCCGCCGATACGCGGCGGTGACCCGCCTGAGTGTCGTCACCACTTACGTTTGTCGGCGACGGGCGGCGTGGACAACGGGCGGGTGAGGACCATGGCGCGGGCAGGGAAGGAGCCTGAGTGCTTGATGGATGCCTTCCTTCCTTAGGTCGGGCGTCGTCGGGCGTTACCCGCACGCTGTCGACTCCGATTCGACCGCTTGCCGCTGATCGGCTGGTCGTCTGCTCGAGGCTTTGCAATGCTCGTCGGCTGAAAGCTCGGCACCAGGTGACGCTTGCCATTACCGATCAGGTCGGCGTGGCCCATGCGGCGCAGGGCCTCGCGCAGCAGGGGCCAGTTGTCTGGATCGTGCCAGCGCAGGAAGGCCTTGTGCAACCGGCGCTGGCGCTGGCCGCGCACCACGCTGACGCGCTCGGCCCCGGGTCGCACCGGTCGCAGCGGGTTCCAGCCGCTGTGGTACATCGCGGTGGCCAGCGCCATCGGGGTCGGCAAGAAGCCCTGAACCTGATCCGGACGAAACCGGTTGCGCTTGAGCCAGAGTGCGAGATTGAGCATGTCCCGGTCGCTGGTGCCGGGATGGGCGGCGATGAAGTAAGGGATCAGGTACTGCTCCTTACCGGCCTCGCGCGAGAACTGCTCGAAGAGCTGGCGAAAGCGCTCGAAGCTGCTGATGTCTGGCTTGAGCATCTTCTCGAGTGGGCCGGTCTCGGTGTGCTCCGGGGCGATCTTCAGATAACCGCCGACATGGTGCGTGACTAGCTCGCGCACATAAGCCGGCGAATGCACGGCCAGATCGTAGCGCAGCCCGGAGGCGATCAGCACCCGCTTGACGCCAGGCACCGCGCGCGCCTTGCGATAGAGCTGGATCAGCGCCGAGTGGTCGGTCGACATGTTTTTGCAGACATCGGGGAAGACGCAGGACAGCCGCCGGCAGGCCGATTCGATGGCCGGATCACGGCAGGCGAGGCGGTACATGTTCGCGCTCGGCCCGCCCAGATCGGAGATGGTGCCGGTGAACCCCGGCGTGCGGTCGCGGATGTCCTCGATCTCGGCCAGCACGGAGGCTTCAGAGCGGCTCTGGATGATGCGCCCCTCGTGCTCAGTGATCGAGCAGAAGCTGCAGCCGCCGAAGCAGCCGCGCATGATCGTCACCGAGAAGCGGATCATCTCCCAGGCCGGGATGCGCGCATCGCCATAGGACGAGTGCGGCCGGCGCGCGAACGGCAGCGCGTAGAGCCGATCCATCTCGGCGGTGGTCAGTGGGATCGGCGGTGGGTTCAGCCACAGATCGCGCTCGCCGTGCGCCTGTACCAGCGCGCGGGCGTTGCCGGGGTTGGTCTCCAGATGCAGCAGCCGCGCGGCGTGGGCGTAGAGCATTGGGTCCGCGCGCACCTGCTCGAACGAGGGCAGGCGCAGGACGCAGCGGGTGCGTTCGATGGCTTGCCGTGGGGGTCGGGAGCGATTTCGAGCGCGATCAGCGCCCCCATCCGGGACACTGGCATCGGTTTCGGTCCAGCCCGCGGGCCGCTCGCCACGGCGAGTCAGATAGCCCGTACCGCGCACATTGCGAATCTCCTCGATCGGCTCACTGCGGGCGAGACGGTGGGCGATCTCGCAGATGGCCCGCTCGGCATTGCCATAGAGCAGCAGGTCGGCCTTGCTGTCGATCAGCACCGAGCGGCGCACCTGGTCGGACCAGTAGTCGTAGTGGGCGACCCGGCGCAGGCTCGCCTCGATGCCGCCGAGCAAGATCGGCACCTCCTTGTACGCCTCGCGGGCGCGCTGGGCATAGACCAGCACCGAGCGATCCGGCCGCCGACCGCCGGCACCGGCTGGAGAGTAGGCATCATCGGAGCGCGGACAACGGTCGGCGGTGTAGCGGTTGACCATCGAGTCCATATTGCCGGCGCCGATCCCAAAGAACAGGTTGGGCGGCCCGAGCGCGGTGAAGGCCTCGTCCGAGGTCCAGTCCGGCTGCGCGATGATGCCGACGCGAAACCCCTGCGCCTCCAGCAGCCGTCCCATTAAGGCCATGCCGAACGAAGCGTGGTCCACATAGGCATCGCCAGTGACGATGATGATGTCGCAGCTATCCCAGCCGAGCAGGTCCATCTCCTCACGGGACATGGGCAGCTCGGGGGCGATACCGAGCTTATGGGCCCAGTGCTTGCGGTAGCCGAAGAGATCGGGGGGCGATGTCCATGCTTGAGTGAACATCGCCTCAGGCCGACTCTGTCAGCCGCCGTTCGGCCTCGGCATACTTGGCGGCGGTCTGGCTGATGATACGCTCTGGCAGCCTCGGGCCGGGCGGGGTCTTGTCCCAGTCCAGGGTCTCGAGGTAGTCGCGCACGAATTGCTTGTCGAAGCTCGGCGGGCTGGTGCCCGGCTGATAGTGGTCGACCGGCCAGAAGCGCGAGGAGTCAGGGGTCAGTACCTCGTCGATCAGGTGCAGCCGGCCATCGGTGTCGAGGCCGAATTCGAACTTGGTGTCGGCGATGATGAGGCCGCGCGCGCGCGCATGAGTGGCGCTCTCTTGGTAGAGGCGCAGGCTGATCGCGCGCACCTGCTCGGCGAGTTCGGCGCCGATGCGATCGACGGCGCCGGCGAAGTCGATGTTCTCGTCATGATCGCCGACGGCGGCCTTGGTCGAAGGGGTGAAGAGCGGCTCCGGCAGGCGCTCGGCCTGGCGCAGGCCGGGCGGCAGCGCGATGCCGCTGACCGCGCCGCTGGCCTGGTAGTCCTTCCAGCCCGAGCCGATCAGGTAACCGCGCACGATGGCCTCGATCGGCAGTGGCTCGAGCTTGCGCACCACCAGGGCACGCTCGCCGAGCACGCGGCGCTGCTCGGGATCGGTGACGAAGGTCTCGACCGACAGCGCGCTGAGCTGGTTGGGAACGATGCTTGCAGTGCGCTCGAGCCAAAAGCGGCTGACGCGGCTGAGCACCTCGCCCTTGCCGGGAATCGGCTGTGGCAGCACCACGTCGAAGGCGGAGAGGCGATCGCTGGTGACGATCAGTAGGTGCTCATCGCCGGCGGCGTAGATGTCGCGGACCTTGCCGCGATTCAGCAGCGGCAGTTCGCTGAGGTCGGACTGATAGAGGGTGCTCATCTCATTTGCGGGTGGCTTGGCCGAGCTGCGACTATACCAATCTTGGCGGCACGGTCAGCGGGCCGCTGCGGTCCGCTATACTCGCCATATCCTAGCAGCGGGCGATTCGCCCCGATCGACTGACGAGAAGGAGGCGCCTTCATGGCCAAGCAGATCATCCAGACCGAACAGGCGCCGGCGGCGATCGGTCCCTATTCGCAGGCGGTGCGAGCGGGTGACACGGTTTACCTGTCCGGCCAGATCCCACTGATACCAGACACCGGAGAGCTGGTGACGGGCGATATCCAGCTCCAGGCGCGGCAAGTGTTCAACAACCTCGCCGCAGTGGCCGAAGCCGCTGGCGGCGGGCTCGGCGAGATCGTCAAGCTCAACATCTTCCTGACCGATCTGGCGCACTTTCCTCTCGTCAATGAGGTGATGGCCGAGACCTTTGCCGAGCCCTATCCGGCGCGCGCGGCGATTGGGGTCGCGGCGCTGCCAAAAGGCGCCGAGATCGAGATGGATGCGATCATGGTCCTCGATGCCGACAACTGACGCAAGGCCGCTGATACTGATGTCTCACCTCACCCTGACCGCCGCGTTTTGTCTCGCCTTGGGTCTCGGCGCCTGTGCCTCCCAGCCGGCTCAGCAGGCGGAGGCCGCAGCGCACCCGACCATGGCTTCAACCACGCACGCGAGCGCGGCGAGCCGAGTCAACCGCGGCGACTACGCCGGCCGCGACGATGTCGCGCGTTTCATCGACCAGATGCAGGCCAGGGGGCTGGATCGCGACCAACTGGTGCGCACCTTTGAGCGCACACGCCAGGATCCATCGATCATCAAGTACATGGATCGGCAATGGCGACCCGCCTCGGGCCCAACCGGCGCTTGGACGCGCTACCGCGCCCGGCACATCACCCCGGGGATGCTCGACAGGGGCAGCGCCTTCTGGACCCGGCATGCCAGCACTTTGGAGCGCGCCTCGAAGCAATACGGGGTTCCTCCAGCGTACATCGTCGCCATCATCGGCATCGAGACGCGCTGGGGCGGTTTCATGGGCACGCATCGGATCATCGATGCACTCGCGACCCTCGCCTTCGACTATCCGCGGCGTGCCGATTATTTTCGCAATGAACTCGCTGAGTATCTGCTCAAGGTCGAGGATCAGGGTCTCGATCCGCTGCAGCCGGTCGGCTCCTTTGCCGGCGCCATGGGGCTCGGGCAGTTCATGCCGTCGAGCTGGCGTGATTACGCGGTGGATTTCAATGGCGATGGCCGCCGCGACCTCTGGGACCCGGAAGATGTCATTGGCAGCGTGGCCCATTACTTCCAAGCGCATGGTTGGCAGCCGGGCGCTGCGGTGGCTGTCCGCGCGCGCGGCGGTGCGGGTCTGCCTTGGTCGACCGAGACCGGCTTCAAGACCCGTTATTCGGTGGCGAACCTCAACGCGAAAGGGATTCAGCCGGCGGTGGCGCTTGCCGATGATCGCCAGGTCAGTCTGTTGCGACTGGATGCGGCCGGGGGGGTCGAGTACTGGGTGGGCTTCGAGAATTTCTATGTCATCACCCGCTACAACCACAGTACCTATTACGCCATGACCGTGCATCAGCTCGCCGAGGCACTGCGTGCGCGCCGTGGTCTCGAGCAGCCCAGCTTGCGGGTGAGCGATCCGCCCGAATTCGCCGCCAACGCTGCGGATTGACCGGGCTGAGTGACCGAGTGGCTGACTTAAGCGCGGGCTTGGATCAGACCCCGGTCGAACGGCTCAGGGGCGTTGGGCCGCGCATCTGCGAGCGGTTGCAGCGACTCGGGATCCTGACGCTGCAGGATCTGCTCTTCCATCTGCCGCTGCGCTATCAGGATCGCACCCTCCTGCGGCCGCTCGCCGAGCTGGTCCTCAACGAAGAGGTGTTGGTCGAGGGCGAGGTCGTCGATGCCCAGATCGCGCACGGTCGGCGCCGTTCGCTCAAGGTCCGCATCGATGATGGCCGGGGCGCCCTGCTGCTGCGCTTCTTCTATTTCAGTCGCGCCCAGGTCGAGGCGATGCGCCCGGGGCGGCGTCTGCGCTGCTTCGGCGAGGTGCGGCAAGGGCCGCAGATGCTGGAGATGGTACATCCAGAGCTGCAGGTGCTGGAGGGGGTCGCCGAGCTGGCAATGGGCTTGGCGATCAGCCCGGAAACCGGTTCGGAGGCGGCCCCGGAGGATGACGCGCTGGCTGATGCGGTAGCCGATGTGGCCTCAGAGCGACGGCTGACGCCGATCTATCCAGGGACCGAAGGGCTGCAGCAGGCCAGTCTGCGCGCGCTCACCGACCAGGCGCTCGACTGGCTGCGGCGTGACCCGGATGCGCTCCAGGATTGGATTCCCGCCAGCCTGACAGCGCCGTTAAAACTGCCCGCGCTCGTCGACGCCCTGTTCCTGCTGCACCGACCGCCGGCCGATGCAGGCGCCGAGCTGACCGACGCCTTGCTCGAGCGCAGCCATCCCGCCTTCTTGCGCCTGGCCTTCGATGAGATGCTGGCCCATCAGTTGGCCTTGCGCCGTCTGCGCCGCGCGCGCAGCGCCCAACGCGCGCCGGTGCTCAGCGGCGATGGCGGGCTGCGCGAGCGGCTGCGGGCACGGCTGCCGTTCGCGCTCACGGGTGCTCAGCAGCGGGTGATCGCTGAGATCGCCGCCGACATGGCGCAGTCGCGCCCGATGATGCGCCTGCTGCTCGGCGATGTCGGTTCCGGCAAGACCGTGGTCGCCGCGCTGGCCGCGCTGCAGGTGATCGAGGCCGGTCATCAGGTGGCGCTGATGGCGCCGACCGAACTGCTCTCCGAACAGCATCTGCAGAGCCTGCAACAGTGGCTGGCGCCGCTCGAGATCGAGCTGGCCTGGCTCTCCGGGCGGCACGCCGGCAGCGAGCGCGCGGCGATCCTCGAGCGCATCGCCGCCGGGCAGGCGCGGGTAGTGGTGGGCACCCATGCGCTGTTCCAGGCCGAGGTGCGCTTCGCCGAGTTGGGGCTGGTGATCATCGATGAGCAGCACCGTTTCGGCGTCCATCAGCGCCTGAGCCTGCGCGAGAAGGGCGAGCGCGAGGGGCGCATCCCGCATCAGCTGATCATGACCGCGACCCCGATCCCGCGCTCGCTGGCGATGTCGGTCTACGGCGATCTTGACCTCTCCGAGATCGACGAGCTGCCGCCGGGGCGCCAGCCGGTGAAGACGGTGGCGCTGCCGGAGACGCGCCGCGAGCAGGTCATCGAGCGCGTGCAGGCGAGCTGTCGCACTGGCCGCCAGGCGTATTGGGTCTGCACCCTGGTCGAGGAGTCCGATGCGCTGCAGGCGCAGGCGGCTGAAGACGCCGCCGCCGATCTGCGCGAGCGTCTGCCGGGGCTGCGCATCGGTTTGGTGCACGGTCGCATCAAGGCCCAAGAGCGGGCGCCGGTGATGGCGGCGTTCAAGGCCGGTGACCTCGATCTGCTGGTGGCGACGACGGTGATCGAGGTCGGTGTCGATGTGCCCAATGCGAGCCTGATGATCATCGAGAATCCCGAGCGGCTGGGGCTGGCGCAGCTGCATCAGTTGCGCGGGCGCGTCGGTCGCGGTGCCATCGAGAGCGCCTGTGTGCTCATGTATCACCCACCCTTGACGCATGCAGCGCGCGAGCGCATCGATATCCTGCGCCGTGAAGCGAGCGGTTTTCGCATCGCCGAGGCCGATCTGCGCATGCGCGGCGCCGGCGAGGTGTTGGGAACCCGGCAGGCTGGTGCGATTCAATTCCGGCTGGCCGATCCGATGCGCGACAGTACGCTGATCAACGCCGCGCGGCAGGCGGCCGATCAATTGCTCGCGCACTGGCCCGAGCATGTCGAGCCGCTGATTCGCCGCTGGCTCGGTCGCCGTGATGACTATGGTCAGGTGTGAGGCAAGGCGACTACGCCTCATTTCAGCCGTTTCGCGCTCGTTCGCGCAGTGCCTTGGCGACATTCGGCCCAGTGCGGGTATGCTTCTTCATCTCGCCCAGTTGCCGCAGTAACAAGGCGCGCACGACATCCAGCAACAACGGGTCGCCATCGACCATGATCGCCGAGTCGTTGTTCATGATTGGCCAAAGGAGTTTGTCTTTTAAGGCTAGTATGGCGTTGCGGTCAGGCAC
This sequence comes from Halochromatium salexigens, assembly GCF_016653295.1. GTDB lineage: Bacteria > Pseudomonadota > Gammaproteobacteria > Chromatiales > Chromatiaceae > Lamprobacter > Lamprobacter salexigens. The sequence continues at coordinate 94,421 of NZ_NHSF01000051.1, read as the reverse complement.
CTCGCAGTTGAAGTGGACGACCGGCGTTGGGCGCGTCTTGACGTCCGCTTGAAAGCGTTCGAACTCAGCGATCTGCTGTTTCACCGTGTCCGGGTCTTCTTTGAGCTTCTTGTTTGCGAAATGCGCCGCTGCTGTCTCCAAAAGCACTCGTTGTTGACGCCCCAGTTGGTCGGACTGGGGATAGATGGCCGGTATCGACCGGGACACGAGGGTGATGGGCTGCTCGTCCACCTGTCCTGCTGCTAGGGCATCATCGACACTCGCCAGTCGCTCACCGCCCACTTGCAGGGCCGTCAATGGCCGACGCTCGACCCAGCACTGTTGGATCGTATCAAAGGGTGGCTCCGTGGGCTTGAGCACATGGTCGAGCAGTCGCTCAAAGAGCGGATCACCGTAGGTCGCAAAGTGCAGTGGCCGTCGGTCTTCCTGCCCCAGTCCCTGCTCGAACAACACACGCGAGCTGGTCAATAAAGTCGGCTCAGTGAGCCCAAGCACGCCTTCCAGCACCAATGCCTCGCCCTGCCGGAAGGTGTCGATGCGCGCACCCAGCGCATGCAGATAACCGCCAGGTCGGGCGCTCTCGCTCAACACCTGCCAGAGGCTGTCGAGACTCACGGGCAACGGCTGTATCTTGGCCTCTGCGTCCAGTTGCTCATAGGCGCTCTTTTGCGCTTGCGCTGGAAATTCGGTGAGTCGCTGGCGCTCGCTGATCTGCACGGCATGCGCCTTGGCGCGGCGCATCAGCTCCTCCTCGTCGATCTGCCCAGGCTCATCCTTGGATTTGGCGAAGTCCTCGAAATCCTCGGGCTGTATCGGTAGCAGCGAGAACTGCAGCTCGCCCGAGACGCTGATGGCCTCGCGAAACCGCTTGACCAGCCGTGAATATACCACCTCCTCGACGCTGTCCTGATAGAGGTAGTTGTAGACCTGGATCTGCGCATGATGCTGGCCGATGCGATCGATGCGCCCAATGCGCTGCTCGAGCATCATCGGGTTCCAGGGCAGGTCGACATTGATCAGCAGATCGGCACTCTGCAGGTTCAGGCCCTCGGCGGCGGCATCGGTGCACAGCAGGATGTCGATATGCCCGGCGACGAAGCGCTGCTTGATCGCGGTGCGGTCCATGCTTTCTGGCTGATGCGCGCCGGCCCGGCGCAGGCTGCCGCCGAGCCCCGAGAAGGTGCCGATCGGACACTGCGGGAGGCGGCGGCACAGCTCCTGATGCAAGGCCGTCAAGGTATCCCCGTAACGGGTGAAGACCACCAGCTGACGCACGCGATCAGCGCCCTGGCGTCGCCGCTGCTCGATGTGTTCGAGCAGCCGATGCGTCTTTTTCGGTACGCTCGGTAGCCGCCGCATGTGCTGCAAGAGGGTCTCGACCGCCGTCTGCTCCCAGGTGAGATCGCTCTCGCTGCGATTCTTCAGGACCAGTCCCTCGACCTCGGCCTCGTCGAGTTCCTCCAGTGCCTCGCGATCCTCCTCATCGAGGCTGATCTGTTTCGCTTTATGGTTCAGAGTCTGCTCGATCTTGCTCAGGCGCCGCTCCAGTGAGCAACGCAAGGCATGGAAGGATGAGGCAAAGCGCAAGCGCAGAAAGCAGAGGTAAAAGCCGATGGCCGCGCGCTGCTTGCCTTCCGTCATGTTGGCATTGATGCGATCGGCCAGCTCGGCGCAATACCGTTGCAGGTGCTCGTAGACCTCGAACTCGACGCCCTGCAGCGCGATGATGCACGGATGCACCTCGCGCCAAGCGAGGTTGGCATTCAACAGTCCTTCCTGCTGGTAGGCGCGCAGCAGCGACCGGCTATGGCGCAGCATGCTGCGCCCGAGCGGCGCCAACAGGCTCAGGGACGGTTGCAGCTCGTGCCAACCACCAAGCGGCGGCTGGCCGCTATCGACAAAGTCCTGCAGCCCCATTTTCCCGAACAGGCTCAGCACCTGCTCTTCGACGAACCGCCATTGCGCCGGTGAGGAGGTGCGTGCCTCGCGCAGATAACGGCCAAGCCATTGGGTCTCGTACTCGGCCAGTGACTCGCCTTGCAGCAACCGCTCACGCACCCGATAGAACAGCTCGCAGAGGTCTTCGCTGAACTGCACCGCGCCGGCGGAGGGCATCAGCTTGAGCAGGTCGAAGGCCTCGACGCGATTGAGCTGCATCGGCGTCGCGGTGGCCAGCAGCAAGGCGCGCGATCGGCCGTAAAGCGCATCACGTAGCTCCTGATACAGCTTGTTGTAACGTGGCATCTGCGCGCTGTTGTCCGGGGACTGACGGCGCGCCTTGTGCGCCTCATCGACCAGCACGAGATCGGTCTCCGGGAACTGGGCCAGCAGCCGACCACCCTTGCGGTTGATGATCAACCCGGTCGAGATGATCTCCAGCGGGGCGTCGAACATCCTGCCCTTGCCGCTGATCGGCTCGCCCGTGCGCAGCTCGATGCGCTCCCAATCGCCGCTGCGACGGGTCCGCCGCACGAACGGCAGCATAAACTTCTCGGCCATCTCGTTGAGCCATTGCGAGGTCAGCGAGGCCGGGGCAAAGACACGGATGCTCTTGGCGCGACCGCTGAGCCAGAGCGCCCGAAACGCCAGCCCTGCCTCGATCGTCTTGCCCAGGCCGACCTCATCGCAGAGCAGATGATTGCGCGGATAGGTCTCCAGCAGGCGCCGCGCGACGAACCGCTGATGCGGCCAGGGCTCGATCGGCGTGGTCTCCAGGGCGGCCCGTTCGCCGCCGGGCAGCAAGGGCGCCAGTCGGATCATGGCGAAGCGCAGCCGTTCGCTGAAGCGGGGCGCGACGACCTCATCCGGGTTGTCTTGGGCGTCTCCGTTTGTCTTCTCTGGCGGTGGCATCGGCATCGGCGTGCCGTCGATCTCCCGCAACACACCGGCGCTGTCGGCGATCTGGATCAGGCGCTCGCGCACCGCCTCGGGCAGCGACAGTGTGCGGATAAAGGCATGCTTGCCCCGCCACAGCGTCTCGAAGCTCGCCCGCTTGCTCGCCAACAGCTTGCGGTTCCAGTCGATCCAAGACGGCTGCACGGTGATGTTCTCGGCATTCACCGCCAACGCGGTCTGCGATTCATTCATCGAGCCGGAGATGAACAGCGCCTCTTGGCCATCGCTGAAGATCGCCCACTTCTCATGCAGATAGCCATCCTGGGCATAATCCAATGGCTTCGGCGTTCCTTGATCTGGCCCTGGTTGGCCATGCACCCGTAAGCCAACACGCACCTGCAAACAACCATGGGCGATCATCCAGCCCAGCAGCTCCACACCTTGGCGCACCGACGCTGGCCACTCTGGCGCCCCCGCCAGCGCGGCCAACATCGGCTCGGCGGCACGCTGCTGATGACCCTGCAGAATGGCCTCGGCATCCTCGGGCGTTAGTTGCAGACCGACGATGAAACGCGCCTTGCCACCCTGCGCGACGAAGCGCGAAAACCCTTGCGAGGCCGCCGCCAACGAGGTCGAGGTGAAATAGCCGGCAACGCGGTCATAGCGCAGCGAGCGCGAGAGGGCCGGGATGTAGAAGTCGTGCAGGATGTCGACCGGCTGACCGTCAGGGCGCAGATCCGAGGTCGCGTAGCATTGCTCCCAGTCATAGGCCTTGAGGCTGAGCGACGCCGTTGCTGACATGGCTGCAGTTCCGCGCTAGCCCGCCGCGCTAGACCCAAAGCACGGCGAGCTTGAGCTCCAGTGCCTCGAAGGGTGGCGCCCGCACGCTGGTCGCTTCGGCGGCCTCGAGTAGCAACCGCCAGGTGCCCTGTTCGAGTCCATAGACCTCCAAGGTGCGCCGCGTCGGATCGACGAGCCAGGCGTATGCGACGCCATAGTGGGCATAGAGCGGTAGCTTGATCTCGCGGTCCTTGCTCGCGGTCGAGGGCGAGAGGATCTCGCAGACCCAGTCCGGCACCACCTCGAAACGATGGCCCTCGGGGATGCGCGGCATCCGTTCGCGTCGCCAGCCGGCCAGATCTGGCACGGCGACCTCCTGGTCGCGCAGGAAATGGACCTCGGGCTCGACCAGAATCCACCAACCGCCAGGGCCGCCGTCGCCCTCATCGTAGCCACGGCCGATGCGCCGATCGAGACCCACGCTGACCCGCCCATGCGGCCCACTCGGACGTGGTTGGGTATAGAGCTGTCCATTCAGGATCTCGCCGGTCAAGCCTTCAGGCAGCGCCTGCAATTGCTCATAAAGAGTGAGTTGATAGGCCAAGGAGACCATGTTGTCGATACCGGTTGCCCTGTTCTCGTTGAGCGCTGGCGCTAAAGCTCGTAGTCGATCAACAGCGCCTCGCGGCGCAGCGCCTCGTCGTCGCACTCGTTGGCCCAGACCTTGAGCAGTCCGCGTAGCGCGGCGCTGTCGCGTTTGTCGTGGGTGCCGAGGTAGTTACGCGCGGCGACGATACCGCCCTCGCGATAGATGCTGATCAGCCCGCAGAGCACGTCCCAGAGCGCCTGCGGATGCTCGAGGCGTTGCTCGGCGCGCTCCTCGGGCTTGAGCAGCCGCAGCTTGCTGCCGCGAATCGCCAGCGGTGCGGCCCGTTCACCGTCGCTGGCACTGGCGTAAGCGACCAGGTCATCGCTGACGCGATAGTTGCCGTTGCGCTGTTGGAGATGGAAGCTCAGCGAGCGGCTTATCTGCAGCGCATCATCGAACGCGAACTCGCCCAGCCCATTGATGCCGAGCGCGATCACCGCCAGGCGCGATTCGCTGTCGAGATCCTCGACCGTCACCAGCCCACCGGAGAGGCGGCTGACCTCCTCCTCGGCCACCACGCGCGCCGCCTCCTGCATGGCGCGGGTAGGCGGCACGTCTTCATCGCCGTCTTGGACCGGCCAATGTTCCGAGTAGACGCGCAGCGCCCGGCCCCAGGAGGCAATCATGCGATCGACCGGGTTCAGGTTCAGACGTGCAAACTCGGTCAGTCCCTCGCGCACCGCCGTCTCCAGTCGGCCACGCACCTCGTAGGCCCAGCTCGACGGCTGGCGTGCGCTGCGATCGGCGGGGCGGCAGGCGATGAAGATGGTCGAAGCCGCTGCGGCTAGGTTCATCTGATGTGTGGAGTAGCCGCCCTCCGACTGGACTGGCATGCAGGCGGTGATGTCCCAGCCGGCCTCGATCAGGGCGTTGGTCAGGGTCTCCCAGGCATCGGCGCCCTTGTGGGTGAACATCAGCGTCATCAGGCCCTCGGGCTTGAGCACCCGGCGGCACTCGGCGAAGGTCTCCTGCATCAAGGTTTCATAGCGCGCCTTGGCCAGTTTCGCCGAGCCATCGCGCGCAGGATTGGCGACCACCTCGTTTTGCTTGTCGGTGACCTCGTCGTCGAACCAGCCCGGATAGAGATCGCCGAGCGAGCGTTTTTGCCAGACGTAATAGAAGTCCGACAGCTCGCTGTACTGCACGTTGTCGTAGTAGGGCGGGTCCATGACCACGGCATCGACGCTCTGATCGGCGATGCCTTGGAGCTGTTGCGATGGTCCCAAGGTTTGAATCAAATCACCCGGCTGCAAGCCTTGCTGGTGGCGGTTTGCTAGCAGTTCGGCGATGCCTTGGTAGGCATCCAACACCTGCGAGATTCCCCAGCGGAAGCCCGAGGATGGGCCGGAGAAGACCATTTCGCCGAAGGTCCATTGAAGCGCGAAGTTGTGCCGGCTGAAGGCTCCCTTGACAATCCCTTGCGTATATTCCCAGCGCGTATGGCTGCAGTTGTAATCGATGCCCTTATCGAGCATAAACTGGAGATAGGTCACCACAGCCCGTCCTTTCTCCTCCCCCAGTTCCTCGAGAATCCTCGGCTTGGCCTCGCTCAGTGCTTCCATCACCGTCAGATGTCCAAGCAACTGGCGCGGCGTGAACATGTCAATCCACAGGTTCTCGCCATACATGCGATGACCGCGGTCGTAGTTGGAAATCTCGCCGATGGACTCATTCGGCACCAACCCCTTCATCTCGAAGTCGAACCGCCGTGCCTCCAGCTCCGCCGAGGCCGCCGCAAGCGCCTGCTGATCGATCTCGTTGGGCGCGCGGAAGTAGCGCACCTTGCTGGTCTTGATCTCGCCCTTGCGCGCGCCGCTGGCGAAGCGCTGCACCTCGCCATGCTTGTCGAGCTTTGGCTCCAGACGAATGCCGACCACGCAATAGAGCACATCCTGCCAACGTCCCAGCTCGGACTCGCCGCGCGCCTGACGCTTGATCTCATCGCCCGCGATTGCCTGATGGCAGTGCACGCACTGGCCAACGCCGCGCGTGACGGTGCCGGCATCCAACGTGCGCGCGTCTGGCTTGCGCCCCTCGCTGCCCAGCACATAGGGCTCGAAGCGCACCGTCTTGTCCGCTTGCGGCTGCACATCGACCGCCCATTGCTCGCCCTCCTTCGATAGCCAAAGGGAGTTGAGCAGCGGTGCCTCGCCGCCACAGTGGGGGCAGGTGACTTGGCGGCAGTAGAGCAGCCCCATGTGGTCGTGCTCGGTCGCGTACTCATCCACCAAATCAGGGCGTCGCTGGAGATGCCGCTCAAGCGCCACGCGCTGATCTGACGGGATTGGGCTGAACGGCGTGAACGGCGCCATCTTCGCTTCGACGGTCTCGCGAAGGGTATCGCCCCAGCGCGCGATGTCCTCCAGCAAGGCCAGCCCGTAACGCGCCGGATAATCCAGCGTCGCTTTGAGGATCACGCTCGCCACCGGATTCAGCTCATTGGCGATCACTCGATGACCAAGGCGCAAGGCCTCGAATGGGATCGATCCGCCACCTGCGGTTGGATCGAGCACGACCTTTCGCTGCGCCTCCGGCAACGGTTTGGTTGGGGTTTCAAAGGCGCGTGAGTAACCGTAAGAGTCCTCGTCATCCCAACGCAGCGATCTGCCTAAAATTACCTGGACATCATCGCGCTTGGCAAAGGCGATCTTGTCCTTGACTCCGGCTGGATCGGCAACTGCCTTGATGACTTGGAGTGCATTGCCGGGTTCAATCGCAATGCTAGGCAGCGCTTGTACTTCCGCTTGCCAAGCTTGAAGCACCGGATCATTGGCATAGTCTGGACCAGCTGATTCCAACTGGACGATGAGGTCACGACAGCGTGCCCGACGCTGGTGTTCTTTATCGAGCGCAGCAAGCACGGTGTCGTCGATCGGCAGTAGCCAATGCTCTGGATCGTTGTCATCGCGGACCAGGCGTTTTGTGATGGTCTCGCTGATCAAGGTCCAACGCTCATCTCCGATTAGCGCTTGCCAACGTACGATGCCAAGATTGCGGATGAAGGCTTCCGGGTCAGCATCTGCCGGCAGCAAAGAGGCCAGGATCGCCGCGCGGCTCGGCGTCAGCGGGCGGCGTGCCCACCAGACATGCAGGCGATGCGTCGGCGGTGCCTTGCCGGTGTCACGCTCGCGCCGGGTCTCCGCTCCCACTTGATGGCAGGGAAAACCGGCCTCGATCAGGCGTAAATCGTCTTTGGCCATGGTCTTTACGCCTTGAGTTGAGAAACTAGGCTTTGAAGTTGAACCCGAAGATCAGGCAGATCGCGCTGCACAACGGTCCACACAATCTCGAGATCCACGGACCAGTAGCCATGACTGATTCGGTTACGCATGGCATACAGCGCAGACCACGGAATGTCTTGATGCTGCGCGATCAGATCAGGTCCGTGGAGTTGGACGTTGCGAGAGGCCTCGCCAATGATCTCGAGGTTGCGGATCACCGCATCTTGAAGCTGCGCGTTATCGACGAAGGCCTGTTTAGAGGCTTGATCGGTATAGGCTTGAATGCGATCGATGGCCTGCAAGATGTGTCCCAGATAGTCTGGCACGCGCAATGTCTTGCTGTTCATACCGGCCGCGCCTCACTGAGAACCCGATCCCGAAATTCGCTCGGCAGGGCCTTCGGTGTCAGCACATCGATCGGAATGCCAAGTTGCGACTCCAATTCCACCTGGATGCGAGCGATATCGAGCAAGGAGGTTTCTGCTGTTGGCTCAACCAGTAGATCCAGATCGCTTTCCTCACCATCGGTGCCCAGCAGCACCGACCCGAACACGCGCGGGTGACTGGCCCGGTGCGCGGCAACGATGCGACGGATGGTTTCACGGTGTTGCTCAAAGGCAATGGAGGGTTTCATGGTATGGTCCCATGTGAGATTAACTGTTGCGGTTCATGCCATTGCGGAAATCTTCTCCACCATACCTCGGCCAGCGGTTGGGGGAGGCAAAGGATGTCCATCTTGTTTGATCAGCTCTATCCACTCATCGACGATCTTGCAGAGTTCCGAGTAGACCTGCTCTTCGTGATCACCGTGACAGCACGGCCCGATGATCCCAGGACACTGACCGACAAAACACTGGTCCTCATCAGACCACTCGACAACTTTGAGATACCGAGCGCTTTCTTTCATTGCTTCGACTCTTTGATCTTTTGTTTCACCTCGCGCTCCTAGTATGGCTTGGCGTCATCGCCAAGATTCTCCGAGAGCGTCATTCGAGAACCCTTGTGATGTTGAAGGTTCCTGTGGCTTCCTTTTCCGCCGCGATTCACAAAGCCGGCCCGCTCAAGATCGCGAAGCAATTCTCGTATCTTTCGAGGCATTTTTCGTTATTGTCAGAGTAGCAACTGTTGCTGCCTTAGCGCGCCAACAAGGCGTTCAGTCTAGCCCCGCGCGCGGATACGCTCCAACACCAGCGGTAGGCGCTGGTCGCCCGCATCACCACACAGCATCAGCCGCAAGCCGCTGATCGCCCAACTGCGCAACACCGGGTCGGCGGTGGTGACATTGGCCAGCCAGTAGACCGCCTCTTCGCGCGAGAGGAGCGCCACACGCCGTCCGATCAGCTCGATGCGCGTGACATCCTTGACCTTGCCTTGCAGCCGAAAGAACAACGCCAGACGCGCCCCGGCCGCCTCATCGAGGGGCAGATTCAGATCGGTCTCCTGCAGACCTTGCGCGGACATGAAACGCTCCAGCCCCAGCGCAATGCCTTGGTCATCCTTGACCGCTTCGAGGATGCGCCTGAGCACGGGCAAACAGGCGCGCACCCCGTCGCCATGCAGACTCCCGCGCTCGACGTGTTTGGCGCGCGGGTTGGTCAAGCCCGCGGTGTCGTCGCGATCCTCGGGGGCGATGCGCTCCTTGACGATCAGCAGGGGCGGCGGCAGGTCGCTGCGGCGCGTGATGCGCAACAGATAGGGCGCGCGCTTGGCTTGCTTGGCCAGTTGGGCGTGATCGGCGGGAGCGCCGGGACGCGCTCGCCGCGAGGTCGCCTGAGCAGAGGTGGGCATGAGGCGGAATTATCCTTCGAGTTGCTTGAGCAAGCTCAGGAACTTGCAGTTGGGGTCAGGCTCGCCGAGGGTCAGGCGGACCTCGCCGTTGTTGTCGAACTGCAGCCGGTTGTTCAGCGCGGCGAACAGGGCGCGATTGTCGACCAGGTCGCCAACCGTGGTGGAACTCACCGCGAACTGGAAGGGCGCCTTGTCGTGCAGTTGAGCCTCGATATTGAGCATCGCCACTTGGGTCTTGGATTGGCTGAGCGCGGTGCCGGCGAGCAGATTGAGGATCTGCTTGATCTTATCCTTGTCGCGCAGGGTGAACTGTTGCTGCTGGACCTTAGGTGGACTGATCCAGCCGCGCGCCTGGGCCTCATGGTAGGGCATGACGATGCCGGTCTTCAGCGCATCCAGCGGCAGGCTGTCACCGGTCCGGGCCTGGTCTGGGTCGGGGGTGCCGGCGGCATCGAAGGACTCGGCGGGAAAGACCACCAGTTTGCGCTGCGCGAGGAGGTTGGTCAGTTGCTGGCTCAGCACGTTGGGATCGACCTTGTCGTGCTCCTGCTCGACGCTTGCGGTCAACGCCTCCAGGTCGAGTGTCGTGCGGCTCTCGATGGTCTGCTCCAGCCAATCCGCGACGGTATCGGGTCGGCGCTCGATGTCTTCCAGCCAGCCCAGTTGCTTGGCGTGCTCCTTGGTGCAGAGGATCCAGCCGCCAGGCTCGGCCAATGGCTCGACGGTGAGCGGTGGTGGGTTCTCCTTGTGGTAGAGGGCTGTGGGCTTATGCGCCTTGGGGTCCGGCATCTCGCCCAGGCACCAGGCGCCGCGCTTGCTGCCCTCGACCAGGATCGGGGCCAGCAGGTCCGGACGCTGCAGGATCGGCCAGTGGCGTCGGGTGGCGAAATGCATGACCAGCGTGCTCACGCTGACCTGCGGGTACTGATCGAAGAACAGTTTGCCGAGCAGGGTCTGGGTCTCGGCGGTCGGTGCGCGCGCTTCGGTGATCAACTCGCCCTCGTCGGCCAACTGCCTGAGGATGGCATCTTCCAGGTGCAGCCCACCGGAGCCGCCAGCGGTCGGTCCAGCGCCGCCTTTGCCCAGGTCGCGCGTGGCCACCCGTCCTTGGTCACGACTGGGAAACAGCAGGTAACGGTAGGACGTTTCGATCGCGGTGCGCAGCTCGGCCGGACTCTTGGCCGCGCGCTCCTTGAATTCGGTCTTTTGCAGTTGGTCGTGGCTCACGCCCCAGTTCTCGGGATTGGCCTTGAGGCGCTCGACGGCGATGGCCTTGTGCGCCAGGGCCAGGATGTGTTGGCGTGTGCGGCGCTCCTGCTGGGTGCGGGTCTCGTTCCAGACCGACTCTTTGATGTAGACGACGCTGGGTGCGAGCAAAAAGACCTGGTTCTGATACTCACGGATCGCGCTCCCGCGCTGTTCGATGAAGCGCACCGGGTCGAGTTCGGCGGTCTCGAAGCGGATGATGCCAAGCTGTGGTTTGGGCGATTTATCCGGGATCGCTTCACCGTCGCTGATGTTGGCGTGAACGTCGAAGACCGCAGACCGATCGACCAGCGTCCGCACGACTTGCTCGACCCGATCCAGCGCTTCGTCATCGGACACATTGCCCTCGATGCGGCGCAGGATATTGTTCAGCGTCGGCACGGTGTCGGCGTACAGGCGCCCGTTGCGGTTGCGCAGGTAGTTCGCTTCGGATTCGATCTGCGCGAGGGCGGAATGGACGGTCGCCGGTTTGATGGCCGGCGAGGCCATTTCGTACACCGCTGAGGCCAGATCGATGCCAAATTTCTCATCCTGCAGACCGCCGCCGCGGCCGACCAGGCTGTGCAGGAATACCACCCGCCAGGACCATTCATGCACCGGGTAGCCGTCTGGATGCGGGTTGCCGTGATCCAGCTCGCCGGCGACGCTGAGGCCGGTCGCGGCGGTGCCGGCGACCTTGCTGATGTCGGCGTCGAGCACGGCTTGCAGGTCGGTGTTGCCGGTCTTGCCCAGCAGCTCGCCGCGGATGGTGCTGTCGGCGAGATCGAGGTGCCCGGTCTGGATCAACGGGATCGCCAGCTTGGCCTCCCAGATGCGCCGCACCGCACGCGCCAGAGTGCGCAGCAGCCCGCGCGTGCTCTGGAAGGTCTCGACCTGTGCGAGTTCTTGGGAGAGGAATTCGATCAGCTTGGGATGGAAGGGGTAATGGGCGATGAGTTCGTCATGGCGGCGCGGATTGCTGGCTTCGGCGGGCAGGTCGGTGCCGGCCTGGCGATAGGTCGCGGTGAAGGCATCGGCGATCTGCACAGCCGCGTCCTGGTCGACGCGGGTAAACAGACGTTTGGCCATGATGCGCGAGAGATCGCCCTCCTGCACCGGGGTCGTCGCACCGGCGGCGCGATTGACGACATCGCGCATCTCCTTTTGCGCATCCGAGACGATCGCCTCGGCTTGACTCTGGCTCATGCCGTGGGTGCTCTTGAGCTGGCGGATGAGCTTGTTGAAGTCGCCAAAGGCGTTGCTGACCGAGGCCAGGCTGATGACGACCGCGATGTTCGGGCGCGACTCGGTGTAGGTCGACAGCGACATCAGGAACGCCGCCGCCTGCTGGGCACCGAGTCCTGGGAAGGCCGCCTCCATGCGCGAGAGATACTGCGCGATCTCGTCGATCAGGATGAGGGTCGGCCGCTCACCGAGCAGGGCGTCGAAGAAGGCTTCCGAGCCGGGGGCCGAGGCGTCATCGAGGCGGGCCTGGATCGGCACTTGCTGTTCGGGGGTGAGGATGTCTTGGGCGATCAGCCACCAGAGCGTATTCGGCTTGGGCTGTCCACCGTCGACGCCTTCGCGCAGGGTATCGACCGTGTCCCCGATCACGCCGACGACGCGAATCGCACCCGGCGGCGCGAGGCGTTCGGCCGGCACGATGCCTGCAAGAGGCTCGGTGAGGGCTTGGCCCTGCTTGGCGGCATGGGTGAGCGCGATCAGGGTGTGGGTCTTGCCGCCGCCGAAGGCGTTGTCGATGCGCTGGATCGCCGGACGGGACAGATCGCCCTGATTGAGTCGCGCCAGGACATTATCGAGGATGCTGATCAGCCCTTGCGTGGGGTAGGTCGCATCGCGGAAGAAGGCGACCGGATCGGAGTACAGGGCGCTTGCTCCCTCGCGCGCCTGCCCCTTGGCGTAGTCGGTGAGCACACGGCTCAGGCGGGCGGTGAAGATCTCGGGGTTGAAGGTGCCGGCGAGGATTTCGGGGCGCGGTTGGCAGCTCGATAGGACGTCTTGCATGTCAGCTCCCTGCGGTTGTGAACGTACTCTTTCACGGCCTTGGCGGATTGTACAGCGACCGCTAGTGTTCCATGACCCTCGATGAGCGATAACAGGATACAATCGGCGCCCAAACAGGCTCAGGGATGAAATTCGGAGTGAAAAAAATTGCAATGAGTGTTCGCGAGACCAAGCTTCACGATCACCGCCCTCTTACGTCACAGCTCGGCTGGCGGGTTCGGCTCGATGCCTACTATCGGTTGATTCGGCTCAATAAGCCGATCGGTATCTTCCTGTTGATGTGGCCGGCGCTCTGGGCGCTCTGGCTCGCCGGTGAGGGCCAGCCGCCCTGGCCGGTGGCGCTGATCTTCGTCGCTGGCGTGGTGCTGATGCGCTCGGCCGGCTGCGCGATCAACGACTATGCCGACCGTAAGCTGGATGGCCATGTCGCGCGCACCAACACGCGGCCGTTGGCACAGGGCCTGATCAGCCCGATCGAGGCGGTGGCGGTGTTCGTGCTCCTGAGTCTCGCCGCCTTCGCGCTGGTGCTGCTGTTGAATTGGCAGACCATCGCCATGTCGGTGGTGGCGGTGACGCTGGCGATGATCTATCCGTTCATGAAGCGCTTCACCCATGTGCCGCAACTGTTCCTGGGCGCGGCCTTCGGCTGGGCGGTGCCGATGGCCTTCACCGCGATTCAGGAGACGGTCCCGCTCTATGCCTGGGTGTTGTTCGTGGCCACGGTGATCTGGGCGCTGATCTATGACACCGAATACGCGATGGTCGATCGCGAGGATGATCTGAAGATCGGCATCAAATCGACCGCGATCCTGTTCGGCCGCTGGGATCGGCTCATCGTCGCGCTGCTGCAGGTGCTGATGCTGCTGATCCTGATCTGGGTCGGCGTCCAAGCGGGGCTGGGCGCGGCCTATTTCGTCGGACTCGCCGTCGCTGGGGCACTGTTCGGTTACCAGCAATGGTTGATTCGGGCGCGCGCGCCGGCGCGTTGTTTCGAGGCCTTTCTCAACAACAACTACTTCGGCATGGCGGTGTTCCTCGGTCTGGTCTTCGACTATCTGCTCGCGCCCTGATCCAGCGCCGCACTGGCTGCCCATCTCTGACCCCGATGAAGACCTTGGGAGGAATCCGATGACCGCGCAATCCCTGTCCTCGGACGCTATCTAGACAGGCAGCAGTGGCCGTTGCAGAAGCCATTCAGGCACGGAACTGGACCGCCGCGCGAGCCGGATGTCAGGTGCTTCTCAGGCGACAGCATTGGGAGTGGGTTCCTCTTCGATGGGCTTGGCTTCAGGATTCGGAAACCGCTCAACTACCCAAGCCGGCAGCTTGGCCTGATGGGCATGATAGAGGGCGTCGGATTCGATGATGATCAGCACCAGCACGGTGACCATGATCGGCAGGATGCCGGTGCCGACGACCAGCGCGATGGCGGCCTCCTTCATCAGCCCGCCATAGGTATGGCCGAGCCAGCCGAGCGTGATGACCAGGCCCGATAACACCAGCATGCCGATGAACAGGCGGCTGCGCCGCGCGCAGACCTGCCAATGACACATCACGTACCAGGGATCGCGGCCGATCGAGCGGCGCGCGCGCCAGAGCGTAAAGCCGAGCAGCGAGAGCGAGACGGCCGGAATCACCGCCATCACCCAGGGAAAACTCCCCGCGATCCCTCCGGCGGCGACGGCCATTAGGATATGATTGCCGATCAGGTTGGTGAGAAAGAGTTCGTGCGGGATCTTGGCTTTCTTGATCTCGTGGTCGCTGACGTCAAAGCGCATCGATGACTCGGTATGATCCAGGGAATCCCTGGATCATATAAGACGGATCGAAGACTGTCATCTCTATCAGAGATATCGGCGCCAATGCTCGGGACGGGGATCGCGACAGCCGTGCTCGAGGTTCTCCCAGCGTTTTGCGAACACCAACTTAGTGGAATTGCTATCGCTGCGTGCCCAGCCGTGGTTCTCGCGATAGGTCTCTTCGGTGTAGTAATAGAGTGAGCGTTTGAGTTTGAAGAGCAGGGCGCCGTCGAGGTGCAGCCCGAGTTCGCCCAGGGCGGTTTCGAGTTCCTCAAGGCAGGTCTTGCGTAGGTCGTAGGTCAGATCAAGCAGGATTGGCGACAGGGGCTCGGCTTGGATGACACCGTCGACCTCGGCCAGGAAGACTGCCGCAGTGCGCGCGTCGTTACGCTCTGGATGCAGATCCCGAAAATGGATCTGACGATGTTTGATGCGGTCTGGGTCGGGCTTTTCCATAGGCGAAGTATGCTCAATCGAGCGGACGCTGATCAAGGTTTTCGTGCGGGCGCGCGTTCAGGCGAGGGCTGAGGATCGCCTGTGTCACCCGTTCCTGACCGGCAAGGTCGCGCCAGGTTTCAATCGCCTCAAGCCCCTGCTGCTGCATGAGCGCGCGCACGTCCGCGCCCTGATCCCAGCCGTGCTCGATCGCGAGCAGTCCGCCGGGTTTCAGGCAGCGGGGCGCATCGGCGATGAGCGCGCGAATGGCGAGCAGACCATCGGCCCCGGCGACGAGCGCGGCCCGGGGCTCGAAGCGCAGATCGCCCTGGCCGAGATGCGGATCATCGGCACGCACATAGGGTGGATTGGCGATGAGCGCATCCAAGGAGGCGCGGCCCAGTGCGCTCGACCAGTGGCCGCGCATCAGACTGAGGTTGTCGAGCTGAAGCCGCGCCGCGTTCAGGGCCGCGATGGCGAGTGCATCGGGGTCGCGCTCGAGGCCGATCAGAGACCAACGGGGGCGCTCATGCGCGAGCGCGGCGGCGATGGCACCGCTGCCGGTGCCGAGGTCGGCGACGCGCAGTGCTTGGTCCGCCGGCAGGGCTCGCAGGGCCAGCTCCACCAGGGTCTCGGTCTCCGGCCGCGGGATCAGAGTGGCGCGGCTGACACGAAGCTCGAGACTCCAGAACGCGCGCTGTTGCAGCAGGTAGGCGATTGGCTCGCCGGCGACGCGCCGTGTCAGCAGTTGTTCGAACCGCTGCCGCTGGGCAGCGTCGACCGCTCGTTCGGGCCAAGCGAAGAGCTGCCCGCGCTCGAGTCCCGTGGCGAGACTCAACAACAGGTCGGCCTCGAGTGCGGCGCTGGCATAGCCGGCTGCCGCCAGGCGCTGGCTGGCCGCGCGCCGCAGTTCGCCAATACCGTCGTCCGCTGCGGCGCTCACGGGGGCGGATGCGCCGCTCAGGCGGTCGTCAGTTCGGCGAGCAGGTCGGCCTGATGTTCCTGCCGTAGCGGCTCGACGACCTGATCGAGATGGCCCATCATCACCTCATCGAGCTTGTAGAGGGTCAGGTTGATGCGGTGGTCGGTGAGGCGGTTCTGCGGAAAGTTGTAGGTGCGGATTCGCTCGGAGCGATCACCGCTGCCGACCTGCAGCCGGCGCGAGGCGCTCTGCTCGGCGGTCTGTTCGTCCTGCGCGGCCGAGAGTAGCTTGGCCTGCAGCAGCGCGATCGCTTTGGCGCGGTTCTTGTGCTGCGAGCGCTCGTCCTGGCATTCAACGACGATGCCGCTTGGCAGATGGGTCAGGCGGACCGCGGAATCGGTCTTGTTGACGTGCTGACCACCGGCGCCGGAGGCGCGATAGGTGTCGACCCGCAGATCATTGGGGTCGACGCTGATCTCGTCGACTGCATCGACCTCGGGCAGGATCGCGACGGTACAGGCCGAGGTATGGATGCGTCCCTGGGATTCGGTCTCAGGGACGCGCTGCACGCGGTGGGCGCCGGACTCGAATTTGAGCCGAGAATAGACGCTACTGCCGCTGATGCGGACCGCCACCTCTTTATAGCCGCCCATCTCGCCGTCGCTGGCGTTGATGATCTCGTGGCGCCAGCCTTGTAGCTCCCCATAGCGCAGATACATGCGCAGCAGATCGCCGGCGAAGAGGGCCGCCTCGGCGCCCCCGGTGCCGGCCCGGACTTCGAGGTAGATATTGCGATGATCATTGGGGTCCGGCGGGATCAGCAGTCGGTTGAGTTCGGGCTCGAGCTGTTCGCGTTGCTGCTCGGCGGCGTCGAGTTCCTCGCGCGCGAGCGCGGCCATCTCCTTGTCGGCGAGCATCGCGCGGGCCGAGGCGCTCTCGGCCTCGAGATCCAGATAGCGCTGCCAGCAATCGATCAGCGGCTCGAGCTGCGCGTATTCGCGCCCGAGGTCGCGGAACTGGTTTTGATCCGACTGCACCTCGGGCTCGGCTAGCAGGGCGGTGATCTCGGCAAAGCGCTCGGCGAGCCGATCGAGCTTGCCCCGAATGGATGGGTTCATCAGTTGCCGGTGTCTTGACCCTGGGAGAGCTGGAACAGCTCATTGGCGGCGTCAAGCAGCTCCGATTGCCCCTCGCGACCGGCCTGTCGTAACCGCACGCTGGGCTCATGCAGGAGCTTATTGGTTAGTACGTGGGCCAGATGGTGCATCACCTCGTTGGCGGGCTTGCCGGCGGCGAGTTGTCGCGCGGCGCGCGAGACGGCCTCGTCGCGCACGCATTCGGCGCGGGCACGGTAATCCTGGATCAGGGAGACGGCATCCAGCGAGCGCACCCAAGCCATGAACTCGGTGGTATGCAGGTCGATGATCTCGACAGCCTGCTCGGCGGCATGGTTGCGCGAGCGCATGCCCTCGTCGACCACGCCTTGCAGATCGTCGACGGTGTAGAGATAGACATCGCGCAGCTGCCCGACCTCGGGTTCGATATCGCGCGGTACCGCGATGTCAACCATGAACATGGGCCGATGCCGACGCTGCTTGAGCGCGCGCTCCACTGTGCCCTTGCCGAGCACCGGCAGCGGGCTAGCGGTCGAGGAGACGACGATGTCGGCCTCGGGCAGATGGCTCGCCAGCTCGGTCAGGGCGATGGCGTAGCCGTCGAATTGGACCGCTAGCCGGTGTGCACGATCGACGGTGCGGTTGGCGACGATGATGCGCCCGATGCCGTGTTGATGCAGATGCCGGGCGGCGAGTTCGACCGTCTCGCCGGCACCGACCAGCAGGGCGGTCTGCTTGGAGAGATCGCTAAAGATCTGGCGTGCCAGGCTGACCGCGGCAAAGGCCACCGAGACTGGACTGCTGCCGATGGCGGTGTCGGTGCGCACCTGCTTCGCGACTGCGAAAGTGCATTGGAATAGCCGTCCCAGGAGCCGGCCGCTGCTGCCACCCTCGCAGGCGGTCTTGAAAGCGGCCTTGACCTGCCCAAGAATCTGCGGCTCGCCGAGGACCATCGAATCCAGCCCGCAGGCGACCTTGAAGAGATGAGTCACGGCGTCACGATCCTTATGCATATAGAGATGCTGGGCGAACAGCTGCGGCTCGATGCCATGGAATTGGCCGAGCCAGTCGCGCACCGGCACCTCGATATCGCGGCTCTCCGAGGCGCAATAGATCTCGGTGCGATTGCAGGTCGAGACGATGATCGCCTCGTCTGCTGGGCTTTGTTCGAGCAGCGTCCGCAGTGCGGCGACAATGACGTCCGGCCCGAAGGTCAAACGTTCACGGATGTCGACAGGGGCTGTCTTGTGGTTGAGTCCGAGTACGATCAGTGGCATGGCGGAATGAAGGGCTAGCCGGTTGTCTGCGATGCTCTCCGGCCCGCACAACGGCAAGGACGGTGCTTCGGGGCCGCGAGTGGTTGCTTTCCGCGATAGGAACTGCATGAGTATACTGCGATCGAAGCACTTAACCGGCTGATCGCGGTCAACCATCTGCCTGCCCCTTGATCTATGCGCAACCGAACTCTCGCCCCATTTCTTTTAGTCCCGATGCTCGTGTTGATCGCCTTCGCGAGCAATGCTGATCAGCCGCCATCCCATGCGACTCCAACCGAGTCGACTGCGGCGCCTGGCTCATCCGCACCCGCGCCCGCCGTTGCGCAATCACCGACTACGCTGAGTCCCGAACTCATCTATGCCGCGCTGGTGGCGGAGGTCGCGCTTCAGCGCGGCGATTACGACGCGGCCTTCGAGCATTTTCTGCGCGCCGCCGAGCTAGCGCGTGAGCCGAGCCTAGCCGAGCGCGCCGTGCGTTCGGCGTTAAACGCCAAACGCTCGGCGGCGGCGCGACAGGCACTCGACCTCTGGACCGACCTGGAACCCGATGCTCCCCAGGCCCATCAACTCGCGGCCTTTCTGGCGTTGGAGGCGGGTGATCAGGAGTGGGCCTTGGCCTCGCTGGAGCGGGTGATCGAGCTCGCTGGGGTTCCGGGTCAGGGCTACCTTCAGGCCGCGCAAATCCTCGGCCGGCTCCCCGATCCGGCGGATCGCCTCAGGGTGATGCGGAGGTTGGTCGATGCGCTCGACGCGCAGGAGGATGCCGACGCACAGTTTGCGCTCGCGACCTTGGCTGCCGCCGCCAATCAGGATGAGGTCGCGATACAGCTTGCTGAGCGCGCTGCAAAGCTGCGTCCAGGCTGGAGCGATCCGCAATTGTTTCTGGTGCGCCTATTGGTCAGGCGCGAGCAGATCGAACAGGCGCACGCGATGCTTGATCGCTACCTCGGCGAGGCGCCTGCCGATCCTGAACTCAAGCTGATGAAGGCGCAGTTGCACATGGATGCCGAGGAGCCAGAGCAGGCATTGGCGGTCTTCGATGAGCTGCTCAAGCGTGACCCGGAGCGTCCGGATGTCTTGATGGCCGCGGCTGTTTTAGCCCTTGAGATTGGCGACCTCGATAAGGCGCGACGCTTTCTCGAAGCGCTGCAACGCCTTGAGGAGCGTCCGAATGATGTCGCCTTCTTGCTCGGCCAGGTCGAGGAGCAATCGGGCAACAGCGACGCGGCATTGGCGCTGTATGAGCAGGTGCGCGGGCAGAACCGGACCAGTGCGCAGGTGCGGATCGCTAGCCTGTATGCGAAAGCAGGCGAGATAGCGCGCGCGCGCGAGCTGCTTCAGCAACTGCGCGATCAGTCTCCCGGCCAAGACGTGACCTTCTATCTGATTGAGGGTGAGTTGTTACGCGCGCAGGGGCTCGACCAGCAAGCTCTCGATGTTTACGACAGGGCCCTCGCGGAGCAGCCGGCTCATGTGGATCTGCTTTATGCCCGCGCGATGCTGGCCGTTGGTATGGACAAGGTTGGGATGCTTGAACGCGATCTGCGGCGCATCCTGGTTGATCACCCCGATCACGTCGACGCACTCAATGCCCTCGGCTACACTTTGGCAGATCGCACGGATCGCCTCGATGCCGCCCAGGCCTTCATCGAGCGCGCGCTGCAATTGCGCCCCGATGATCCCGCCATTCTGGACAGCATGGGCTGGGTGCTCTACCGCAAGGGCCAGGCGGAAGACGCCGAGGATTATCTGCGCAAAGCGCTCGAGCAAGGCTTCGATGCCGAGATCGCGGCCCATCTTGGCGAGGTACTCTGGTCCCTGGGGCGCAAAGATGAGGCGCGGGAGGTGTGGGGGCACGCGCTCGACGAGGCGCCGGAGCATGAGTATCTGTTAAGGGTGCTGAGTCGCTTCCGCTTCTCGCACACCGATCACTAATGGCGCCGGCGCCGATGGGAATTCCGCAACCCGCGTCGGATGGCGCCTGGCTGGCGCCCGCGAAGCTCAATCTAATGCTGCGTGTACTCGGGCGCAGGCCCGATGGCTATCATCGATTACAGACCGTTTTTCAGTTTGTCGACCAGTGCGATCGGTTGTTCTTCGAGCCGCGTGCGGATGGGGGCATCGAACGTCTTGGTGGGCCGCCCGAGATCCCGCCCGAGCAGGATTTAGTCGTGCGCGCGGCGCGCGCGCTCCAAGAAGAAACCGGCTGTGACGCGGGAGTGGACATCCGCCTCGAGAAGCACTTGCCGATGGGTGGTGGACTCGGCGGTGGCAGTTCGGACGCGGCCACGACGCTGCATGCCCTGAACCGGCTTTGGGGAACCGCGCTTGCCACCGAGCGGCTCGCGGAGATCGGGCTGCGGCTTGGCGCCGATGTGCCGGTATTTGTGCGCGGGGATGCAGCCTGGGGTGAGGGTGTTGGCGAAAGTCTGGTCCCGGTTGAGCTGCCAATGCCTTGGTATCTCGTGCTCATACCGCCGTGTCAGGTCTCGACTGCGGCGGTCTTTGGCGATCCGGGATTGACAAGAGATTCGGCGCCGATCACACTAGGCGACTTTCTGCGCGGCAATGCTAACAATGATTGTCTTGCCACGGTGCTCGCGAACTATCCTGTGGTGGCCAATGCCTACCGTTGGCTTGCCGAGCGCGCGGAAGCCAAGCTCACTGGAACCGGAGCCTGTCTCTTTGCGGCTCTGCCGGATCGAGCGGCGGCCGAGCAGTTGCTCAGCGAGGTGGCGCCGGAGATTCCGGCGTTCGTCGCTCGCGGGCGGAACAGGTCGCCGCTGTTTGCCTCGCTTTACGGCGAGGGATCAGGGCCAACCGGCTGAGCTGGATCAATCGATTGGGGCGTCGCCAAGCGGTAAGGCACTGGGTTTTGATCCCAGCATTCCCAGGTTCGAATCCTGGCGCCCCAGCCACACTTTACCAGACCAAGAGTGGCCATAACGGTGCCCCTTGAGACAAAAGGACAATCCGTGCAGGCCAGCACCTTGATGGTGTTCTCGGGGAATGCGAATCCCGCGCTCGCCAGTGAGATTGTTGCGCACCTGGGTTTGCCGCTGGGCAAGGCCGTCGTCGGCCAGTTCAGCGACGGCGAGGTCATGACCGAGATCCAGGAAAATGTGCGCGGCCGCGATGTCTTCATCGTCCAGCCAACCTGCGCGCCTACTAACGACAACCTGCTCGAATTGATGGTGATGATCGATGCCCTGCGCTGGGCATCGGCAAAGCGCGTCACTGCGGTGATCCCGTACTTCGGTTATGCCCGTCAAGACCGGCGCCCGCGCTCAGCCCGGGTGCCCATCACCGCGCGCTTGGTCGCTAAAATGATCGGCTCGGCGGGCGCCGACCGTGTATTAACGGTCGACCTTCATGCCGATCAAATCCAAGGTTTTTTCGACATTCCGGTCGACAATGTCTACGCCTCGCCGATCCTGCTTGGCGATATCTGGCGACAGAAGCACGAGAAGCTGATGGTGGTCTCACCGGATGTCGGGGGCGTTGTGCGCGCGCGCGCTCTAGCGAAGCGGCTTGATGATGCCGATTTGGCTATCATCGACAAGCGGCGTCCGCGTGCGAATGAGGCGAAGGTGATGAACATCATCGGTGATGTCCGTGGGCGCTCCTGCGTGCTCGTCGACGACCTAGTCGATACCGCGGGCACGCTCTGTCAGGCTGCCGCGGCGCTGAAGGAACAGGGCGCATCACGGGTGCAAGCCTACTGCACTCATCCGGTGCTCTCGGGGCCGGCGGTGGATAATATCTCGGCCTCGTCCCTTGATGAGCTGGTCGTCACCAACACGATCCCCTTGCGCCCCGATGCGCGCGAGTGCCCGAAGATCCGGCAGCTCGGGATCGGCGAACTCCTCGCCGAGACCATGCGCCGAGTATCGAACGAAGAATCGGTCAGCTCGCTCTTCGTCGACTGACCAAGGCGAATGCGCATTGCGCGCATGTCCTGACTGGCGCCGGCATCTGGTCGCGGATGTCGGCGTTTTGTCGTTATCTAATCTGGAGACTCTGTCATGAGTGATGTATTTGAAGTCGCGGCCCAGCCGAGAAGCGACACGGGGAAGGGTGCGAGCCGCCGCCTGCGTCGTACCGGGCTGGTGCCGGGCATCGTCTATGGTGGTAACGACGAGCCGGCGATGATTGCCGTGCCTCATAGCGAGCTCGAGCGTCAGCTCGACTATGAAGCCTTCTATTCGAGCTTGCTTGATCTGAAACTGGGCAATAAAACCACCAAGGTCGTGCTCAAGGATCTGCAACGGCATCCGGCCAAGCCTTTCTTGTTGCATGTGGATTTCCTGCGCGTGAGCCGTGATGAAAAGCTGCGTTTGACTGTTCCGATCCACTTCGTCAACGAAGAGGGTTGCCCCGGTTTGAAGATGGGCGGCACTATCTCGCACAACATTACCGAGATTGAGATCAGCTGCTTGCCGGGCAATCTGCCTGAGTATCTCAGCGTCGATATGGCCGAGATGACGCTCGGCGATGTCATTCATGTCTCGGAACTCAATCTCCCGCCAGAGGTAGAGCTGACCCACTCGCTTGATCCCGAGACCCCGGTGGTCATGATCTTCGCGCCGCAGTCGGAGAGCGCGGACGCTGATGATAGCGCCGAGGGCGAAGCCGCGCCTGGTAGCGGGCCTGGCTCGGATTGATCAGCAATCAATTGATCAGGATTCAGGGAGGCGGACGATGAGCGATTGCACTGGGCGGTCATCGGCCTGTTAGCGCGATGGAGGAGCAAGGCATTCAGTTGATTGTGGGGCTCGGTAATCCTGGCCCTCAGTATGCCGGAACGCGGCACAATGCCGGCTATTGGCTGGTCGATCGCATCGTTGAGCGTGCTGGCGTGGAGTTGCGGCCAGATGCCAAGTTCCAGGGTTTGCTGGCTCGCGTCAGTGGCGACGGGGGCGACCTGCGATTGCTGAAGCCGACAACGTTCATGAATCACAGCGGCCGTGCGCTAGCGGCTGTTTGTCGCTATTTCGATATCAGGCCTGAGGCGGTGTTAATCGCCTACGATGAACTCGATCTCCCGGTGGGCTCGGTCAAGCTCAAGCTTGGCGGTGGTCATGGTGGTCACAATGGGATACGCGACAGCATGGCCGCGCTCGGCAGTCGCGACTTTTGGCGGCTGCGTATTGGGATCGGCCATCCTGGGGCCAAGGAGCAGGTGATTGGTTATGTACTGAGTCGGCCCTCGCGCGTTGATATGGACGCAATTCTCGAGGTTGTCGATCAGGCTGAAGGCTGCCTTCCGGAACTCTTGGCGGGTGAGTATCAGCGGGTAATGAATCGCTTGCACGCGCGTCCCTGAGCAGGGGCTCTGCGGATGAAAATGCAGCAAACTGCCTGTTGGCGGTTTGCTGCTCCTCCTTTGGTTTTTATTCGGTCAGTAGAGCCAGGCGAAATTCACGCCCACCTCATACTGGTGCATCTTGATTTCCGGGGCCTGGCTGCCGGTGAACTCCCCAGGCCCAGAGATGCTGCCCTCCGGCGCATACATGCCCCAGAAGGTCAGCTCGAAGTTGTCTTGGAGCAGGTAACTGGCGCCGAGCGTGAAGTGGTTTTCCGGTGTCGCCGGGGCTAGGGTGTTGAATGCCACCTGACTGCCATCGATCGGGTTATCGGCGTGGCTGTATCCGGCGCGCAGCTGCAGCTTGTCATTCATTGTGTACTGGACGCCGAATTTGAACACCGTCATATCGTCCCAGCCGAAACCGGCACCCTCGGAGCCACCGAGACAGTAACGCGCATCATAGGTCGCGCCGGGTGCGCTCGGTTGGCCAAAGGCGGCGTTGAGGTCGCAGCGCAGTGCGAGATGGTTGTCATTGGCGATCGCGGGGACGTCGCTATACCAGATCTGCTGAACGTCGAAGGCGAACGCCAGTTGATCAGTCGGCTTGAAGGCGATGCCGAAAGTGCCGACCGCAGGAATGTCAAAATCACCGCCCTCGGCGAACAGGTCTGAATATTTGTCGAATTTGTCCATATACATTTTGGTCCGGTACGAGGCGCCGAGCGAGAGCATCGGGTTGACCTCCCAGAGACCGCCGACCTGGAAGCCGTAACCCCAGGACGAATCCTTGCCGTTATCGCTCAAGTTGGACGGCGAGACAGCGCTCCTTGTCTGGCTCGCGAGCATGCTTTGGGTGAAGGTCTGAGTGAAGCCCTGAAAGGCACCGACGCCCTTGACCTCGATGGTCTGATAACCGAGCAGAAAGGAAGCGCCGAGACTGAATCCGTCGGCCACTTCGCGCGAGTAGGCAAGCGAAAAACCGAGTTGCTCGAGGTTGACGCCGGCGTTGCCTGCGCCCTGTGCGCTCGTACCCGGTATCTGCATGCCGGCGCGCAGGTCAGGTGGTAGATACGCCGGCGGGTTTGCCAATCGGTTGTTACCGCCGAAGGTACCAACCCCCATGAAGGTATCGCTGCTGCGGTAATCGGTATTCATACCACCGTTGGCGAAGATCGCGATACCGATGGCGCTGCGGTCGTCAAGGGGCTGAGCGTAGCCGAAGTTCGGGATTAGAAAGTCGTTATTCTCACTTGTGACGCTGCCGGTGCCGCGCGCGCCGCTGCCGATTGGCCCGAACGCGCCTTGTTCGCAGCCGGTTTCGCAGAATGGGTCCGAAGGTGTGACCCCCTCATACTTTCGGCGCGGGCTGAACCACGCTAAACCGACATCGGCGCGCCGGCCGATCTTGCTGACACCGGCCGGGTTGGCCACGATCGCCAATGTATCTTGTGGCATGGATACCGCGCCCGCTCCTGCCATGCCCTTGGCTACTGGCGAATAACCGTGCGACATATAGCCATTGGTGGCATGAGCGACGGGCGCCAGTGAACCGCAAGCCAGCGCCAAGGCGCTGGCTCGAATCTTTTTATGCATGATTGGGGAACCTCCTCCCTCTCTCCTCGCTGACCGGCTGCGTGGTGAGCGCCGGTTGATGTGGTCAAATGTGTTTCAGCATTGAAACATTCTGTGGCGCAATGTGACTTCTTCGCGAAGCATTGTCAATCATTCGATTGCGAATTGTCATGCACTCTCGGGGCAGGCGCACGCAGGCGGCTGTCGCTTGCAAACCGGCGACTTCGCGAGGAGGAGGATTCATGGCCGGGTTGCGCGAGCGCGCAACCCGGCTGGGCGTTTTGCCGAGGAGGGCAGGGGCTCAGGCGGGGCAGGCAGGCTCACGCCCGATCGAGACATAGGTGACCCCGGCGGCCGTGACTTGGGTGGGATCGAACAGGTTGCGCCCATCGAAGATGACCGGCGTGTTCAGCTGCGCCTTAATGTCGGCAAAGTTAGGGCTACGGAACTCGCTCCATTCGGTGACGATGACCAGCGCATCGGCGCCTTCGATCGCGTCCATGCGATTCTCGACCAGTTCCAGATCGCTGCGCTCGCCATAGATTCGCCGCGCCTCCTCGGCGGCGACCGGATCGAACGCGCGCACGCGCGCGCCAGCGGCCCAGAGTTGCTCCATCAGGCGGCGACTCGAGGCCTCGCGCATGTCATCGGTATTCGGCTTGAATGCCAGGCCCCAGAGGGCGAAGGTCTTGCCTTGGAGGGCGCCCTCGAAGTGGCGCTCGATCTTGCTGAACAGCCGCTCCTTCTGACGGTGGTTGACCGCCTCGACCGCCTGCAGGAGTTCGGCCTTGTAGCCGGAGGTGGTGGCCGTGTGCTCGAGCGCGCGGACATCCTTGGGGAAGCAGGAGCCGCCATAGCCGCAGCCCGGATAGATGAATTGGTAGCCGATGCGCGGGTCGGAGCCGATGCCGACGCGCACCATCTCGATATCGGCACCGACCGCTTCGGCGATGTTCGAGAGTTCGTTCATGAAGCTGATCTTGGTCGCGAGCATGGCGTTGGCGGCGTATTTGGTCAGCTCCGCAGAGCGCACGCCCATGACCATGACGCGATCGTGATTGCGATTGAACGGGCCATAGAGGGCGCGTAGCAACTCGCCGGTGCGCGGGTTGTCGGTGCCGACGATGATGCGGTCTGGACGCATGAAGTCTTCGATCGCGGCGCCTTCCTTCAAGAACTCAGGGTTGGAAACGACGTCGAAATCGATGTGATGTCCGCGCTCCGACTGTGCCGCGCGCATGGCCTCGGCGACGCGATCAGCGGTGCCAACGGGGACTGTCGATTTATCAACGATGACGCGATACCCCGTCATGCGTTCGCCAATCGATTTGGCCACCGCGAGTACATGCCGTAGATCGGCCGAACCATCCTCGTCTGGCGGGGTGCCGACGGCGATGAATTGGAACAGCCCGTGGGCGACGCCTTCATCTGGGTCGGTGGAGAAGCGCAAGCGGCCAGCTTGGCGATTCTTGGCGATCAGGTCGTCGAGCCCGGGTTCGAAGATCGGGACACCGCCGGCGTTGAGCATGGCGACCTTGTCCTCATCGACATCGATGCAGATGACCTGATTGCCGACTTCAGCCAGGCAGGCGCCGGTCACCAGGCCGACATAGCCGCTTCCAAAGATGGTGACGTCCATCGAGAGTCCTCTTATTCGTCGTGGGGGAATGAAAAACGCTCACACTCGCGAGTCTACCGTAAACGTCGCTCGGCATTGTTCGGCTGGATAGTGAATCTGCTCGCCAGTCCATCCGCCGCTCGCAAAATCTGCCGTCTTGGTGTTGACGAGCAGGTGAAGGCGCGGTATTCTGCCGCGCTCGGCTGACTTGGAGGGGTTCCCGAGCGGTCAAAGGGATCAGACTGTAAATCTGACGGCTCAGCCTTCGGAGGTTCGAATCCTCCCCCCTCCACCATATTAAATCGGTCGCCACCCTCTTGACGTGAAGCGTCTCTTCATACGGAGCATAGGGGTGCGACCAGGGCCGGCAACTCGGGCGAGATTGAAATCTTGCTGTAAGGCTGTCGTAACCCGTCTGACATGCGGGTGTAGTTCAATGGTAGAACCTCAGCCTTCCAAGCTGATGGTGTGGGTTCGATTCCCATCACCCGCTCCATGCCCAGTGCTCGCCGAATCGTGAGCGCGATATTCAACTCAAGTTAAGTTGACTCAAAAGCATTTGCCCATGTAGCTCAGTTGGTAGAGCACACCCTTGGTAAGGGTGAGGTCACCGGTTCAACTCCGGTCATGGGCTCCATTTCTGTCTATGGTGGCTCGGTCATCGGGCTCGTTCGACGACTCGTGGCGGCAGACTGGTAACAAGACGACATCCAAGCGCGCGGAGATAGGGTCAGTGTCCAAAGAAAAGTTCGAGAGAAAGAAGGCGCACGTCAACGTTGGCACGATCGGCCACGTTGACCATGGCAAGACCACGCTGACGGCGGCGATCACGGTCCACCAGGCGAAGAAATATGGTGGTCAATCGCGGGCCTACGACCAGATCGACAACGCCCCCGAGGAGCGCGAGCGCGGTATTACCATTGCCACTGCGCACGTCGAATACGAGACCGACACCCACCACTACGCCCACGTCGACTGCCCCGGCCACGCCGACTACGTCAAGAACATGATCACGGGCGCGGCGCAGATGGACGGGGCCATCCTTGTGGTCTCGGCCGCTGACGGCCCCATGCCGCAGACGCGCGAGCACATCCTGCTCTCGCGCCAGGTCGGCGTGCCCTACATCGTCGTCTACCTCAACAAAGCCGACATGGTCGACGACGCCGAGCTGCTCGAACTCGTCGAGATGGAAGTGCGCGAGCTGCTCGACAGCTACGACTTCCCGGGTGACGACACTCCGATCATCACCGGCTCCGCGCTCAAGGCGCTCGAAGGCGACGACAGCGAGATCGGCGGCCAATCCATCGACAAGCTCATGGAAGCGCTCGATAGCTACATCCCCGCGCCCGAGCGAGCCGTCGACGGCGCCTTTCTGATGCCGATCGAAGACGTCTTCTCCATCTCCGGTCGCGGCACCGTGGTGACCGGACGCGTCGAGCGCGGTGTGATCAAAGTTGGCGCGGAAGTCGAGATCGTCGGCATCAAAGACACCGTCAAGACCACCTGCACCGGTGTGGAGATGTTCCGCAAGCTGCTCGACCAAGGAGAAGCCGGCGACAACATCGGCGCCCTGCTGCGCGGCACCAAGCGCGATGACGTCGAACGCGGCCAAGTGCTGGCCAAGCCCGGCTCGATCACCCCGCACACCCACTTCGAAGCCGAGGTGTACGTGCTGAGCAAGGAAGAAGGCGGGCGCCACACGCCCTTCTTCAACGGCTACCGCCCGCAGTTCTATTTCCGCACCACCGACGTCACCGGCGCCTGCGAGCTGCCCGAAGGCATTGAGATGGTCATGCCCGGCGACAACGTGAAGATGACCGTGCAGCTGATCGCGCCGATCGCGATGGAAGAAGGGTTGCGTTTCGCGGTGCGCGAAGGCGGACGCACCGTCGGCGCCGGCGTCGTCGCGAAGATCATCGAGTAAGCCATCATTGGCAAAGGTCTTGAGCAGGTCGCTCTGCTACCTGCTCGGCACAAGGATGTGATCGACAGGAATCGATTTTTCTAGGCCAGTAGCTCAATTGGCAGAGCAGCGGTCTCCAAAACCGCAGGTTGGGGGTTCGAGTCCCTCCTGGCCTGCCAAACACGCGCCGTCAAGGTGCCCAATACGTCATGAATGCACGAGCTGAGGCCACTTCGACCGGTCTTGATACGGCCAAACTCGCCGTCGCGGCCTTATTGTTGGCCGGCGGCATTTGGGCTTTTTACTTTTTCGCGGGTTACTCGGTGCTCCTGCGCACCCTGGGTCTGCTCGTCATCGCGGGTGGGGCTGCGGCCTTGGCGCTGACCTCTGCTCAGGGGCGTCAGCTCTGGCGCTTTGTGCTCGACTCTCGCATGGAGGTCCGCAAGGTTGTTTGGCCGACACGTCAGGAAACCATCCAGACGACGCTGATCGTCATGGTGATGGTGTTTATTATTGGCCTCATTCTGTGGTTGTTCGACACGATCTTGCGCGCGATCTTCAATATTTTAGTCGGGCATGGCGGCTGATTCTATGGCCAAGCGGTGGTATGTAATTCACGCCTTTTCCGGTTTTGAAGGCCATGTTGCGAAGTCTCTTCGTGAACGGGCGGCGCGCGCCGGCATGGAAGAGGCGTTCGGCGAGATCCTGGTGCCGACCGAAGAGGTGGTCGAGATCAGGAATGGACAGCAGCGCAAAAGCGAGCGCAAGTTCTTCCCGGGCTATGTCTTCGTCAATATGGAGATGAGCGACGAGTCCTGGCATCTCGTCAAAGACGTGCCGAGGGTGATGGGGTTCATTGGTGGCAAGGGCGATCGTCCGGCGCCGATACCCGATGCCCAAGCCGATGCCATTCGGCAACGTGTTCAGGATGGTGTCGAAAAGCCGCGTCCAAAGGTGCTCTACGAACCTGGAGAAGTGGTGCGCGTCACCGATGGCCCCTTCACGGATTTCAACGGCGTTGTCGAAGAGGTCGATTACGAGAAGAGCCGGGTCAAGGTCTCGGTCTCCATCTTTGGGCGTTCAACGCCTGTCGAACTCGAGTTTAGTCAGGTCGAAAAGGGCTAAGCCTCGAGCCTCTTTATCCTCGGTGGGTTGGTGGTTATTGATCGACTGCCCATCGATTTCTTCCACGGCCGCGTCATGTGCGGTCTACACGTCGGGGAGCTGGTCGCGCGACCAGCGTTTGCACCCACAGGAGCCTCAATAGGATGGCGAAGAAAGTCACCGCCTACATTAAATTGCAGGTCAAGGCCGGCGAGGCCAATCCGAGCCCGCCAGTCGGCCCAGCCTTGGGTCAGCACGGCGTCAACATTATGGAGTTCTGCAAGGCCTTCAATGCGAAGACCCAAGAACTCGAAAAAGGACTGCCGACGCCGGTCGTGATCACCGTATATTCGGATCGCAGTTTCACCTTCATTACGAAGACGCCGCCCGCGTCCATTCTGCTTAAAAAAGCGGCTGGTGTGGCCAAGGGCAGTAGTACGCCGAATACCGCCATTATCGGCACGGTGACGCGCGAGCAGATCGAGGAGATCGCCAACACCAAGATGCCGGATCTGAATGCGGCGGATCTCGAGGGCGCGGTGCGCACCATCGCCGGCAGCGCGCGGGCCATGGGACTGAAGGTTGAGGGGGTGGCGTAATGGCAAAGCTGAGCAAACGTCAGTCGGCGATTCGTGAGCGCGTGGAGTCCGGTCGTCCCTATGCGGCCGAGGAAGCGTTCGAGCTCCTGAAATCGCTCTCGAGTGTCAAGTTTATCGAGAACATCGACGTTTCCGTCAACCTAGGCGTTGATCCCCGCAAGTCCGATCAAGTGGTACGTGGGTCCACCGTCTTGCCGCATGGCATCGGTAAGCAGGTACGCGTGGCCGTCTTCACCCAGGCGACGAATGCTGAGGCGGCCACCGAAGCCGGTGCCGATCGCGTGGGCATGGAAGACCTCGCTGAAGAGATGAAAGGTGGCAACCTCGATTTCGATGTGGTCATCGCCTCGCCCGATGCGATGCGGGTTGTCGGACAGCTCGGTAAGCTGCTCGGGCCGCGCGGTCTGATGCCGAATCCAAAGGTGGGCACGGTCACGCCAAACGTGGCCGAGGCCGTGCAGAATGCAAAAGCCGGTCAGGTGCGCTATCGCACCGATAAGGCCGGCATCATTCACTGCCCGCTCGGCAAGATCGATTTCGAGGCCGATAAACTGCGAGAAAATCTCGAGGCACTCTTGGCCAATCTAGCTAAGGCTAAGCCGAGTGCAGCTAAGGGTGTTTATATGAAAAAGGTCACAGTCTCATCGACCATGGGGCCAGGGCTGATGATCGATCACGGCGCGTTGGCGTTCTGATCGCTTTAACAAGATGCTGGGATGTGGCACGCGTGCTTCGGTGGAGCGCGCGAGGCCGCACCGTTCGAGCTTTGGGGCAGCGGTCGAATGACCGTCGTCCGTCAAAGACCGCAGGCGTTGATCCGCGCGCGAGGGATGCGCGTGGCTCGGCTTAATCGCTGCCTGCGCAGATGGTGTCCCGGAACCAGTTCTCTGGCAAGGGTACACGTTCAATGATCAGCTTCTCGTCAGGGATCGAGGGACTGGTTTTCTTAAAGTTAGGCTTTCAATCTAACTTCAAATCGATCAGGAGGTGACGTCTGTGGCACTGACCTTTGCCCAGAAAGAACGCATCGTCGCCGAGGTCGCGGAGGTGGCTCAGAGCGCCTACTCGGCGGTCGGAGCCGAGTATCGGGGGCTGACTGTCGAGCAGTTGACCAAGCTGCGCGTCGAAGCGCGTAAAGCCGGGGTCTATGTACGGGTGGTCAAGAATACGCTGGCTAAGCGTGCGCTGGCCGGCACTGAGTTTGCCTGTATGGATGAGGCGCTGAGTGGTCCGCTGCTGCTTGCTTTCGGACAGTCCGATCCAGGTTCCGTAGGGCGAGTCGCTGAACACTTTGCCAAGGAGCACAAGCACTTTCAAGTCCGCATGATCGCGGTCGGCGGAGCGCTCATGGATGGCTCCGAACTCAGCAAGCTCGCGAAGCTGCCAACCTACGATGAGGCGATCAGCCAGCTGATGTCGGTGATGAAAGCACCGACGCAGAAGCTGGCGACAACGCTCAACGAAGTCCCGAGTAAGCTGGTGCGTACTCTCAGTGCTGTCCGCGACGCGAAAGAGGCGGCTTGATCCTCGCTCCGGGTATGCAGGCCCGACGATCGTGGTCAATCATTGCAACGAATCATTAAATCGGAGATTAGCCCATGGCTGTTTCTAAAGAAGACATCCTCGACGCCATTGCCAATATGACGGTAATGGAGGTCGTTGACCTCATCAGTGCGATGGAAGAGAAGTTTGGCGTCACCGCAGCGGCTGCCGTCGCGGCGGCTCCGGCAGCGGGCGGTGGCGCCGAGGCGGCACCGGTCGAAGAGCAGACCGAGTTCGACATTGTCCTGGCCTCGTTCGGCTCCAACAAGGTCGCGGTCATCAAGGCCGTGCGCGCCCTGACCGGCCTGGGCCTGAAGGAAGCGAAGGACGCCGTCGAAGGCGCTCCGGCGACGCTGAAGGAAGGCGTCTCGAAGGAAGATGCCGAAGCAGCGAAGAAGGCACTCGAGGAGGCGGGGGCAACCGTCGAGATCAAATAATACGCGCTCCTTGCACCCCGCCCTAAAGCCGGGATCGACCAAGGCTGGCGGCTTCAGGCCGCCGGCCTTTTGCCGTTTCCGATTATAGGGCTGGCGCCGGGCTGGGATGCGGGCGCCCGATTCAGCATCCGCTCTTGTGGCGGACGTCCAAGGCTTATTCAAAGACCTATTACGAGGGAAGGCAGCATGCCCTATTCGTTTACCGAAAAGAAGCGCATCCGCAAGAACTTCGGCAAGCGCCCGACGATCATGGAGGTCCCGTTCCTGCTGGCGACCCAGATCGATTCTTATCGTGACTTTCTTCAGCTAGAAAAGGGGCCGAAGGAACGCGACGAGGTCGGTTTGCACGCCGCGTTCCGGACCGTGCTGCCCATCGAGAGCTATTCCGGTAACGCGGTCCTAGAATACGTGAGCTACCGGCTCGGCGAGCCGGCCTTCGATGTTCGTGAATGCCATCTGCGCGGTGCGATCTATGCCGCGCCGTTGCGCGTGCTGCTGCGTCTGGTGATTTACGATAAGGATGCTCCAGCGGGCTCCAAAGTGGTCAAGGACGTGCGCGAGCAAGAGGTCTACATGGGCGATCTGCCGCTCATGACCGAGACCGGCACCTTCATCATCAACGGCACCGAACGCGTGATCGTCTCGCAGTTGCATCGCTCGCCCGGCGTCTTCTTCGATCACGATAAGGGCAAGACGCATTCCTCGGGCAAGCTCCTATTCTCGGCGCGGGTGATCCCCTATCGGGGTTCCTGGCTCGACTTCGAGTTCGATCCAAAAGACAACCTCTATGTGCGCATCGACCGCCGACGTAAGCTACCGGCGACGGTGCTGCTGCGCGCGCTCGGCTATAGCGTTGACGACATCCTCGAGATGTTCTTCGAGACCGATACCTTTCATCTCGGCGACGCGCTCGAGCTCGACTTGGTACCGGAGCGCCTGCGCGGCGAGACAGTCAATTTCGAGATCAAACTGGGCGACGAGGTCTTGGTCGAGTCTGGCCGGCGGGTCACGGCCAAACATATTCGCGTCTTGCAGAAGGCTGGCGTTGAGCGCCTCGCGGTGCCAGACGAGTTTTTGGTCGGACGCACCCTAGCGCGTACCCAGATCGACACCGAAACCGGTGAGATCATCGCCGAGGCCAATGCCGAACTCACCGAGGAGCTGCTCGAAGCCTTGCGTGAGAAGGGCATCACGCGAATCGAGACGCTGTTCGTCAACGATCTCGACCATGGTCCCTATCTCTCCGAGACCCTGCGCATCGATCAAACCACGAACGATCTCGAGGCCCAGGTCGAGATCTACCGGATGATGCGCCCAGGCGAGCCGCCGACCAAGGAGGCCGCTCAGAACCTGTTCCACAACCTGTTCTTCGCGCCCGAGCGCTACGACCTCTCGGCCGTTGGTCGGATGAAGTTCAACCGCCGCCTGCAGCGCGAGGAAACCGAGGGTCCGGGGATCCTCTACGACGGGCGCTACTTCTCCCAGCGCAGCGATGCCTTCGCGACCAAGCTGGTCGAAGAGCAGGGCGAGCGCTCCGATATCGTCGATGCGCTCAAGGTGCTGGTCGAGCTGCGCAATGGCCGCGGTACCGTCGATGACATCGACCATCTTGGCAATCGGCGCATCCGCTGCGTCGGCGAGATGGCCGAGAACCAGTTCCGTGTTGGCCTGGTGCGCGTCGAACGCGCGGTCAAGGAGCGCCTCTCGCTGGCCGAGTCCGAGGGCCTGATGCCGCAGGAGCTGATCAACGCCAAACCGGTCTCGGCGGCGATCAAGGAGTTTTTCGGCTCGTCACAACTGTCGCAGTTCATGGATCAGAACAACCCGCTCTCGGAGGTCACGCACAAGCGGCGTGTCTCGGCGCTTGGTCCGGGCGGTCTGGCGCGCGAGCGTGCCGGCTTCGAGGTCCGCGACGTGCATCCAACCCACTATGGCCGCGTCTGCCCGATCGAGACCCCGGAGGGGCCGAACATCGGTCTGATCAACTCGCTCGCGGTCTATGCCCGCACCAACAAGTACGGCTTCCTCGAGACGCCGTATCGACGGGTTAAGAACGGTGAGGCCACCCACGAGATCGTGCATCTCTCCGCGATCGAGGAGGGCAGCTATGTCATCGCTCAGGCCAACGCGACGCTCGACGACGACGGTCGGCTGACGGATGCCCTCGTCTCATGCCGGCACATGAACGAATTCACCATGAAGGTGCCCGAAGAAGTCGAATTCATGGACGTCTCGCCGCGGCAGATCGTCTCGGTGGCGGCTTCGCTGGTGCCCTTCCTCGAGCACGATGATGCCAACCGCGCCTTGATGGGCTCGAACATGCAGCGCCAGGCGGTGCCGACGCTGCGTGCCGAGAAGCCGCTGGTCGGCACCGGAATGGAGCGCGTCGTGGCCAAGGATTCGGGCGTGGTGGTCTGGGCGCGGCGGGGTGGCGTGATTGAGGCGGTCGACGCGGGTCGTATCGTGGTGCGGGTCAATGATGATGAAACCGAAGCCGGTGAGGCCGGTGTCGACATCTATACCCTGACCAAGTACACCCGCTCGAATCAGAACACCTGCATCAATCAGCGCCCGCTGGTGGTGCCCGGCGATCAGGTGGTGCGCAACGACGTGCTCGCCGATGGTCCGTCGACTGATATGGGCGAGCTGGCGCTGGGGCAGAACCTGCGCGTCGCCTTCATGCCCTGGAACGGCTACAACTTCGAGGACTCGATCCTGATCTCGGAGCGCTTGGTGCAGCAGGATCGCTTCACCAGCATCCATATCGAGGAGCTGACATGTCTGGCTCGCGATACCAAGCTCGGCCCCGAGGAGATCAGTAGCGACATCCCGAATGTGGGCGAGGCCGCGCTCGGCAAGCTCGATGAGTCCGGCATCGTCTATGTCGGCGCCGAGGTGCGCGATGGCGACATCCTGGTCGGCAAGGTCACGCCTAAGGGCGAGACCCAGCTCACGCCCGAGGAGAAGCTGCTGCGCGCGATCTTCGGCGAGAAGGCCTCGGACGTGAAGGACACCTCGCTGCGGCTACCGTCCGGGATGGCCGGAACCGTGGTCGATGTTCAGGTCTTTACCCGCGATGGCGTCGAGAAGGACAAGCGCGCGACCCAGATCGAGGAACTGGAACTCGAACGGGTGCGCAAGGACTTGGCCGATCAGCTGCGGATCATGGAGCAAGACACTTTCCAGCGCGTCGAGAAGATGCTGGTCGGCAAGGTGGCCGATGGTGGTCCCGGTGGTCTCAAGGCGGGCGACAAGATCACCAAGAAGTATCTAACCGATCTCGCCGAGGGCCAAGGTAAGGATAAGTGGCTCGAGATCCGTATCCGCAGCGAGGAGGCCGCAGCGCAGCTCGAGGCGGTCGCGGCGCAGATCAAGGAGCAGCGCGAGGTGTTCCGTGAACGCTTCGAGATCAAGAAACGCAAGATTACCCAGGGCGACGAGCTGCCGCCGGGCGTGCTCAAGATGGTCAAGACCTATGTCGCGGTCAAGCGGCGCGTCCAGCCCGGCGACAAGATGGCCGGCCGGCACGGCAACAAGGGTGTGATCTCGCGCGTGGTGCCGCAGGAGGACATGCCGTTCAGTGCCGACGGTGAACCGGTCGATATCGTGCTCAACCCGCTCGGCGTGCCCTCGCGCATGAATGTAGGGCAGGTGCTCGAGACCCATCTCGGCTGGGCTGCAGAGGGGCTCGGACAGCGCATCGATGCCATGCTGCGAGCGCAGGCTGATGTCGAGGAGATACGGATCTTTCTCGGTAAGGTCTATAACAGCAGCGGTAAGCTCGAGGCGCTTGACAGCTTCAGCAACGACGAAGTGCTGGAGCTGGCCGCCAACCTGCGCGGTGGCGTACCGCTCGCGACCCCGGTCTTCGACGGCGCGACTGAGGAAGAGATCAAGTACATGCTCGATCTCGCCGGACTCTCGACCACCGGACAAACCACGCTCTACGATGGCCGTTCTGGCGAGCCGTTCGAGCGCCCGGTGACCGTCGGCTATATGTACATGCTCAAGCTCAACCATCTAGTCGACGACAAGATGCATGCGCGCTCCACCGGTCCCTACAGTCTGGTGACCCAGCAGCCGCTGGGCGGCAAGGCGCAGTTCGGTGGTCAGCGCTTCGGCGAGATGGAGGTCTGGGCGCTCGAGGCCTATGGCGCGGCGCACACCCTGCAGGAGATGCTGACGGTGAAATCGGATGACGTCACCGGGCGGACCAAGATGTACAAGAACATCGTCGATGGCGACCATCGCATGGAGGCCGGTATGCCGGAGTCGTTCAACGTGCTGGTCAAGGAGATCCGCTCGCTCGGCATCAACATCGAACTCGAGCAGGATTGATCTGCCGCCCTTAGCCCTTGGGGTGGAGGCGCCGTGCCGTCTCCGCCCCGGGCCACCTTGATGGCAACCCCCTGATCGTACGAATACTGGCTGTTGGCCCTTGGCCGTCGGCCCACTCTTTCCTAAGGAGGCTAGGTCGTGAAAGATCTTCTCAGAATCATCAAGCAGCAGGGGCAGGCGTTGGAGTTCGACGCGATCCGCATCGGCCTGGCATCGCCGGAGATGATCCGTTCCTGGTCCTATGGCGAGGTCAAGAAGCCGGAGACCATCAACTATCGCACCTTCAAGCCGGAGCGCGATGGGCTGTTCTGCGCCAAGGTGTTCGGCCCGGTCAGCGACTACGAATGCCTGTGCGGTAAGTACAAGCGCCTCAAGCACCGGGGTGTGGTGTGCGAGAAGTGCGGTGTCGAGGTGACCCTGGCCAAGGTGCGGCGCGAGCGCATGGGTCATATCGACCTCGCGAGCCCGGTCGCGCACATCTGGTTCCTGAAGTCGCTGCCCTCGCGCATCGGGCTGCTGCTCGACATGACGCTGCGCGATATCGAGCGCGTGCTCTACTTCGAGTCCTTCGTCGTCATCGATCCGGCGATGACCGATCTCGAGCGCAATCAGCTGCTCACCGACGATCAGTATCTGGAAGCGCTCGAGACCCACGGCGACGAATTCGATGCGCGCATGGGCGCCGAGGCCGTGTTCGAGCTGCTGCGCAACCTGGATCTCGACGCCGAGATGCGCAAGATGCGCGAGGACATGGAAGCCACCAATTCTGAGACCAAGCTGAAGAAGCTGACCAAGCGCCTGAAGCTGATCGAGTCGCTGCAGGTGTCGGGCAACCGTCCGGAATGGATGATCCTGACCGTGCTGCCGGTGTTGCCGCCAGAGCTGCGGCCGTTGGTGCCGCTCGACGGCGGTCGCTTCGCGACCTCGGATCTCAACGATCTGTATCGGCGCGTGATCAACCGCAACAACCGCCTCAAGCGCCTGCTCGATCTGATCGCACCCGACATCATCGTGCGCAATGAGAAGCGCATGCTGCAGGAGTCGGTCGATGCGCTGCTCGATAACGGCCGTCGTGGCCGGGCGATTACCGGCACCAACAAGCGCCCGTTGAAGTCGCTCGCCGACATGATCAAGGGCAAGCAGGGCCGCTTCCGGCAGAACCTGCTTGGTAAGCGTGTCGACTACTCCGGCCGCTCGGTGATCGTCGTCGGCCCGACGCTGAAGCTGCATCAGTGCGGCCTGCCCAAGCTGATGGCGCTGGAGCTGTTCAAGCCGTTCATCTTCAGCAAGCTGCAACTGCGCGGCCTGGCGCCGACCATCAAGGCGGCGAAGAAAATGGTCGAGCGCGGCACCGCCGAGGTCTGGGACATCCTCGAAGAGGTGATCCGCGAGCATCCGGTGATGCTCAACCGCGCGCCGACCTTGCACCGCCTTGGCATCCAGGCCTTCGAGCCGGTGCTGATCGAGGGCAAGGCGATCCAGCTCCATCCGCTGGTCTGCACCGCCTTCAACGCCGACTTCGACGGCGACCAGATGGCCGTGCATGTGCCGCTCTCGCTCGAGGCGCAGCTCGAGGCCCGCGCGCTGATGATGTCGTCGAACAACATCCTCTCGCCGGCCAATGGCGAGCCGATCATCGTGCCGTCGCAGGACGTGGTGCTCGGCCTCTATTACATGACTCGCGAGCGCATCAACGCCAAGGGCGAGGGGCTGGTGCTGTCCGGCATCGACGAGGCGCGGCGCGCCTACGAGACCGGTCAGGCGGCACTGCAAGCGCGCGTGAAGGTGCTGATCCGCGAGGTGGTGCGCGAAGAGGACGGCCGCGTCGAGGAACGTACCGGCGTGCGCGAGACCACGCTTGGCCGCGCGCTGGTGTGGGAGATCGTGCCCGAGGGGCTGCCGTTCGAGCTGGTCGACCGGCCACTCGGCAAGAAACAGATCTCGAGCCTGATCAACACCTGCTACCGCGTGCTCGGGCTGAAAGACACGGTCGTCTTCGCCGACCAGATCATGTACATGGGCTTTCGCATGGCAACCCGGGCTGGCGTCTCGATTG
This sequence comes from Halochromatium salexigens, assembly GCF_016653295.1. GTDB lineage: Bacteria > Pseudomonadota > Gammaproteobacteria > Chromatiales > Chromatiaceae > Lamprobacter > Lamprobacter salexigens. The sequence continues at coordinate 55,853 of NZ_NHSF01000051.1, read as the reverse complement.
GCCTCGAGGATATGGAGGTCCCTAGCCAGAAGGCACGCATCATCGGCGATGCCGAGAGCGAGGTGAAGGAGATCGAGGATCAGTACACCCAAGGGCTGGTCACCAACGGCGAGCGCTACAACAAGGTCGTCGATATCTGGTCGCGTACTAATGATCAGGTGGCCAAGTCGATGATGAGCAAGCTCGGCAAGGATCGGGTCATCGACCGCGATGGTAACCAGGTCGAGCAGGATTCATTTAACTCGATCTACATGATGGCCGACTCCGGCGCGCGCGGCTCGCCCGCGCAGATTCGTCAGCTTGCCGGCATGCGCGGACTCATGGCCAAGCCCGACGGCTCGATCATCGAGACGCCGATCACCGCCAACTTCCGCGAGGGACTGAACGTCATCCAGTACTTCATCTCGACCCACGGCGCGCGCAAGGGCTTGGCCGATACGGCGCTGAAGACCGCCAACTCGGGTTACCTGACTCGGCGCCTGGTCGATGTGGCGCAGGATATGGTGGTGCTTGAGGAAGACTGTGGTACCGAGCTGGGTCTGACCATGATCCCGATCATCGAGGGTGGCGACGTCGTCGAGCCGCTGCGTGAACGCATCCTCGGTCGAGTCACTGGCGAGGATCTCTATCGTCCCGGTACCGACGAGATTATCTGTGAGGCCGGTACCCTGCTCGACGAGGGCTGGGTCAAGCAGCTCGAGGCCGAAGGTATCGATCAGGTCTTGGTGCGCTCGGCGATCACCTGTGAGTCGCGCTTGGGCGTCTGCGCCCAATGCTACGGACGCGATCTGGCCCGTGGTCATCGCGTCAACATGGGTGAGGCGGTTGGCGTCATCGCCGCGCAATCGATCGGTGAGCCGGGTACTCAGCTGACCATGCGCACCTTCCACATCGGTGGTGCCGCGTCGCGGGCGGCCGCGGTGAGCAATGTGCAGGTCAAGGGTGCCGGCACCATCAAGCTGCACAATATCAAGACCGTGCAGCACCACAGCGGCAACCTCGTCGCGGTTTCGCGCTCTGGTGAGCTAACCGTCGCTGACGAGAAGGGCCTGGAGAAGGAGCGCTATAAGATCCCCTACGGCGCCACCGTTGCGATCAACGATGGCGACAAGGTTGAAGCCGGCGCCGTCGTTGCCAACTGGGACCCGCACACCCATCCGGTCGTTACCGAGGTTGCCGGTGTGCTGCGCTTCGAGGACTTCATCGATGGCGTCACCGTGCAGAGCAAGACCGATGAGGTCACTGGCCTCGCCTCGCTTGAGATCATGGACCCGAAACAGCGTCCGGCTGCGGGTAAGGACCTGCGCCCAATGGTGAAGCTGCTCGATGCTAGTGGTGCGGAGCTGAACATCGCCGGCACCGATCTACCGGCGCGCTACTATCTACCCGCGCTGGCTATCGTTACCGTCTCCGATGGGGCTGAGGTTGGCGTCGGCGACATCCTCGCCCGCATCCCGCAGGAATCTTCAAAGACTCGCGACATCACCGGTGGTCTGCCGCGTGTGGCCGATCTGTTCGAGGCACGCAAGCCGAAGGATCCAGCCCTGCTTGCGCAAGCCACGGGAACGGTCAGCTTTGGTAAGGAGACCAAGGGTAAGCAACGCTTGGTCATCACCACCGACGACGGCGAGACGATCGAGGAACTCATCCCGAAGTGGCGGCATGTAAACGTGTTCGAGGGCGAGCGCGTCGAGCGCGGCGAGATCATCTCTGACGGTGAACTCAGCTCGCATGATATCCTGCGGCTGAAGGGTCTTACCGCACTCGCTGAGTATCTGGTCAAGGAGATCCAGGACGTTTACCGGTTGCAGGGCGTGAAGATCAACGACAAGCACATCGAGGTCATCGTGCGCCAGATGCTGCGCAAGGTCGAGATCACCAACGCCGGTGATACCAACCTGCTGCGGGGTGAGCAGGTGGATCAAGCGACGGTCTTGGTCGAGAACGAGCGCGTGAAAGCTGAAGATAAGCATCCAGCGCTCTACGAACCGCTGCTGCTCGGCATCACCAAGGCCTCGTTGGCGACCGAGTCGTTTATCTCGGCGGCCTCGTTCCAGGAGACCACGCGCGTCCTGACCGAAGCGGCGGTGCGTGGCGCGGTCGATGGCTTGAACGGGCTCAAAGAGAACGTCATCGTCGGTCGCCTGATCCCTGCCGGGACTGGGTTGGCGCATCACAATGAGCGTCGGCGGCGGCGTCAGCCCGATGGCGGGGGAGACGCGGCGGAGCGCATGGAAATGGCGACCGAAGAATTGACGGCCGCATTGAAGCAAGCGCTGAACACGCAGGAGTCCGAGGCCGACTGAACCTGAACGAACGTCCTATTGGGGGATTCGTCATCGTTCTGCAATCCCCTGTTGACAGGGGTGACAGAGCTGAATATACTTCTCGTCTTAGCTCGCCGGCATACACTTGTTGCCGGCGAGTTGTTTGAGTGGTAGGCCACCGCGGCACGCCCTTCTCGTCGACTTATCCGCCGTCCATCTGTGGTTTCGCCGTGTATTGGCGAGTTCCCTAGTCCGGTTTTTCTGGGGTGGGTAGATTGGCCGCGACCTGTTCTACGCGTCGCGTTGCCGTCTTGTATTAAAGCCAAGGCGGCAGTCGAGGGTGCTCCAAGCGCTACGGTAGTGTCCTCAAACCGAAATCCCAAGATCGAGCGTCGCTGGCTAGGGCTGCGGGCTCGGACTTTTAGTGCATATACGTTGCATTCAAGCCGTCGGAGTCAGTCATGGCGACAGTCAACCAATTGGTGCGTCATCCGCGCAAGCGTCGCGCGGTTAAGAGTGCGGTTCCCGCGCTTGAGGCTTGCCCTCAAAAGCGTGGTGTCTGCACCCGGGTTTATACCACCACGCCAAAAAAGCCTAACTCGGCGTTGCGAAAGGTTGCGCGCGTTCGGTTGACGAATGGCTACGAGGTCGCGTCCTATATCGGCGGCGAAGGGCATAACCTGCAAGAGCACTCGGTCGTGCTGATTCGAGGCGGTCGCGTCAAGGACTTGCCGGGCGTACGCTATCATACAGTGCGCGGCACGCTTGATGCGTCCGGTGTCGAGAAGCGCCGCCAAGGTCGGTCCAAGTATGGCGCTAAGCGCCCGAAGAGCTAAGGCGCTCTTTGTTCATCGCCTCGTCCATCGCCTCGCTGGTCGAACGCGCTAACCCTTGTATTAGGTAGTCGGAGCCTGAAAAGCAATGCCGAGAAGACGCATCGTTGGTCGTCGCCAGATCCTACCGGACCCGAAACACGGTAGTGAACTGCTCACCAAGTTCATCAATATGCTGATGGAAGACGGCAAGAAGGCCGTTGCCGAGCGTATCATTTATGGCGCGCTTGATCGGGTGGTCGAGAAAAAAGGCGCTGAGCCGATCGAGCTGCTTGACAGTGCAATGGAAAACGTACGCCCCATGGTTGAGGTTAAGTCCCGCCGTGTCGGTGGTGCGACCTATCAGGTTCCGGTCGAGGTCCGGCCATCGCGGCGTAACACCTTGGCTATGCGCTGGTTAATCGACGCCTCGCGAAAGCGCTCCGAGAAATCGATGGCGCTTCGCCTCGCCGGTGAGCTGATGGATGCAGCAGACGCGCGTGGCACCGCGGTGAAGAAGAAGGAAGACACGCATCGTATGGCGGAGGCCAATAAGGCCTTCTCGCATTATCGCTGGTAGCGCAAACGCGCGCAGCTCCTGGCATTCACCTCAGGCAATAGGCAACGCAGTCGTGGCACGTAGCACAGCAATCGATCGGTACCGAAACCTCGGCATCATGGCGCACATCGATGCCGGCAAGACGACGACGACTGAGCGCGTCCTGTTTTACACCGGCCTCTCGCATAAGATCGGCGAGGTGCATGACGGCGCTGCGACCATGGACTGGATGCAGCAGGAACAGGAGCGCGGCATTACCATTACGTCCGCCGCCACGACTTGTTTCTGGCGCGGCATGGATCAGCAGTTCCCCGAGCATCGGATCAACATCATCGATACGCCCGGGCACGTTGACTTCACGATCGAAGTAGAGCGTTCGCTGCGAGTGCTCGATGGGGCCTGCACAGTGTTTTGCGCCGTCGGTGGCGTCGAGCCGCAGTCGGAGACCGTTTGGCGTCAGGCCGATAAATATGGTGTCCCGCGGATTGCGTTCGTCAACAAGATGGATCGCATGGGCGCTAACTTTCTGCGCGTCGTCGCTCAGGTGGAGAGTCGTCTCGGCGCGGTTGCGGTACCGCTTCAGTTGCCGATCGGCGCCGAGGAAAACTTTGCCGGCATCGTCGACCTGGTTCGGATGAAGGCAATCTACTGGAACGATGAAGACAAGGGGCTGACTTACGACGCCCGCGAGGTGCCTGCCGAGATGGCAGATGCCTGCGCCGAATGGCGCGAAAAGCTGGTCGAGGCCGCTGCCGAAGCCACCGAAGAGATGATGGAGAAATATCTCGAGGGTGGTGAACTCAGCGAAGACGAGATTCGTGCTGGCATCCGCAAGCGTTGTATCGCCAACGAGATCGTGCCGATGCTTTGTGGCTCGGCGTTTAAGAATAAGGGTGTGCAGGCGATGCTGGATGCCGTCATCCACTATCTCCCGTCGCCCCCCGAGGTGCCGCCGATCAAGGGTGTGCTGGACGACGCCGCCGAGACCCTCGAGGAGCGTCCATCAAAGGATGACGCTCCGTTCGCGGCACTGGCGTTCAAGATCGCGACTGATCCCTATGTTGGGACATTGACCTTCTTCCGCGTCTATTCGGGTGTGTTGAACGCCGGCGATAGTGTGTTGAACCCGGTCAAGCGCAAGAAAGAGCGGGTTGGGCGCATCCTGCAGATGCACTCAAACGATCGTAAGGAGATCAAAGAGGTCCGCGCTGGCGATATCGCGGCTGCGGTGGGCCTTAAGGATGTCACCACCGGTGAGACCCTGTGCGCGCTGGATAAGCCGATCACGCTCGAGCGGATGGAGTTCCCGGAGCCAGTGATTTCGGTGGCGGTTGAGCCAAAGACAAAAAGCGACCAAGAGAAGATGGGCGTGGCGCTGCAGAAGCTAGCGCAGGAAGACCCATCGTTCCGGGTGCGCTCGGACGAGGAGTCGGGCCAGACCATCATCTCCGGTATGGGCGAGCTGCATCTGGAGATCATCGTCGATCGGATGAAGCGTGAGTTCAACGTCGAGGCCAATGTGGGCGCGCCGCAGGTCAGCTATCGCGAGACGTTGCGTACCACGGTCGAGCAAGAGACCAAGTTCGCTCGGCAGTCGGGTGGTCGCGGGCAGTATGGCCATGTCTACATTCGACTTGAGCCGCAAGAGTCAGGCGCTGGCTACGAGTTCGCAAACGAGATCGTCGGTGGCGCAGTACCGAAAGAGTACATCCCGGCCGTCGATAAGGGCATCCAAGAGGCCATGACCAATGGTGTGATTGCGGGTTTCCCTGTGGTCGATGTCAAGGCAACGCTCTATGACGGCTCCTATCATGAGGTTGACTCGAGTGAGATGGCGTTCAAGATCGCCGGCTCGATGGCCTTCAAGGAAGGTGCGACCAAGGGTAAGCCAGTCCTGCTCGAACCGATCATGAAGGTTGAGGTGGTCACGCCCGAGGAGAACATGGGCGATGTCATGGGCGATCTGAACAGCCGCCGCGGCATGATTCAGGGCATGGAAGATACGCCCTCTGGCAAGATTATCCGCGCCGATGTGCCGCTGGCATCGATGTTCGGTTATGCCACCGACTTGCGTTCGGCAACGCAGGGGCGTGCGAGCTACAGCATGGAGTTTGCTAAATACAACGAGGTCCCGGCCAGTATTGCCGAGACCGTCGCCAAGAAACGATAGCGTCGACCCACGGTTGGCGCTCGCTATGATTGCAGTGGATCTCTGAGGGGATACGGGCATGTCCAAAGAAAAGTTCGAGAGAAAGAAGGCGCACGTCAACGTTGGCACGATCGGCCACGTTGACCATGGCAAGACCACGCTGACGGCGGCGATCACGGTCCACCAGGCGAAGAAATATGGTGGTCAATCGCGGGCCTACGACCAGATCGACAACGCCCCCGAGGAGCGCGAGCGCGGTATTACCATTGCCACTGCGCACGTCGAATACGAGACCGACACCCACCACTACGCCCACGTCGACTGCCCCGGCCACGCCGACTACGTCAAGAACATGATCACGGGCGCGGCGCAGATGGACGGGGCCATCCTTGTGGTCTCGGCCGCTGACGGCCCCATGCCGCAGACGCGCGAGCACATCCTGCTCTCGCGCCAGGTCGGCGTGCCCTACATCGTCGTCTACCTCAACAAAGCCGACATGGTCGACGACGCCGAGCTGCTCGAACTCGTCGAGATGGAAGTGCGCGAGCTGCTCGACAGCTACGACTTCCCGGGTGACGACACTCCGATCATCACCGGCTCCGCGCTCAAGGCGCTCGAAGGCGACGACAGCGAGATCGGCGGCCAATCCATCGACAAGCTCATGGAAGCGCTCGACAGCTACATCCCCGCGCCCGAGCGAGCCGTCGACGGCGCCTTTCTGATGCCGATCGAAGACGTCTTCTCCATCTCCGGTCGCGGCACCGTGGTGACCGGACGCGTCGAGCGCGGTGTGATCAAAGTTGGCGCGGAAGTCGAGATCGTCGGCATCAAAGACACCGTCAAGACCACCTGCACCGGTGTGGAGATGTTCCGCAAGCTGCTCGACCAAGGAGAAGCCGGCGACAACATCGGCGCCCTGCTGCGCGGCACCAAGCGTGATGACGTCGAACGCGGCCAAGTGCTGGCCAAGCCCGGCTCGATCACCCCGCACACCCACTTCGAAGCCGAGGTGTACGTGCTGAGCAAGGAAGAAGGCGGGCGCCACACGCCCTTCTTCAACGGCTACCGCCCGCAGTTCTACTTCCGCACCACCGACGTCACCGGCGCCTGCGAGCTGCCCGAAGGCATTGAGATGGTCATGCCCGGCGACAACGTGAAGATGACCGTGCAGCTGATCGCGCCGATCGCGATGGAAGAAGGGTTGCGTTTCGCGGTGCGCGAAGGCGGACGCACCGTCGGCGCCGGCGTCGTCGCGAAGATCATCGAGTAA
>NZ_NHSF01000051.1:0-48697 GCF_016653295.1 Halochromatium salexigens | reverse complement strand
CCGGCGACAACGTGAAGATGACCGTGCAGCTGATCGCGCCGATCGCGATGGAAGAAGGGTTGCGTTTCGCGGTGCGCGAAGGCGGACGCACCGTCGGCGCCGGCGTCGTCGCGAAGATCATCGAGTAAAGGGCATGGCTAGCCAACGCATACGCATCCGACTCAAGGCATTCGATCATCGATTGATCGACCAGTCCGCGCGCGAGATCGTCGATACGGCGAAGCGAACCGGGGCGCAGGTGCGCGGTCCCGTCCCGCTGCCGTCGCGACATGAGCACTATACCGTGCTGATTTCGCCACATGTTAACAAGGACGCCCGTGACCAATACGAGCTACGCACGCACAAGCGGCTGATGGATATCGTTGATCCGACCGATAAAACGGTTGACGCCCTGATGAAGCTCGACCTGGCTGCCGGTGTCGACGTACAGATCAAACTGAGCTGAGGTTAAGACGATGGCCATTGGTGTGATCGGCCGCAAAGCCGGTATGACCCGCATCTTCAGTGACGACGGTCGCTCCGTTCCGGTCACCGTGATCGAGGTGCAGCCGAACCGCGTGACGCAGACTAAGACTGAGGAACGTGATGGTTACCGTGCGATTCAGGTAACCACGGGGCGCCGTCGTAAAACGCGGGTGACCGAGCCGATGGCTGGGCATTTCGCGAAGGCTGGCACCGAGCCCGGTTCAGTGCTGCGTGAATTCCGTCTCGCCTCCGGCGAGGGTGAGGATTTGAGCGAGGGTGGTGAGCTGTCGGTCTCGTTGTTCGAGTCTGGTCAAAAAGTTGATGTGCGCGGCGTCACCAAGGGGCGCGGCTTCACCGGAACCATCAGACGGCATCATTTCCACGGCCAGGACAGCACCCACGGTAACTCGTTGTCGCACCGGGCTCCGGGGTCGATTGGTCAATGCCAGACTCCAGGGCGCGTGCTCAAGGGTAAGAAGATGGCTGGCCAGATGGGCAACGAGAACCGCTGTCAGCAGAATCTCGAGGTGATCCGGGTCGACGTTGATCGCAATCTCTTGCTGATCCGCGGCGGCGTACCGGGTCCAGCCGGAGGGCGCCTGTTCGTGGTGCCCTCGGTGAAACAGAAGAATCGGAAGGGTTAATCATGGAGCTGGCTATTCGCAACGCCGAGTCGTCGTCGGTCCAGGTTGCTGACCTGGTCTTCGGTGTCGACTACAAGCCTGGGCTTGTGCACCAAGTCGTGACGGCCTATCTGGCCGGTGCGCGCTCCGGAACCAAAGCGCAAAAAAATCGTGCCGCGGTAAGCGGTGGCGGAGCTAAGCCATATCGACAAAAGGGAACTGGCCGGGCCCGAGCCGGTACCAGCCGTGGCCCATTATGGCGCAGCGGCGGTGTGACCTTCGCGGCTCAGCCGCGCAGCTACGAGCAGAAGGTGAACCGCAAGATGTATCGTGGCGCGGTGCGCTCGATCCTCTCGGAGCTGATCCGCGCCGAGCGCTTGATCCTGGTCTCTGAGCTGAGCATTAGCGCGCCGAAGACGAAAGAGGTTCGCGCGAAGCTGGCCGAGTACGGTGTCGAGCGCGCATTGATCCTCGTCGATGAGGTTGAGGACAACCTGGCATTGGGTGCCCGCAATCTACCGGGCGTTTGGGTCGATACGGCCACCAGCGTCGATCCCGTCAGCCTAGTCGCGGCCGAACATCTGATCGTCACCGAGGCTGCATTGCGCCTTCTAGAGGAGCGTCTGTCATGAATGCGGGTATCAATCAAGAACGCCTGATGAAGGTGCTGCTCGGACCGATCATCTCCGAGAAAACCTCGCTCATCGCCGATCAGTCCGCGCAATACACCTTCAAAGTTGAGCCAACCGCGACCAAGCGCGAGATCGGGCAGGCCGTCGAGCTGCTCTTCGAGGTCAAGGTCGACTCGGTGCAGGTGCTGAATGTTAAGGGCAAGGCGAAGCGCTTTGGTGCGCGGCTAGGCAAGCGGCCTGGCTGGCGCAAGGCCTATGTGCGCCTCGCGCCCGGCAATGATATCGACTTTGGGGGCGGTGCCTGATCGGCTGAGCTTGAGCGACGGCGCGTGAAGCTCGCGCACGGCGGTACCTGCTAAGGCCCATCAACGACACGGATAACAGACAATGGCTATCGTGAAAACAAATCCGACATCGCCCGGCCGGCGGTTCGTCGTCAAGATCACCGGAAAAGGGCTGCACAAGGGTGAGCCCCACGAGGCATTGCTCTCGAAGAAAGCAAAGACTGGTGGTCGTAATAATCAGGGCCGTATATCGGTGCGGCATCGTGGTGGCGGCCATAAACAGCGCTTTCGGCTCATCGATTTCAAGCGCCGCAAGAAAGAGGTGCCGGCAGTCGTGGAGCGGATCGAATACGATCCGAACCGCAGCGCCAACATCGCCCTGCTCAAGTATGCCGACGGCGAGCGCGCCTACATCATCGCGCCCAAGGGGCTGAGCCAAGGCGCGACCGTGATGGCCTCGGAGACGGCGCCGATCGCGGTCGGTAACTGCTTGCCGTTGCGCAATATCCCGGTCGGTACCGAGGTTCATTGCATCGAGATGCGTCCCGGCAAGGGCGCGCAGTTGGCGCGCGCGGCAGGCGCCTCGGTGCAGCTCGTCGCCCGTGAGGGTGACTCCGCGACCTTGCGGCTGCGTTCCGGCGAGATGCGCAAGGTGCATGCCGACTGCCGCGCCGTGATCGGTGTCGTCGGCAACGGCGAGCACAGCCTGCGCAAGCTCGGTAAGGCGGGGGCCTCGCGCTGGCGCGGCGTGCGCCCGACGGTGCGCGGCGTGGTCATGAATCCAGTGGATCACCCGCACGGTGGGGGTGAAGGCCGCACCTCGGGCGGTCGTCATCCAGTGAGCCCCTGGGGACTGCCGACCAAGGGCCATAAGACTCGAAACAACAAGCGTACGGACGGCATGATCGTACGTCGTCGTCGGCGCAAGTAAGACAACGCGAGGAGCGATCACGTGGCACGTTCGATCCGCAAGGGCCCGTTCATCGATCATCACTTGGCCAAGAAGGTCGAGGATGCGGTGGCCCAGAATAGTAAACGGCCGATCAAGACCTGGTCGCGCCGTTCGATGATTTTGCCGGAGATGGTCGGTCTGACCATCGCCGTCTACAACGGTCGCCAGCATGTGCCGGTGTTGATCAATGAGAACATGATTGGCCATAAGCTTGGCGAATTCGCGCTGACTCGGACCTTCCGCGGTCACGCGGCGGACCGCAAGGCCAAGAAGCGCTAGGGGATAAGCCATGCAAGCAGCAGCGACACTGAAGTATGCGCGTCTCTCGGCGCAGAAGGCGCGGCTGGTCGCGGATCAGATTCGCGGACAGCACGTTGAGCGCGCACTCAATGATCTGGCGTTCAGCACCAAGAAAGGCGCGCGCATGCTGCGCAAGCTCTTGGAGTCGGCGATCGCCAATGCCGAGAACAACGCCGGGGCGGACATCGACCAATTGCACGTCGTCGAGGTGCAAGTGGGCGAGGGTCCGACGATGAAGCGCCTGCGCGCTCGCGCCAAGGGCCGAGCGACGCGAATCTTAAAACGCACCAGCCACATTAGTGTCCGGGTAGCCGAACGCGACGGTCGGGGTTGAGGCATGGGACAAAAAGTACATCCAGTTGGTATTCGGCTCGGCATCGTCAAGGATTGGAATTCGACCTGGTACGCGAGTTCGAAGGATTATCCCGATCTGTTGAACAACGATCTCGAGGTGCGAGAGTTTCTCAAGAAGAAGCTCGCGAACGCCTCGGTGAGTCGTATCCAGATCAACCGCCCGGCACGCAACGCGCATATCACTATCCATACCGCGCGTCCGGGCGTCGTCATCGGTAAAAAGGGCGGCGATATCGACAAGCTACGCGCCGAGGTCTCCGGGCGTATGGGGATTCCGGTGCACATCAGCATCGAGGAGATCCGTAAGCCTGAACTCGATGCCCAGTTAGTTGCTGAGGGCATTGCCCAGCAGCTCGAGCGGCGCATCATGTTCCGACGGGCGATGAAGCGTGCGGTGCAAGGCACTATGCGGGCTGGCGCTGGCGGTGTGCGCGTGAATATTGCCGGCCGCTTGAATGGTGCCGAGATTGCGCGCTCGGAGTGGTATCGCGAGGGTCGGGTGCCATTGCACACGTTGCGTGCGGACATCGACTATGGCTTCGCCGAAGCACAGACAACCTACGGCATCCTGGGTGTGAAGGTGTGGGTCTTCCGCGGTGAGATTCTTGGCGATTTTCCGGGCGCCGGCGTTAAAGACAAGACCGAGAAGAAGGGTTGAGCCATGCTGCAGCCAAAGCGTACAAAATTTCGAAAGCAGCACAAGGGGCGTAATCGCGGCCTGGCACAAAGCGGCAGTCAGGTCTCGTTCGGTGAGTTCGGTCTCAAAGCGGTCGGTCGCGGTCGTCTGACAGCGAGACAGATCGAGTCGGCACGGCGCGCCATCACGCGTAAGGTCAAGCGTGGCGGCAAACTCTGGATTCGTGTCTTTCCGGATAAGCCGATCTCGAAAAAGCCGCTCGAGGTCCGCATGGGTAAAGGTAAGGGCAACGTTGAATATTGGGTGGCGCTGATTCAACCCGGACGGATGCTCTATGAGATCGAGGGGGTCTCCGAGGAGTTGGCGCGCGATGCCTTTCAGCTCGCTGCCGCGAAACTCCCCGTGCAGACCAGGTTCGAGAAGAGGACGGTGCTCTGATGAAGGCTCAAGAACTACGCACACTCGGTCAGACCGAGTTGCAGAAGCGGCTGCATGAACTGCTCAAGGAGCAGTTCAATTTGCGTATGCAGCAGCGTACCGGCCAGTTATCACGGCCGTCGCGGGTGAAAGCGGTACGACGTGACATTTCCCGGATCAAGACCCTAATGACTGAGCAAACCAAGGCCTTGGCGGGGAGCGGTCAATGAGTGAAAAGAATGACAGCAATCGCGTGCTCACTGGTCAGGTGATCAGTAACGCAATGGATAAGACCATTACCGTGATTATTGAGCGCCGGGTCAAACATCCGTTGTACGGTAAGTTTATGCGCCGTTCCACTAAGGTGCATGCGCATGACGATACTAACGAATGCAATAAGGGTGATTGGGTGCGCGTTGAGCAGTGCCGGCCCCTGTCGAAAACCAAGAGTTGGCGGTTGGTCGAGGTCGTCGAGCGCGCGCGTTAAGCCGCACTCGCGGTTCGTCGACTTGGACGCACGAGTCGGGTCTCGCTTGATATCCGCTCAGCAGTTGCAAAGGTAGGTTCATACAATGATTCAAATGCAAACCCGCCTCGGCGTGGCCGATAATAGCGGTGCCCGCTCAGTGCAGTGCATTAAGGTGCTTGGCGGATCGCACCGGCGTTATGCGGGCATCGGTGACGTGGTCAAAGTCACGGTGAAGGATGCGATCCCGCGCGGCAAGGTCAAGAAGGGCGACGTCTATAATGCGGTCGTGGTGCGCACACGCAAGGGTGTACGGCGACCCGATGGCTCGCAGATCCGCTTTGACGGGAATGCGGCGGTGTTATTGAATAATCAACTGCAGCCCATTGGCACTCGAATTTTCGGGCCTGTGACGCGTGAATTGCGCGGTGAGCGCTTTATGAAGATTATTTCGCTCGCGCCCGAGGTCCTCTGAATACAGGTCTCTGATGGCAGTGGATGGCCCATATACGAGCGGCACCAGAACGGTAGCAGGCAGGTTCAAGTCATGAACAAGATCAAAGTAGGCGATGACGTCATGGTTATCACCGGCAAGGATAAGGGCAAACGCGGCACCGTGCTGAAGATGGATGGTGACCGCATCGTGGTGGAAAACGTCAATATGGCGAAGAAGCACCAGAAGCCGAACCCGCAGAAGGGCGTTCCCGGCGGTATCGTTGACAAGGAGATGCCATTGCATCGCTCGAATGTCGGCGTCTACAACCCCGCAGCTGGACGCGCGGATCGGGTTGGATTCAAGACCCTCGAGGACGGTAGAAAGGTCCGTGTTTTCAAGTCCGACGGCGAAGTCGTGGACGTTGGGTAAAGTTATGTCTAGGCTACAGACGATTTATCATGAAAAGTTCGTCGGCGAACTGCGCGAGCGCTTTGGCTATAAGAGCGTGATGCAGGTTCCTCGGCTCACCAAGATTACCCTGAACATGGGTGTGGGTGAGGCCGTGACGGACAAGAAGGTCATGGATTTTGCCGTCGGCGATTTGACCAAGATCGCGGGCCAGAAGCCGATTGTGACCAAGGCGCGTAAGTCGGTCGCCGGGTTCAAGATCCGTGAGGGCTGGCCAGTCGGCTGCAAGGTTACGCTGCGTCGCGAGCGCATGTATGAATTCCTCGACCGGTTGATCAATGTCGCAATCCCCCGTGTGCGGGATTTCCGTGGGCTTAGTCCCAAGGCGTTCGACGGGCGCGGCAACTACTCGCTCGGTGTGCGCGAGCAGATCATCTTTCCGGAGATCGACTACGATAAGATCGATGCCGTGCGCGGCCTGGATGTCGTTATTACCACCACGGCACGTACCGATGAGGAAGGGCGCGCATTGCTCGAGGTCTTCCAGTTCCCGTTTCGTACCTAATTTTCGGAGGCAAGGTTGGCGAAAAAGAGCATGATCGCGCGCGACCAAAAGCGTGCACGGATTGCGCAACGCTATGCAGAACGGCGTGCGCGGTTGAAAGCTGTCATCAACGATCGGAGTGCCGATCAAGATCAGGTCGAGGCTGCAGTGGTAGCCCTGCAAAAACTGCCGCGCGATGCCAGTCCGACGCGGTACCAGCGTCGTTGCCGAGTCAGTGGTCGGCCGCATTCGGTCTACCGGAAGTTTGGGCTTGGACGCAACAAATTGCGTGAAGCGGTGATGCGCGGCGACGTACCGGGCGTGGTCAAGGCCAGTTGGTAGATGGCGCTCGATCCACCTATTGAGCGGGACCTAAAGTTCCTCTCAAGCCAAGCCTAAAGAGGCTAAAAATAAAAATCCGTCCGGGATTGCATGTGCCGGCGGATTCGATCGGAGTGTCCGATCACCCTGTTCGCCAGAGGCGACCAGGATCGAGAAACCCTAAAGGGTATCGCGCTCTCACCGGCGGTCTGACCCTGGAGTCAATCTAATGAGTATGACCGATCCCATTGCGGATATGCTGACGCGCATCCGCAACGGCCAGGCGCGCGGCAAGATTACGATCTCGATGCCGCTCTCGAAGAAGAAACAAGCCATCGCCAACCTCCTGCGCGATGAGGGCTATATCGCCGATGTGTCCGTTGAGGACGATGAAAAAGCCAAGCCGCAACTGGTGCTCAGACTCAAGTATTACCGCGGCAAGCCGGTGATCGAGTTCCTGAAGCGTGTGTCGCGGCCTGGATTGCGCATCTATCGTGGCAAACATGAGCTGCCTCGTGTCTGGAACGGCCTTGGTGTTGCCATCGTCTCGACTTCACAAGGCCTGATGTCCGATCGTGCTGCGCGCCAGGCTGGACACGGCGGCGAAATCCTGGCTTACGTGGCCTAAGGGAGGTTGTCATGTCCAGAATAGCGAAAGCACCCGTCAAGATACCGAGCGGCGTCGATGTGTCGATGTCCGGTCGCGATGTCACCGTTAAAGGGCCGAAGGGCTCACTCTCGTGGTCAGTACACCCGTTCGTCGAGGTCGAGATTGATGGTGCCATCGTCACTACGCGTCCCGCAAATGACGAGGATGAGCAGTGGGCGATGGTCGGCACGACGCGCGCCCTGCTAAACAATATGGTGCACGGCGTCAGTAGCGGCTTCGAGCGTAAGCTCAGCCTCGTTGGTGTGGGGTATCGCGCGCAAGCCAAGGGGAAGGTGCTGAACCTCGCGCTTGGTTATTCGCATCCGATCGACTTCCCGGTTCCAGATGGCATCGAGATCGATACGCCGACACCCACCGAGATCGTGGTGCGCGGCATCGATAAACAACAGGTCGGTCAGGTCGCCGCGGTGATTCGCGGATTCCGTCCGCCGGAACCGTACAAGGGCAAGGGCGTTCGTTACGCGGATGAACAGGTCCTGCGTAAAGAAGCCAAGAAGAAATAGGTGATGCGGATGGATAAGAAACATGCGCGGCTGCGGCGCGCAACGCGCGCCCGGGCCAAGATTCGCGAACTCGGTGGCTATCGGCTCTGCATCTTTCGCACGCCGCGCCATATCTATGCCCAGGTGATCGGTGCTGATGGTGATCGCGTGATTGCTTGCGCCTCAACGGTCGAAAAGGAGCTTAAGACAGCCTGCGAAGGTCAGACCGGTAATATCAGCGCGGCGGCGAAGATCGGCCAAGCGATTGCCGATCGAGCGCGCTCGGCGGGAGTCGAGAAGGTCAGCTTTGACCGCTCCGGGTTTAAGTATCACGGCCGCGTCAAGGCGCTGGCCGATTCCGCGCGCGAGCACGGGCTTCAGTTCTGAGGAGACGATGATGTCGAATTACAACCCCAAGCCCGAAGGCGACGATCTGCTCGAGAAGCTCATCTCGGTCAACCGGGTCGCGAAAGTCGTCAAGGGCGGCCGCGTGTTTGGCTTCGGTGCGCTCACCGTGGTTGGTGATGGTAAGGGCCGGGTCGGCTATGGCACCGGTAAGGCGCGCGAAGTCCCGGTCGCGATCCAGAAGGCGATGGAGAGCGCGCGTAAGAATATGGTCGATATTAAGCTTAAGGGTTCGACCCTACAGTATCCGGTCAACGGCCGGCACGGCGCGGCGCATGTCTACATGCAGCCGGCCTCTGAAGGGACGGGCATCATCGCCGGCGGTGCGATGCGCGCGGTGTTCGAGGTGGTCGGGGTGCAGGATGTGCTGGCGAAGTGCATCGGTACCAATAACGCCATCAATGTGGTGCAGGCGACGATCAATGGCCTCGCCGGTATGGCCGATGCTGAGGTGGTTGCGGCCAAGCGCGGCAAAACCGTCGATGAGATCCTAGGTTAGGAGCAAGACATGGCGGAGAACAGGCTGAAGGTTCAGCTCGTGCGTAGCATGCACGGGCGCTTGAAGATGCACCAGGATTGTGTTCGCGGCCTCGGCTTGCGGCGCATGCACCAAATCGTCGAGGTGGAAGATACGCCAGCGACGCGCGGGATGGTGAACAAGGTGCAGTACATGGTCCGCGTTTTGGAGGACGGTTGAGATGCATCTGAATACTCTTTCACCCGAGCCAGGTAGCCGCCCCGACGCCAAACGCGTCGGTCGCGGTATCGGTAGCGGGCTCGGCAAGACGGCTGGCCGTGGCCACAAGGGCCAAAAGTCGCGCACAGGCGGCTTCCATAAGACCGGCTTCGAAGGTGGGCAGATGCCGTTGCAGCGGCGTCTGCCCAAGGTTGGTTTTCGCTCGCGCAAGGCTGTGATCAAGGATGAGATCCGGCTTAGCGAGCTGAAGCGGCTCGAGGGCACCGAGGTTAACCTGGCGAGCCTGCGTGCTGCGGGACTAGTCACCGGTGCCGTCTCGTCGATCAAGCTCATCAAGTCCGGTGAGGTTGATCGCGCCTATCAGGTCAAGGACCTGCGGGTCAGCGCGGGCGCGCGTGCCGCGATCGAAGCGGCCGGCGGATCGGTCAGCGACAGTTAACCGATAGCTCAATAGGGGCGCGAAGATGGCGAAGAACACGGCATCGATGATGCAGTCGCTCGGCGGAATGGGGCGGCTGACCGAGTTACGACAGCGGCTGCTGTTCGTAGTCGGTGCGCTGCTCGTCTACCGTATCGGCACCTTTATACCGGTGCCGGGGGTGAACCCCGAGGCGTTGGCCGTTCTCTTCGATCAGAACCAGGGCTCGATCCTGGACATGTTTAACATGTTCTCGGGCGGCGCCCTGGAGCGGGCAAGTATCCTCGCGCTTGGGATTATGCCGTACATCTCGGCGAGCATCATTATGCAGCTGATGACGGCGGTCATCCCGCAGCTCGAGCAGCTGAAGAAAGAAGGCGAGGCCGGCCGCCGCAAGATCACCCAATACACGCGCTATGGCACCGTGGTCTTGGCTACCTTCCAAGCGATAGGGATCTCGATTGCATTGCAGGGACAGACAGCCGGAGGTTCCGCCTTAGTCGTCCAGCAGGGTTTCGGCTTTGTCTTTACCGCAGCGGTGTCCCTGGTGACCGGCACCATGTTCCTGATGTGGCTCGGCGAGCAGATCACCGAGCGTGGCATTGGAAATGGTATCTCGCTGATCATCTTCGCGGGTATCGTCGCGGGGCTACCAGCCGCTGTCGGCGGTACCTTGGAGCTGGTGCGCACCGGTGAAATGAATGCGCTCGCCGTGCTTGCCCTCTTTGCGCTGGCGCTCGCGGTCACTGCGTTCGTGGTCTTCGTCGAGCGCGGGCAGCGCCGGATCACCGTCAACTATGCGCGACGGCAACAGGGTCGACGCATGCTTGCGGCGCAAAGCACACATCTGCCACTGAAGCTGAACATGGCTGGAGTGATTCCGCCGATCTTCGCCTCCAGCATCATCCTGTTCCCGGGAACGCTTGGGCAATGGTTCGGTCAGTCCGAGAACATGCGCTGGCTCGCGGACATTACGAGCAAGCTCTCGCCGGGTGAACCGGTTTATGTGATCTTCTATGCGACCGCGATCATCTTTTTCTGTTTCTTCTATACTGCCTTGGTCTTCAACGCCAAGGATACCGCCGATAACCTAAAGCGCTCGGGCGCCTTCATCCCAGGGATTCGCCCCGGCGAGCAGACCGCGCGTTACATCGATTCGGTCATGACGCGGCTCACAGCCGCCGGCGCGCTGTACATCAGCGCCGTCTGTCTGCTGCCTGAGTTCCTGATCGTCGGTTGGAATGTACCGTTCTACTTTGGCGGCACCTCGCTGCTGATCGTCGTCGTGGTGGTGATGGACTTCATGGCCCAAGTCCAGGCGCATCTGATGTCCCATCAGTACGAGGGTCTGATGAAGAAGGCCAATCTGAAAGCGCCCGGGGCGGGTCTAACGCGATAACAAGACTTGTATGGGGGCGGCGCGGCGAAGCGCTCGTCCCCGCGTTGGCGATTGAGGCCGCGCCCCTCCAACGAAAACGGAGAGAACCATGAAGGTAAGAGCATCTGTCAAAAAGATCTGCCGCCACTGCAAGACCATCCGTCGCAATGGCACGATTCGCGTGATCTGTAAAGATCCGCGGCACAAACAACGCCAGGGCTGATCTGTGCGCTAGTGTTGCTGCTTTCATCTGAAAGCGTGCGATGCTAAACTGCCCTGTTTACACTTTTTCTTCTAAAAGAACCGAACGCTCAGGAGCGCAACGCGCATGGCTCGAATCGCCGGAGTCAACATTCCAGACCGAAAACACACGGTCATTGCCTTGACATCGATCTATGGGATCGGGCGGACTCGGGCGGCCGCGATCTGCGAGGCCGCTCAGGTGCCGACCACCACGCCCGTCCGCACGCTATCCGAGGATGATATTGATCGTCTTCGTACCGAGATTGGCAAATACTCGGTTGAGGGTGATCTCCGGCGTGAGGTGTCGATGAATATCAAGCGCCTGATGGACCTCGGTTGTAACCGAGGTATTCGCCATCGCCGCGGTCTTCCGCTGCGTGGTCAGCGCACGCGTACCAACGCGCGCACACGCAAGGGACCGCGGCGCCCGGTTCGTCGTTAAACCCGTCTAGGGGACCTCTGACCGATTGGCGCGAAAACGCGCCGGCGGCAGGGAATGCCTTTTCCGCTCGGAGACAGAATACAGTGGCTAAGCAGCTGCGCACGCGCAAAAAAGTTAAGAAGCAGGTGGCGGACGGCGTGGCCCATGTTCACGCCTCGTTCAATAACACCATCATCACGATCACTGATCGGCAGGGTAATGCCCTGACCTGGGCGACCTCCGGCGGCTCTGGCTTTCGTGGTTCGCGTAAGAGCACGCCCTTCGCGGCCCAGGTGGCCGCGACGCGCGCCGGCCAGGCCGCGAAGGAGTTCGGCGTTGTCAACCTCGATGTCCATGTCAAAGGTCCGGGGCCAGGTCGTGAATCTGCCGTTCGTGCATTGAACAACGCGGGTTTCAAGGTCGCGAGCATCACCGACGTGACACCGATCCCACACAATGGTTGCCGACCGCCGAAGAAGCGGCGCGTCTAACGGGGCAGAGAACATGGCGAGATACATTGGGCCCACCTGCAAACTGGCACGCCGCGAAGGCGTCGACCTTGGTCTTAAGAGTAAGGCACGCGCGCTTGAGACCAAGTGCAATCTGGAGAAACAGCCTGGGCAAGCGGCTGATCGGCGCCGTCGTCTTTCCGATTACGGCCTACAGCTGCGCGAGAAGCAGAAGGTCCGTCGCACCTATGGGGTGATGGAAAAGCAGTTCCGGAATTACTATGCCGAGGCCGCGCGCCGCAAGGGTGCGACCGGCGAGAACCTACTGCAGCTGCTCGAACGTCGGCTCGATAATGTGGTGTATCGAATGGGCTTTGGTGCCACCCGCGCCGAGGCACGGCAGCTGATCGGTCACAAAGGCGTGTTGGTCAATGGCAAGGTGCTATCGATCCCGTCTTATCAGGTCTCGATCGATGACGAGATCGAGGTCCGAGAAAAGGCTAAAAAGCAGGTGCGCGTGCAAAACGCGCTAGCCTTGGCCGAGGCGAATGGGTTCGCAGAATGGATCGAAGTCGATAGCAAGTCGGCGAAAGGGGTCTTCAAGCGGGTTCCGGACCGGGTCGATCTACCGTCCGATATCAATGAGTCGCTCATCGTCGAGTTGTACTCCAAGTAACGCCGCCGAGGGAGTTTTCTATGTCAGACGTCGCAGGCGGCTTTCTCAAGCCGCGCATCGTCAAGGTCGATCCCGTCGCCGGCAGTCCGCATCGCGCCAAGGTCTCGCTCGAGCCTTTCGAGCGCGGCTTCGGGCACACGCTCGGCAACGCGCTTCGGCGAATCCTATTGTCCTCGATGGAGGGCTTTGCTGTCACCGAGGTCGAGATTCAGGGTATCTTGCATGAGTACACCACGATCGAGGGTGTTCAGCAGGATGTCCTTGAGATCCTATTGAACCTCAAGCAACTGGCCATCCGCTTGCATGGGCGCGATGAAGGGACCTTTACCCTGAGCAAAGTTGGCCCCGGTGCGGTCACTGCCGGCGATATCGCAATCGATCACACGGCCGAGATCGCTAATCCTGATCTGGTGATCGCGAATCTGACCGGAAAAAGTGAGCTAAGCATGTCGCTGACCGTGCGCCGCGGACGCGGCTATGAGCCGGCGAGCGTGCGCGAGGCCAATGGCGCCGAGGAGCGTCCGATCGGCAAGCTGCCGCTCGATGCGACCTTCAGCCCGGTGTTGCGGGTCGCGATCGATGTCGAGGCGGCGCGCGTCGAACAGCGCACCGATCTCGATCGACTCGTGATCGATATCGAGACCGATGGCACGCTCGATGCCAAGGATGCGGTCCAGCGCGCGGCGACCATCCTGCGCGACCAGCTCGGCAGCTTTGTTGATTTGGATCAAACTGGGGGGCCGGTCGATAGCCTTGGCAGTGAAGAGCGCCCGAACGAGCCGTCCTATGATCCGATCCTGGTGCGTCCGGTCGACGAGCTGGAACTGACGGTGCGCTCGGCGAATTGCCTCAAGGCCGAGAACATCTATCTGATCGGTGATCTGATCCAGCGCACCGAGGTGGAACTCCTGAAGACGCCCAACCTAGGCAAGAAGTCGCTCACCGAAATCAAGGATGTCTTGGCCACCCGCGGCTTATCGCTTGGCATGCGCCTGGAGAATTGGCCGCCCGAGAACATCGAAGAGTTGATGGTCAAGTAGCGACCGGAACATTACCGATCGGAACAGAACAATGCGACATCTAAAAGCTGGAAGAAAACTCAACCGGAACAGCACTCACCGCGAGGCGATGTTCCGCAACATGGCCGGCTCGCTGTTCCGGCACGAGCTGATCAAGACGACCCTGCCGAAGGCCAAGGAGCTGCGCCGCGTGGCCGAGCCCTTGATCACTTTGGCGAAGGAGGATTCGGTCCATCATCGGCGCCTGGCCTTCGCCCGGCTGCGCGATAAGAAGGCCGTCGGCAAGCTCTTCACCGAACTCGGCCCGCGCTACAGTGAGCGTCCTGGCGGCTATCTGCGCATCCTCAAGTGCGGTTTCCGCGCCGGTGATGCAGCGCCGATGGCCTATGTCGAGCTGGTCGATCGTCCCATCGACGAGACCTCGGGCGAGGATGACGATTGAGTCCAGCCCCGTTGAGACGCTGGGCGATGCCGGTGTCTTGCGCTGAAACGGCCGGGTTCGACCCGGCCGTTTGCGTTTTGGGACGCGCCTGATGCCAGAACGACGGCCGCGACAACAGCCCGATCACCCCAGGCGCATCGCCTTGCTGACCGACTTCGGCGCTGGTCCCTACGTCGGCCAGATGCGGCTGCGCCTGAGCGAGCTGGCGCCGGCGGTGCCCGTGATCGAGCTGATCTCCGATCTGCCAGCCTGCCGCCCGGAGCTGGCCGCCTATCTGCTGCCCGGCCTGGCCCGTGGCATGCCATCGATGACGCTCTACACCTGCGTAGTCGATCCGGGGGTGGGCACCGATCGCGGGCTCATCATCGCCCAATGCGCGGCGCATGGTTGGTGGCTGGCACCCGATAATGGTCTGCTGATGCCGTTGTTGCGCGCTCATCCGAATGCACAGGTCTTCCGCCTGCACTGGCGCCCAGCCCAGCTCTCGGCGACCTTTCATGGCCGTGATCTGTTCGTGCCTGCGGCGGCGCGGCTGGTCGCGGGGGAATGGCTGGAGGCCGAGCCTGTCGCGGCGAGCCAACTGGTCGGCGCTGACTGGCCCACCGATTGCGCTCGCATCTGCTATGTGGACGCCTTCGGCAATCTGATCACCGGTTTGCCTGCCGATCGCCTTGCGGCCGATGCCGAGGTGCAGGCTGGCACACATGCGTTGAACTCGGCACGCACCTTCGCCGACGTCGCGGCAGGCGAGGCCTTTTGGTATCGCAACGCCTTCGATCTGGTCGAACTGGCCGTGAATCAGGGGCGGGCCGATCACTGCCTGGGGCTTGGGCTCGGCGATCCGATCTCCAGCCGGCCGCCTCCGGCAGCAGCACCTTGAAACCGGCGGCGCCTTGAAATCCGTGTCGCGCCCCTATCTCCAACACTGAACGCCCCGATTGCGCGGAGACGCCGAAGCCCCTTGTATCCCCCCATCGAACCCTTTGCCTCGGAGCGCCTCGCAGTCGGCGAGGGCCATACACTCTATCTTGAGCAGTGCGGCAATCCCAACGGCATGCCGGCGGTGTTTCTGCACGGTGGGCCGGGCGCCGGTTGTGGGCCCTCGCATCGGCGTTTCTTCGATCCCAAACGCTATCGCATCATCCTCCTCGATCAGCGCGGCTGCGGGCGCTCGACACCGCACGCGAGCCTCGAGCACAACAGCACCTGGGATCTGGTCGCCGACTTGGAGCGCATCCGCGAACACTTGGGTCTCGAGCGCTGGCTGGTGTTCGGCGGCTCTTGGGGCTCGACGCTGGCCTTGGCCTACGCCGAGACTCATCCCGAGCGCGTCAGCGCGCTGGTGCTGCGCGGTATCTTCCTCTGTCGCCCCGAGGAGATCGCCTGGTTCTACCAACAGGGCGCGAACTGGATCTTCCCCGACCACTGGGGCGATTTCCTGGCCCCGATCCCGGCGCAGGAGCAGGATGATCTCCTCAGTGCCTATCATCGACGCCTGACCGGAGACGACCCGGCCACCCGGCTGACCGCCGCCAAGGCCTGGTCGATCTGGGAGGGGCGCTGCGCGACTCTGCTGCCAGACAAGACGATCCGCAGCGCTTTCAGCGACGAGCGGCTCGCCTTGAGCCTGGCGCGGATCGAATGCCATTATTTCGTCCATCAGGCCTTCCTGCGTCCGCGCCAACTGCTCGACGACGCCTCGCGCCTGCGCGAGATCCCGGGCGTCATCGTGCAGGGTCGCTATGATCTGATCTGTCCGCTGCGCTCGGCCTGGGAGCTGGCCGCAGCCTGGCCGAGCGCCTCGCTCGAGATCATCGATGATGCCGGCCACGCCGCGTTCGAGCCCGGGATCGCGCAAGCGTTGGTGGCCGCAACCGATCGTCTGGCGGCGGAACTCCATTGAGCCCACCGCGATCGAATCCCGAGAAGCGGCGATGATCGGCTTATTGCAACGGGTCAGCGCGGCCCAGGTGCATGTCGACGGCAACCTGGTCGGCGCCATCGAGACCGGACTGCTGGTCTTGGTCGGGGTGCAACAGGGCGACGACGAGGCGCGCGCGCAGCGCCTGTTGGAACGCCTGCTCGGTTATCGGGTCTTTCCCGATCAGAGCGGGCGCATGAACCGCAGTCTGGTCGACATCGGTGGCGGGCTGTTGCTGGTGCCTCAGTTCACCCTGGCCGCCGATACCAAGAAGGGCACCCGCGCCAGCTTCACCAGTGCGGCCGCCCCCGAGATCGGCAAGCACCTGTTCGACCTGCTGCTCGAACGCGCGCGCGAGTGCCATGCCCCGGTGGCCAGCGGTCGCTTCGGCGCCGACATGCAGGTGAGCCTGACCAACGACGGTCCGGTCACCTTCTGGCTCGAGACCTGAGTCCTGTTTATACTGTACGGCTGGCCTGCGCGCGAGCCGCTGATCGAGACCCTGAACTGAGCGAACCCCTGCATCGACATCCATGACGGCCACTGAGACCTCCACCCATCGCAGCGCCGAGATCGAGCGCAAGACGCTCGAGACCGAGGTGCGTGTCACGCTCGATCTGGACGGCAGCGGGCATGCGCGCTTTGAGACCGGCGTGCCCTTTCTCGAGCACATGCTCGATCAGATCGCCCGCCATGGCCTGATCGACCTCGAGGTGCAGGCCACCGGCGATCTGCACATCGATGCGCATCACACGGTCGAGGATGTTGGGATCACGCTTGGCCAGGCACTGGCCGCAGCCCTGGGCGACAAGGCCGGCATCCGCCGCTACGGTCATGCCTATGTGCCCCTGGACGAGGCCCTGTCGCGGGTCGTGATCGACCTCTCCGGGCGGCCGATGCTGACCTATGAGGTGCCCTATACCCGCGCCCTGATCGGCGGCTTCGATGTCGATCTGCTGCGCGAGTTCTTCCAGGGGCTGGTCAACCATGCGGCGATGACCCTGCAGATCGATAACCTGCGGGGCATCAATGCGCATCATCAGGCCGAGACCGTGTTCAAGGCGTTTGGTCGCGCCTTGCGTATGGCGGTGGAGCCCGACCCGCGCATGGCGGGTATCACCCCGTCGACCAAGGGTCATCTCTGACCATTCACCTCAATC
Source organism: Halochromatium salexigens (assembly GCF_016653295.1). Taxonomy (GTDB): domain Bacteria; phylum Pseudomonadota; class Gammaproteobacteria; order Chromatiales; family Chromatiaceae; genus Lamprobacter; species Lamprobacter salexigens. The sequence goes on along the minus strand of NZ_NHSF01000051.1, from coordinate 31,477 downwards.
GCCCGCTGGAGGGCCCGCGATGCTGCTGATTCCCGCAATCGACCTCAAGGACGGCCGCTGCGTGCGCCTGCGCCAGGGGCGCATGGAGGACGAGACCGTCTTCGCCGATGATCCAGTCGAGGTCGCCGGGCGCTGGGTCGCGGCGGGCGCCAAACGGCTGCATCTGGTCGACCTCAACGGCGCCTTCGCCGGCGAGCCGGTCAATGGCGATGCCATCCACGCCATCTCCGCCGCCTTTCCCGAGCTGCCGATCCAGGTCGGCGGCGGCATTCGCGATGAACGCACCATCGGCGCCTATCTCGAGGCCGGGGTGCATTGGTGCATCATCGGCACCCAGGCGGTCAAGGAACCGGAACTCGTCGCCCGCGCCTGCGCCGCCTTTCCGGGGCATATCATCGTCGGGCTGGATGCGAAGGACGGGCAGGTCGCGATCAATGGCTGGGCCGAGGTCACCGAGCATCGGGTCGAGGCGCTCTCGCGGCGTTTCGAGCACGACGGCGTCGAGGTCATCGTCTACACCGACATCGGCCGCGACGGCATGCTGACCGGGCCCAATATCGAGGCCACACGACAGCTCGCCGATGCGATCCGCATCCCGGTGATCGCTTCTGGCGGCATTACCCATCTCGATGACCTGCGGGCACTGGCGGCGGTCGCCGAGCCCGGTATCATCGGCGCCATCACCGGTCGCGCCATCTATGAAGGCACCCTCGATTTCGCCGAGGGACAGCGCATCGCGGCGGGCGCCGCCGAGGCCTGAGGCCTCTGCTTCGGCGTCCGCTTGGATCAGTATGGGTCACCAGTCGTCGATCACAGATCACGGGAGTTCAGTCACGTGTCCGATGTCCTGAATCGGCTCTCCGAGGTGTTGGAGGCGCGCAAGGGCGCAGATCCCAGCACCTCCTATGTCGCCAAGCTCTATGGCAAGGGGCTCGATGCGATCCTCAAGAAGATCGGCGAGGAGGCGACGGAAACCGTGATGGCCGCCAAGGATGGCGACCCGGAGAAGCTGGTCTACGAGCTGGCTGATCTCTGGTTCCACTCGCTGGTGTTGATGGCGGACCAGGGGCTGCATCCGGATGCGGTGCTCGCGGAACTCGATCGGCGCTTCGGCCTCTCGGGGCTCACCGAGAAGGCCGCTCGCTCGGAGTAGGCCGATGCTGTCGACATGATTGCCGGCATCTATGCACGGCGACTTGGGCATGCGGTATAGTCGCGGGTCACGGCTCGCGGAGCCGCGTTCGCGCGGCGGCTGCCTGAGCGTTGGGAAAACGAACACTTAAGCTTACCCACTAGGGGTGACATCAAGGCTTGTCCTGGAGGTTTCGATGGGCGTCGGTGGAATTGGTATTTGGCAACTGTTGATCATCCTCTTGATCGTCGTGCTGCTGTTCGGCACCAAGCGATTGAAGAGCATCGGCTCGGACCTCGGTAACGCGGTCAAGGGCTTCCGCTCGGCGATGTCGGAGGCTGATAAATCAGCCGACGAGGACGAGGACCCGAAACGGCTCGATGCGGCCAAGTCAGAGCAGGCGTCCGAGTCGAGCGGGTCGACGGTCGACCCAACCTCGGGCAAGCCGGCGGACAAGACCCAGGTCTGAGAGGCGCGATGGCGGGCTGCGCCATCGAGCGGTTGAACGGGCTGGAGCGAGGCGGATCAGATGTTCGATATAGGCGCATTGGAGCTGCTGGTCATCAGCGTGGTCGCACTGATCGTCGTTGGGCCCGAGCGGCTGCCGACATTGGCGCGCACCGCTGGGCTCTGGGTCGGCCGGGCGCGGCGTGCCTTCTCCGCCGTCAAGGAGGAGATCGACCGCGAGATCAAGGCCGACGAGCTGAAAGCGATCCTGCGCAAGCAGGCCGAAAGCAATCCGCTGGAGACCATCCTCGAAGAGGGCAGTGGCTCGCGCACGAGCGCAAAGCCATCGGCGTCATCCCCCGGCGAAGGGTCCCAGGATCGTTCATGAGTCTCGCCGGATGACAGCGCCCTCCCGACAAGAGACCTCGCAGCAGCAGACCGCCCCTGTGTCGGGTGACGCGCCCGATCCGACGCCCGACGGCTTGGGCGCTGAGCAGCCGTTCATCTCGCATCTGGTCGAGCTGCGCGATCGCCTGATCCGGATGGTCGTCGCCATCCTGCTGGTGTTCCTGGTCCTGTTCCCGTTTGCGAACGATCTCTACACCTTCGTCGCCGAGCCGATCCGCGCGCAGTTGCCGGTCGGCTCGCAGATGATCGCCACACAGGTGGCCTCGCCGTTCCTGACCCCGTTCAAACTGGCCTTGGTGGTCGCGGTCTTCGTCGCGATGCCTTACTTGCTCTATCAGTTCTGGGGTTTCATCGCGCCGGGCCTCTACACCCACGAGAAGCGCTTGGCGCTGCCGCTGGTCAGTTCCAGCATCGTGCTGTTCTACCTCGGGATGCTGTTCGCGTACTACGCGGTGTTTCCGCTCGTGTTCGGCTTCTTCTCGGCGGTGACACCCGAAGGTGTCGCGCAGATGCCCGATATCGAGTTCTATCTCGCGTTCGTGCTGAAGCTCTTCTTCGCCTTCGGCATCGCCTTCGAGATCCCCATTGCGACCATCCTGCTGGTCGCCATCGGCGCGACCACGCCTGCGGCGCTGCGGCGTAAGCGCCCCTATGTGATCGTCGGCGTCTTCGTCGCCGGCATGTTGCTCACGCCCCCGGATGTGATCAGCCAGACCCTGTTGGCGTTGCCGATGTGGCTTTTGTTCGAGGCTGGTATCTTCTTTTCGCGCTTCGTTCAGCGCCGGTTGGATGATGATGATGACGGTGGCAGTGATCCGGCAAGGATGCCTGACGATGCTGGGCCGAGCGGCCCTGCGTCTCCCGCAGCTGCCCAGTCGGCCACTCAGTCAGCCACTCAGTCAGCGACTCAGCCATCAGCGCCTGACGACTCGCCGCAGGACGCTTCGTCGTCCCCCGTTGGCAGTGAACTCGATGGCGGCGATCGCGACGAGCTAGGGCGCTATCGCCCCATGAGCGATGAGGAGATGGAAGCCGAACTCGACGCCATCGAGGCCGAGGAACTTGAGGCCTTGGCAGCTAAGCCAGGCCCCAATTCAGCGCCAACCGCCACCGATGAGTCGGCTCAGGTCGCGCTGATCGAGGCCCTGATCCGCAAGGCGAACCAGCTTCGGACATCGGGTGAGGTCGCCCATGCCAAGCAACTGCTCTATCGCGTCCTCGAGGAAGGTAACGCTGACCAACGCGCGGTTGCTCGCAATATCCTCGTCGATCTGGACCGGTGACTGAGCCTTTGGCGTTCGCTTGGTGGATAGGGGATTGGCCCGTGCTCTCGGCACTCTGTACCGGGAGTGCTCACATCAGACGTGACCAGGGATGACCCGCTCGCCCACCGACCAAGAGCAGTCTTCTGCGCCGTTGGCGCGTCGCCGGGAAAAGGCGGGCGCGGCCACCGGACGTGGCAGTCAAAATCGCCTCAAGCAGTTGCGTGCCTTCTGCCATGCGGCACGGGTCGGCAGCGTCAGTGCCGCCGCCGAGCTGGTCTCGCTCAGTCAGCCCACCGTCTCGCTGCAGATTCAATCGCTCGAGCGCGAGTTGGACACGATCCTCTTCGAGCGTCGCGGCCCGAAGATTCAACTTACCCCCGAGGGCGCTTTGCTGTTCGAACTGGCGCAACCGCTGGTGCAAGGCGTCGATGGATTGCAGGAGACCTTCGCCGCGCAATGCGGGCGACTCGATCGCGGCCGGCTCGATATCGCCGCGGGTGAATCGACCATCCTCTACATCCTGCCCGAGCCGATCCAGCGCTTCGCCGATCAGTATCCGGATATCGAGCTACAGCTGCACAATGTCACTGGTCGCGATGGCCTGGCGATGGTGCGTGCCGATGAGGTCGATCTGGCCGTGGGCTCGATGCTCGAGGTGCCAGACGATATCCGCTACATTCCGATCGTGACCTACCGGCCGGTGCTGATTACGCCCTTGGGGCATCCGCTGGTGCAGAACCCCGAGGTCTCCTTGCAGGATATCGCCGAGCATGGGCTGATCTTGCCGCCGCGACATCTGAGCACCTGGCGACTGGTCGACCTGGTGTTTCGGCAGCAGGGGCTGAGCTACAAGGTGCGGCTCGAGGCCGGCGGTTGGGAGGTGATCAAGAAATACGTCGCGCTTGGGCTCGGCATCTCGATCGTCACCGAGGTCTGCCTCACCGGCGAAGAGCCGCTAGCACGGCGGCCATTGGATGCCTATTTCCCAGCGCGCAGCTATGGGCTGGTACTCAGGCGCGGCAAGTTCATGTCTGCGAGCAGCAAACGCTTCCAGGCACTGATGACCGAGCTGTTCTTGACTGGCGGCGAGCGTCCCGGCCAGCCGCCGCCCGCCGGTGATGACTCTTTTGAGGACGGGCTGCTCGGCTGATCAGCTAAGCGGGAAGGCGCTCAAGCGCTTAAAGTAAGCCGGCAGCGCTGGATCCTGTCTTTAGTATTCGAGCCCGGTCGATCAACGACCCTGGCTCCCTGTTTTCGGTACAACGTCGACACTATGAGCATCAAATCCGACCGCTGGATTCGCCGCATGGCGCGCGAGCAGGGCATGATTGAACCCTACATTCCCGGCCAAGTGCGGGAATCCGAAAGCGGTGGTCGTGTCATCTCCTACGGCACCTCGAGCTACGGCTACGATATCCGGTGTGCTGACGAGTTCAAGATCTTCACCAACATCAACTCGGCCGTGGTCGACCCGAAAAACTTCGACTCCTCGAGCTTCGTCAATCTTAAGTCCGACGTCTGCATCATCCCGCCCAACTCCTTTGCCCTGGCGCGCACAGTCGAATACTTCCGTATCCCGCGCAATGTGCTGACCATCTGTCTTGGCAAGAGCACTTATGCTCGGTGCTTTCGCGGCGACACGCGCGTTGCGCTGCTCGACGGCTCCACCCCCACCTTGGAGGAGATGGCACGGCGGGCCGAGCAGGGAGAGCTGTTCTGGGGCTACAGCATTGGCCAATATGGCCGTGTGATCGCCGCTCTGCTCGAGGCCCCGCGCTATATCGGCCGCGACGCATTGCTCGAGCTGACGCTGGACAATGGCCAGCAGATCCATTGCACGCCGGATCACGAATTCGTGCTGCGTGATGGCCGCATGCTCGCGGCCAATGAGTTGCGCCCGAACGATTCATTGATGCCTTTGTATCGGCATCTTGCTCGTGGATGCGAGATGGCCTATCAGCCGTCCAATGGTCATCTGTATCCAACGCATCGGCTTGCCGATGAATGGAACCTGCGCAATGGCCTCGACGAGGCTGTGCCCGGAACGCACCGGCATCACAAAGACTGCGACCGCCTCAGCAGTCTGCCCGGGACGGTCGAGCGCCTAGCGGCGTCTGAGCGCATCCGGCTGCACAACGCTGAGCGCCTCCAACCAGCTTCGGCGCTGCCTGCATTTCGTGAAAAAGGGCAGTCAGCGGTTGTATACAACCACAAGATACAGCGAATTCGCGAGATTAAGGGTGACCACGACGTCTACTGCTTAACAGTGCCAGAGGCCGGCAATTTTGCGCTTGCCGCCGGTGTATTCGTCAGCAATTGCGGCATTATCGTCAATGTCACGCCCTTAGAACCCGAATGGGAAGGGCATGTAACGCTCGAGTTCTCGAACACGACCCCGCTGCCGGCCAAGGTCTACGCCAACGAGGGTGTGGCGCAGATCCTGTTTCTGGAGTCGAACGAGGTCTGCGAGACCTCATACAAGGATCGTGGCGGAAAGTATCAGGGGCAGCGCGGCGTAACCTTGCCGAGGTCCTGATAAGCTGTCAGTGTGGGACCAACATAGACTCACACCCAACATTCGCCGCGCTTGCATCTGTGCATGCGCAATATTCGGCTCCCGAACTCCAACAGCTGAATGTATTCGAGGCGGTGTGTCTCACTCGACTTTGGCCGTTCGTTTTAGAACCGTTTGCCGTGCTGTTCACGCGACCGACCTGGGCGCATGCGCAGATGTGGGTGATCGGCACCCTGCTCGCGCAAGGGCCCGCGCACGGTCACTGCGGCGCTGCGCGCGATAGGCCTCTCGGGCGAGCGGCGCTTCGAGCGCTACCATCGGGTGCTCAACCGCGCGCGCTGGTCAGGACTGCGCGCAGCGCAGATCCTACTGGGGCTGTTGCTGGCCCTGCTGCCGCCCAGCCTGCCGATCGTGATGGCGATCGACAAGACCCTGGAGCGGCGCTTCGGGCCGCGCATCCGGGCCAAAGGGGTGTATCGGGATGCGGTGCGCTCGATTCGGGGCATGGTGGTCACCTGCCTGGGCGTGGACTGGCTGGTGATGGCGCTGATGGTGCCCGTGCCCTGGAGTCAGCGGATGTGGGCACTGCCGTTTCTGACCCTGCTGATGCCCTCCAAGCAGGCCGACAGCGAGGCCGCGCGCTGACCCTGACCCCGGTACGGGTGATCGAACTGTTCGTCTGGCGCTGGTCGCTGGAGGTGACCTTCGAGGAGACCCGTCGCCACCTCGGCGTGGAGACCCAGCGCCAGTGGAGCGATCTGGCCATCGCCCGCACCACGCCGGTGCTCATGGCCCTGTTCTCGCTGGTCTGTCTGATGGTGCATCGCTGGCGTGAGCACTGGCCGACCCTGGCGCGCTCGAGCGCCTGGACCCTCAAGCCCGAGGCGACCTTCTCCGACTGCCTGGCCTTGGTCCGGCGCCGGATTTGGAGCGAATCCTATTTCGACACCTCAGCCGGCGAGCAGAACCCTGTCCAAATCTCACCCCAGCGCCTGGAGCGCTTGCTCGATCAGCTTGCCGCGACGGCCTGAGGGGCCGAAAAGTCCCAAAGTCAAGGCTCATACACATTTCGTGTCACAGCGAAAGCGTGTGTAAATCATGACTGAAAAATAACGAATAAGAAAATATTACGTCATAATAATGAAATTTATTTGTAATGTTGCCGGAAAACCATCGCTGCTTTAATATTCGCTCCGCAAACGCAGCCAAACGATTGCGCGCGTCTTTCAGATTCTACAGCCGGTATGTGAAGCCTCTGTCTATTTCATGATCAACTCTTGGAGCTGACGATGTCGATTGTCCTGAACCCTCTCGGAACCTACCAAACCGGTGTCTTCGACGAAGGCGCGCAAGAGATCAATGCCTACGACCCGGAGACCCAGCGCCTCTTCGTCGTCAACGCCGATGCCACGACGGTCGACGTGCTGGATCTCAGTGATCCCGCGAATCCCAACAAGCTCGGCAGCATCGATGCCTCCGCGTTTGGCTCCAGTGCCAACAGCGTGGCGGTGAAGGAGGGGCTGATCGCGGTGGCAATCGAAGCCCCAGTGTCGACCGATCCCGGCAAGGTCGTGTTCTTCAACGCCGACGAAACCGATTTTGCCAACCCCACCTTGGTCGCCGAAGTCGGCGTGGGTGCGTTGCCCGACATGGTCGCCTTTACCCCCGACGGGAGCACCCTGGTCGTCGCCAACGAAGGTGAGCCCGACGGCGGCGTTGATCCGGACGGCTCGGTGAGTATCATCGACATCGCCACCTTTACCGAGCAAAAGGCGACCTTCGACGCCTTTAACGCGCAACAGGCAGCCCTACAAGCCGAAGGCCTGCGGCTCTTTCCCGATAAGACCCTCTCTGCGGATGTCGAGCCCGAATATGTGGCGATCACGTCGGACGGCGCACAGGCCTATGTCACCTTGCAAGAGGCGAATGCGGTGGCCGTGGTCGATATCGCCAGTGCGACCGTCACCGACATCCAGACGCTCGCGCCGATCGACCACAGCCAGCCCGGTAATGGCCTTGATCCCAGTGACCGTGATTCCGGCATCAACATCCAGACTTGGCCCGTCTTTGGCCTGCAGATGCCGGACGCGCTCGCCGTCTACGAGGTCGGTGGTGAGACCTACTATGTGACCGCCAATGAAGGCGACGATCGCGGCGATGCCGATGAAGACGCGACCGGTGATGCCGTCCGTCTCAAGGATCTCGCCGATGTCACCTCCTTTGGCCATGATGGCCTCGCGCTCGACCCCAGCATCACCGATGCGTCTCCCAACATCGCCGATGATGACCAGCTCGGACGTCTCACCATCTCCACGGTCGATGGCGACACCGATGGCGATGGTGACATCGACCAGATCCATGCCTACGGCAGCCGCTCGTTCAGCATCTTCGACAGCCAAGGCAATCTGGTCTTCAACAGCGGCGACGCCTTCGAGCAGATCACCGCAGAGCACTTCCCCGAGGACTTCAACGCCAACAACGACGAGAACGACAGCTTCGAGAGCCGCAGCGATAACAAAGGCCCGGAGCCCGAAGGCGTCACCCTCGGTGAGATCGATGGCAAGACCTACGCCTTCATCGGCCTCGAGCGCGTCGGCGGCATCATGGTCTACGACATCACCGATCCGGCCGAGGCCTCCTTCGTCAACTACATCAACAAACGCGACTTCAGCGTCGAGGCCGAGCTCGCCGATGGTTCCACCAACCCCGAGGTGGGCGATCTCGGCCCCGAGGGGATAACCTTCATCGCCGCCGAGGACAGCCCGAACGATCAACCGCTGCTGGCAGTGTCCAATGAGGTCAGCGGCACCACGACGTTGTACGGAGTCGAGTCGAGAGAACCCGTCTATACCCTCGAACTCCTCCATGCGGCTGATCAGGAAGCGGGCCCGGCGGCCATTCAAGATGCGCCGAATTTCTCGGCCGTGCTCAATGCCCTCAGGGCTCAGGATCTCGGCAACGATGGTCTCCCGGATAACACCCTGACCCTCTCAGCCGGTGATGCCATCATTCCCGGTCTGTTCTTCGATGCCTCTGAGGCGGTGTTCGGTTCGCCGGGGATCGCGGATATCCAGATCCAAAACGAGCTTGGCTTCCAGGCGCTCGCGCTTGGCAATCACGAGTTCGACTATGGCACCGCTACCCTGGCCGGCTTGATCGACGGCTCCGCGACTGGTGATTTCTCGGCCCTCAGCGGCTCCGAGCTGGCCGGTCAGGCCTTCACCGGAGCGAACTTCCCCTACCTCGCCACCAACCTCGACTTCTCGACCGACGCCAACCTTGCGCCGCTGGAGGTCGAGGGTGGTCAGGCCCCGCAAGCCCGCACGGTGACCTCGTCGGTGGTCATCGACGTCAACGGTGAAGCGATCGGTGTCGTCGGGGCGACCACGCCGACCCTCGCCATCATCTCGAGTCCTGGGGATCTCGGTATCGCGCCGGCCGACTTCGATGCCAACCCGACCCCTGCCCAGCTCGATGCGCTGGCCGCCGAGATCCAAACGGAGGTCGATGCGCTGCTGGCGGCCAATCCCGGCATGGACAAGATCGTGCTGTTGGCGCATATGCAGCAACTCGATATCGAACGGGCGCTCGCCGAGCGTTTGAGCCATGTCGACATCATCGTCGCCGGCGGCTCCAACACCCGTCTGTTCGACGACAACGATCGCATCCGCGATGGCGACAGCGACCAAGGCCCCTATCCTCAATTCATCACCGACGCCGATGGCGTGACCACCGCAGTGGTCAACACCGACGGCAGCTACAAGTACGTCGGCCGATTGGTGCTCGACTTCGACAGCGACGGCCACATCATCGCCGACAGCTACGATCCCGAGATCTCCGGCGCCTATGCCACCGACGCTCAGGGCGTGGCTGCCTTGGGTGCCGAAGGGCTGATCGATCCTGAGATTCAGGCCATGGCCGATGCCATCGAGGCGCAGATCATCGCCACCGAAAGCAACGTCTTCGGCGTCTCAGACGTCTTCCTCAACGGCAACCGCTCCGGTATTGACACCCCGGAGGAGACCGATGGTGTCCGCACCCAGGAAACCAACCTTGGTAACCTGACGGCAGACGCGAACCTGGCGATCGCACAGGAGTACGACGAGGACGTGGTCGTCTCGATCAAAAACGGCGGCGGCATCCGGGCTTCGATCGGCGAGACGATCGTTCCTCCGGGTGGCAGCGAGGCGGTGCGCTCCCCGAACGAAGCGGTGATCGGCAGCGACGGCAACATCGTCAAGCCGGCCGGCGGGATCAGCCAGAACGATATCCAGACCACGCTGGCTTTCAACAATGACCTGACCTTACTGACGCTCACCAAGGCCGAATTGGTCGCGGTGCTCGAGCATGGGGTTGGCGATATCGGCTCCGGTCGCTTCCCGCAGGTCTCCGGGATCAAGTTCTCCTATGATCCCGACCTGCCCGCCGGCGAGCGCCTCCTCAATGCAGGGATCTTCGATGAGAACGACACGCTGGTCGCCGAACTGGTCCGCGACGGCGAGATAGTGGGCGATGCCAGCGCATCTTTCCGCATCGTGACCCTCAATTTCCTAGCCGGTGGTGGCGATGGCTACCCATTCCCGACCGCCCCGCAAGCCGATCGGCTCGAGCTGACCGACCTCGATGGCGATGCCGAGCCGGACGAGAGCCTGACCGGTGAGGCCACCTTCACGTTTGACGGCACCGAGCAGGATGCACTCGCCGAGTATCTGAACGACAACTTCAACCCAGACAACGGCGGCGAGGCGTTTGGTGCCGCCGATAGTGGACGTGATCTCGATGAGCGCATCCAGAACCTGGATTACCGCACCGATGCCGTGTTCGATATCGATGTGCCGGAGCCGACCCAATCGATTGTCCTGAACCCTCTCGGCACCTATCAAACCGGCGTCTTCGACGAGGGCGCGCAAGAGATCAATGCCTACGACCCGGAGACCCAGCGCCTGTTTGTCGTCAACGCCGATGCCACGACGATCGACGTGCTGGATCTCGGTGATCCCGCCAATCCCATCAAGCTCGGCAGCATTGATGCCTCCGCGTTTGGCTCCAGTGCCAACAGTGTGGCGGTGAAGGAGGGTCTGATCGCCGTGGCGATCGAAGCCCCGGTATCGACCGATCCCGGCAAGGTCGTGTTCTTTAACGCTAACGAAACCGATTTTGCCAACCCCACCTTGGTCGATGAGGTCGAGGTGGGCGCGCTACCCGACATGGTCGCCTTTACCCCCGACGGGAGCACCCTGGTCGTCGCCAACGAAGGCGAGCCCGACGGCGGCGTCGATCCGGACGGCTCGGTCAGCCTCATCGACATCGCCACCTTTACCGAGCAAAAGGCCACCTTCGACGCCTTTAACGCGCAACAGGCAGCCCTACAAGCCGCCGGCCTGCGGCTCTTTCCCGACAAGACACTCTCTGCGGATGTCGAGCCCGAATACGTGGCGATCACGTCTGACGGCGCGCACGCCTATGTCACCTTGCAGGAAGCGAACGCGGTAGCGGTGGTCGATATCGCCAGTGCGACCGTCACCGACATCCAGCCGCTCGCGCCGATCGACCACAGCCAGCCCGGCAATGGCCTTGATCCCAGTGACCGCGACTCCGGCATCAATATTCAGACCTGGCCCGTCTTTGGCCTGCAGATGCCCGATGCGCTCGCCGTCCACGAGGTCGGTGGTGAGACCTACTATGTGACCGCCAATGAAGGCGACGATCGCGGCGATGCCGATGAAGACGTGACCGGTGATGCCGTTCGTCTCAAGGATCTCGACGAGGTCACCTCTTTTGGTCGCTCGGGGATTGCGTTGGATGCCAGCATCACCGATGCGTCTCCCAACATCGCCGACGATGACCAGCTCGGCCGCCTCACCATCTCCACGGTCGATGGCGACACCGATGGCGATGGCGACATCGACCAGATCCATGCCTACGGCAGCCGCTCGTTCAGCATCTTCGACAGCCAAGGCAACCTGGTCTTCAACAGCGGCGATGACTTCGAGCGGATCACGGCACAAGCCTTCCCCGACGATTTCAACGCCAACAACGACGAGAACGACAGCTTCGAGAGCCGCAGCGACAACAAAGGCCCAGAGCCGGAAGGCGTCACCCTCGGCGAGATCGATGGCAAGACCTACGCCTTCATCGGTCTCGAGCGCGTCGGCGGCATCATGGTCTACGACATCACCGAGCCGGCCGAGGCCTCCTTCGTCAACTACATCAACAACCGCGATTTCAGCGTCGAGGCCGAGCTCGCCGATGGTTCCACCAACCCCGAGGTGGGCGATCTCGGCCCCGAGGGGATAACCTTCATCGCCGCCGAGGACAGTCCAAACGGTCAACCGCTGCTGGCAGTGTCCAACGAGGTGAGCGGTACCACGACGATGTATGCGATTGAGTCGGATGAAGAGCCCGAGGCACTGAAGCCTGAGTTGGCTATCTCCGAAATAGCCATGCGAAGATTAGCAGGTGAGGCTGCTGAGCTGTCTGAGAATCTATTAAACATCTTTGCCCGGATTCTGAGCCGTCAAATCACTATCGATGAAGAGACTGATCAGATTGAATACGGGGCTGCGTTTGATAACCTGCTATCTGTTTTCACCTTTGTTGCTACCGACACGGGTAATCGCCCAGATTCACCGTTTAGCCACGAGGATCGAGTTGAGCAAGTTAAAGAAGAAGCAGAAGCAGAGGTTTTTGCGCAAGATCCGTTTGCAGCGTTTGGCGATGCTAAAAACCATCAGCTAGACGATGGAGATGCAATCTTCTTCGAGGATCGAATTAATGACTTCGATCAATCGCATGGTCTAGAGATCGAGGATGCGATGATAAACACACCTCTCGAAAATACAGGCTCCAGTATTTCTAACATGGAAACGGACGTCGTCACGCAGCAAGTGGTGGAAACAACAGGTGGTATAGAAAGCTATGTCGACCTCTGGCTAGCCTGATGTGAAGTCATAGAAGATCGCTGTTCCAGCAATTCTTCGCAGCCGATCGTGACTGCCATGAAATGCACGGGGAATACCCCGTGCATTTCGGGCTACATTCCGTTCAGTGCATCGCATCGACGCGATAACGATAAAGCCGCCAACCATTGATCGGCTCATCGCAACCGCTGGCGTCCCAGGTCGCGGAGACATCGATCACGGTGAAACGCCCGTCGGGGCAGCTATAGAGGCTGCGGGTCTCGACGGCGTCGAAGCCGGTGATCTCGGGTGGCGAGAACTTGCGCGTCAGCAGCCAGAAGCCGGTTTGCCGCAAGGCCTGCGGGTTCGGCAGCGGTGCGATTCGTCCGCGCCCGTACTCCGATGGCCGGGTGATCCCGGGCCATTGACTGACCGCAAGCTGGGGCTGATAGAAGTTCAGCATGGCCGCGAACTGATAGCGATCGGCGATCACCGGCTCGGGCAGGCGCGCGCTATAGTCGGCCAGCTCCGCGAAGCCGTGGCTCTCACGCAGTACGCGTCCGGCCGCGTCCGGCAAGGGCGGGAAGGCCGTGACCGCGTATAACACATAAACACTGATGAGTATCAGGTTGCCAGCGGCCGCGGCCAGCGCCCAGGCGGCCACCCCGCCATCAACCCCGCCATCTACCCCGCCATCGAACCCGCGCCGCAATAGCAGCGCGACGAAGGGCACGGCGCCAATCAGATAGGGCGCCGCCCAGTTCGCCTCGACCTCACTGCCGAGCGCGACCAGCGCAAACAGGCCCAAGGGCACCAAAGCCGCCGCCCCTAGCAGCGAGACGGCGGCAGGATCGAGCGTGCTGATCGTGCGATCAAGTTCGGGCTCGGACTCGGGCTTGATGCCACCCCCCACACCCCCCAGGCGCCAACTAGGGAACCAACCGACGCGCCAAAAAAAATGCCAAGTAGGGCGCTCATCTGAGCCCTGACCAGAGCCTTCATCCGCGCGCTGGTAAGCACGTCGACCAGCGCGCCAAACGGCGATCCCGATCGGCACCAGCACCAGCCCCCAGAACAGCAACTGCTCGCCGATGAAACCGCCGAGACTGGAGAGTCGCTCGCCCACATCCATTGGCGTCGGTTGCTCGCGCGCATAGGCCTGCGCGCCGGTGACTGCGGGCAGGGCGTCTGCCGCCAGCCTGATCGGACCGCTATCGGTCGAAAAGCCGTGCCCAAACTGAAACCGCAGGGTCAGCCAGTCGTTCTGCGCATTCCAGAGCAGGTTTGGCGAGCACACCAGCAGCGCGAGCAGCCCCCCGAGATAGGGCCAAGGCGTGCGCAATGCGCGCGGGTCGGCGCGCACCAGCGCCCAGAGAAAGACCGGGCCGATCATGACCATGCTGTACTTGCCGAGCAGCCCGAGCCCGGTCGCGAGACCCGCCGTGAGCCAGCGTCGACGCTGGCCCTGGAGTGCCCGCAGCGCCTCGTGCAAGGCCAGCGGCCAGCACAGCAGCAACACGCTGTCGGGCGTGGTGATGACGCCAGCGACCAGCCCAGGGGCGGTGGCGACCGAGAGGATGAGCGCGAGCAGCAGCCCATTGCCCGCGCGCAGACCACTGGCACGATACAGGCGCCAAAGCACCAGCAGCGCCGCGCTGCCAAACAGCACGGCGCCGAGCCGGGCGGCCAGCGTGGAGCCGGGCTCGATGACGACACCGAGTCCGAGCAGGGCGACGGCGGGCGGATGGTCGAAATAGCCCCAGGCGAGTCGACCCGCCCAGTCGAAGTAATAGGCCTCATCGCGCATGACCGGCAGCAGATCGGCGACCAGCAAACGCCAGGCCGTGATGCTGATGATCAGCGCGATGACCCAGCGAACCTCGTCGCCTGCGGCATACTGAGCAGACACCAAGCGCTTGCTCATGCGGGTCCAGGGGCTTGCGCGCAGTGGCTCTTGCGCAACTCTTGCTCGATCAGGGTTTGCAGCCGTTGATGATCGTTCATCAGCTCAGCGGGCGGCGCCGGTGTCTGTTTCAGCATCGCCTCGGCCTGGCCCAAGCCTTGACAGCGATTCCCACCGGACTCCTTCAGCAGTGCGTGATAGAGCAACGCCGAGGCGGTGTAGATGAAGCCGAGCGCGCTGTCTGGCACCTGCGCGCGCGCCTGGTTGGCGGCCGCCAGCAGCTTCTGGTTCTCGCGGTCGAGCGTCCTTTCCCGCACCGAGGCATCGAGCCGGTTGCGCCGCTCGCTCAGAGTCAGTAACAAGCCGCCGTGATAGGACGCCATGCTCGGCGACGCGCTCGAGTGGTGCAGCAGCAAGGCTTGGCGGTAACCGGATTCGGCCGCGTCGAGCAATTGCCGGGTTCGCCCCCTGGTCGCGGAAGCGTCAACCGGTAACTGGATGGCGAGTCGCAAACAGGCATCAGCGCGAATGGCGTGGACCTCGGCGCAGGTATCCGAGGGCTCGCCGCAGTCGATGTCGGCGGCCACGATCGCCTCCCAGTCGCTGTCCGCGACCAACGCCTGCAACTGCTCCAACTCCAGCACGGGGCCGAAGCCGACGATGGGTTGGGTCTCGCAGCCCACGGCAAGGCCGAGGAGGGCGAGCGCGCAGCATGCGCGGAGCCACAGGCGAGGCCCTGTATGACGCAAAGGGCTCATCGAACCGTCCGCTCCTCGCGCGTCTTGGGCTGGGGCTTGATCGGCGACTCGATGGGGGCCGCGATCGGGGCGTTGAGCGGAAGGAGGCGTTGCAGCATGAGAAAACCGACCCAAACCAGCAGGATCGAGGTCAGCGCATCGCTGAGGAAATGCGCGCCTGCGGCCATCCGCGCGAGCACCATCGCCAGCAGATAGAGCAGGGCCAAGCCGGTCCAGAGCGAGCCGACCCCACACACCACCACCGGCACCGCGACCAGCCAGGCGGCGGCCGCGACATGGCCGGATGCGAAGGCGCCGCCGCCCTGGTCGGAGACGATGAAGGCCGGCGAGAAGGCGCGCTGCCCGCCGAACTGCTCAAGCTGGATCGGGCGCGCCCGCCCCCAATGCTCCTTGAAGAGCGTATTCACGATCAGACCCGGTACGAGCGCGAGCAGCAGCAGCAGGAAGGCGAGTCGTCGGCCGGTGACGCGACTCGCGACCGACCCGATGAACCGCTCGCTAGCGTGCCGATGGATCGGCACTCGGAGAGCACAGGCGCCGATCAGGCCGAGGCTGATGACCACCAACAGCTTGTCGATCGAGTGATACATGAACTGCTCCCAGAGGGCGCCGCGCGCGGCAAAGTTGTCCTCCGGTGTCCAGAACAGGCTGGCGACGGCGAGGTCGATCTGCGGAAACGCCAGCCAAAGATCGGCCAGCGCGAAGAACAGGATCGAGACGGCAAGCAGCGGCGAGGCGCGCATGGGCAAGACGGGGTCGGCTTCACTTCTTGCGCTCACGCATGAAGCCCCAGAGGTCTTTGATGAGGTCGAGCATCAGTAGGGCTCTCGTCAGTAAGGTTTCTCGAAGGAATGGGGTGATCGTGATAAAACGCCGAGGATGTTGACCGCCATGAGTGCCGAAGACGCATCTGAGTAGGGTTCGCCCGGCAGCTGCCGCGCAAGCCGGCGGAGTATAACGAAGTTCTGATGTGCTGACCCGCTTGCTCTGCGGTTGAAGCCAATCCGCGGCCGGACCTCGTTGCACGGCGACAAGACGGCAGCGCGGAGCATACCGCGACCTTTACTCTCGCCACAGCGCACGCTGGACGCTCGTCGTCTAAAGCCTCAGCGGCCGAGACGTCTGCTGATGACAGCGCAGGTCGCTGATCGAGAGCGCTAGCCCGGGTCACCTGTTTGCAGCGGTCCGGCGTTTCCCGCGACAACGCCGAGTGATGACCGGCCTGGCTACTCCCCAGATGGCTCCCGCACGATGCCGAGCGCGGCGAGATAGGCTTGGGCGCTGGCGTGGATCGAAAAGTCCTGGGCACGCTCGATCAATCGCGTCTTCGCCGGCGGGTGCGCCAGGGTCTCGCTGATCACCCGCGCCAAGGCCTGATGATCGCCAACTGGCACCAGTGCCTGCGGACAGCAGGGACCCAGGATCTCACGCGGGCCGGAGGGGCAGTCGGTGCTGACCGCCGGCGTGCCGCACGCAAGTGCCTCGACCAACACGATCCCCAAGCCCTCCCAACGCGAACTCAGTGCAAAGACCGCTGCTTGGCGCATATACGGATAGGGATTGTTGACGAAGCCGGGCAGGTCGACCGCATCGGCGACACCAAGGTCGGCCGCCAGCGCTAGCAGCCGTTCGCGTTGGCGGCCGCGACCGAGGATCAACAGCCGACAGGGGCGCTCGGCCCGCACCAGCGCGAAGGCGCGGATCAGGGTGGCGAAGTCCTTGCGTGAGCCAAGCTCGCCCACCCCGAGGATGACCGGTGGCGCGCCAGCGGCGAGCCAAGGATGCTCGATCGGTTCCTGCGCCAAGGGCTCCAATCGCGCCGAGACAATCGGGCTATGGGCGACCTGAATACGCGCGCGCTCGACGCCAAGCTGCTCGACCAGATCGGTCGCGACCCCGACCGAGGGCACGATGATGCCATCGGCGAGCCGATACAGATAGCGGATCGAGGCGCGCTGCAGCACGCGCTCACCGAGGCCGCGACTGGCGAGATTGACCGAGACCGTGGTGCCAAGCCGCACGGCGAGCCGGGTGTGTACGCCAGACAGCATGCGCGCCAGGATCGCGATGCGATTGACGCGATCTTTGTCGGAGAGCATCGCGACCGGGCGCTCGCGGCGCAGATACCGCGCCACGGCCGACAGTGCGGTGTTGACGTGTGCAGTGCCGAGATCGATGCAGCGCACGCCTGGCGGGACGGGCTCAAGCCGTGGTCCATGTCGGCGCACCTGCAGTAGATCGACGCGTAGCCCCCAGGCGGCCCATTGCTCGATCAGGTTGACGAGGATACGGTCGACGCCGCTGTGGCCTGAGGTGGCGGCGAAGATTGCGATGCGTTCGGCCGCTGATGGTTCGCCGCAAGTCAATGCTTAGTCCATCCCAGGATGGCCTGTCTCTGACCTGAAAGCCCTCCCCCCGACCCGGGAACGCTTAGCCCGAGCACTTCAGCATAGCGCGCGGCGCTGCGCTGCGGATCGAAGCGCGCGGCCCCGGCGCGCAGGCGCTCGGCCGGCAACGGCGCCTCGAGCACCGAGCGCATCGCCTCGGCCAAGGCGACCGGGTCGTCGACCGGCACCAGGGGGCCGAGGCGGCCGTCGTTGAGGATCTCGCGCGGGCCGCTTGGGCAGTCGGTCGAGACGCAGGGCGTGCCGAGCGTGAGGGCCTCGAGCAGGGCGTTGTTGGCGCCCTCGAAGACAGATGAGCAGACGAACAGGTCGGCGGCGGCGACATAGCGGAACGGGTTCGACTGATAGCCGAGCAGCTCGATCCGGTCGGCGATTCCGAGTCGCGCCGCCAGCGCCAGCAGTCGTTCATGTTGGCCGCCGCCGCCGCAAATCATCAGGCGCGCGTTCATCGCCGGCGGCAACAGCGCGAAGGCACGTAGCAGTAGGCTGAACTGCTTGGCGCGCACCAAGCGCCCGACGCTAACGATGACAGGTCCGATCTTTTGCTTGAGCCAGGGATGCGAGACCGGCTCGCCGGCTAGGCGGGCGATGGCCTCGGCATCAACCGGATTCAGGATGGTCTCGATGCGTGGCTGATGCCGCCGCCAGCGCGGACCCTGGTTCAGCATGCGCGTTAACGCGGCGCTGACGCCGGAGGAAATGCCGATCAATAGATCGACCTGGCGATAAAGCACAGCGAGCCGCCAGCCATTCCAAGCCGCCGTCCAAGGGCTGTTGCGCTTGAGCCGTTCCGGAATATTGGTGCCGACGCGAAAAGCGGTGAAGGGGCGTTCTCCGTCGAGTGTACGCCGCAGGAGCAGGCGATGACTCTGATCTCGGTTGCTGAGGATGGCGTCGGGCTGGCGCTGGCGCAGGTACGCGAGCAGCGTCGGCTCGGCCTGCTTGAGTCGATCGAGATCGATGACGAAGCGATTGACCTCGCCTCGCAGCGCACTCAGGTCTGGATGCTCCGCGCTCGGCAGCAGCAGATCGATGTCGATGCCGGTATCGAGCAGGGCGTCTATCAGCGTGGTCATCACACGCCCGACACCGCCGCTGCCTTGGCGGAAGCCGATCATGGCCAGTCGCCGTCGTGGCGCGCTTGTGCTTGCGTTTGCCGGCGTGAGTGCTCTGTGATCGACCATGCGCAGTGTCTTCATCAAACGTGCACGAGAAACCTTGTCCTTCTGAGGGAGCGCTCGGTGGCTGCAAGAGCGCGTCCATTCCAATGGCCTCAAGGGCCAGAGCGAGGGGCTGGGGTGACGGCTAGTGATGCAGGCCGGTTATAGTACAGCGTTTGCCCATGCTGTCCCCACGACTGTTTTTGTGACCACCGCAATCGCTTCGCCCTGGAACGGCTCGCTAGACCGCTTGCGTCTTTTTAGCCTCTATGCACTCTCGCTCAGCCTGTTCATGGCGCCGGCTGGGGTCTCGGCCGGACTGCTGCTGATCTGGGTTTGGTTCGTGGCGCTGTTGCTGAGCCGGGCCCACCAGCCCCAGCTGCCGCGTCATCCGCTGGTCTGGCTGACGCTCGCGTTCGCGCTCTATGGTCTGCTGCAGGCGCTCTTCCCACGCATGGCGAGTGCCGAGCTGATGCAGCGCTGGGAGGTCGCGTTCAGTTGGGCGCAGCTCGCTGTCATGGTGCCAATCGCTTACGCGCTGCGCGGTGAGGAGCGACTCGCGCAGCGCTTGTTCTTGCTGGTGCTGATGGGGATCTTGCTCGGCACCCTCTGGCGGCTGGACTGGGCATTGTTGCTCGGCGATGCCGATGCCTTCTTCGATTCGCGCCCGGGCTTCGGTTTTCCGGCGCTCGCTTATGCCCTCTATGCGGGAACGGCGCTGATCGGGCTGCTGGTTCTGCGCCGGCGTTGTTGGTACCGGCATGATGGCCGGTTACGCTGGTGGGCCTTGCCGCTGTGGCTTGCGGCGCTGGTCATGCTGGCCGAAGGCGTGGTACTGACCCAGGCCCGTGGTAGCTGGCTTGGGCTGATCTTGGTCGCGTTGCTTGGGGCTGGGCTGTGGCTGCGCGGGCAATGGCGACGGCATGGGCGGATTCCGCGCACCCCTTTGTTGGTGGCTGCAAGCGCGCTGCTGCTGCTCATTGGCTTGAACGCCAGCGAGATCGGTGAGCGTCTGAACGAGGAGCGAAGGGTCGCCGAGCAACTACTGCGCGGCGAGGTGCCGCCCGATCAGGTCACCTCGCTGACATTGCGTTGGCATGCCCAACGCTTCGGATTTGAGGTATGGCAAAAACGGCCCTGGCTGGGTTGGGGGCCCGGCGCCAGCGCTCCGCTGATAGCCGCAAGCGTAGCCGCGCTCGCTGTGGAGACTGAAGCCGATTCTTGGACAGGGGTCGCGGCAGGGACCGAAGCTGGTGCGGCGGCAGGGGCTGATGCTGGTGTAGTAGGGGCTGATGGCGCTGATGAGGTGGCGGGACTTGCGCGTGGCGGCAGGGCGAGCGTCGTGGACGCTAAGCTGGCCGCTGCTGCGAGCGGGATCTGGCATCCCGAGGATGGCGTCATCAAGCATCTGCACAACAGCTACCTGGAGCTTCTGGCCCAGTTGGGTCTGGTTGGCTTCGGGCTCTGGATGCTGATCGCCCTGCTATTGCTCTGGGCGGTCTATGACGGGATTCGCCGTGGACGGCTGAGCCTGGATGTGGGTCTGTTCCTGAGCCTTGCGCTGCTCTACCTAGCGGTTTGGAGTCTGTTCGATTTCCGTATGGTGCACCAAGACTTTCGTGGCTACTGGGCGCTGCTCGCGGGCACGGCGCTGAGCATGGCGCTGTACCGGCGCGACAGCGTTGAGGATGATGGTCGCTGATGAGGGTTCCGAGTACCGATCAGGGAGCGGAAACAATGGCCCGATGCAGCGTTGGCAGGGACGCTCGAGACGGCGATGGGGCGAGGGCAAGTCCGCAACGTCTCCTGTTGGTGCGCCTGAGCGCGATCGGTGACATCATCTTCGCCTCGCCGCTGATCGCAAGCGCTCGGCGCGCCCATCCTCGGGCGCACATCGCCTGGCTGGTGCAGCCCGAATGTGCGCCGTTGCTGGCGCACCACCCGGACCTTGACCAGGTCATCGAGTGGCCGCTGCCGCGCTGGCGCCGGCTCTGGCGCGAGCGGCGTCTCTTCGGGCTGGTGGCGGAGGTCATCGTGGCGGTGAAGGCGTTGCGCGCGTGCCGCTTCGATCTGGCGATCGATTTGCAAGGGCTGCTCAAGAGCGCGCTGCCAGTGCGCTGGTCCGGAGCACCGGAGCGCATCGGCTTGGGCACGCGCGAAGGCGGTCAGTGGCTGATGACGCAGCGGATCGAGCGGGGGCCGAACAGCGACTGGATCAGCTCCGAGTACCGTCACCTCGCCTCCAGTCTGGGCTGGCCGAGCGATGATTTCCGCCTCCGGGTGTCTCCAGGCCGCGAGGCCGAATTGGCGGCCGAGGCGCTGATCGCCGCGCATGGACTGGACGCCGGTTATGCCGTGATCTGTCCGTTTACCACGCGCCCGCAGAAGCATTGGATCGATGCGCGTTGGTCGGCGCTGGCAGCGCGGATTCACGCGCGCTTTGGACTACCGACGCTGATGCTGGGCGGTCCGGGGGATCGAGAGGCCGCGCAGCGGATCAGCCGCGGGCCGCTGGTCGATCTGGTCGGCGCGACCAGCCTCCTGAGCGCGGCGGCGCTGATCCGTCGGGCTCGCTGCGTGGTCGGTGTCGATACCGGCCTCAGCCACATGGGCATCGCCTTCGAGCGGCCGACGGTGCTGCTATTCGGCTCGACCTGTCCCTATACCGAGACCGGCAGCGCCGCCGCACGCGTGCTCTATCACCCGCGCCACTGCTCGCCCTGCCGCCGCCGGCCGATCTGTGATGGCGCCTTCACCTGCATGCGCGAGATTCAGCTCGACGAGGTCATGGCGACGTTGGTCGAACTGCTGGAGCGGGACCGGAGCGAACAGACGAGTCGGGCGGATCAGGCTGATCGGGCAGATCGGCCTGATCAGGCGGATCAAGCCGATCCGTCGGTGGGTCGAGCATCAGGATGAAGGTGCTGCACATCGAGGGTGGGGCGCACCTCTATGGCGGTGCGCAGCAGGTTCTTTATCTGCTGGAAGGACTGGCGGCGCGCGGCATCGAGAATCATCTCGCCTGTCGTCCTGGCTGCGCGCTAGGCGTCCGCGCCGAGTCCTTCGCGGTGGTGCACGGCATGCCGATGCACGGTGATTTGGATGTGCTGATGATCGGACGCCTGTATCGGCTGATCCGCCGCGTACAGCCAGAGCTGGTGCATCTGCACAGCCGCATCGGCGCCGATCTGATGGGCGGCCTCGCGGCGCGGCTGGCTGGGGTGGCGGTGCTGCACACGCGTCGGGTCGATAACCCCGAGCCGCGCTGGTTGGTCGCGCTCAAGTATCGGCTGCATGATCGGGTGATCGCGATCTCCGAGGGCATCGCGCGCGTGCTGCGCTCCGAGGGGCTGCCGGAGGCCAAGCTGCGCGTGGTGCGCAGCGCGGTCGTCGCCGAGCGTTTTGCCCAGCCCTGTCGGCCGGGGCTGATCGGCGAGCGGCTCGGGTTGCCGGAGGAGGCGTTGGTGCTCGGCGTGGTCGCGCAGCTGATCGCGCGCAAGGGGCATGCGGTGCTGCTGCGAGCACTACCCGCCTTGCTCGCCGAGCAGCCACGGCTGCGGGTGGTGTTTTTCGGTCAGGGACCACTGGCCGACGTGCTCACACAGCAGATCGATGCGGCGGGGCTCAACGGGCGCGTGCATCTGGTCGGCTTTCGCGACGATCTCGCCGAGCTGCTGCCTTGCCTGGCGCTGCTGGTGCATCCGGCGCTGATGGAAGGGCTTGGCGTGTCCTTGTTGCAGGCGGCGGCCGCTGGGGTGCCGATCGTCGCGAGCCGCGTGGGCGGTATCCCGGAGGCCGTCGAGGATGGTGTCACGGGGCTGTTGGTGCCTCCCGGCGAGGCGGCGGCCTTGGCGCAGGCCATGCGCGCCTTGCTCACTGATCCCGCGCGGCGCGAGCGGTTCGGGCAGGCCGGGGCCGAGCGGGTGCGCCGGGTGTTCTCCGTCAACGAAATGGTCGAGGGAAATCTGAGGGTCTATCACGAGCTGCTGGCGGAGGCTGCGCGATGAGCGCCAAGCCCGGATCAGCGCCCGGATCAGCGCCCGATCCCAGGGCTGACACCGACGCTCAGATGACCTCTCACGCCGAGGCTCATCCTGACCGGCTGGCCTCGGCTCACTGGCCCTCGAGCCTGCAACTGATCGGCAGCAAGGGCCTGGGCGGCGCCGAGCGCTGGTTCCAACGCTTCTGCGAGGCGCTGGCCGAGCGGCAGGCACCGGCGGCGATCGGTCTGCGCGCCGGCGGCGAGCTGGATCGCCTGCGCGGGCAGCAGGGGCTGGACGCACGGTTACCCTGCCATCGATTGCCGTTTCGCACCGTTTGGGACCCGCTCTCGCGGCTGGCCGTCGAACGGCTCGTGCGGCGCGTAAAGCCGCAGATCGTGCAGACCTACATGGGCCGGGCGACGCGACTGACTCGCTTGTCACGCCGTCCTGGCCTGGGCTTGGCTCGACCGGTCCATCTGACACGGCTCGGCGGTTACTATGACCTGTCTCCCTACCGGCATGCGGATGCATGGATCGGCAATACGCGCCAGCTTTGCGACTGGATGCTGCAACAGGGGTTACCCGCGCGACGCGTGCATCAGATCTACAACTTCGTCGATCCGCCGCAGCCACTGCCGGCGGCTGAACTCGCGCAGCGACGGCGCCAACTGGGAGTGCATGCCGATGAGCAACTGCTGCTCTGCATGGGCCGCTTCGTCACCGTCAAGGGCCAGCGCTATCTGCTCGATGCGCTTGCGCGCTTGCCAGCCGAGCTGGGTGGCCGGCGCTGGCGTTTGCTGTTGCTCGGTGAGGGGCCACTGCGACAGCGGTTGCAACGACAGGCGCGCGAGCTGGGCATCGACTCGCGCATCCTCTGGCTCGGTTGGCAGCCGGAGCCGGCGCCCTATCTGCAACTTGCCGATCTGGTGGTCTTCCCGTCGCTCGAGACCGAGACCCTGGGCAATGTGATCCTCGAGGCCTGGGCCTGGCGCCGACCGTTGGTGACGGCGGCGTTTCGCGGCGCGCGCGAGATCACCCATCACGGCAAGGATGCCTGGTGCGTGCCCTGCGAGGATGCGCCGGCCCTGGCCGAGGGCATCCGGTTGCTGCTGCGCGAGCCGGCCTTGGCCAAGGCGCTGGTGGAGCAGGGCGCCCAGCGGGTCGAGCAGACCTTTTCGCGCACTGTGATCATGCAGCGTTACCTTGAACTCTACACCGACCTGACCGATGGCTGATCCCGTCTCAAGCCCAAGCCCACTCGGCCGACGCCTGTCGATCCTGATGTACCACCAGGTTGGGCGCTTCAAGCCAATGCGCGCGCATCGCGCGAATTATTGCGATGCCGGGCGTTTCGCGCGCCAGATGGCCTTGCTCGCCCATGGCGGCTTCCATGTGATCTCTCTCGAGCGGGCACTGGCGGGACTTTATGGCCAATCCCCCTTGCCACCACGGGCGGTGCTCTTGACCTTCGACGATGCCTACGCCGATTTCATCGAGCACGCGCTGCCAGTGCTGATGGCACATCGATTCCCGGCCGTGGTCTATGCCATCAGCGATTGGGTCGGACAGCGCATGCGCTGGGCCGAGCGCGATCCCGATCGTGCCGAGCCGGCCCTGATGAGTGCTTTCCAATTACGCGCGCTCAAGGAGGCCGGCATCAGTGTCGGCTCGCATGGGGTCTCGCATCGCAAGCTCGCTGAGCTGGCGCCGGCGGAACAAGCCCGGGAGCTGAATCAGAGCCGGGCGGCGCTCGAGGACCTGCTCGGGCAACCGGTGCGCGATCTGTGCTATCCCTTTGGCCGCTTCACTCAGGAGACGGTGCGCCTCGCCGCCGAGGCGGGCTATCGCAGCGCGATGACCTGTCTGCGTGGGGCCGCCACTGGCGCGGATCATCCCCTGGTGCTGCCGCGCAAGGCGGTCTCGTTCGGCGACAACTTGCTCGGCGTCGGCTGGAAGCTGACCAAGCATCGACCAAAGCCGGCGCTGGAGGACTGGCGCCGCTGGAGCCACCAGCGCGCGGATGCTGTCGGCCTCCGAGGCGGTCGTTGAGACATGCGTTCCCTGTATTCACTCCTGCTCACGCTGGTGCTGCCGCTGGTACTGCTGCGTCTGCTCTGGCGCGGCTACCGCAATCCGGCCTATCTCCAACGCTGGCCGGAGCGGCTTGGGGTTTGGCGAGTGCCGCCGCGCCCGGTCGATCTCTGGATTCACGCCGTCTCGGTCGGCGAGGTGCAGGCGATGCAGCCGCTGATCCGCGAACTGCTCGGGCGTGAACCGGCGCTGGAGCTGATCGTCACCACCACGACCCCAACCGGCGCTCGGCGGCTGCGGGATCTGTTCGGTGAGCGTGTGCAGCACGCCTTCACGCCCTACGATCTGCCGGTGGTCATGCACCGCTTTCTGCAGCGAGCCCAGCCGCGTCTGGTGTTGGTGGTCGAGACCGAGATCTGGCCGAACATGCTCGCGGTCTGCGCCGCGCGCGGCATCCCGGTGATCCTGGCGAATGCCCGCATGTCGCCGCGCTCGGCGCGCGGCTATGCGCGCCTTGGCGGCTTGACCGCGCGCACGCTGCGCGGCTTTGCGTGGATCGCCGCACAGAGCCCGCCCGATGCCGAGCGCTTCATCGCACTCGGTGCCGACGCGCGTCGGGTGCGGGTGACCGGCAGCATCAAATTCGATGTCCGGTTGCCGGCGAGCCTGCGCGATCGCGCCGAGGCGATGCGCCGTGCGTGGGGCATCAACCGTCCGGTCTGGGTGGCCGCGAGTACCCACGAGGGCGAGGAGGAGCCCTTGCTCGCCGTGCAACGCCGGCTGCGAACCCTGTTCCCCGAGGTCTTGTTGGTGCTGGTGCCGCGCCATCCGGAGCGCTTCGAGCGGGTCGCGGCCTTGGTGCAGCGTGACGGTCAGGCCCTGATGCGCCGCAGCCAAGGGCAGGACTGCGAGGGCGCCTGTTCGGTCTATCTGGTCGATAGCATGGGCGAGCTGCCGATGTTTCTGGCCGCCGCCGACGCGGCCTTCATCGGCGGCAGTCTGGTGCCGGTCGGCGGCCATAATCTGCTGGAGGCCGCCGCGCTGGCCGTGCCGGTGGCGATCGGCCCGCATTGCTTCAATGTCGCCGAGATCACCCGCCTGTTGGTGGCCGAGCAGGGCGCGGTCCAAATCGAAGACGCCGAGGCGCTGGGCCGGTTGCTCGAGGGCTGGCTCGGCGATGCCACCGAACGCGCACGCATCGGTGAGCAGGGCCTGGCCTTCGTCGAGCGCAACCGGGGCGCCTTGCAGCGCCTGCTGGCGCTGCTGGATGGAAAAAGCTAGGGCGGCGGCGCTACCGGCTCGGCCGTGGACTGAACCGCAGCTATTTGAACAGGCGCGAGACCTCGCGGAATTGCGCATGCTGGGAGTCGCTGAGCCATTCGAAGGCGACCGACTCGGTGTTGCTGACCTGGATGCCAGAGTGGCGCATGCGCGCGAGGGCATTATCGGCCTTCTGTGGATGGCGCGAGCAGATGCCATCGGCGGCGACGAAGACTTGATAGCCCCAGCGCTGCAGGCCAGAGGCGGTCTGGATGATGCAAATATGCGCTTCCATGCCGACGAGCACCACTTGCTTGCGCTCGGGCTGCTCGGTCAGCGCGCGCTCGAAGCCGGCGGCGGTGCAGCACGAGAAGCAGGTCTTTTCGGTCGGCGCGGCGGTTGCGGGGAGCTGGTCGCGGATGGCATCGATGGTCGTGCCGAGTCCTTGCGGATACTGCTCGGTCGAGATGATCGGGATCTCGAGGATCTTGGCCGCGCCGATGAGCCGGTTGATGTTGCCCACCGTGCGTTCGAGCACGTCCTCGGGCATGGCGGCGGCGAGGCGCTCCTGCGCATCGATGATCAAAAGCTGCGCGAACGCGGCCTGGCACAACGGCATCGGGGCCTGGTGGATGCTCATGACGGTCTCCTCGCGGGGGGTGAATCGGCAGCGCTGCTTGGGCGCTGCTCAGTAGGTCGGCATTTCGGGGTCGACGTCGCTCGCCCAAGCGGCGACACCGCCGCGCAGGTTGATCACGCGCCGAAAGCCTTGGAGTTGGAGAAAGAGGGCGACCTGATGCGAGCGGATGCCGTGATGGCAGATGAGGACGGTCGGGCGCGCCTGATCGAGCTGGGCGACGGCGGCCGGGATCTGGCGCATCGGCAACAGCTCGCTGCCGTCGATCCGGCAGATGGCATGCTCCCAGGGCTCGCGCACATCGAGCAGCAGTGGTCGCTGTTGGTCGAGCGTGGCGTTGCCATCGAGCAGGTCTTTCAGGGATTGGGGAGTGATCTGTTCTATCACCGGCGCCTCGCATCGGTTGGGTGGGATTCAGAACGCGAAGCGTTCTGGTAGCGGGGCATTCTCGAGCGCAGCGATGCAAGTCTCGAACAGGCTTTCGCGGCGAATGTCGTTGCCGATGCGGGTGATGCGCATCGCCTCCATCAGCGGCGGCTCGCCGACGACGATGAACAGGCGCCCGCCATCGGTGAGCTGTTGCTCGAGTGCCGCAAGAGGCTCGGCGGTGGGCACCGAACCGGTGACGGCGATGACATCGAAGGGGCCGCCGTCGATGTGCCCGGAGAAGGCATCACCGGTGTGCACCTCGGTGTGCGAGAGCCCCATGGCCTCGAGGCGTGCGCGCGCGCCCTCGGCCAGGGCCGGGTCGATCTCGAGGCTGAGGACACGCTTGCCGAGGTGCGCCAGGCAGGCGGTGACGTAGCCCGTGCCGGTGCCGATCTCGAGCACCGTCTCGTGCGGCTGTACCTGCACTGCCTGCAGCAGGCGCCCGACGACCTTGGGCGCCAGCATGGCGGCCTGGTCGCCGAGTGGGATCTCGATATCGGCATAGGCCAGCCCTCGGTAGGCATCGGGCACGAAGGCCTCGCGCGGTAGCTCGCGCATCACTGTGAGCACGCGCTGGTCAAGCACCTCCCAGGGACGTACTTGCTGCTCGATCATGTTGAACCGTGCTCGGTCCGTGGTCGCTTGCATCGGTTTGAATCCTCATCTTGCGATAATGGGCGGTCGCTCGATCACGCACACTGACCACCGGTGAAGGGTATGGATTTTGATCAGCAGTGGCAAGCGCCTCGCGGAGTGCTCGGTCCCGCGTGCTAGAGCAGCACGAGGTTATCGCGATGGATCAACTCTTCGTCATCGATGTAGCCGAGGATGTCGACGAAGGCCGCGCTGGGCTGGCCCTGGATGCGCAGGGTCTCTTGCACATCATAGTTGACCAGTCCGCGGGCGATCTCCTGGCCCTGCTCATCGACGCAGGCGACCACCTCGCCGCGCTTGAACTGCCCGCGCACCGCCTTGACACCGACCGCGAGCAGGCTGCGGCCCTGTTCACGCAGGGCGCGCGCGGCGCCGGCGTCCAGCACCAGGCGGCCGCTCACGCGCAGATGGCCGGCCAGCCATTGTTTGCGTGCCGCTTGCGGCTCTTGCACCGGGCTGAGCAGGGTGCCGACCGGCTCGCCCTGGCCGAGCCGCGCGAGACCGTCGGCGGCGCGCCCCGAGGCGATGAGGGTGGTGCATCCGGAGCGCGCGGCGAGGCGCGCGGCGCGCACCTTGGTGACCATGCCGCCGCTGCCGAGACCGCCGCCGCTGCCGCCGGCCACTGCATCGAGTCGATTGTCATCGACCCGCGTCTCGGTGATCAAGCGGGCCTCGGGGTGGGTGCGCGGGTCGGCCTCGAAGAGACCGTCCTGATCGGTCAGCAGCACCAGCAGTTCGGCCTCGATCAGATTCGCGACCAAGGCCGCCAGGGTGTCGTTGTCGCCGAAGCGCAGCTCATCGGTGGCGACGGTGTCGTTCTCGTTGACCACCGGCACCACGCCGAGCGCGAGCAGGGTGCGCAAGGTGCTGCGGGCGTTCAGGTAGCGCTCGCGGTTGGCGAGATCGTCGCGGGTCAGCAGGACCTGCGCGGTGTGCAGACCGTGGCGGGCGAAACAGGCCTCCCAGGCCCGGATCAGGCCCATCTGGCCGATGGCGGCGGCGGCTTGCAGCTCATGCAGCGCGCGCGGTCGTCGGCTCCAGCCCATGCGCGCCATGCCCTGGGCCACGGCGCCGGAGGAGACCAGCACCAGGTCATGGCCGGCGAGCCGGCGCGCGGCGAGCTGGGCGACCCAGGGTTCGAGCACCTCGATGTCGAGACCGGCGCCGTCGCGCGTCAGCAGCGCGCTGCCGATCTTCACGACCCAGCGTCGGGTCTGCGGGATGCGCTGGCGATTGGGCATGTGAGCGCGCTAGTCGAGTGGATGCCAGCCGCTGGCGGCGTCCGCATCGGCCTCGCTCGCATCCTGTTCCGGCGCGAGCGGGTGTTGGATCTCGCTGAGCCGCTGCATCAGAGCGCCGGTCAACGCATCGGTGCCGGCGCCGGTCGCGGCCGAGATCAGGAACACCGGGCCGGACCAGCCCAGGGCCTCGACCAGCGCGCGTCGTGCCTCGGCGCCCTGCTCGGCGTCCAGCACATCGCTCTTGTTCAGGACCAGCCAGCGCTCCTTGGTGGCCAGCGCCTCACCGTGGGCGACGAGTTCGTCGGCGATGATCCGCGCCTGTTCGAGCGGACGCGCACTGCCCTCGAGCGGGGCGATGTCGATCAGATGCAGCAACAGGCGGGTGCGGGTCAGGTGCTTCAGGAAGCGCGTGCCAAGCCCCGCGCCTTCGGCGGCGCCGGCGATGAGGCCAGGGATGTCGGCGATGACGAAACTCTGCCGGGGGCCGAGCCGGACCACGCCAAGATTGGGATAGAGGGTGGTGAACGGATAATCGGCGACCCGGGGGCGGGCGCTGGACACCTGCCGGATCAGGCTCGATTTGCCGGCATTGGGCAGCCCGACCAAGCCGACATCGGCGAGCAGGATCAGCTCGAGCCTCAGAAAGCGCCGTTCCCCAGGCGTGCCCGGCTTCGACTGGCGGGGCGCGCGATTGGTGCTCGACTTGTAGCGTGCATTACCAAGGCCGTGGAAGCCGCCTTGGGCGACCAGCAGACGCTGCTCAGCGGTGAGCACCTCGCCGATGCATTCCTCGGTCTCGCTATCGAAGACGCGGGTTCCGAGCGGCACCTGGATCGCGAGATCCTGTCCGCCACGACCGGTGCGGTTCTGGCCCATGCCATCGCGACCACGCTCGGCGCGATGGCGGCGCGCCTGGCGAAAATCGACCAGGGTATTGAGCCCCGGATCGCCGATCAGGTAGACGCTACCGCCATCACCGCCATCACCGCCGTCGGGGCCGCCCTTGGGGATGAAACGCTCGCGCCTGAAGCTGACGCATCCATTGCCCCCATCACCGGCCTCGACCCGGATCTGCGCCTCATCGACGAATTTCACGCACTGGTTTCGAGCGGATCGATGCTGACGAATTTGCGGTTGCGCGGGCCCTTGACCTCGAAGCGCACCACGCCATCCTTGAGCGCGAACAGGGTGTGATCGCGACCACAGCCGACATGCACGCCGCCGTGGAACCGGGTGCCGCGCTGGCGCACGATGATGCTGCCGGCCTGCACGGTCTGACCACCGAAGCGCTTGACGCCAAGGCGTTTGGACTCTGAATCGCGGCCGTTGCGAGAGCTGCCGCCTGCTTTCTTATGTGCCATGGTGTAATCCTCTCAGCCGTTGCTGATCGCGGTGATCTTGAGCTGCGTGAAGGGTTGGCGATGACCCTGCCGCTTCATGTGGTGCTTGCGCCGCTTGAATTTGATGATGCGCACCTTGTCATGCTTGCCGTGGGCCGCGACCTCGGCGGTGACCTTGGCGCCGTCCAGATACGGCTTGCCGAGCTGGACCGAATCGCCATCGGCGAGCATCAACACGCGCGGCATGTCCAGGGTCGCGCCCTGATCGACGTCGAGCTTCTCGACGGTCACGAGATCGCCCTCGGCGACGCGGTACTGTTTACCGCCGGTTTCGATGATTGCGTACATAACGGTGTCGAGATGCCTCGGAGCAGAGGAAGGGGTTGGCCGGGCGCGAGGGGCCGCGCGCTGGTGCCTCATCCGGGGCGCCGCTCGCAGGAACCAGTTCATCGCGCAAGACCCCCTAGTATGCCGGATCGCGCGGAAGGCGTCAAAGAGATGCGATCGAGCAGTCGTACGAAGCCTTGCCTCGCCTCCAGCAATTCCAAATTTGAAACCCTCATGTTACCAGTAGCTTTTCTGAAAGCGGTTGAAACTTGAGTTGTTAGCCGATGGTTCTCAAGCCCACCCCCACAGCCACACCGACGCCCCCGGTGTTCGCTACCGACCTGATGGCCAGCATCCGCGAAGCCTTGTTTGGACTCCCCGATCACCGCAAGGGCGGCAACAACCAGCGCTACGCCATCGGCGATGCGGCCTTGAGCGCGTTGTCGGTGTTCTTCATGCAAAGCCCGTCGTTTCTCGACTTCCAGCGCCGGATGCAAAAGGAGCGCGGCGCCAACAACGCCAACACCCTGTTCGGGGTCCATCAGATTCCCAGTGATCAGCAGATCCGCAACCTCCTCGATCCCATCGATCCAGAGCAGGTGTTCGCGGTGTTCATTGAGCGCGTTGAGGCGCTGCATGAGCAAGGCGCACTCGCGTCCCATCGCGGCCCGCATGGGGGTCTG
>NZ_NHSF01000050.1 GCF_016653295.1 Halochromatium salexigens | reverse complement strand
TCGTTCTACACTCAGGTCGCCCATGGCTGACATCCCCCAACCGTCAAAACAAAGAGCGGGGATCATCGGAGATGTAGGATGGAGCGTCTAACAGTATCCGCTAATATGTTGATGCGATTGCCCTGATCCCAGCGCCCATCGGCTTCCAGCCCTGAAAACAACGCCTGGTTGCCACTGAACAGCTCGGCGAGCGTATCCAGAAACAGGCTCTTACCGAAACGCCGTGGACGCGACAGGAAGTAATACTTACCCTCCTCGATCAGCCGCAGCGCGTAGCCGGTCTTATCGACGTAGTAATGGTCGTCCTCGCGGATCTCGCGCAGGGTTTGGATGCCGATGGGGAGACGTTTATGGTGCATAATGTCGTGATGGTTCCAGCAACGGAGACACATTGGGGGATGCGACCCCAGCGGGACAAGGCCCTGATGTTAGCGCGGCGTGAAGTCGCGGTCTTCGTCTGTGACGCGGTGAATCTCGAAGGCATCCCGTTCACGCTACCAGAAGTTCAAACGCTGCTGGAGGGCATTACCGTGGGCGGGCACAAAGTCAGCGATCAGCAAGTCGTGCTCAACCAGGGTAAGGCCTGGGACCATCTGTTCGCCTCGCTGCGCGAGAGAACCTTTGCACTCAGCCGCGATGTCGCCTGCACCCTGCATGGCATCGCCGCAAAAGAAGAGGCGCTCGCCTGGGGAGCATTCCGTTCTGGCGGCGTGACGATCGCTGGTACCGATTGGCTCCCGCCCAAGCACACCGACCTGCCCCATTTGTTCGAGCGCATGATCGAACAGGCGGGCTTGCTCGAGGATATTTACGACCGTGCGATCTTCGTTTTCTTGGAAATGGCGCGCACGCAGTTTTTTTATGATGTCAACAAGCGCTTGGGCCGCTTGATGATGAATGGCCTGTTACTCGATAGCGGATACCCGGCCATCAATCTGCCCGCGCGCCGTCAACTCGAGTTCAATCAATTGATGCTCGATTTTTACGCCTCCGGCGATCAAGCCGCAATGAACGCCTTCATGCGCTCCTGTCTCGACACCAGGCTGATCGATATCCTCCGCGAACCCAACGCTTAACAACGCTCAAACCAGCGTCTCGATCTCGAACGCCACCACCCCGCGCTGTTCGCGGCTGAATTCGATGCCGATCAGATGGATCGGCAGCCCCTCGGCGCGATATTTCTCGGCATAGCCGCGCGCCTTGATCTGCGCCAACGCAGCCCCTTCGGGGGCGATCTCTACCACCTTGAACTCGAACAACCAGATGGCGCCATTGAAACGCAGGCGCAGATCGAGCCGCCCATGGTGGCTGGCATCCTCCGGCACCAGATCGAGCCCGAGTGCGGCGAAGTGACTGTAGAAGACGCTGGCGTAATAGCCTTCGTAACGCGCAATCGGGTTATTATCGTGCCAGGCATGCGGAATCGCCGCGAACAGGCTTTCGACATGCTGACGCAACGCCTGGAGCTCGCCCGCCAGCAAGAGGTCGTACAGGCGACTCGTCAACTCGCTCGCCTGCCCAGGATTGCCGATCAGCGCTTTCGACAGGCTGTCGTTCAGCGCGGCGCTGACCTCGAGATTCGGGTAACTCAGGCGATATTCCCAACGCGCGCCGATCTGCCGAGCGCCGGTGAAGGTCAGATAGCCGGTTTGCCAAAGCAACGCCTCGGTCGCCAGATGATCGATGTCGAACGCCGAGAGCAGCGTCTCGTCCGCGCGCAGCTTGGCCAGGTTGGGCGTAAAGAAGCCACGCTCGGTGAGCACATCGACCAGAAAGGTCGGCGTGCCGGTCTCGAACCACCAGGCGCGAAATACGCGCGCATCAAACAACAGCAGCAGATCAAAGGGGTTGTAGACCGCCTCGCCAAGCCAGTTGTAGCCGTTGTACCAGGCGCGGATCTGCGCGCGGTCCAAGCCCTCAAGCTCGGGCGCGAAGACGGCGTCCAGATCGGCCTCGGTATACCCGCACAGGGCCGAGTAGCGCGCATCCACGGTGATGTCCCGGAGATTGTTCAGCCCCGAGAACAGGCTCACCTTGCTGAACTTGCTCACACCGGTGAGGAAGGCGAAGCGGATATGCGCATCGGAGTCCTTGATCACCGAGTAGAGATTGCGCAGCCCGTCGCGCAGCACGCGCGCGGTGTCGGGATCGCGCAGATTATCCAGGATCGGCTTATCGTACTCATCGACCAGCACCACCACGCGCTCGCCAGTCTTAGCGTGGGCCTTGCGGATCAGCTCGGCGAAGGCACCATCACTGGTCGGCTGTTCGCAGCGAATACCGAGCGCCGCTTGGTTGAGCGCGAGCTGCTCGCGGATCTTGGCCTCCAGCTCGGCGCGGGTGCCGACCACCCCGCCGCCGAAGCTAAACCGAATCACCGGATAAATGCGCGACCAATCCCAGCGCGCATCGGCTTCCAGCCCTGAAAACAACGCCTGGTTGCCACTGAACAACTCGGCGAGCGTGTCCAGAAACAGGCTCTTGCCGAAACGCCGTGGACGGGACAGGAAGTAATACTTGCCCTCCTCGATCAGCCGCAGCGCGTAGCCGGTCTTATCGACGTAGTAATGGTCGTCCTCGCGGATCTCGCGCAAGGTTTGGATGCCGATGGGGAGGCGTTGACGGTGCATAGTCGTGTCAGCTCGTTCAGCATTCGTTCGCTGGCGGCTCGGACGCTCGCGGGCCGCGCCTTGCGCCTTGATGCGCGCTAGTCTAGCTTGGCCGCATCACGCTTGGCGCGATTCGGCGTCGAGACCAGCGATCGATCAACAACGGAGACCCTCGCAATGGCGACACCAGCTGAAGAAGTTTGGGCACTGTTTCGGGAAACCGGGCGTATCAGCTCCTGGGCGCCGTGGCCGGCATGGTCGTGCCCGACCAGGTCAGTCGCTTCGCCTACCGCAAGGGGCTGTTCGTGCTCGCCCAATCCGGGCAGGCGATCGAGATCCGCAACGACGCGCGCTTTCAGCCCAGAACCTGGTAACACTGAGGCTCACCGCTCGCCCGGAGCCTGCGTCTCGACGG
>NZ_NHSF01000049.1 GCF_016653295.1 Halochromatium salexigens | reverse complement strand
GTCGACAGTGGCTGTGGGTGTTGAAACATCATCATCACATGCTTTAATGATTACTCGAAGATGACCTTCATATCTCGCTGATCATGTAGGCTAACAAACGTGCCAAAACCTGGCGATTGTTGCTTGGACGCAACAGGTAAGCATCAGTTTCTTAAGAGATTATTTTTCGTCGGGAATTGCTGTCGAGATCGAATACATCGTCAAAGACAAGCACGGGACGGAACGATTGCGGACCGCTGATAAGAAAGCTGCCGATGCCTATGACAAGGCGCTCGAGATCGCCGACCGGCTTGCGCAATTGCTGCACGATGATCAGGTGCTGCCCGTCCTGCCGGATGCGGACCTTGAGGAGTTGACCATCTATCTGGCGCGCAACGCCCGCAACGTTGAGCGGGTGCTCAAGGGTAAGGAGCCTGAGCCTACACCGCCGTCGGGTGAGCACGAGGACCACACAGAACTGACCGCGGAGAAGCCCGCAAAGGATGCCGAGAGCAACGTCACCAAGCTGAAGCGGGCGCCGTAGGCGTTGTGCTTGGAGACGACCCTCTCGTGCCTGCATCAGTGGCCTGCATTGAACCCGTCTGACCACAGGGAACGCTGACCTTGACCACAGTGAAACCCTTTCCCTTGGCGATTGAGGCCCCGGATGCCAAGGTGATCGCGCTCACCACGGAGATGCTGGCCAAGGCGTCTGCAATGGCACGACAGAGCCCACGCGGGCGCATCATCCAGCGTCTGCAAAAGCACGATGACGCACCGCTGCACCGGATGGTCAATGCCATGCAGCCGGGTAGCTATGCGCGACCGCATCGCCACAGCAACCCGCCGAAGGCGGAAGCGTTCATCGTGCTGAGCGGGGCCGTGCTCAGCGCCGAAAAGGGTTTCATGCTTTACCCACTGTTAGCGGGGCTCGGCATCCTGCTCTTCTCGGCACTGATCCTGGGCGGTGGCGGTTGGCTGCTCCTGAGCCATCCCGAGTTTGAGCAGCTGTTATCGCAGCTGGAACAGCCAAGCCAAGACGGCGATGCGCCCTGGTGGGCCTATGCGGCCGGCGCCTTCCTGCTGTGGCTGTTTCTGCTGGTCACCAGCTTCATCACCCACTTCTTCCTGACCGCCTTGGTGGGCGGCACGCTGGAGCGGCTGCATGGCGGGAATCCGAGCGTTGGCGATGGCTTGGCGCTGGCGCGCCAACGTGCGGGTGTCATCCTCGGCTATTCCGCGATCACCGCGACGGTGGGTCTCCTGCTCTCATTCCTGCGTGGACGTGACCAGCAGCCTGGCATCGGCTTCTTGCTCGCCAGCCTGGGTGGCTTCGCCTGGGGTGTGGCGACCTTTCTGGTGATTCCGGTCTTGGCGGCGAAGGACATTGGCCCGATCGCGGCGATCAAGGAGAGCGTCGGGCTGCTCAAACGCACCTGGGGCGAGCAGCTCAGTGTGAATGTCGGCCTTGGCCTCATCATCGGCTTGCCGATGCTGCTGCTGATGGCCGGCACCTTCGCTGGCGGATTCTGGGCGGCCAGTACCGAACAGCCGGTCCTGATGATTGCGACCATCGCCACCGGGGTGACCCTGATCGCCTTGCTGTCCCTGATGAGCGCGACCCTCAATGCCATGATTCGCAGCGCTGTCTATCTTTATGCCGAGACCGAGGCGGTGTTGGGTGGACAAGTCGCGTTCCGGCTTTGTGATCACCCCAACTGACCAAGACCGACTCATCACCATGAACCCACAGGATCTCGAACGCGCCCGCAATGCTTGGACCTATCGCGGCCAGCAACGGCCGCCGTTTGCTGTCGTGCCTGCTGAAGGGCAGGAATCGGTCTGGGATTACCCGCGCCCACCGGCCTATGTGCCAGATCAGCGCTGGGTTGAGGTCTATGCCGGCGAGCAGCGGATCGCCCGCACCGAGCGGGCGATCCGGGTGCTGGAGACGGGTCACCCCCCAGCGTTCTATCTGCCGCCAGAAGCGGTGGACCAAGTCCGGCTGCGGCCCAGCGCGCGCCGCAGCTTCTGCGAATGGAAGGGCGAGGCCGAATACTTCGATGTTGAAGGCAGCGCCGCGGGCTGGATCCGCAACGCACTCTGGCGCTATCCACGACCCGAGGCCGAGGCGAGCGTCATCGCCGGCTGGTTTGCCGCCTATCCGAGTCTGCTGCACTGCGTTGTCGCTGGCGAGCCGGTGCGCGCGCAGGCCGGTGGCTTCTACGGCGGCTGGATCACCAATGAGCTGGTCGGCCCGTTCAAGGGTGAGCCGGGGAGCGGGCATTGGTAGCGCACGAACGGTGCGCGGCGATCCTCAGCGAGCTGACGGAGATCGAGGCCGAGCATGAGGTACGCATCCTCTTCGCCTGCGAATCCGGCAGCCGCGGTTGGGGCTTTGCCTCGCCGGATAGTGATTTCGATGTGCGATTCCTGTATGTCCATCCCCTGCCCTGGTACCTGCGGGTGCGGCCACAGCGCGCTGTCATCGAGCGGCCGATCAGCGGTGATCTGGATATCAATGGCTGGGAGCTGCGTAAGGCCTTGGGACTGCTCGGCAAGGGCAACGCGACGCTGATTGAGTGGCTGGACTCGCCGATCGTCTATCGCGCTGACCCGGTGTTTCTGCAGCGGTTGCGCGCACTCGCTGAGTCTGTCTATCAGCCAGAGCGGGCGTTTCATCATTATGTGCACATGGCGCGTGGCAACTATCGGGACTTTCTGACCCGTGAGCAGGTGCGGTTGAAGAAGTACCTCTACGTGCTGCGCCCGTTGCTAGCGACGCTCTGGATCGAGCAGGAACGCGGTCCGGTGCCGATGCGTTTTGAGACGCTGGCCGAGACCTTGATCGATGAGCCCGAACTCCGCGCAGCCATTGAGCAGTTGCTGGTGATCAAGCGCTCGGTTGGAGAGGCGGAGGTCGGAGCACCCCTGCCAATCCTCAATGCCTTCATCGATCATGAGCTGACACGGCTGGAAGCGGTCATGCCACCGCCGACAAGGCCGATCGATGAAGCGGCGCTTGATCGGCTGCTGTTGGAGACGGTGATGAGGACTGCATCCTCAGCCGATTCAACGGAGACCTCAAACGCCGAGTGAAACGGACGGGCCTTGAGCCTTGGCTTCCCGCGTTTCCTGCTCCGCGACAAAATCCGCGATGGCTTGCACGCGCGCCTTGGCCGGGCCGTTCAACGTGGTGCCGTACCTCCCGTCATAGTGCTCGCAGTAGTCTGCGGCGAGTCGATAGCCGTCGGCGGGCTGATCAGCCTGTCTTAGGATGATCCGAAACGCCTCTTCAAGCAACAGCACGGAGCGATCGTGAATGATGCGGACCTGATACGACTTGACGCGCCGGTACTCGGAGTGAAACGCCTGTAAGCGGCGCAGCAAGCGCTGCATGCCGACCCAATGGGGGGTGCCCGTGCTGTCAGTCGCATGCAAAGCGGTGCCTGCTTCTGTGATGAGCGCCTCGGCCTCGCTGGAGGCGGCCTGTTGTTCAGCGACGATTCGCTCGATCATCCAGCATGCAAAGGCGCGCAGTCGATCCCCCGGCTCAAACCACTTCTTCAGCACAGTCAGGCGTTGGGTGTTAGCGGACCCAGTCCGCTCGATCTCAGCGAGGATGGAGGCAAATTTGTCGTGGATGGTGGTGGGCATGGCATTCACGCAATCTGTTCGAACCCAGGAGGCTAAATGTCTGGGCTGCTGATGACGTCGGCGCCTTCGGCAACCACGGCATCACCGACGCGCAGCTGCCCGCCCTGGATCACCCGCGCGCAAAGCCCTCCATGGCCGCGCAGGGCGTTGTAGCCGCCTGGCCCCAGCACCTCCTCCATGCGTGAGCAGGGATGCGCAAAGCTGGTGCCCTCCAGCACCACCTCGCCGATCTGAAAGCGCTGCCCCTTGAGCGCAGCTAGGTTGATGCCGGACACCAACAGGTTGCGGCGCAAGGTCGCCGGCGCTATCTCCTCGACTCCGGTCAGCGCGGCGATCACCGGCAGATGTTCGGCCTGCAGCAGGGTGATGCCGCGGTGACCCGTGCGGCCGCTATAGTGATCGCCCTCGAGACCCGCGCCGGTGATAGCCTGCGCGGCCTCGACGCGGATCACCGCCGCGCGCTTCGCCGACCGCAGGCCGATCCAAGTCCAAGCGTCCAGGACGCGGAAAGGTCTGCATCAGCGACGCCAATGGGCTGTGCTTGGAGAGGATTATGGCTTCCATCATACAGACGCAGTGGGCATGCAGGCTGAATCTGGCGCTCATGCTCGGACTTGGGCTCGGCGAGGATACCGGCACCGGCCGTCTCAGCGGCACTGTTTAGAGCCAGCCTTTGCGGCGGAGATACCAAAGTTGGGCGGCGACCAAGAGACCGAGGAAGAGACAAAGCAGCAGGAACGCCCAGCGGTCAGTCGCGTCCGGAATGCCAGCAAGATTGACCCCGAGCAGGCCGGTGATGAAGGTCAGTGGAAGGAAGATCGCGGTGATCACCGTCAGCGAGAACAGTCGCCGTTCGGTCTTTTCGGTGGAGCGTTGCAGGATCTCTTCTTGGGTGATCTCGCTGATCCGCTGCGCCGCGTCTAGGCCCTCGATGTACTGGGTGCACTGGTGCACCACCTCCCCTGCCCGCTCGCGGTTGTTCTCTGACAGCCAGGGCTGATGGCTGGCCGCCAGCCGTTCGAGCGCGCGGCGCTGTGGACCGAGGAAATGTCGCATGCGGATCATGGCACGCCGCAGATGAGCGAGCTCCGCCACCAAGTCTTCAGTGGGCTTGGCGTTGCGGAGGTGGCCGATCCGGTGCGCCTCATCGAACTGTTCAAAGATCAATTCCTCCATGTGCTGAGTCATCAGGTCAGCGCATTGGCAGATGAGGTCGCCCACATCCGTTGGTCCCTGTCCCTTCACGAGACTGCGTTGCAGATCGGAGGCGGCGCGCACCGGTTCATGACGACCGCTGATGACCCGCTCGCCATCACTCCAGAGGCGTAAGGTCACCATGTCCATCGGCAGCCCGCCCTGCCTGAAGTTGATGCCTTTGAGGATCAGCAGCAGGGACCGCCCACGCTGCTCGAAACGCGGGGTGACGCGCGCGGCGGTCAACGCGTCCACAACCAGCGGGTCGATGCCGCTGTGGGTGCTGAGCCAGCGTTGCGCGTTGGCATGCTTGAGGTCGAGATGAATCCAGACCGGCCCCTGCGCTGAGTGCAGCTCGGGGTCGGCATCCGCGTCGAGATCCGCCCACTGCAGTGCCTCTCCCCCGCCCTGGCGATCAAGCCGGAAGGCGCAAACGAGGCCGAACCGATGGGCATAAGCGGTCTTCAGTCGCACGACGGGCCTAGCGCTTGGGCGATTCACTGGATTATGACGGCTGTCCATCAGACCTCGTTCATGGCGTTGCTAGAAAGGGAACGTCCGCGCCCATCTTAGGCGATTTCCGCTTTTAGATATACCGATCTATGACATACTTGGTGGCATGTCTCAGACACTAACCTCCTGCCTATGCCCCCGGATTCTCATGCTCAGCCGGCCAGCACGCTGACAGCCGAGCACGT
>NZ_NHSF01000048.1 GCF_016653295.1 Halochromatium salexigens | reverse complement strand
GGCGTCAAACTCACCAAGAAGGCCATGCGAGAGGTCGAAGCGCGGCTACTGCGCAACCCCGATCTGCCGAAGTGGGATATCTTGATCAAGCCTGCCTGCTCGGTATAACTGTTTCTGGAAATCACCTGATCACTGGGAATCTGATGGACCCCGAACAGGGTGTTGGCGTTGTTGGCGCCGCGCTCCTTTTGCATCCGGCCCTGGAAGTCGAGAAACGACGGGCTTTGCATGAAGAACACCGACAACGCGCTCAAGGCCGCATCGCCGATGGCGTAGCGCTGGTTGTTGCCGCCCTTGCGGTGATCGGGGAGTCCAAACAAGGCTTCGCGGATGCTGGCCATCAGGTCGGTAGCGAACACCGGGGGCGTCGGTGTGGCTGTGGGTGTGGGCTTGAGAACCATCGGCTAACAACTCAAGTTTCAACCGCTTTCAGAAAAGCTACTGGTAACATGAGGGTTTCAAATTTGGAATTGCTGTGCAAGCTCGCGCACTCAGGCCTGCAGGCTAGACGTTGAAGCGGAAGTGGACCACGTCGCCATCCTTGACGATGTAGTCCTTGCCCTCGCTGCGCAGCTTGCCGGCCTCCTTGGCGCCCTGCTCGCCTTTGCAGGCGACGAAATCCTCATAGGCGATGACCTCGGCGCGGATGAAGCCGCGCTCGAAATCGCTGTGGATCACGCCAGCCGCCTGCGGTGCGGTGGCGCGGGCCGGGATGGTCCAAGCACGCGCCTCCTTGGGGCCGGCGGTGAAATAGGTTTCGAGCCCGAGCAACCGATAACCGGCGCGCACCACCCGATTCAGGCCCGGTTCTTCCAGCCCAAGATCGGCCATGAACTCGGCGCGCTCGGCCTCGTCGAGTTCGACGATATCGGCCTCGATGGCGGCGCAGACCGGCACCACCACGGCCCCCTCGCCCGCCGCATGCGCGCGGATACGCTCGAGCAGCGGATTGTCCTCGAAGCCGTCCTCAGCGACGTTGGCGATGTACATGGTCGGCTTGGCGGTGAGCAGGAACAGCTCGCGCAATTCGGCGCGCTCATCGGCGTCGAGATCCATCGCCCGCACCGGCAGCCCCTGATCGAGATGCGCGCTGACCCGCTCCAGGAGCGCCTTGCGCGCGAGCTGGCTCTTGTCGCCGGTCTTGGACTGCTTGATCGCCTTCTCCAGCGCCTTACCAACCGTCTCCATGTCGGCCAGCGCCAGCTCGGTGTCGATCACCTCGATATCACCGAGCGGATCGACCCGACCGGCGACATGCACCACATCGTCGTTCTCGAAGCAACGCACCACATGCGCGATCGCATCGGTCTCGCGGATGTTGGCGAGGAACTTGTTGCCGAGCCCTTCGCCCTTGGAGGCGCCCGCCACCAGTCCGGCGATGTCGACGAACTGCATGGTGGTCGGGATCACATTGGCCGGCTTGACGATGCCGGCGATCACATCGAGGCGCTCATCCGGCAATGGCACCATCCCGACATTCGGATCGATGGTGCAGAACGGATAATTCTCGGCCGAGATGCCGGATTTGGTGAGCGCGTTGAACAAGGTGGACTTGCCGACGTTGGGCAGCCCGACGATGCCGCATTTGAAGCCCATGCTGGTGCCCTGCTGACAAAAGCCCGCGATAGTAGCCGAAGCCGGCCGGCGCGGCCAGCGCCTTGGCTCGACGCGTCAGCGAGCGCGCCGGCTCAGCAGCCGCTATCGCCGCCACGATCGTAGAGATCGTCGAAGCGCACGATGTCATCCTCGCCCAGATAGCTGCCGGATTGCACCTCGATGATCTCGAGCGGGATGGTGCCCGGATTCTCGAGCCGATGGGTGGTGCCGACCGGGATATAGGTCGACTGGTTCTCGGTCAGCAGGAAGGTCTTG
Source organism: Halochromatium salexigens (assembly GCF_016653295.1). Lineage (GTDB taxonomy): Bacteria > Pseudomonadota > Gammaproteobacteria > Chromatiales > Chromatiaceae > Lamprobacter > Lamprobacter salexigens. The sequence continues at coordinate 38,369 of NZ_NHSF01000048.1, read as the reverse complement.
TCGTCATTGGTCACCTTGGCGGTGCCGGAGACCACCACCCAGTGTTCGGCGCGATGATGATGCATCTGCATCGACAGCGCCTCGCCGGGTTTCACCGTCAAGCGCTTGACCTGATAACGCCCGCCCATGGTGATCGACTCGAACGCGCCCCAGGGCCGATGCACCCGCTGATGATGACGGTGCTCGTTGCGCTGCGCCTCGCTGAGGAACCTGGTCACCGCCTTGACATCCTGCGCGCGCTCACGATTGGCGACCAGCACCGCATCCGGTGTCTCGACCATGATCAGGTTGTCGACGCCGACCGCGGCCAACAGCCGGCTCTGCGCGATGAGCAAGTTGTTGTGTGACTCATGCACGAAGGCATCGCCATCGAGCACGTTGCCATCACCATCCTGCTCGCGCACCTCCCAGAGCGCGGACCAGGCGCCGACATCGGACCAACCGGCCGCGAGCGGCAAGACGATCGCCGGATGCTCGGAAATGTCTTCGGCCTGCGAGAGCCGCTCCATCACCGCGTAATCGATCGAATCACTGGGGCAAGCCTTGAACAGGGTGGCATCCAGCCGGCGGAACGCGCCATCGCCGCGCACCGCGTCCATCGCCGCCGTGCAGGCCTCGGCGATCTCGGGGCGGAAACGTCGGATCAGCGTCAGCCAGAGCGAGGCGCGCAGCATGAAGATGCCGCTGTTCCAGAGATACTCACCGCTGCTCAGATAGCGCTCGGCGGTGGCGCGCTCGGGCTTCTCGACGAAGGCGTGCAGGCGATAGGCGGCGCCGTTGAGATCGGTGTTGGCGAGCGCCTCGCCCTGCTGGATATAGCCGTAGCCTGTCTCGGGCTTGGCCGGCACGATGCCGAAGGTGATGACGGCGCCTTGCTCTGCCAACACCGCCCCATCGGCAACGGCCTGGCGAAACGCCTCGCCATCGGCGATGGCATGATCGGCGGGCGCCACCAGCAGGATCGGGTCATCGTCATCGGCGGCGACCGCGCTCAGGGCGGCCAGCGTGAGCGCGGGCGCGGTATTGCGACCGAAGGGTTCGAGCAGGATCGCCGCCGGCGTGCGCCCGATCAGCCGCATCTGCTCGGCCACCAGGAATCGATGCGCCTCGTTGCAGACCACGATCGGATCGCGCGGCAAGACCCCTAAGCGCGGATGCTCCTCGACCAGGCCATCGAGGCGCAGCGCCGTGTCCTGCAGCAGGGTGTTGGCGCCGGTCAGCGGCAGGAACTGTTTCGGGTAGGCCTCGCGCGAAAGCGGCCAGAGCCGGGTGCCGGAGCCTCCAGACAGGATCACGGGCTGCAGGTGCATGGCATTTCCTCAATGGCGATCAATGGAGCGAGCGCGTCACCCGCACCGCTGTCAGCGGCGAGAGTATATATCGAGACGACTTCCGTCGACCTTAGCAGACGAGTGGGCGCTCTTCACGGCCGAGCCGATGGCCTTCATCGCCGTCGCACCCTCGCGCCGCGCCCATGATGGCTCTAGAATCCGTCGTCATGATTTTGCCTCGACCGCTCGTCCTACAACACCGCCGAAGACGGGCGAAAGACGAGACAGCCACCCTCAATGCGGTAGAAACCCTATGAATACCCTCATCATCGGCGCCGGCGGCCGCGAGCACGCCCTGGCCTGGAAGATCGCCCAATCGCCACAGGCCGAGCGGGTCTTCGTCGCCCCCGGCAATGGCGGCACCCTGGTCGAAACCGGGGTCGAGAACGTCGATCTGGACCCGACCGACGCCGAGGCGCTGATCGATTTCGCCCGCGACCAGCAGATCGATCTCTGCCTCATCGGCCCGGAGGCACCGCTGGTCGCCGGTGTCAGCGATGCGCTGGTCGCCGCTGGCCTGCGCTGCTGCGGCCCCTCGCAGCAGGCTGCCCAGCTTGAGGGCTCGAAGGACTTCGCCAAGGCCTTCATGCAGCGCCACGGCATCCCGACCGCCGCCTATCGGACGTTCGAGGGGCGCGAGCAGGCGCTGGCCTATCTGGACCAGGTCGGCGCGCCGGTGGTGGTGAAAGCCGATGGCTTGGCCGCCGGCAAGGGCGTGGTGGTCGCCGAGACGCTCGCTGAAGCGCGTGCCGCGGTCGAGGCGATGCTCGGTCAGGGCCGCTTCGGCGAGGCAGGCGCACGGGTGGTGATCGAGGACAAGCTGCTCGGCGAGGAGGTCAGTTTCATCGTGCTGGTGAGCGGCGAGCAGGTGCTACCGCTGGCCACCTCGCAGGATCACAAGGCGCGCGACGAGGGCGATCGCGGCCCGAACACCGGCGGCATGGGCGCCTACTCGCCCGCGCCCATCGTGACGCCTGCCTTGGAGCAGCGGATCATGCGCGAGGTGATCGAGCCGACGGTCGCCGGGCTGCGGGCCGAGGGCCTGCCTTACGTCGGCTTCCTCTACGCGGGGCTGATGATCGGTGCCGATGGCGCGCCGCGCGTGCTCGAGTACAACTGTCGTCTCGGCGATCCCGAGACCCAGCCGATCTTGATGCGTTTGGAAAGCGACCTGCTCGAGCTGTGCCTGGCCGCGACCGGTGGGCGACTGCCCGAGGTCGAAGCCCGCTGGCGCGATCAGGCCGCGCTCGGGGTGGTGATGGCTGCCGGTGGCTATCCCGGCGACTATGCCAAAGGCCATCCGATCAGCGGCCTCGATGCCGCTCGCGACTGCGACAGCAAGGCGGAGACTAGCGCTGCGAATATTGGCATGAGTACGGGCACGGATACAGGCACAGGCACACGCACGGACACGGGCGAGCAAGAGGCCAAGGTCTTCCATGCCGGCACCAAACGAGATGGCGAGCAGACGCTCACCAACGGCGGCCGCGTGCTCTGTGTCACCGCGCTCGGCGCCGATATCGGCGAGGCCGCCGCCAACGCCTACGCACGCGCCGAGCAGATTCAGTTTGCGGACGCCTTCTACCGGCGCGATATCGGTCATCGCGCGCTCAAGCGCGGGACGAGCCGTTGAGTGATCAGTCTCGCCAGCGGCTGTAGCTCGGGATAGAGCGATCCAAGCTCGCTTAGATAGCCGAGGGTACGAGGAAGGTCCGCCAAATAGCCGCGCTTACCATCGCGCACGGCCAAGCGGGCGAAGATGCCGGCGGCTTTGAGATGGCGCTGCGCCCCCATCAGCTCGAACCAGCGCACGAGCTCGGGCCGATCGGTTTCCCCCAGCAACCCAGCCGCATACGCCTGCTCGGCGTAGTCATCGAGCCAGCCCAGCACGCGCTCGCGCGGCCAGGCGAGGTAACAGTCCTTCAACAACGAGGCGAGATCGTAGGTGAGCGGCCCCGACACCGCGTCCTGCAGGTCGAGGATGCCTGGATTGGCGACCTCGGTCAGCATCAGGTTGCGGCTGTGGAAGTCGCGATGCACGGCAACGCGCGGTTGCTCCAGTGCGTTGTCGATGAGCTGAGCGAACAGGTCCTCGAGATCCCGACTCTCGCCCTCGGACAGCTCGACCCGCAGCAGCCGCTCAAGCAGCCACTGACGGAACAGGTCGAGTTCGCGGCGCAGGAAGGCCGCGTCATAGACCGGCAGCCCGTCGGTCGACAGCCCGAGCTGGAGTTTGATCAGCGCGGTGATCGCGTCGCCATAGAGCACGTCGGCCCGAGCTGAAACCGGCACCGACGTCGACGCCTGACAGGCTGTCAGCGCATTCAGATAGGTCTCCCGGCCCAGATCGGAGACGACGAGGAACCCGCGTGCAAGATCCTCGGCCAGCACCTCGGGCGCGTTCAGCCCGGCATTGCAAAACGCGCGCGCCAGCCGGACGAAACGAGCGCTATCCTCGTGCTCAGGCGGCGCGTCGACCGCAATCAGCGTGCGCCCCTGAGCGGCAAAGCGCCAATAGCGACGAAAGCTTGCATCGGCCGATGCCGGCACCAGCGGCCCGACGCCCTCGCCGAGTTCCTGCGCCAGCCAATGCGCTAAGAGCGCCTGTCGTTCGTCCGCCACACTGCCCCCCTCACTGATCAAACGCTGTTGGCCCCCATGCAGGACGCTGCTGGCCTCGACACAGGCGCTCGCTGCCCAGTGGCGCCAGAGATTGTCGGCAGAGCCGAAGGCGCCTGAATTTGCCGCGCTGCGGCGGATGTGCGACCTTACACCGATTTTGCCGGCCGTGGCGCAAGAGAGCGCGCCCGGCATGGCGCCTGGCCCTTTTTTGTTCACTGCTCGCCGCGACCGTAATCACTCACCGAACGCATGACCGCTCTGGACCGCAGACGAATCCTCGCGGGGGCCACCACCCTCTTGCTCTGGGCGCCCGGTCAGTGCCTCGCCCAGACGCTGGCGCAAGAGCGGTTCGAGGCGCGCACATCGGCGACTCCAGCACCAGCACCGGCCTCGCAACTGCGCTCCGCCGTGCGCGAACAGCCTGCCGTGCGCGAGCAGCCGATGGACACAGCGGCGACAGTCGCTGACACGGCCTTGGCGTCCGCGCGCGATGATGAGTCTCCGCGCGAGCGCGAAGCGCGTCTGCATCAGGGGTTGGACTGGACCTTCTGCGGACCACGGCCCGCGCGGCTCGGCTCGGCGTCCATGGCACCGCCACTGGCCCCGGAGACCCCGATCGACATCGAGACCGGGGCCGTCGCCTACCAACGCGACTCCGACATCCTCATCCTCAGTGGCGGCGTCGATGTGCGCCGCGAGCAAGAGCGGGTGACAGCGGACCGGCTCATGTACGATCGCAACACCGGCAACATCACGAGCGCCGGCGAAACGCTGATGGAGCGCCCGGGTCTGCGGATGATCGGCGACGACGCCCTGCTCAACCTCGAGACCCAGCAGGGCCGGATGCAACACGTCCGCTATCGGTTCTCCAACAGCACCAATCTGCGCGGCACGGCCGATCTCGCCGAAGTGCTGAATCCGTCCCAGACACGCTACCGGGGCTTGGTGTACTCGACCTGTCCGCCGGGCAGCGATGCCTGGTCGCTCAAGGCCTCGCGACTCAAGCTCGATCAGGAGAAGGGCATCGGCGTGGCGCGTGACGCGCGTCTGCGCATCAAGGGGGTTCCAGTGCTCTATACCCCCTATCTGCGCTTTCCGATCGACGATCGGCGCAAGAGCGGCTTGTTGATCCCAACCGTTGGCGCCTCGGACGAGAGCGGCCTCGAGCTGGTGGTGCCCTACTACTGGAACATCGCGCCGAATCTGGATGCGACGATTTCGCCGCACTTCCTCAGCGAGCGCGGCCTGCTCATGGGCACCGAGCTGCGCTACCTCACCGGCCACGACGAGGGTCGCATCGAGGCCGAGATCATCCCGGAGGATGCCAAGTACGCGGGCAACGGCGCGCGCTGGGCACTGAACCTCGAGGAGGCCGGCACCTGGTTCGAGCGCGTCCATACGCAGGTGGAGTTCAGCGCGGTCTCCGATGAGCGCTATCTCGAGGATTTCGGCAATGGGCTCGATATCACCAGCACCCGGCGGCTGTTGCAGCGGGCAACGGCCACCTATCTCGGTCAGGGCTGGACGCTGCAGACCGCGCTCGAAGGCTATCAGACGGTCGATCCCGAGATCACCCCAGAGCAGCGGCCCTATGGTCGCCTGCCCCAGGTGCTGTTCGATCTGAATCCCGTCACGCTCGACAATGGACTCGTCGCCCGCGTCAATGCCGAGTACGACTACTTCGATCACAACCACATCGTCTACGGCCAGCGCCTCGCGCTGCAACCGAGCCTGAGCCTGCCGCTGCGGCGCAGCTATGGACACCTGATCCCCAGGCTCTCGCTCAACCTCAGCGGCTATGACCTGGCCAACACCGCCAAGGGGCAACCGACCTCGCCGAGCCATACGATTCCAACCCTCGAGGTCGACGGCAAGCTGGTGTTCGAGCGCGAGGCCAACTGGTTCGGCACGCAGGCGCTCCAGACCCTGGAGCCACGGCTGTACTATCTGTACACCCCCTATGAAGATCAGTCGGCGACACCGGTCTTCGACAGCTCAGAACTGACCTTCAATTTTGCCAATCTCTTCCGCGCCAATCGGTTCACCGGCCGCGACCGGATCGGTGATGCCAATCAGCTCACCACCGCCCTCAGCTCGCGTTTCCTGAACGCCCGCACTGGGGAGGAAATGCTGCGCTTGAGCGTGGGCCGCATCCTCTATTTCGCCGATCGCCGCGTGCAGATCGGCCGACCGACGCAGATCGACGCCGAGTCGCCGATCGCCGGTGAACTCGCGGCGCACTTGTTCGCGCATTGGCACGGGCGCGCGAGCCTCGAGTGGGACCCGGCGCAAGACAACGATCAATGGGGCCGGCGCACCCTCCAGCTCCGCTACCGAGAGCCGCAGACCAAACGCCTGCTCAACCTGGCCTATCGGTATGATCGTGGCACCAGCATCGATAACCGCTTCGAGGCCACCGATCTCTCCTTTCAGATGCCGGTTTCGCAGCAAGTCAATGTCGTCGGGCGCTGGCTCTACTCGCTCGAGACCGATGAAACCAGCGACGCCTTCGCCGGTCTCGAGTTCGGGCAATGCTGCTGGAAGGTGCGCGTGCTCGGGCGCCATTCCAAGCACCGCGCCGACAGCGCCGCGAGCACGTCGGTCATGCTACAAGTGGAGCTTGCCGGCCTCGGCGCCTTTGGCAACTCCGTCGATCGTTTCTTGCAACGAGAGATCTATGGCTATCAAGTCGACTAACGCCCTGCTGCTCTGGGCGGCCTGCATGCTGTGTGGCAACGCCGTGGCGCAGGTGCAATCCCTGGATGCCATCGTCGCCGTGGTCAACGATGACGTCATCGTCCAGAGCGAACTGGACACGCAGATCGATCTGCTCATCCCGGAGCTGCAAGCGCGTGGTGCGCCCATCCCCGATCCCGACACGCTCGAGGAACAGGTCCTCGAGCAACTGATCCTCGAGCGCCTGCAGATGCAGCGCGCGCAGACCATCGGCATCGAGGTCGATGAGGCCACGCTGAGCGAAGCCCTGACCAGCATCGCCGCGCGCAACGGCCTCGACCTGATGCAACTGCGTGCGGCGCTCGAGGCCAATGGCGTCTCGTTCGATGACTTCCGTGAGGATACGCGCCGCCAGATCATCACCTCGCGCCTGCAACAGGAAGAGATCGTCAAAGGCATCAACGTCAGTACACAGGAGGTCGCGCGCTTCGTCGAAACCGAACGCGACAGCCTGATCACGCGCAACGAGGTGCGCTTGCGCCATCTCCTCATCGCCTTACCCGAGGACCCCAGCCAGGCGCAGGTCGAGCAGGCGCGCGACAAGGCCAGGGGGCTGGTCAAGCGCTTGCGCCAGGGCGAGGACTTCGCGCGCCTCGCGCGGGCCAACTCCGATGGTGGCCGCGCCCAGGAAGGCGGCGATCTGGGCTGGTTCCCGCTCGATGAGGTGCCAAGCCTCGCGGTACGCCCGGCCCAGACCCTGGGGCGTGGAGAACTGACCGACCCGATTCGCAGCCCGAGCGGTTTTCACATCATCCAGGTCAGCGACATCAAGGGCGACACGCCCAAGCCGGTGACCCAAACCAAGGCCCGGCACATCCTGATCCGCACCAGCGAGGTGGTGTCCGATCAGGATGCGAAACGGCGCCTCGAGCAGTTACGCATGCGCATCGTCGGTGGCGATGACTTCGCGACCCTGGCGCGCTCGCATTCCGATGACACCGGATCGGCGTTGAACGGCGGTGATCTCGGCTGGGTCAACCCCGGGGATACCGTGCCCGCGTTCGAGCGCGAGATGGATGACTTGGCGCCAGGCGAGATCAGCCAACCCTTTGAAAGCCCCTTCGGCTGGCACATCCTGCAGGTCAACGAGCGGCGCGAGCAGGACACCGCCGATGAACTCTTGCGGTTGCGAGCCAAGGACGCGCTGCGCATGCGCAAGGCCGAGGAGGCCAAGGAGCTGTGGCTGCAGCGTCTGCGCGACGAGGCCTATCTCGAGGTGCGGCTGGATGAGTTCGATGACTGAGATCCCGCGCTTGGCGCTGACTCCCGGCGAGCCCGCGGGTATCGGCCCGGATCTCTGCATCGCCGCCGCCCAGCAGCCCCACGCGGCCGAGCTGGTGGCCGTCTGCGACCCCGACCTACTCGCCTCCCGGGCCGCGACGCTCGGACTGCCGCTGACGCTGGACGCCTTTGATCCCGAGCAGCCGGCGCGCCCATCAGCGCCCGGCAGGTTGCGGGTCGATGCCGCAGCGACCCTCGCCGCGCCGGTCGTTCCCGGCCTGCTTGACAGCGCGAATGCCACCTATGTCCTCGACACCCTGCGCGCGGGCTGCGCGGGCTGTCTCAGCGGGCGCTGGGACGCACTGGTCACCGGGCCGGTGCACAAGGGCATCCTCAACGAGGCCGGCTTGACCTTCAGCGGCCATACCGAATTCCTCGCCCAGCACTGCGCCAGGGGCGCCGAGCCCGTGCCGACCCCGGTGATGCTGCTCGCGGCCCCCGGTCTGCGCGTTGCGCTGGCCACCACCCATCTGCCGCTCGCGGCAGTGCCCGAGGCGATCACCGCGCCTCGGCTCGAGCACATCATCCGCGTCTTGGTCACCAGCCTGCGCGAGGCCTTCGGCATCCCGCAGCCCCGCATCCTGGTCTGCGGGCTCAATCCCCATGCCGGCGAAGGCGGCCATTTGGGCGGCGAGGAGCAGCAGGTGCTGATCCCGCTGATCGCACGGCTGCGGGCCGAAGGATTGGCGCTGGAGGGGCCACTGCCGGCGGATACCGCCTTCGTGCCGCAGCAGCTCGAGCAGGCCGACGCGGTGCTGGCGATGTATCACGATCAGGGGCTGCCGGTGCTCAAGCATCTGGGCTTTGGTCGGGCGGTGAATGTGACCCTGGGCCTGCCGATCATCCGCACCTCGGTCGATCATGGCACCGCGCTCGACCTCGCCGGCAGTGGCCGGGCCGATGGTGGCAGCCTGAAGGCCGCCATTGCGCTGGCCTCGGAGATGGTGCAAGCACGCAACTCAGGCACCGCGATTCGGATCTCGGAGCGCCCCTAAGGTCGATCGGCTAACTGGGCGCTGGATCTGATGCGGGGCGTGCATCGGCAGCAGGCGCCATCGCGGCTTGCTGCTCGGCAATGCTAGCCTGCACCTGCAAGGCGACGTCCAACGCGCGCAGTCCGGTCTGGCCATCGACCAGTGGCCGCTCGCGCGTGCGCACGCAATGGACAAAGGCCTCGATCTCACGATCGAGCGGCTGCACCGGCTCCACCCGCACGCGCGAGCGCTGGATCTCGGGGCGTTGGCCCGCATCACGCGGTTGCGGCACCGCGCTATCCAGGGTTTGGCCGATGAAGTCAAGCGAGAGATAACCTTGCGGCTGAAACACCCGAATACGCCGCGTCTTCTTGTCCGAGACCCGACTGGCCACCGTGTTCGCGACCGTGCCGTTGCTGAACTGCAGCCGCGCACTGGCGATATCGATACGCGGCGTCAACACCGGCGTGCCCACGGCCCGCACCTCGACCAGCTCGGCATCGACCAGGGCGAGGATGATGTCGATGTCGTGGATCATCAGATCCGCCACCACGTCGACATCGGTCGCGCGCTCGACGAAACCGCCCATGCGTTGCGCCTCGATATAGCGCGGGGCCTCGATGCGAGCCGCCAGCGCCATGACCCCGGCATTGAAGCGCTCCAGGTGGCCGACCTGCAAGAGCGCGCCCTGGCGCTCGGCGGCGCGGACGATCTCGGCGCCCTCGCGCGTGTCCACCGCGAGCGGCTTCTCGAGCAGGACATGGATGCCGCGCTCGAGATAGGCGCAAGCCACCGCGTGATGCGCCCTGGTCGGCACCGCGATGCTGACCGCATCGACCTGACCGATGAGGGCCAAGGGATCATCCCAGGCCGCGCAACCGGCTTCCTGGGCGACACTAGCGGCCCGCTCGCTGGCGGTGTCGCAGACTCCGACGAGTTCGACGCCCGCGAGGCGCGAGTAGATCAGGGCATGGAAACGGCCGAGGTAACCGACGCCGACGACCCCAACCTTGAGCGGATCAGGGGGGAAAGCAGGGAGGCTCACAGAGACGCTCGATCAGCCATCGATGGTCGGCGGCGTGGGTGCACGCTCGGCCATCGGCTGGGCCCGGTCCAGATGGTAGAGATTGATCTGGTAGCCGAGCGTCAGGGTCATACCAACCGCCAACGCGACCACGAGAACCTTGAAGAGATCAGGTTGTCGGCCACGGCGCTTCAGTGACATGGGTTCTGTGGACTCGCTTTGGCGTTGAATCGATGGTACCCGTCGCTGGGGCCTCGTTGGGAAAGGGGTGAACCGCTGACGCCCAACGCACTCTTATTATCCACGACCGACGCTCGGATGTCTGCGGATCAGATCACATTCGCCGCTCGCATCACCGGCTCCGGGCCGAGCACCACCCACATCGACAACCGCCCTCGCAGCGCTAACCACCCTATGCAGACAGGCATTTCGAGCTGGTCCATTCGCCATCCCATCGGTGTGGTCATGATGACGCTCGCGGTGATGGTGCTGGGGGCCTTCGCGCTCGAGCGACTCAATGTCGATCTGTTGCCGCAGATCATCTATCCAGATGTGCGCGTGCGCGTGCTCGACCCCGGCGTGCCGGCGACCATCATGGAAGACGAGATCACCCGCCAGCTCGAGGAGCAGCTTGCGATCACCGAAGGCGTGGTCGCCATCCAGTCGCGCACCCGCGAAGGCCGTTCGGCCGTCGATCTTTCGTTTCGCTATGGCGATGACGTCGATCAGGCCCTGCGCGACGCCAGCGCCCGACTCGACCGCGCCAAACGCTTCCTGCCGGAGAGCATCGATCCGCCGATCATCTACAAGCGCGATCCGTTCCAACTGCCGGTCGCCGAATATGTCATCGGCTCGACCCTGCGCGATCCGATCGAGCTGCGCGATCTGGTCGATTACGACCTCGCTCGGCAACTGCTCATCCTGCCCGGGGTGGCCGCCGCCGAGGTCGGCGGCGGGCTGGAGCGCGAGGTGCGGATCATCGCCGATCAGTATCGGCTGGCCGGGCTCGGGCTCGATGTCCTCGATCTCCAAGCGCGCCTGAACGCGGCCAATCGCGACGTGCCCGCCGGCCGTCTGCTGATGAGCGACGGCGAGATCAGCGCACGCACCGGCGGGCGTTTCGACTCGGTCGAGCAGATCGCCACGCTGCCGCTCGGCGATGCGGCGATGGGTGGGGCCGAGCAATTGCGCCTAGGCGAGGTCGCCCAGGTGCTCGATGGCGGCGCCGAGGAGCGCTTGCGCATCCGCCTCGATGACTCACCCGGCATCAAGCTCTCGATCCAGAAACAGCCGCTCAGCAACACCGTGGCGGTGGTCGACGCGGTGGATGGCGAACTCGCCCGGCTCGAGGCCGAGGGTCTGCTGCCCGACGACATCCAGATCGCCAAGGTCGACGATCAGGCGCGCTATATCCGCCAATCGCTGAGCAATGCGATCCAGGCCGCCCTCGGCGGCGCGCTGCTGGCGATGCTGGTGGTCTATCTCTTCCTCGGCAGTTGGCGGCGCACCCTGATCATCGGCAGCGCGATCCCGATCGCGATCCTGGTCACCTTCATCCTGATGGCCGCGTTCGGGCTCACCTTCAACATCATGACCCTCGGCGGGCTCGCGCTCGGCATCGGCATGCTGGTCGATAGCACCATCGTCATGCTCGAGAACATCCATCGCCACCAGCGCCGTGGCGAGCCCACGCTGGACGCGGCCAGCCAGGCCGCCGGCGAGGTGACCGGCGCGATCATCGCCGCGACCTCGACCAACCTGGCCGCCGTGCTGCCGTTTTTGTTCATCGGCGGTCTCATCGGTCTGCTGTTCCGCGAACTCATCTTCACCATCTCGGCGGCCATCGTCGCCTCCCTGGTGGTCGCGCTGACCCTGGTGCCGGCACTCGCCAGGCAGGTCTCGGCCGGGCGTGAAGGTGCCTTGCGACGCGGCATCGATCGCGCCATGGCGGCGCTGGAGAACGGCTATCGCTGGCTACTCCAACGCTTGTTGACGCGGCCCTGGTTGGTGCTGCCGGTGTTCATCATCGCGCTCGCGCTGACGGCCTCGAGTCTGTTCTCGGCCAAGCCGGCCTTCCTGCCGACGCTCGACGAAGGCGACGTGCGCATCAGCCTCAGCGCCGACACCGGCATCAACCTCGAGCAAATGGATGCGCTGACCCGCCAGGTCGAGGCCATCGTCAGGGCACAGCCCGAGACGCGCTCGGTGTTCACCACCGTCGGTGGCTTCGTCTTCGGCCGCTCGACCTTCGAGAACAGCCATCGCGCCAGCCTCCAGGTGCAGCTCGCACCCCTGCGCGAACGCGACCTCGGCAGCCGCGACTGGATCGAGCGCATCAAGGCCGAGATCAAGGCGGCCTCGATTCCCGGCTTGAAGGTCTATCTGTACACGCGCGGCATTCGTGGCATCCGCTTCAACCGGGGCGACGATGATCTCAGCCTGCGGCTCAAAGGCCCCGAGCTCGAGACCCTGGTCGCGCTCGCCGATGACATCCTCGCGCGCCTCGAAGGGATCAAGGGACTGAGCAACCTGCAACATTCCAATCAGGAGCCGACGCGCGAGTTCTCGATCGAGATCGATCGCCAACGCGCGGCCAGCCACGGCCTCGATGTGCAGGACATCGGCCGCGTGCTGCGCTTTGCGCTCGAGGGCCAGGTCATCACTCAACTGATCGAAGGCGACCGCAGCATCGATGTGCGCCTGCGTCTCGACCGCGAGGATATCGCCACCCCGGGCGATCTCGAATCGATCATCCTGTTCAGCCGCGCGCCCGGCGCCAACACGCGCGCCAATCTGCGCACCCGTTCGCGCCCCGGCATCGATGGCGACGATCAGCGCACAGCGGATGCCGCAAAACGCCCGATCCGCCTCGGCGATCTGGCCGAGATCCGCATCCTGCCGCAACCCGAGACCATCCTGCGCGATCGCCAGCAGCGCATCGTCGAGATCAGCGCCTCGATCGGCGGCGAGCTGACCTTGGCCGAGGCCATCGAGCAGGCGCTGGCGGCAGCGGCCGAGGTTAACCTGCCCCCTGGCTACAGCCTCTACGAGGCCGGCAGCCTCGAGACGCTGCAGCAGGGTCAGGACATCGGCCGACTCCTGCTCGGTCTGGCGGTGTTCCTGGTGCTGGTGGTGATGGCCGTTCAGTACGAATCGCTGCGCAATCCGCTGATCATCCTGCTCTCGGTGCCCTTCGCGCTGATCGGCGTCGCGCTCGGCCTGGGCGGGACCGGGACCAACCTGTCGATGCCGGTCTGGCTCGGCATGATCATGCTCGCCGGCATCGTCGTGAACAATGCCATCGTGCTGGTCGAGTTCATCGAACTGCGCCGACGCGCCGGCGATGCGCGCGATCAGGCGATCATCGAAGCGGCGCGGCTGCGCCTGCGCCCGATCCTGATGACCACCCTGACCACCGTCTTCGGCATGCTGCCCTTGGCGCTCGGCCTCGGCGAGGGCTCGGAGATGCTCAGTCCGCTGGCCCTCACCATCGTCGCCGGCCTCAGCTTCTCGACCCTGGTCTCGCTGCTGTTGGTGCCCAGTCTTTACCGGCTGCTGAGCACGGGCTAGCCTAAATTCCAGGGCCGCTCGACCTTAACCTGACTCCAGAGCGCGCCGTTGCAGGACCCGACGCTTCTCGTGCTCGACGATGAACAACACCGAGGAGGCGACCAGCACGATCAGCAGCCAGTGGCCAGCACCGAGCGCCGCAGTACCGAACAGCATCTGCAGCGGCCCCCAATAAGTGAAGGCGATCTGGAACAAGATCAGCAACACGACCGCAAGCAATACATAGCGGTTGCCGAACAAGCCGCGGAGGTTGAGCACCGGCGCCTCCATGTAGCGCGAGTTAAACAGGTAGAAGATCTCGAACATCACCAAGGTATTAACCGCCACGGTGCGCGCTTGTTCGATGCTCCCATTCAGCCAGTGATCGAGCAGGAACAGACTGAAGGTGCCAACCATCAGGATCAGCGACACATAGCCAATGCGCCAGAGGAAGGTCGGCGACAGCACCGGTTGTCGGGAGTCACGCGGTGGTCGGCTCATCACGCCCGGTTCCGGCGGCTCGAAGGCCAGCGCCAGTGCCAGGGTCACGGCGGTGATCATGTTCACCCAAAGGATTTGCACCGGCGTCAGCGGGAACTGCTGGAAGCCGAACAGGATGGCGCCCAGCACCACCAAGGCCTCGCCGCCGTTGGTCGGCAGGATGAACAGGATCGCCTTGCGCAGATTATCGTAGACGGTGCGACCCTCCTCGACCGCGTTCGCGATCGAGGCGAAGTTATCATCGGCCAGCACCATCTCGGAGGCCTCCTTAGCCGCCTCAGTGCCATTGATGCCCATGGCCACGCCAACATCGGCGCGCTTGAGCGCCGGCGCATCGTTGACGCCGTCACCGGTCATCGCGACCACGATCCCGGCCTCTTGCAGGCGTTGCACCAACCGCAGCTTGTGCTCCGGCGTGACCCGCGCATAGACGTCAACCTCGCTCACGCGACGCTGCAGCTCGACGTCCTCCATCGCATCCAACTCGCGGCCGGTCAGCGCGGTCTCGGTGCTGCACAAGCCGATCTGGCGCGCGATGGCCTTGGCCGTCGTCGCATGGTCGCCGGTGATCATCTTCACCCGGATACCGGCCTGCTGGCAGACGCGCACTGCGGCGATCGCCTCCTCGCGCGGTGGGTCCATGAGTCCGAACAAGCCCAGCAGCGTCAGTCCGTGCTCGACATCCTTGAAATCAAGGTCGCCGCGATGCGGCTCACCGGGCTTGACCGCCACCGCCAGCACGCGCTGGCCAGCCTCGGCCATCACCTCCATGCGCTGTTGCCAGGCGTCCAGGTCCAGGGGCCGATCGCCATCACGGGTGCGCTCGCTCGCGCAACGCTCGAGCACCGCCTCGGGCGCGCCTTTGACAAAGATGAACGACTCCGAGGCATGGCTGTGATGCAGGGTCGCCATGAACTTATGGCTGGATTCAAACGGGATCAGATCGGTACGCGGCAGCTCCTTGGTGATCAGCTCGGTATCCAACCCACCCTTGACCGCGGCGACCATGAGCGCGCCTTCCATGGGTCCGCCATGCACCCGCCACCCGCCCTCGCGCTGCTCCAGCGAGGCATCATTACATAGCGTCACCCCGCGCAGGGCCTCGATCAGCAACGGATCATCCTGCGCGTCGATCGACTCATCCTCGGCCATGAAGACGCCGTGCGGATCATAGCCAGTACCGGAGAGGCTGAGCCTGCGTTCCTGCGTGGCAACCGTGCCCACGGTCATCTCGTTGCGGGTCAGGGTACCGGTCTTGTCCGAGCAGATCACGCCAACCGTGCCCAGGGTCTCGACCGCGGGTAGCCGTCGGATGATGGCATTGCGCCCAGCCATGCGCTGTACGCCGATGGCCAGGGTAATGGTCATGATCGCTGGCAGCCCCTCTGGAATCGCCGCCACCGCCAGCCCAACCGAGGCCAGAAACATATCAGCCGCGCTGTAATCGCGCACCAGGAGTCCGAAAGCGAAGCTGGCTGCGGCAATGACCAAAATCGCCAGCGTCAGCCAGCGGCCGAACTGAGCCATCTGTCGCAACAGCGGCGTGGTCAACTGTTGCACGTCGGCCACCATGGCACTAATACGGCCGATTTCGGTGCCGGCGCCGGTCGCGACCACGATGCCCGTCCCCTGTCCATGCGTCACCAGGGTGCCGGAATAGGCCATGCAGCGCCGATCAGCGAGCGCGGTATCGGCGTTCAGTGGATCAGTGCCCTTCGCCACTGGCACCGATTCGCCAGTGAGCGCGGCCTCTTCGATATCAATGCCCTTGGCGCGCAGTAGGCGCAGATCGGCCGGCACCTTATCGCCGGATTGCAGTGCGACCAGATCGCCCGGCACCAGCTCGGTGGCCTCCACCGTCACCAGCCGTCCGTCGCGCCAAACGCGCGCGTGCGGCGAGAGCATGCCACGGATCGCCTTGAGCGCGTCCTCGGCCTTGCCTTCCTGCACGAAGCCGATGATGGCATTGATCAATACGACTCCGAAGATGACCCCCGCATCGAGCCAATGCTGCAGCAAAGCTGTCACCACACCGGCAACGATCAGCACATAGATCAATACGTTGTGGAACTGCGCTAGGAAGCGCATCAATGGGCTGCGTGGCTTGGCCTCGGGCAGCTTGTTGGGACCATGCTCGGCAAGCCGCCGTTCGACTTCGGGCTGCTTCAGCCCGCCCTCGCTGCTGTTGACGCGCAGCAACACCGTCTCGGTCTCTTGCGCATGCCAGTTCACAGTCTCTTCAGCCTGCGGCGTCAGCGCCGGGATCGCGGAGCCACCGCGGCCCCGCAACCACCAGCGTCCAACGCCGGCGGCCAACGCGAGTAGAGCCAGGAGGCCGAGTGTTGAAAGCCAGGAAAAGTTTGAATCGAGCATAGGTCATCCTGCTTGGTGCACCTTAAACAAGCGCTTTAGCGCCATCCTATCAGAGGGAGGGCCGCGGTCAGCGACCTCCTAGCAAGCGCGGCAACCGCACGGCGGTTAGCAACAGATCGCCTGGCGGCACGCGTGGCAACCGCGCCAAGAGCGGCGCTAGCAGCAGACTGGTCGCCGCTGAAATGAACAATGCCAGTGCCGCGACAGAGGCAACCGCCAGCGGATCGGCCATCAGGATAGCCCAGAGAGCGGCACTAAGAACAAGCAACAGCGGTAGCCGTGGACTGAAGGCAAGCGCGGCTCCATCGCCCTGCTGCCGATTCCAGAGCAATTGGCCAATGAGCACCCCGAACAACAGATACGCGCTGATCACCACCGGCATCCGCGCATCCACCGAGAATGCGCCCAGCATGGCCACTAACGCATCGGCAAGCAACAACACCGCAAACCCATTGATCGACCAGTCCAGCCAGGACTGACGCGCAGGCGATGGCGCCCCCCGCGCTAGCAGTGATGCCAACGCGAGACCGGCTTGACCGAGCGCCATTGTCGCCACGCTAGCATCGACCGTCCCATGAGGCATCGCTTCATCACCACCCGCAACGCTCAGTAACACCAGCCAGAACCCGCTGAGTGCGCTGATCGAATATCCGAGCAAGGCCCGGCGCGAGCCCTGCAACGTCCCTAGCATAACCGCGAGTCCCAAGCCAGCCAATGCCACCCAGGCCAGGATCATCGCACCCGAGCCAGGCGGCTCCCCCGTTGCCAACAAGCGCACCCAAGGGAGTAATCCTGCCGCAAACACGAAACCAGGCAGGATCTGGCCGAACTCGGCCGCCGGACCGGAAAGCATCCGCGGTAGCCAGGCATGCAGACCGAACACCGCTGCCTTGGCACCAAAGCCGAGCACCGTGAGCAATAACAAGATCGCGCTCCCGCCGAGGGCGGCGCTTGGCGCGGTCGCCAGGCTCAGCCCTATACCGCCCTTCACCAACAGCAGTAGCAGCTCGAACAGCAGCAGATCGCTGAGCACCAGCAACACCAAGAAGGCCCGTGCCCCAGGCTGTCTGGCGGCGAGTCCATAGAGCGCATAGGCGCCGACCGTCGAGGCGAGCAGAAACACCATCAGATTACCAGCCACCGCCAGCCCGAAGCTGCCGCTCATCGCCAACAAGAACAACAGCGCCGGGCCACGGCACCGCAGACGCTCGCCGGCCAACCAGCCCGCGACCAACCACAATAGCGCCAACAGCACCAGAAACGGTCGCCCAATGGCATCGATCATCAGACTGCTGCCGAGCATCAGGCCGGGCAGAAGCAGTTCAGTCTCCGGCGCTCCCAGGCCGGCCAGCAGCGCCGGCAGTCCCGCCCAGGGCGCGAGCACGCTAATCCTCCCGACCAATCGCGGCAGCGTCAGCAGGCCAGCCAGCAGCAAGGGCGTGACCACGACCAGCAAGGGCGCCCACTGACCGAGGGTCGCCAGCAGTGAGGCGGCGCTCATGGCCGATAGAACTCGCGCTCGGCGATCAGCCGCGCCCATTCCAAGGGCGTGAAGGGCATGGACGCGAACAGGCCCATCAGCAGCGAGAGCGCAGCCGTGATCAGCGTCGGCAACAGCAGTAGCCACGCGGTTTCCTGGGCGCCGAAATCGCGCTCCTCTGGCCAGGCCGCGGGCGGCTCGCGGAACCAGGCCCGATACAGAATCGGCAGAAAATAAGCCGCGTTCAACAGGCTGCTGCCAGCGAGCACGAACAGCGGCCAATGCACGCCGGCCTCGAGTCCGCCGAGGCCGAGGTACCACTTGCTGATGAAGCCGGCCATCGGCGGCAGCCCGATCATACCGAACACCCCAATGGTGAAGGCGACCATGGTCCAGGGCATGCGCTGGCCGACGCCATTCATCTCGCTGACCTTGTGGATGCCCAGGGTCTCGGCGAGGTTACCGGCACAGAAGAATAGAGTGATCTTCATCACTCCCTGATGTACCAGATGCACCAGACCGCCAACCGTCGCCAAGGGCCCAACGATGGCGACCCCGAGCACGATATAAGAGACCTGACTGACCGTGGAGAAAGCCAACCGACGCTTGAGATCATCCTGGAATAGCGCGCGCGTCGAGCCGTAGAGGATGGTGAACGCAGCTACCAGCGCGAGCGGGCCAGTGACCCCAAGCTCGGCCGCGACCTCGACGCCGAAGACGTCGTAGACGATGAGTACGATGCCGAAGGCACCCGCCTTCACCACCGCCACCGCATGCAACAGGGCGCTCACCGGCGCTGGTGCCACCATCGCGCGCGGTAACCAGCTGTGCAGAGGCACCAGCGCCGCCTTGACCCCAACACCGATGATCAACAGCACAAAGATCGCCACCAACGACCAACGATGGCTATCAACGGCATCGGCCACGAAACCACGGGTGGCGAAGGTCAGGGTACCCACCAGCGTGTACAGCCAGACGGTACCGGCCAGCAACAGTGCCCCGGCGATCACGGTATGGGCCAGATAGACCTGTCCGGCGCGCCGCGCCTCCTCGGTACCACGGTGCACCACCAGCGGATAGGTCGTGAGCGTCAACAGCTCGAAGAAGAGCAGGAAGGTGAGCAGATTACCGGCCATCGCCACACCGACCGTCGCCGTCACGCAGAGGCTGAAAAAGCCGAAGAAGCGGCTGCGATTCGGCGAATCTTCCAGATAGCCGATCGCATAGAGGGTAGTCAGCAGCCAGAGTCCGGCCGAAAGCACCAGGAACAGCAGCGACAGCGGCCGCACTCGCAGCACCAGATCCAGCCCCGGCAGCAGCGGCAGATTGGCCTCGTACTGCTGTTGGTGGAAGACGCCCCAAAGCATCGCACTAACCAGCGCCAGCTTGATCAGGGCACCGGTCAGATTCAGCAGCGTGCGGGTCCAATAGCGTCGCTCGGCGAGGAAAAAGATCACCAGGCCGGGCAACAGCGAGCTGGCCAATACCAGCAGCGGCAGCCAGGCATTCGCTGGCATCGTGGCCTCAATGGTCGGCGTCATGGCGCTGCCTCTGACACCGCTCCGACTTCCGCGATAGCCTCGGTGCCGATCTCCGCGAGGGGCGCAGCAAAGGGCGCGCCAACCTCGAGCAACGGCCAGAACCAGGGCGCGGCGAAGCCGAGCAGGATGGCGCCGAACGCCAGCAGCAAAGCGCTCCATTGCATCGCGAGCGGCACCGCCTCGCCTTCTTGGGCGATCTTGGTCGCGGTGAAGGCGTAACCGATCACCTTGAACACATAGCCGGCAGCCAGGATCCCGCCCACCAGCACCACCAGCGCCAGCCCCCAGCGGCCTTGGGTAAAGGCGGCCTCGAGCAGGAGCCACTTGCCGATGAAACCACCGCTCGGCGGCAGCCCCATGATGCTGACACCACCGAGCACAAAGGCGGTCAGCGTCAACGGCAGCCGCTGTGCCGCGCGGTCGAGATCGGCGATGCGGTCATGACCGGCAAATCGGAGCAAACCGCCAGCACTGAGGAACATCGCGGCCTTAGCCAAGCCGTGCGCCAGCGCCAAGTACAGCACCGCGCGCCAGGCGATCTCCCCAGCCTGGACACCGGTCAATGGAAAGGCCAAAAACAGATAGCCGACCTGTGCAACGGTCGAATAGGCGATCAACAGCTTCAGCCGGCGCTGGCGCAATGCCTGCACCGAGCCCCAGAGTATCGCGGCGGCGCCGAGCAGCCCCAGCAACTCCGGTAGTAGCGTCGGCAGCAGGCCAGCAAGCCCACTGAACAGCGCCAGCCACAGGCGCAACAGCAGATAAAACGAGGCCTTGATCACCAACGCCGAGAGCAAGGCGCTCACTGGCGCCGGTGCACTGCCGTGCGCCGGCGCCAGCCAGAAGTGGAACGGCCACAAAGCCGTCTTCAACAACAAGCCCGCCACCATCGCCAGCAACGCGGCCGAGGCGACGGCGCCGGCCTCGAGGCGCTCGCCGAGCAGGACCATGTCGACGGTTCCATACCCGTGATAGAGCAAGGCAACCCCGAGCAGATAGGCGGCCGAGCCGAGCAGACTCACGAACAGATAACGCATGGCCGCGTTCAGCGCCGTTGCACTGCCGCTAAGCGCAGTCAGCGCCGCCGCCGACAGCCCGAGCAGCTCGAGCATCACATAGAGATTGAACAGATCCGCCGCCAGATAGAGCCCGTTCAACGCCGTCCACAGCAGCAGCCAAAGTGGCCAAAACCAACGCCGCTGCTCGGAATGCTCGGCGAAGTATGCCGGCGCGAAGGCGCTGACGCCGAGCCCGACCAGGGCCGTCATCAACAGCAAAACCGCGCTCAGCCCATCCGCCACCAGATCGATGCCGAGCGGCGCCGCCCAAGCGCCAACCGCTACCCGCAGCGGCCCGTCGCCGAGCAAGCCCCGCACCAAGCCCAGGGTCGCGAACAGGATCAGCGTCGCGGCCAGCAGCCCCAGCCAGTTGGCCGCGCGGGGCACAAGAAAGCAGGCCAAGGCCGCGAGCAGCGGCACGAACACCAGTGCGGCGGCCCATTCGGCGCCGCTCAACGGCATGGGCATTGCGCTCGTCCTCGCCTGAGCATCGGCATCAAGCTCCTGCTCGTACTCGCGCTCGCCAAAGCATCGGCATCGCGCTACTCCTCGTCGCCGTCGTCGCCGAGCCAGGTGCGGCCCGTCGCCGCGCGCAGCGCCTGGATCATCGCCAGCGCCAGCGCGGTCGCCGCCACCGCCACCACGATCCCGGTCAACACCATCGCCTGCGGCACCGGGTCCGGCTCGGCGCCGGGCGCGCGTCGCGCCAACCCGGCCAGGAGCAGGAAGATGCCGCTACTGATGACGTTAAAGGCCAGCACCTTGCGCAGCAGATGCCGCTGCACCAGCAGCGCATAGAACCCGAGCACGATCAGCCCGACCCCGGCCAAGGCAAACACCAACACCGAGGTCATGGCCGCCCACCGATGAACAACGCCGCCAGGATGGCACCGATCGACAGCGTCGCCGCCAGCTCGATGGCCAGGAGTGCCGGCTTCGCCCAGCCCGGCGGATAACCGAGCAGCGGCTGGCCGAAGGCCATGACGACCAGCCCCATGCAGGCGAACACCACCACGCCGAGCACCAGCACCAGCCGCAACGGCCAGCCGGTCGCGCGCGGTGGCACCCGCCAACCGCTCAGACGCAGCAACACGCCAGCAGCCCCCAGCACCGAGCCGGCCTGAAACGCCCCCCCGGGCGCATGCGCGCCGACCCAGACCAGATAGGCGGCGACCAGGATCATCAGCGGTGCCAGCAGCCGACTGAGCGCCGCCAACGCCGGCTCCTGCTCCTCATCGCCCAGATGCGGCGCGCTCGACAACGACCAGACCCCGAGCAGCGCCAGCAGCAGCACCGCCAGCTCGAGCAGGGTGTCGTAGCCGCGAAAGTTGAGCAGCACGGCGGTGACCGGATGGGCGACGCCAGACGCCTCGAGCCGCGCCGCGACCAGATCAGTGAGCCCCGGCGCCGGCAGCCACAGCTGCCAGACCACCCAGCCGAGCCCGGCCAAGGGCACGAGCAGCAGCAGGGCGAGCAGGATCCGCAGGGCGATCGGCATTGCGCTGCCTGTCGCATCCATCGTGGCGCTGGCCGTCAGCGTCGGCTTGGACTTGGCATCGGGCTCGGCAAGCGCCTGCGAGCAGCCTTGCCAATCGCCCTCTTGCTCAGTCGAGGCATCGGCGGTTTCAGCCTCGGCGGACTGCAACTTGGCCAGCGCCGCGAGCAGCAATGCACCGGTGACACCAGCACCGAGCGCGATCTCGGCGAGTGCGATATCGACCGCATCCAGCCGCACCCAGACCAGCCCCAACACCAGCCCGAGGGCGATGAACAGCACCACGGCGCGAAACAGATCCGGGCTGCTGAGCGCGCGCCAGGCCAGCCACAGCAGGGTGAGCGCCAGCACCAGATCGATCGCCAGCGGCAGCAGGTTCAGCGACGCCACGGCGCGATCCCCTTGCCTTGTGCCCAGCTCGCGACCAGTTGACCAGCCGTCGCCGAGGCGGCCAGCAACAGCAGCCAGATGAACAGCAGCTTGCCGGCCGCGGCCAGGGATTCGGCCTGCAGCATCAGCCCCAGCACCATCAGCCCCAGGCCGAGATTGTCGGCCTTGGTCAACGCATGCAGGCGCGTGTAGACATCCGGAAAGCGCAACAGCCCCAAGGTTCCGGCCAGGAAGAAGACGGCGCCAGCAACGAGGAAGAATGCCGAGAGACTAATGAGCATGCCCGTCCTCCGCCACCTCGGCCGCGCGCCCCTGATCCACTGGCCCCGTCTGCGCGGATGCCGCAATGCGTGCCCGGCGCGTGAAGGCCGTCACCGTGATCGCCGCCAGCAACGCCAACACCAACGCCACATCACGCAGTGATGGCACTGCGGATACCTCGGCCAACAACAGTAGGATGGCGGTCGCGGTCGTGCCGAACAGCTGCGCCGCCAGCATGCGATCCGCCGCAGTCGGCCCGCGGCGGATGCGCCACAGTCCCGCCACCAGCGTCAGCAGCAGAAACAGGATCAAGGCGAAATACAGGGTCTGCATCGAACGCTTCCTGAAGTCAAAAACCGGGAATGCGGTAGACCGCGCCAACACACCGCTCTAACCGCTCGAGATCCTGATGCCAATGGCCGCGCCGGTCGAGCACATGCACCCGCAAGCGGCCCGCGCAGATCACCGCCAGGGTGCCTGGCATCAGACTCACTAAGCCGGACATTAGAACGGTCGCCGGGCCCGGTGGCAGACGCAGCGGATAGTCGATCAGATCCGGCGACAGCGGCAATCGCCAGCGGAAGGCACGCAGGGCCACATCGACCCCACCGAGCAACGAATGCCAGAGAAAGAAGCCGATCAGGCGCAGCAGGGCCAAGGGCGCGACAGGCTGTAATGGTCCCTCACCTGCGCGCGCGCGGAATCGCGCCAGGGTACTGAGCAACGCGGCGATAATGACGAAGGGCGCACCGAACAGCAGCGCGGCCTGCTGTCCGGTGGTCAGCAGCCACCACAGCAAGGTAAAGACCAGCAATCGCCAGGTGAGCGCCGCAGCGAATGCTCCCGCAGGAAAAGGCATCGAAACCCCTGACTACACCATGGGAGAACCTTAAAAGGGTCTCACAGATGCGCCCGTAGCGGAACTGCGCGAGACGACAGCGCCGGCATGGGCGGTATAGCATTACCGAAACCCAGAACGCTAAGAGCTACGATGAGTGAGACTAAGCTGCATCAAATCAGACGGCGTTTCAGCGACGCCTATCGCGCCCGCCACTATACCGACTGCATCCGCCTGGCGACCGAGGGCCTGCAACTCGCCGAGGCCAACCATGATGTGGCGACCCAGACCTTGATGCAGGTGTGGCTGGGCGAGAGCCACTGGCAGCGCAAGGAAACCGAACCAGCGGTGGCGGCGCTCAGCCGCGCGGCCGCGGCCGAGCCGCCAGCCGATCCCGGTGATGTCTTCAATGCCCTCTCGACACTGCTGAACATCGCCATCCTCGAGCGTCCGCTGGCCGAGGCCAGGGCGCTGATCGCGCAAGGGCACACCCACTTAGCGCGCCATGACCAGCAGCGCTCGCGCCACATGCTCGACCTCAGCGAAGGCGATCTCGCGGCCCGCCGTGGCGACTGGCCAGCGGCTCAGCACCACTATCGCGCGGCCTATGAGCATCAGCACGGCGATACCGGCTCGCCGCGCTTCACCCTTGCCTCCTATCAGATCAAGCTTGCCGAGGCGAGCTTCATGCTCGGTGACGCCAAGGCGCTGAGCGATTGGTGCGCGCAGATCCATGCCACGCCCAAGCTGGTCGAAGGCGATCGGCTGCGTGCCGAGCAGGCGCGCCTGCTCTGCTATCGCGCCGGCATCGCCGAGCCAGCCGGCGCCCGGGGTGGCGCAGCGGCCACGGCCCGCCGTCTGCTGCGCTGGCTCGAGGAGATCGATGGCCATCAGGCCGAGTTCGCGCGCGACGCGATGCAAGTGCTGCTGCGCGAGGGCGACTGGCTCAGCGTCGAGACCTGGCTCAACTACCCCGGCATTGGTGATAATCCGCTGATGCGTGGTGATCTGCATCTGGCGCGCGCGCGGCAGGCGCTCGGTTTGCCGGCGCTCGACCCAGATTGGTCAACGGCGACACCCCACCCCGAGGTCACGGCCAATCCAGCAGCCAACGCTAACGGCCTGAGCGAGAAAACAGACCCGCAAACAGGCACGAAGCCGAGCATCAAAACGGGCTCTAAAACGATCGCCAAGGCACGGGACAACCTCGAGGCTGCCCGGGCGCATTATATCGACAAGCAAACCTGGGCCGCGCACGAAGACCAGCGTCTGGAAACAAACCACCATCGCCAACGACTTGATGCACGCCTGCAACGGGTGGAAGCCCTTACCCAGAAACTGCCATGACACCCTGCCTTCCTACCCCGCTCACTCAGGAGAACCCGCATGACGGATAGCCAATCAAACCAACGCTTTAACCCCGATCACGCGGATGCCGTACTCGCCCCCCGCCTACGCCCGCCGCGGCATGCGGCAAGCCAAGGGCGCAACAGGCGGGTACTCGGAGGTACGGCATCAGTGACGAGGCGGGCTTACGCTCACCAGTGCAGCACGACCTCGCGCCTGCCCCACTCGCGCGCGCGCTCGAGGTCGTTGCCCATATAGATGTCGATGCGCCGCGTCCAGCGTTTGTTCATCTTGTCGCGGACGGTGTAGACACCGGGCAGGCCCTCGATCTCGACCTTGGCACCATTGGTCAGACCGAGTTCGAGCAGATCGCGGGAGACGGCGATCGACTTCTCGCCTGGTGTGAGTCGGTTGTTCCAGGCCGCGAGATAAGGATCCCCGCTGGTCTCGGAGGGGCGCGAGGTGTAGGCCGTCGCCTTGACCTCGAGCCGATGGCGCGCCTCGCCGACGGGCTCTTCGCGCAGCGGCTCCTTGCTCACGCGCTCGGCGAATAGCACCAGGATCAGCACCAGGATCAAACCGAGTGTTGCCGCGATCACGAGCCCGAATCGGGGTCGGGTCTTGGATGCTACTGGCATGGATACCCTCCGTCAGTCATCATCGATCCCCGCGCGCGCGGCCAGGCATTCCGCCCCCCCCATCCTGACATCGCGGCAGAGCTGCGGGCGCATGCTGTAGATGGAACAGCACAGCCGTTGCCGGTCGAGCGCGCTGCACCAACCATCGTCGAGCCGTTCGAGCACCTCGGCGCCCCAGGCATCGAGCACGATGAAGTGGCTTGGAACGCGCGCATCGCCAAGCAGCATGACCTCCTTGCGGCAGCAGCAGGCGCGACACTGCTCGCAATGCACGCTGGGATCGATGACCTCATCCATGGTCCTGGCGCACGAGGTTGGTTTTCATCGGCATGGACACGATATACAGCAACCCAATTTCAACGCACCAGTATAGCGCGACCCGCGCGGGATCGATCGATGGACATGGGCTCATTCAAGGCACTCGAACTGCTTCTCATCGTCGGCGTCGTCGGCTACTTCTACATTCGCCAGCGGCAACATCTGCAGCGTCTCAAGGAAGAACGCGAGGCCAAGCAGGATGAGGCCAACACCGAGGAGACCCCGCCCGCGCGCGACTGAGGCACCGGGCGAGAGCCACTGGGCGGAAAGCTACAGGGCGACTGAACCGAGCCGCCTAACCTTCGGCTCGCCCTTTGTTTACCCTTCACCATTCTCCTGACAAGCGCGCAGCGCTCTGTCTCTCAACTCCGCGCGCGCCGCCCTGCTCCCGTCGCTTCAATGCCCCCTCTCAACGACCAGATCCGCCTGCGCGGGGTGCGCCAGAACAACCTCAAGAACCTCGATCTCGACCTGCCGCTCGGCGCGCTGATCGTTGTCACGGGTGTCTCTGGCTCGGGGAAATCCTCGCTCGCCTTCGATACCGTCTACGCCGAGGGTCAGCGCCGCTACGTCGAGACCTTCTCGCCTTACGCGCGCCAGTTCCTCGATCGCATGGATCGGCCCCAGGCCGAGCGCATCGACGGCATCCCACCGGCGATCGCGATCGATCAGACCAACCCGGTGCGCACCTCGCGCTCGACGGTCGGCACCATGACCGAGCTGAGCGATCACCTGAAGCTGCTATTCGCCCGCGCCGCGCGGCTGTTCTGCCACGGCTGCGGCCGCGAGGTCCGCCGCGACAGCCCCGAGGGGATCTGGGCCGCGCTCGCGCATCGACAAACCGCGACCCGCGCCCTGGTTTGCTTCGAACTCGCGATACCGGATGGCCTGACCTCGGATCAGCTCAAGGAGCTGCTCGCGCAACAGGGCTACATCCGCTTCCTGCACGAGGATGACCAACGCCTCGAGGTCATCCAAGACCGGCTGCGGCTCGATGACGACAATCGCGGCCGCGCATTGGAGGCACTCGAAGCGGCACTCGAGCACGGCGGCGGCCGGGTGCGCATCTACCCGCTCGATGCCGAGCGCAACCCCGGACCGCCCTGGCACTTCTCGCGCGACCTGCACTGCCCCGAGTGCGAGATCGACTATCGCGATCCGCTTC
This sequence comes from Halochromatium salexigens, assembly GCF_016653295.1. Lineage (GTDB taxonomy): Bacteria > Pseudomonadota > Gammaproteobacteria > Chromatiales > Chromatiaceae > Lamprobacter > Lamprobacter salexigens. The sequence continues at coordinate 11,447 of NZ_NHSF01000048.1, read as the reverse complement.
CCAGCCTGTTCTCGTTCAACTCACCGGTGGGCGCCTGCGAGACCTGTCGCGGCTTCGGCCGGGTGATCGGCATCGATTGGGATCTGGTGGTGCCGGATGCGCGCAAATCGCTGCTCGATGGCGCCATCAAGCCGATCCAATCCGATGGTTATGCGGAGGTCCAAGAAGACCTGATCGCCTTCGCGCATCGGCGCGGCGTCCCGACAGACGTGCCCTGGGCGCAGCTGACCGAAGCCGATCGCCACTGGGTCCTCGAGGGCGAGGGAGACTGGCACGACGACCCACGCCTGCGCGTCTGGTACGGCATCCGCGGCTTCTTAGACTGGCTCGAAGGGCGCAGCTACAAGATGCATGTGCGAGTGCTACTCTCGCGCTACCGCAGCTATGATCCCTGCCCCGACTGCGGCGGTGCGCGACTCAAGGATGCGGCGCTGGATTTTCGCATCGGCGATCACGCGCTGGCCGACGCGGTGCTGGAGCGCCAGCAGCGTTTCCGTCATGCGCGCAGCCACCTGTCGGAGACCGCCTGGCTCGGCCTGCCCGGCCTCAACATCCAGGATCTCACGCGCCTGCCGATCGCGAGCCTGGCGCGGTTCTTCGATGCGCTCAGGCTGCCCGGCAACCTGGATCAAGCGATGGAACTGCTGCTCGCCAACATCCGTGCCCGGCTGCACTATCTGACCGAGGTGGGGCTCGGCTATCTGACCCTGGAGCGGCAATCGCGCACCCTCTCGGGGGGCGAAGTGCAGCGGATCAACCTCACCACTGCGCTCGGCACGGCCTTGGTGAACACGCTCTTCGTGCTCGACGAGCCGAGCATCGGCCTGCATCCGCGCGACATGGATCGCGTGGTGCGTATCCTGCAGCGCCTGCGCGATCGCGGCAACACGCTGCTGGTGGTCGAGCATGATCCGCAGGTGATGCGCGCCGCAGATCAGATCCTGGACATCGGCCCCGGGCCCGGTGAACGTGGCGGCCAGCGTGTCTTCCAGGGCCCGCCGGCGGCGTTGCTCGACGAGCCGGCCTCGCTGACCGGCGACTTCCTCGCCGGCCGGCGCCTGGTCGCCGAGCCGCGCGCGCCGCGACCACCACGGCCGGGTGAGCCCAAGCTGCGGATTCGCGGCGCGCGCGAACACAACCTCAAGCACATCGATCTCGAGCTACCGTTGCAGCGGCTGGTGGTGATCACCGGCGTCTCCGGCTCGGGCAAGTCGACGCTGGTGCAGCAGGTGCTGTTCCACCATCTGGCGAAGCAAAAGGGACACCCAGAAGGACCGCTCGGGGCCTGCGATGCGGTCGAGGGCGTGGCGCTGATCGAAGATGTCTTGATGGTCGATCAATCGCCCATCGGTCGCAGCTCGCGCTCCAATCCCGCCAGCTACGTCGGCGCGCTCGACCCGCTGCGCAAGCTGTTCGCCGCCGCGCCCCTGGCCCGCGAGCGCGGCTTCAAGGCTGGCCACTTCAGCTTCAACGCCGGCCCCGGCCGCTGCCCGACCTGCGCCGGGTCCGGCTTCGAGCATGTCGAGATGCAGTTCCTCTCCGACGTCTACCTGCGTTGCCCCGATTGCAACGGCCAGCGCTATCGGCCCGAGATCCTGGAGGTGCGTTTACCGGCACAAGTGTCGCGATCCGCTGAGGCCAAAGGTAGTGGCCAGAACGACGCTACGCCACCAAGCGAGCCCAGGGCTGAACCGGCCACTGGCCCGAACATCGCCGAGGTGTTGGCGATGACCGTCGCCGAGGCGCTTGCAGCCTTCGCCGACCAAGCCGATCTTAGGCGGGCCTTGCAGCCACTCGTCGATGTCGGCCTCGATTACCTACGCCTGGGCCAACCGGTACCGACCCTCTCCGGTGGCGAGGCGCAACGCCTCAAGCTCGCCGGACATTTGGCCAAGACCGCGCGCCGCAGGCCGACGCGCACCGTTCAGCGCAAGCACGCCAGAACAGACGAAGGCAAGGTCAGTGGCGAGGTTCAGGATCAACAGGGCCAGGATCGGCCGCACCAGGATCAACCCGGGCTGCTCTTCCTCTTCGACGAGCCCACCACCGGCCTGCACTTCGCCGACATCGCCACCCTGCTCGGCGCCTTTCGGCGGCTCATCGACGCCGGCCATTCGCTGCTGGTGATCGAGCACAATGTCGACCTGATGCTGGCCGCAGACTGGATCGTCGACCTCGGCCCCGAGGGTGGTGACGGCGGCGGCGAGATCATCGCCTGCGGCACCCCGCGCATGCTCGCCGAGCATCCCGAGAGCCATACCGGACGCGCCTTGCGCGAGGCATTAGCGCCGAACGCTGCGCTCGGCACGGATCGAGCCCCGACAACGGCGGCGGAAATCGCTGAAGTCTCAGCGGACTATCGATCAAAATTCGCGGCCACAGACTCAACCATCGCCGGTCCGATCGACGGCAACGCAGAGCAGGCGATCCTGATCCGCCACGCCCGCGAACACAATCTCAAGGATCTGATTCTGTCGATCCCGCGCGGTCAGTTCATCGTCATCACCGGTGTCTCGGGCAGCGGCAAGAGTACCCTCGCCTTCGACATCCTGTTCGCCGAGGGCCAGCGCCGCTACCTGGAATCGCTGAACGCCTATGCGCGGCAATTCGTGCAGCCGGCCGCGCGTGCCGATGTCGATGCGATCTTCGGCATCCCACCGACGGTCGCGATCGAGCAGCGCAGCAGTCGCGGCGGGCGCAAGAGCACGGTCGGCACCGCCACCGAGATCCATCACTTCCTGCGCCTGCTCTACGTGAAACTCGGCCTCCAGCACTGCCCCGCGTGCCAGGTCCCGATCCAGCCCCAGGGCCGCGCCGAGATCCTGAGCCGGATCCGCGAAGACTTCCACGGCCAACGCCTGATCCTGCTCGCGCCCCTGGTCATTGCGCGTAAGGGCACCTACGCCGAGCTGGCCGACTGGGCCAAACGCCGTGGCGTCGAACAGCTCGCTGTCGATGGTGAACTGCAGTCGGTCGAGCCCTGGCCCAAGCTCGATCGCTTTCGCGACCACTGGATCGATCTGCCCTTTCCGTCGGTCGCAGTCGATGGGTCGCACCAGCACCGGCTCTCGGAGCAGCTCGATCAGGCACTCGCCATCGGCAAGGGGCTGGTGCGCGTTGTGGTTGCTGAACAGCTCAAGCCCAGTCTCGGTCAAGCAGCCGGTCAAGCCTCGCCCCGCACCTATTCGACTCAACGGACCTGCCCGAGCTGCGGGCTCGGCTTTGACGAGCCCGATCCACGCCTGTTCTCGTACAATTCCAAGCATGGCTGGTGCCCGACCTGCTTCGGCACCGGCTTGCAGCTCAAGGGCTTCGATGCCGAGCAAAGCGGCGAGGAAGGACAATGGCTCGCCAACGACGGCGATCTCGACAGCAAAAGCAAAGGCGCCAGCGCCAGCCCCGCGAAGGCCTGCCCGAGCTGCCAGGGCCGGCGGCTGAGACCCGAAGCGCTGGCGGTCACCTTTCGCGCGCGCTCGATCGCCGAACTCTCGGCCCTGAGCGTGACCGACGCCAGCCAACTGTTCGCCGAGCTGAACCTGAGCGAGCGCGAGGCCGCGATCGGTCGCGATCTGCTGTCCGAGGTCCGCGCCCGACTCGGTTTCCTCGAGCGCCTGGGATTGGGCTATCTGAGTCTCGACCGCGCCGCGCCGACCCTCTCCGGTGGCGAGGCGCAGCGCATCCGGCTGGCCGCACAGCTCGGCTCCAACCTGCGCGGCGTCTGTTACATCCTCGACGAGCCCAGCATCGGCCTGCATGCGCGCGATAACGCCCGGCTGCTCGAAACGCTGGCCGAACTCAAGGCCAAGGGCAACAGCCTGATCGTCGTCGAGCACGATGCCGCGACCATGCACTGCGCCGATGAGATCATCGACCTCGGGCCCGGCGCCGGCATTCATGGTGGAGAGATCGTCGCGCGCGGCACCGCCGAGGCACTCGCGGCGAACCCGGCTTCACTGACCGGCCGCTACCTCGCCCGCAACAGGGTAAGATCTCCGCAGCATGCAACGCTTGCAACTCGTTCTACACCGGATTCCGCTGCTGCGGCGAATCCCGCTGCTGACACTCAGTTCGCGCTCGCCCACGCAGTGACTGCAAGTGCCACGGACTGGCTGCACATCGAAGGTGCCTCGCTGCACAACCTGCAAGACCTGAGCCTCGGCATTCCCCTAGCGCGACTGGTCTGCGTCACCGGCGTCTCCGGCTCCGGCAAATCGACCCTGGTGCGCGATGTGCTCGGCGCCTCGCTCAAGACCCTGCTGAGCCCTGATCGCGACGGCGGCCATCGCGCTCGCAAGGCCGAACTCAGCGGCTGTGGCGCGCTGCGAGGCTGGCAGGCGCTGAGCCGCGTGCTCGAGGTCGATCAGACCCCGATCGGCAAGACCCCGCGCTCCTGCCCGGCGACCTACATCGGCATCTGGGATCGCATCCGCCGCCTGTTCGCCGCCGCGCCCGAGGCGCGAATGCTCGGCTGGGGGCCGGGGCGTTTCTCGTTCAACACCGGCGGCGGACGCTGTCCTGCCTGCGAAGGCCAAGGCGTGCAACGGCTCGAGATGAGCTTCCTGCCCGACGTGAAGCTGCCCTGCGAGGTCTGCGGCGGCACCCGCTTCAACGCCGAGACCCGGCGCATTCCCTATCTGGGCAAGGACATCGGCGCGGTGCTCGCGATGAGCGTCGATGAGGCGGTCGAGTTGTTCCAGGCGCATCCGGCGATCCGCCATCCGCTTGAGCTGCTGCAGGCGGTCGGACTCGGTTACCTCGCGCTCGGGCAGGCCAGCCCAACCCTCTCCGGTGGCGAGGCGCAGCGCCTCAAGCTGGTTACCGAGCTGGCCAAGGCGCGCCCCACCGCTGATGGCCCCAGCAACCGCTCCACCCTCTACCTGCTCGATGAGCCGACCGTCGGCCTGCACATGGCCGATACCGAACGGCTGATCGGCGTGCTGCGGCGCCTGGTCGCGGCAGGCCATTCGGTCGTCGTCATCGAGCACGACCTGGATCTGATCGCCGCCGCCGATTGGGTCATCGATCTTGGGCCCGAGGCGGGACGCGACGGCGGGCGTCTGGTCGCCACCGGTAGCCCGGCTGAACTGATGACGCAGGGGATCGGCCATACGGCCGACGCGATCCGCCAGCATGCCAGTGTCTAATTCAAACGCCGACGTCCAACCTGTCGGAGCCTATTCCGGATCACAGATCGACACTCAACTGCTGCTCGTCGACCTTGCGTTTCAGCGTCTGACGTCTCGACCTCAACCAAGGGGTCGGTGACACTAAACCTTGCCACCCCCAACGCAGCCAGTCCAGCAGCCGCCACGCGAGCCAGAGCGCCCAGGCCAGCATCAGCAGCCGATAGATCCAGATCGGCGCCGAGATCACCGTCACCGGCGCGGTCTGCTCGCCACTGCGGTCCAGATACCAATTCAGCTCGGTCGCGCTCGAGCCATTGCCCGCGACCTGCATCGCCGGGCTGCCGAGCAAGCCCTGCTGCACCGCCAGCAAGAGCGCGCTCAGCGCCGCGATACTCAGCAGCACCAGCCCGATCTGCATCAGATTGAACCGCCAAGGCGCCAGCGCGCCCTCACCAAGCCGCCGGCGCAGGCCGAGCGCGAACAGCCAGAGCACCACCAGCGCCCCGACCCAGATCGAGACCTGACTGAGCCCGATCCCCAGCAGCAGCCAATCGCCGACCCCGAGCGGGGTCAAACGCGCGCGCGCCAGGATCAGCGCCAGCACCGCCATCACCAACAACAGCCCCCAGAACTGCACCGCCGGCCCGAGACCGGGACCGCTGGCCCACAACAGCCAGCGATCGGTGCCCAGTCTCACCTGCGTCTCGGCGTTCACCCCCGCCACGCCGAGGGTCACCGCCGCCGGCTGATAGACGAAGGACAGCCCATCCGGCTGCAACCAGCCGAGTTCGATGCGTTGACTGCCCGGCACCAGCGCCAGCTCGACCGCGTTGTCCTGCATCAGCAGGGGGCGCGACTGACCATCGACGCGAAGCCGCGTTGGCTCGGCATCCGCTGGCAGCAACAGCCGATGCCGCCCCCCCTGGCTGCTGCGCAGATTGAGTTCCAACAGCGCCTCGCTGGAGCGACGGCCCGGCTGGAGCTGATAGCGGCTGCGATCCAGGGTCAGTGTGGGTCCGGCGACGCCGACCGGGCGCGACAGCGACAGCGCCAAGACCTCACCGGGCCAGGGCCGATAGGTCGGCAGCGCGCGCGCATCGCCGTCGCGCGGCTGCACCGCTGGCACCCCTTGCGCGCGCAGATGCCAGATCGGGCTCACTTGCAGGCGCCATTCCTCGGTGAGTCGTGGATCGCTCGAGGCGCGCAGCGCAAGACGGTCGACCGGTCGCAGCGCCGAGCGCCAGCGCATGCGCGCGCGCCCCGGCGGCAGCGAGACCAGCACCTCCGCATCACGGACCTGGACCCCGGAGGTGGTCACCGATTCGCCGTCGATCAGCGCGACTCGCAAGCTCACCGACTGCCCCAGCGGCGAGCGCCGCTCGACCTCGGTGATCAGCTCCCAATCCAATCCGAAGCGCAGCGTGCGGGTGATCTTGAGCAGCGGCGGCCATGGGGCCTGCCTGTCACCGCTCGCCGCGCCCGAGGCCGGCGCCGACGTCGAGTCCGAACCCGAACCCGAACCCGACAGTGAGTCCGACACCGAGCCCAACGGGACACCGCCGCCGGGGTTCCGATCGTCGAGGGACGTACTGTCGGGCTCATCGCCAGCCGCAAGCCCCTTTGCCTCCTGCTGGCGGAGCAACCGCAGCTGATCACCCGGAACCCCATCGGCGCCGACCCCTTCGAGCTGCCAGATCGGATCGAGGCGGGTTTCGACCAACCGTGGACGCAACGGCAACGGGATGGCGACCTGATCGACTCCGACCAGTGAGCCGGACAGCAGCAGCAGATGCCGACCGCTCGGGATGGGCACCGCCAGCTCCCCATTGGTCAGCCCAAGCAATCGATCCAACGGCTGACCATCGAGTTCGATCCGCGTCGGCGACCAACCGCTGCGGGCGCCGGGGATCGGCAAGGCCACCGCCTCGGCCGCATCCACGGCCAGCAACAAGCGCAGCGCGCCAGGCGAGGCATCGAGCACCAGCCGCGCGATTTCGGCACAGCGCGGCACACAGTCCGGCGGCGCAAGTAGCCGTGCGCGCAGCTCGTTTAGCAGGGACGTCGGCGGAAAGCCCGTGCGATTCGCCGCCGGATTCATCATCGGCGGAGCGGCAGCGATCTGGCTGTCGGTTGCCGCCAGGCCGGGACTCGATGGCAGCAGCCACAGCGACCCGATCAGCGTGACCCCGAGCAGGCCGACAAGCGCCTGCTTGCTCGATGTGCCCGATGGGCGCGCACCCGGCGAGCGGGCCGGCAGCGGCAGCCCCGACGGTCGCGGATCGGCGAGCCGCAGCCCCAGCAGCGGCACCAGCACCAGGGTGATCAACGCCAGCGGCAGTGAGGCCGAGGCCGGCCGCAACCAGAGGCGCAGTCGATGATCGGGCGGCATCGGGCCGTTCCAGCTCAGCTCGAAGCGACGCCAGCGCCAATCCGGCACCCCGGCGCCGGTCTGCAAACGCGCGTCCGGGTCCAAGGTTGGCAACGATCGTGGCGGAGAAACCCGCTCAGCGCTGACCTCAGCAGGGGCTGACTTGAGGCGTGAAGACTCGAGCTGATGACTCAGTTGAGAAGCCACCTGATCGACGGCGCTCCTCGAGGCGAGCCAGCCGCTGGGCGAGTCGATCAGACCAAGCCCCTGCTGTTCCAATTGCGGAAACAGCCCATCGCGCATCTCGGTGACCAGGAAGGGCACCGCAATCAGCACCAGCGACAGCAACGCCAGCCGCGCATAGAGCCGGACCCCGGTCGCGAGCCAGGGCGGGCCCTGCGCGGGCGAGGCGTCTCCTGAAGGCTCGTCACGCTGTTGCACGTCAGCTGGCGTCTGCCGCGCCGACGCCGGCAACAGCCGCACCAGCGCGGCAGCGGCGATCAGATGCAGCCACACCCAACGCGGCGCGCCCGGTTCCTGCCAGGTCAGCACCAGCGTCAGCAGCGCCAGCAGCCCCCAAGGCCAGCCCCAAAGCCGTGTCACCGCGAGCGCGGCGATCAGAACCAGGAAGATATCCAGCAACGACCAGCGCGCCAGCCAACTCTCAGGGAGATTGTCGACACTCGCCGCCGCCAACAGATCCCAGCCCGGCGGCAGAAAGAGCTGTGTCGAGACACCGCTCAGCGGCAGATCCCAGCCCGAGCCGGGCAGCTCCAACCACCACCGGATGGGTCCAGTGTCGATGCGTGCATCGGCGCTCAACGCGAGCCGCGCCCCGCGCACCTCGACGCCTGCGCGCTCCTCGTCATCGTCTCGATCGGTGTTCAGGCGCGTGATCAGGCGCGGCTCGCCGTCGACGCTGACCTGGCCGAGGACCAACGGCGCCGTGGCCTCGATGCGGCGGCGCTCACGCAGCTCACCGCTGAGGCGATCACGCAGGCTCAGACCGGTAGCGTCGAAGTCCAGTCGCATCACGCGCGCGAGCCGGATCTGGTCCGAGCCCGAGGCGCCCCGGCTGAGCTGCTCGAGCCGCAGCGTCTCGCCCGCCTGCATCAGGTAGGCCGGTCGCTGTTGCCACTGCGCTGGCAGGCGAATCTGGCGCGGATCGATCGGCTCGGCGCCGCTCAGCTCGACCTGGCGCAGATCGGGCCGGGCCGCGAACACCCAGACTTCTTGCGCGGGCCAGTGGGATGGCGAGACGGGTGCCGGCGCGGAGACCGACGTCGACGGTTGTTGCGGCAAGCTGAGTGCCGAAACCGGCCCCGGATGATGGCTTTCCAGGATCAATTCCCAGCGCCCGGGCCGCAGTTGCAGTTGCAGCAGGGGGTCGCCTTGCCCCGCGCGCTGAGCCGAGCGCGGCCCCGACGGCTGAGCCGACGCGGCATCCGGGGTCGACCCTGCTGGCCGCGTCTCGGACGGCTCCTTGGCTGCGATCAAGCGCGCCGGCAACGGACTCTCGAGACGTAAGGGGATGCCACCGGGCAGCAGCACTGGCCCTAGCAACAACTCGCGCGGCTGCCCGGAGACTTCGAGCAGCAGACGCGTTTGCACGCGCAACGGCACCGAATCCTCGATCCGGCGCGTGACCTCAAGCGAGAGCGCATCCGGCTCCTGTGCCTGCTTTGGCGGTCGTGGGCGGCGCTTGGCGCCGAGCCAAAGCCCGCCCTGGGCCTCCAAGCGGGGTTGCGCGACCTCTGTCCCGTTCAAGCTCAGGCTGAGCAGCCCGACCTCGGCCGGTACCTGCAAGACATCGGGCCGCCGTGGCCAGGTGAAGCGGCCGCTGATCTCGTGCTCGCCGGAGGCGAGCCGCACCATCGGGCGCCCGTCGCGTTCGACCACGCTGACAGGCGCGCCATTCGCGCTCACCTGTTGCGGCCATTGACCCGGCCCGCCAGGGAGCGCGATCCAGGCATTCGCCGCTAGGCTCCAGGCCTGCTCGAAGCGCCCGCCGGCCTCATCGAGGTCAAGCCGCAGTCGCCCCGGCCAGGCACAGACGCGCTCCCCGGCGCCGGCGGCCCCGAGCGCACAGGCGCGCTGATCCTCGTCAGCCAGTACCCAGTCCACCCACGGCAGGAGCGCAGCGGGAACCGACGCCTGCGTCTCATCGCCATGGACCCCGGCCACCGGCGTCAGCAGCAGCATCAACAGCACTGGCAGCAAGAGGGCGGCGCCGATCCTGCTCGCCGCCTTCTTTGCCGTGCTTACCATCGGAGGAGAGACCTGATGGAGTGGCATCGCTTGGTGATCCCCGTTGGCTACGAACCCAGCACCCGCCGCTCGAGAATTGACCTCGACGATCAGAGCAGGCGCGCCATGGCTGCCAATAATCGCCGATTTTCTGGTTCAGTGCGCACTGCAATGCGCAGATAACGCGCATCGAGTCCAGCATAGTTGGCACAGGCGCGCACTGCGATACCTTCCGAGCGCAATAACCGCGCCGCCAGCTCAGCCGCCCCTGGCCCCGAATCCGGAAGGCGCAGCAGGAGATAATTGGCGGCACTGTCGAAGACGCGCAGGCCGAGCCCGCGCAGCGCCGCGCTGAGATGCCGACGCTCGTCGCCGATGAGCTGGCGCGTGCGTTGCGCGAACACCGCCAGATCCGGGTCCGTCAGCAACGCGCGGCCGGCCGCTGCCGCGAGGCTGTTGACCGACCACTCCGGCAGCAGCCGCGCGAACGAAGCGGCGCGTTCCGGCGCGAGCACCGCGTAGCCAAGCCGCAACCCGGCCAAGGCATAGAACTTGGTCATCGAGCGGATGACGATCAGGTTCGGCCACTCCCCCTGAGATCGTTCCCAGTGCACGGCGGAGTGCGCGCCCTCGACGAAGTCGATGAAGGCCTCGTCGATCGCCCAGTCGACGTGCGGATGGGCGATCACGGCCTCGCGCAACTGCCGGGGCTCGACCAGGCGACCGGTTGGGTTATTCGGCTGGCCGATCCAGACCAGATCGCCTGCGTGCAGGTGCGCCGAGAGCGCCTCGAGATCGAGTGCGAAGCCGTCCTCGGGCCGCAGTGGAATCGAGCACAGCGGCCGCTGCCAGACCTCGGCCGCGCGCTGGTAATCGACATAGGCCGGTGCCGTCACCAGCACGCGCTTGGCCGCGAGCAGTCGCGGCAGCCACCAGATCAGCTGCTCGGCACCATTGCCCACGACGATGCGCTCCGAGGCAATGCCCAGATGCGCGCCAATCGCCGCCCGTAAGGCCGTGCAAGAAGGGTCGGGATAGTGCCCAAGCGCATCGATCGCCGCGATCAGTGCTGACCGCGCGCCCGCTGGCATCCCGAGCGGGTTGATGTTGGCGCTGAAATCGAGCAGCGACTCCGCCGCCCGCCCACTGCGGTGGGCCAAGGCGGTGAGGTTGCCACCGTGGCGTACGTCACTCTGCTCGTCCAACTCGTCCAATGTGTTCAGCTCGTTCAGCTCGATCGCCATCAGCCCATCAGCCAGGGCAATCGCATCAAGCTTTGCTAATATTAGCGTTTCCTGATGATTTTGTTTTCTCGTCACTTTTGGGCCACTCGAAGAGCAGTTTTGTCAGGTAGTCCTCGTTGCAAGCGGCCTTCAAGCGTTTGTTCTGCAGCCCCACCTTGGTGTCATCATTCTTCAGTCGTGAGAGCGCGAGGTGACGCAGCACGGCGAGGTTCTCACGCGCCCCCGGCTGGCGCACACGGCACTCATCCTCGCGAAAGGAGATGTCGAGAGTCCAATGCAAGCCGTTTTCGACGCCCCAGTGGCCGCGCCCGGCGTGGGCAAAACGGGTCGCGCTGGTGCCGATGCTGCCGATGAAATACCGGGTTTCGATCGCGACCTGGCCGTCGATCTCGCGGCGCGATTCGACCAGGCCGATCATGTTCATCCCCTCCCACAACTTGCTGCGGGGCACCCCGGAGAGAT
>NZ_NHSF01000047.1 GCF_016653295.1 Halochromatium salexigens | reverse complement strand
ACGTGCTCGGCTGTCAGCGTGCTGGCCGGCTGAGCATGAGAATCCGGGGGCATAGGCAGGAGGTTAGTGTCTGAGACATGCCACCAAGTATGTCATAGATCGGTATATCTAAAAGCGGAAATCGCCTAAGTGAATCACCGTGTCGATGCCGGTGAGCGCCTCCATCCACCAGGCTTGGTCGGCGTGAAACAGGTCTGGGGTTTCGATCACCTCATCCGTTTCTCGAAGATCGGTCGGCCGCTGCGAGCCTTCGCGCAGCACGAGTCGCAGCGGCGTTTCTTGCAGCGCCAGGGATCGCACCACTTGGCGACCGACAAAGCCATTCGCACCTGTTAGCAGGATCATCGCGGGCGCGCTCAGTAGACAGTCACAAGCCAGTTGCTGTTGGATGCACTGCAGCGCTCACCCCCAGCCGTTGGCGGCGGCGTCGGTGGCGTAGCGAACCTCCAGTTCGGTGATGGAGGGTTGGGTGTAGGGGATGCGGGGCTTCATCTTGCTTATTGGAGCAGCATCCTGACGTGTTCTTTGTAGGCATCGAAGGCGGCATCCAGACTCACCAATGTCGCCTGTTGTTCAATGGCTGTCGCGAGAATCAGGCGGTCCGCCGGGTCGCGATGATGTTCAGGCAATTGAGCCGCACGAACAGCCACGGCGCGGGTCACCGGCAAACAACGAACGCCGGAGCCGGCCAACGCGAGATCCAGCCAATCGTTGAGATTGGGTTGCAGTTGCAGGCGACCCCGCCGTTCAAGCCAGGCGACCTCCCAGCAGGTGATGGCGCTCACGGCAAGCTGATCGGCGCCCGCGATGTGCGTCAGGACTCGGGATGGGAGTGGGTTGACCTCGGGATCGACCCATCGCACCCAGATGTGGGTGTCAAGAACCATCATTGCAGCGCGTTCCAATCGCTCTCCGGAACGGCAGGCTCAATGAGATCATCCGTCATGTTGACTGATCCGGCGAGCTGTGGGGCGGGTCGATTGGGTTCCTTGTGGGTGCCGTCTGTTGCAAACGCTGGCTGCTCTTCCAGCAAAACGAGGACGCGCAAATTCACGCCATCCGGCACTCCCTGCGGGAGCTGGATCGCTTGGTGTTGAGCCGTGGTTTCAAATTCGATGACTTGCATGGATATCCCCTCTTGTTGAGATTGATGAGGCCGGCTGAAGTTGGCCTCACCTTGCTAGCTGATGTTGAGTGACGGGACTGCAGTCACGAAGCGAGCGCCCCGCTCGGCGAGATCGGCCAACTGCGCCTTAACCTCCTCAGCAATGTTCCAGGGCAGGATCAGCACCTCATCTGGCGGCTCATCGCGCAGGGCTGCGGGCGGGCGGATCGGAATGTGGCTGCCGGGTAGGTATTTGCCCTGCTTGGCCGCGGCGGCGTCGCAGACGTAGGGTAGCAGGTCGGGCTTGATGCCGGCGTAGTTGAGCAGGGTGTTGCCCTTGGCGGCGGCGCCGTAGGCGGCGATGCGGCGGCCAGCGCGCTGTTGTTCGATCAGGTGCGCGAGCAGGTCGTTCTTGACCTGGTTGGCGCACGGTTGGAAGGCCTGATAGGTGGCGAGATCTCGCAGGCCTTGGGTCTGTTCGGTGGCGAGCAGCTCGGCGACCGCTGCCGTGGTCGGGCGCGGGTCGTCGGCGTGGATGGCATAGAGGCGCAGGCTGCCGCCGTGGGTGGCCAGTTGTTCGACATCCCAGAGGCGCAGCGCCTGGGCTTGGAGGATGCGCTGGACCGCGTGCAGTGAGAGGTAGGAGAAGTGCTCGTGGTAGACGGTGTCGAACTGGTTGTGCGCGATCAGTTGCAGCAGGTGCGGGAACTCGAGGGTGACGGTGCCGCTGGGCTTGAGCGCGGCCTTGAGGCCAGCGGTGAAGTCGTTGATGTCTGGCACACTTGAGCGGATAGCTGATCTCTGGGCGCTTGAGGTCTTCTGCGCTCAGGTAGGCGTTGGACGGTGGCGCGTAGCCGAGGTCGAGCAAGACGTAGCGCAGCGGGGTTTGGCAGTGGCGGCAGTTCATGGGTTGGTCTTAGTGTGAACCCACGGCCTCTGCCGACACCTCTGGCAAATGCTGATGCCGACGCGCGTCTGGCAATGGATGGCCCAGCGCCTCGAGCGTTTCCAGATAGGAATGCAGGGCGTCGTAGCCTTCGCCGAGGGCCGCTTCTGGCGTTGGTCCGTCGGCCATGCAGCCTGGATAGTCGGAAAACTCAATGAGATAGCCTTCGCCCTCGTCCGGCGCGAGCGGGCGCAGCGTGCAACGCGGTAAGAGACTGTTCATGATCCGCCTCCCTTTAGGGCATCAACTAGCGCGACAAAGCGCTTGATGTAGATCGGGGCAATGGGTTTGTGTGCAGGGATGGTCACTGGCACGCACCCGCGAGTGTTGTGCCGTCGGTTTCACGCAATTGACTGTGCATGGTCGGGAGTCCAGTCGGTCAAATCATCAGGCGGGCCGGATCAGCCGCCCTTGTTCGCGCAGCATCGAGGTCTCGCCTGGGGAATCCGTGCGCATCCTGCGCGAGCTTCAGGAATTGACCCAAAAGGAGTTCGCCACACGCGCTGGGCTGCCGCTGGCGGCGTTAGTCGAGATCGAATCCGACCGCTCCGCGCTCGACATCGAGCAGGCCAAGTCCTTCGCTCGTGCGCTCAAGTGCCATCCCGGTGCCCTGGTCTTTCTAGGAGGGTTACGTCCCTCGTTTTTCTCAGCTTGAGGGCAGTGTGCAGGGGCGTGGTCGCTTTCTGGCCGCGCATCACCTGGCGGTGCTCCACGAGCAGATGGGGCGCGTGGAGCAGGCGCGAGAGTATCAGCAGCTGGCGCGGGCGTTGCGCGAGGGGCAAGGGCAGCGCTGACCCCGGCGCTAATGAAACACCGCCTCCGGAGTCTCAGCGGTCAGGATGCGATCGGACCACTCCAGCAGCGTCTCGGCATCGGCCTCTTGGATCTGCTGACGTAGCCGGGCATCGGTGGGGCCGAATTTGCGCTCCATTAAGCGCAGCAGAAGTTCGGCCTTACCCTGCTCGCGGCCTTGCTCGATGCCCTGCTCGCGGCCCTGCTCGCGGCCTTGCTCAATATACCGATCAATAAACGTCTGCATGAGGGGATCTCCCGGTGCGGTCTGTTCCAACAAGCGGCGGGCGTCACTCTCTTCCACCCGTTGTGTCCCTTGGACATAATATCTCAGCAGCGATTCCAGACTCTGTAGCGCGGTGTCACGGTCGGCGACCTGGTCGATCAAGGCGATCAACCGCTCCAGATGCTCGAGCGGCTGGTCGCTGAAGATCCAGCGCAGCGCGAGCTGCACCAGGCGGGTGAGCACATCGCCTTTGATCTCCACATCGCTGCGTGGTGAGAGATCGTGCAAGGCATAGCGAAACTGCGGCACATAAGGCTTGAGCGCCTCCGGTAGCGGCCGGATCAGCGCGTGGAAGTCGCTCGGCATGCGCCAGAGGCGCTGACCATGATAGAGCACCAGCGGATAGACCGGCGGCAAGGTCTTGGCCTCGGGATGCTGCTTGCGGTAGGCCTCGCCCTGTAGCGCGATGTAGCGCAGCAGTTGCAGCAAGACCCAGTAGTCGGGATGACTCTTGTGCTCAAACAGGATGTAGACGTGGAGCGCGAGCGCCGCTGCAGCATCTTCTAGATCAGCTGCAGCGGCCGGATCAGCCCGCTCAGGCACGGTTGGATCAGCCTCATCGGGCACACGCCATCGTAGCCGATAGACCAGATCAGAATAGGACGCGCGCAATTCCCTGGAGACGTAGCTGTCTTTGCTGATCTCCAGACTGTCGAGATCCACCACCTCAAGCAGCTCAGCCGGCAGTTGCTGGCGCAGAAAGTCCTGCGCGATCTCGCGCCGGGTGAAGCTCTCGCGGAAGTAGACATCATGCGGATTGTTGATCTCGTCCATGGTTTTCGATATCGATCCTCAATCCGAGGTTGCCGAAGGCCGCGTCTTGCCGAGGATCTTGAACAGCTCATCGAAATGGGCACTCACATGTTCCAGAGGCATGCGCGGTGGTGGCGGCTCGCGGTGCGTCGGCGGTGCGCTTGCGGGCACGCGGTTCGCCACGGCCTGGGCGGCGCGTGAGGCGGCGCTGGGGCGATGACGCGCGGCCTGGGCGCGGCGCTGATGGACCTCGGAGAGATAATTCTCGAGCTTCTTCGGGGCAAACAGTGTCGCCGGGCGCAGATAGCGGGCGCGCTCGGTGTCGCGCCACTGGCGTGTCTTGAGGTCGATCACCGCGCAGCCGGCTGCGCACCCTGCACCGCCTGATCAACCTGACCAGCCTGACCAGCCTGCACGCTCTGAGCCCCCACCCGGCGCAGCACCGCGCGATAGCGATTGGTGCGCCGGCAGCCACCGGGCTCGATCTGCAGGAGGCCAAGACTCGCGAGCTGCTTGAGCGCGCGCTTGACCGAACTGAGCGAACTCTTGGAGCGCTTCGCCAGCGTGCGCAGCGAGGGCCAGGCGAAACCGCTCTTGGAGTTGATGAAGTGCGACAGCGAGGTGGCGACCGAGCGCGCGGCGTGGGTCAACTCGGGCTCGGCGCACAGCGCGCGCTGCCAGCGCAGGATGTCCACCGGCGAGGTGGCGAACTGAGGAACGGTGGCGGTTTGGGACATCGGCAATCTCCAGGTCGATCAGGGGTGGAGACCACCGACTGAACGGGTGAGATCACGGATGGACGCGGTGCGCAGACGCCATCCCGGGAGAATGGGCTTTTTGCTAGAATACCGCTGGCCACTGGTGCACTCGACTCCTTTGCAGTCGGGGGCTTGACGCGGTGGGTGTTGCTAGCACCCCCGCGACAGTGGCACCCATCCTAGCCGCATCGGCTCGAGGCTGTCGAGTCCCCGGTGCGGATTTTTTGTGTGCCAAATCACCCATCGCCATGCGCGGGCGCCGATACAGGCGCGCGAGCGGTTGCGGTGAGCGTGTCGAGTCGGGGGCCAGTGGTGGACCAGGCGTGCGGGCCAGATGGCGGATCAAACGCGCGCGGCCAGAGTCGCGAGGCGTTGAGCGCTGCTCGTGGCCGTCGCCGCGTTCCGTGGGAGAGGGTTTTTTATTCGTTCCTGATCAGAATCGGCCCGTTCGAGCGCTCCGCCCGTTCGGGGCTCAGGGTGGCCCGACCCTGCGGTCAGGATGAACCCACCCTGGGGTCAAGATGACCCGACCCTGGGCTCAGGATGAACCCACCCTGGGGTCAGCAGGCGCCCTGCCCTGGGTCCAGTCTGGCCTCTGCTCCAGTCCGAGGCGTACCCGTGAACACGGACGACCTTATCATCGGCGCCGGCATCAGCGGCTGGTCGCTGACGATCCAGCGCAGCGCGAGCTGCACCAGGCGGGTGAGCACATCGCCTTTGATCTCCGCACGCTCGTGGGTTTTGCGCAGTTGCTCGAGGCGCCGATCGCCGAGCAGGCCCATCAGGCGATTGCCGCATGCCACTCAGTGAAACACCGCCTCCGGCGTCTCAGCGGTCAGGATGCGATCGGACCACGCCAGCAGCGTCTCGGCATCGGCTTCTTGGATCTGCTGACGTAGCCGGGCGTCGGTGGGACCGAATTTACGCTCCATCAGGCGCAGCAGAATCTCAGCCTTGCCCTGCTCGCGGCCCTGCTCGCGGCCCTGCTCGATACCCTGCTCGCGGCCCTGCTCGCGGCCTTGCTCAATATACCGATCAATAAACGTCTGCATGATGGGATCTCCCGGTGAAGTTTGTTCCAACAAGCGGCGGGCGTCATCCTCTTCCACCCGTTGTGTCCCTTGGACATAGTATCGCAGCAGCGATTCCAGACTCTGCAGCGCGGTGCCGCGGTCAGCGATCTGGTCGATCAGGGCGATCAGCCGCTCCAGATGCTCCAACGGCTGGTCGCTGACGATCCAGCGTAGCGCGAGCTGCACCAGACGGGTCAGCACATCACCCTTGATCTCGGCGTCGCTGCGTGGTGAGAGATCGTGCAGCGCATAGCGGAACTGCGGCACGTAGGGTTTAAGCGCCGCTGGTAGCGGCCGGATCAGGGCGTGGAAATCGCTCGGCATCCGCCAGCGGCTCTGGCCATGATAGAGCACCAAGGGGTAGACCGGCGGCAGGGTCTTGGCCCCGGGATGCTGCTTGCGGTAGGCCTCGCCTTGCAGCGCGATGTAGCGCAGCAGTTGCAGCAACACCCAATAGTCGGTGTGACTCTTGTGCTCAAACAGGATGTAGACGTGGAGTGCGAGGGTGGCTGCCGCGTCTGCTGGGTCAACCGCCGCTGCTGCATCTGCTGAATCACGTGCTGCTGGCGCATCGGCTTGATCACCCGTCTCCTGCGCGGCTTCGCCTTGCCCTGCTGACCGCGGTGGCGCTGGTGCTGAATGACGATCACCTTGCGCCGATGCCTGCTCAGGCGCCGCTGGATCAGCTTCATCGGGCACACGCCATCGCAGCCGATAGACCAAATCAGAATACGACGCGCGCAATTCCTTGGAGACGTAGCTGTCCTTGCTGATCTCCAGGCTCTCGAGATCCACCACCTCAAGCAGCCCAGCCGGCAGTTGCTGGCGCAGGAAGTCCTGCGCGATCTCGCGCCGGGTGAAGCTCTCGCGGAAGTAGACGTCGTGGGGATTGTTAATCTCATCCATGGCGGCGACTGTACCGGGATCGAGCCGAGACCGCGAGCGTCAGCCTCCCGATACACTCAAGCACGCAACAACCCTGCGGCGTGCTTTGGCCCCAACTGCTACGCTAGCGTCCTGCCTAACGGTCATGGCCCGCGGCCACCCTCAGAAGATGAATCGCGCAACAATCACCTGAACCTCAGCCGCTTTGGCCGTTAAAGCCGCTCGAGCTTGGGCAAACGCAAACGACGAAAGGCTCAGTGTGTCGAACGGTAGGCTCCAGTGTCCACGTCCACAACACCGCAGAGCAGTCCAGCATCGCCAGCCGTGAAGCCACATTCAGCGAATCCGTTCTCAACAAGTTCGCGCTCAGCGCAACCGCGCTCAAGCAAACCGAACCGATCGGTCGATTACCTCATCATCGGCGCCGGCATCATCGGCCTCACCGTCGCGCGCGCCCTCCAGCAGCGCGACCCCGGCGCTCGCCTGACCCTCATCGACAAAGAGCCCCACCTCGGCCAACACGCCAGCGGCCGCAACAGCGGTGTGCTGCATAGCGGCATCTACGACAGCGCCGAGAGCCTAAAGGCGCGCTTCACTCGCGATGGCAACGCCGCCTGGCAGGCGTACTGCACCGAGCGCGGCCTGCCCTTGGAGCGCTGCGGCAAGCTCATCGTCGCGCGCGATGCCGAGGAGCACGTGCGCCTGGCCACCCTGGAGCAACACGGGCACGTCAATGGCGTCGAGGTCCAGCGCCTGGACGAGACCGAGACCCGCGCCCTGGAACCGCA
>NZ_NHSF01000046.1 GCF_016653295.1 Halochromatium salexigens | reverse complement strand
TGCTCGGCTGTCAGCGTGCTGGCCGGCTGAGCATGAGAATCCGGGGGCATAGGCAGGAGGTTAGTGTCTGAGACATGCCACCAAGTATGTCATAGATCGGTATATCTAAAAGCGGAAATCGCCTTAGCCAAGGCTTTTGGCGTCTTCGATGCTGCAGGTTGGGGCCGGCATTGTCGTTGTTCGCAGTGACTCCCAGGAAAACAGCATCAAGTCAACTTGGCCCTGCGGGCTATGTGGTTCGGCGATGGCGGTCAATCGCTATCTCATCTTCTCGCTAGGATCGGCAGGAACCCAACAGCCATGAAACCCAGGCGGGACGGCGTTTGGCAGCTCAATCGTTGCTTGGATCGCCAGATCCTCCGCGCGCAGCACCAAGAGATCCGAGCGCCGCTCAGCACCGCGATAGACCAGGCTCAGCAGCCAGTCCTCCTGATCCGGACGCGTCGCGGTTGGGATGGGCTCTCCCGGTAGATCGGCGCCAAGATCCTGCTGGATTAGCTCGCCGGTCTGCATATCGAAGCGCTGCACTGCGCTGAAAAATGGGAGCCGGCGACCGACTGGCGTGCCGATACCATAGATCTGCCGCCGCTCGGCGCCGAGTCGACCCGGATTGACGGTTGGCAGCTCGAAGCCGACCTCCTCGCTGCAGGGACTGAGCGAGCAGCGATTAGCTGCGGGATCGATCTGAAGACGCTCCAGTCGCGGCAGCCCACCGGTCTGCTCAACCTCGCGAAAAAAGCCATCGACATCACCCAGGGCCGGAAAGCTTGGATAACGGATCACGTGCAGATCAAGACCGCCGTCATCGCGATCGCTGGCCGCGGCGATGTGGAAGACGAAGCCTGGCACCCCATCGATCAGCTGCGTCGGTCCGCCTGCGCGCGGTATGAGCAAGGCCTGCATCGGCCGCTCTGTATTGAGCTTCAGCGACGCCGCTGGACTCTTGAGCCCGAGCAGCGCGCGCGGGATATCGAAATCGGCAAACGGCAGCAGCACACAGATCCAGCGGGCGGTCACGGCGATATCGTGCACGAAGCTGAAGCGATCGAGCTGATGGACCTCGGGGGTTGCCATCATCCCTCGGGCATCGACCCGGTACAGTAGCAGCCGGCTCGGATGCCCAAGCACCAACCCAAAGTTGATCAGCTCGCCGGACTCGGCATCGAGCTGCGGATGCGCGGAGAAGGGCAGCAGCGGCGTGCTCCAGCGTGAAAGCGGATCGAACCGATTGCGTAACAGGCCGGCAAAATCCTCTTCACCCAGGGTCGCCAGCGTTACCGGGTCCAGGCGATGCGGCGCGCCACCTTCCCAGAGCGCCAGCAGCCGCCGACCCTGCCAGATCACATTGGTATTAGCGGCGTTCTTGAAGCGCAGCCTGAGACCGTTGGCCAGGAGCCCACCCGGTTTCTGCGTACCGAAGCCACGCCAGAGCATGCGTCCGGCGCCCTCCTCTGCGCAAAAAGCCTGAGTGCGAACGAAGCGATTAGTGTAGCGCACGCGCCCATGCACGAATTCGAAGCGACAAACATGGCCATCACCGTCGAAGGCGTGACCATAGGGCACACCGCCGCGCTCGAAGTGTCCCGGCCCGTTGCGATAGAGCACGCCATTCAACGCAGGGGGTAAGGTCCCCGAGACGCTCAGCTCGATATCGGTATACTCGCGCTCCACCGGCGTCATTGCCTCCGCCAGTATCTTCAGCATCTCAGCCCGATGGATGGTCATGAGGGATCTCGAGTTCTTGAAAACAGAGCGAGCACAACGGGCCACCCAGCGACTGTCACAGGTGGCGCTCTGGGGCTGTGTGTTGGTCGTCGCCTACCTGGCCTTACTGCCGAGCGCCGATCCGATTAGCGCTTCCTGGGATAAGGCCAATCACCTGTTGGCCTTCACGGTGATGGCTTGGCTGGCCGATCTCGGCTGGCCAGCGAAGCAGCAAGCCCCGCTGCGTTGGGGCCTGCTGCTCGGCTACGGCTTGCTGATTGAGGCCGTGCAGCACTTCCTGCCGCTGCGGCAGTTCTCGTTGCTTGATTGGGTTGCCGACGGCATGGGTATCCTGATCTACCTTGGCCTAAAAGCCAGCTGGCAACGCTACCAGTAAATTGAAGATAGCCTATCCAGCTTCCATCCCTTCAACCCGCTGGAAGCCCCGCGGCAACAAGGCACCTCGGCGCCCACGCTCGGCCTGATAACCCGCGATATCAGCCGGCTTCAGCGTCAGCTGACGCTTGCCGCTGAGGATGCTCAGGCTCGCTTCAGGCGGCAAGGTGCAGAGCGCCGCGACCACCTCCTCACGCGCTTTCACGCGAGCGCTTGGGATGCCGATCAGCTTATTGCCCTTGCCGCGCGTCAGTTCGGGCAGCTCTGCGGCGGAAAAGACCAACAGATGACCGGCGGTCGTCGCGATCGCGACCTGCGCATCCGGAGCGTTCGCCAATGCCACCGGCGGCAGGACCCGAGCGCCCTCGGGCAACGTCAACACCGCCTTGCCCCCACGCGGCTTGGCGATCAAGGCCTCCAGCGTGCAGATAAAGCCATAACCTGCATCCGAGGCCAGCAATAAGCGCTGGGCCGGGTCGCCGCCGAGCAGCGCGATGAAGCTCGCCCCTGTCGGCGGATCGAGCCGCCCGGTCAAGGGTTCACCCTGACCGCGCGCCGAGGGCAGCGAGTGCGACGGCAGCGAATAGCTGCGCCCGGTGCTGTCCAGGAACACCGCCGGCTGATTGCTGCGCAGCCGAGCCGCCGCCAGGAACCGATCCCCGGCCTTATAGGAGAGGCTGGCGCCATCGATCTCGTGGCCCTTGCCCTGACGCACCCAGCCCTTCTCCGAGAGCACCACGGTGACCGGCTCGCTCGGTGCCAGCTCGGCCTCGTTCAGTGCTGCGGCCAGCGGCCGCTCGGTCAGCGGCGAGCGGCGCTCATCGCCATACTGCTTGGCATCTTGCTTGATCTCGTCGATGATCAGATCGCGCAGCTTGGTCTCGTCACCGAGGGTTGCCTGGATGCCATCGCGCTCTTTGGCCAGCGCGTCCTGCTCGGCGCGGATCTTCATCTCCTCGAGGCGCGCGAGCTGGCGCAGCCGGGTGTTGAGCACATAATCGGCCTGCACTTCGGTGAGGGTGAAGCGCGCCATCAGTACCGGCTTGGGCTCGTCCTCGCTGCGGATGATGTGGATCACCTCGTCGATGTTCAGAAACGCGATCAGCAGCCCGTCGAGCAGGTGCAGCCGCTCGAGCACCTTGTCGAGCCGATGCTGCAGGCGGCGGCGCACCGTGCTGCGCCGATAGCTCAGCCATTCGGCCAGGATCTCGCGCAGGTTCATCACCCGTGGCCGGCCATTGAGCGCGATCAGGTTCATGTTGACCCGATAACCGCGCTCCAGATCAGTCGTCGCGAACAGGTGCGACATCAGCCGCGCGACGTCGATGCGGTTCGAGCGCGGCACCAGCACCAGCCGGGTCGGGCACTCGTGATCCGATTCATCGCGCAGATCCTCGAGCATCGGCAGCTTCTTCGCCTGCATCTGCGCGGCGATCTGCTCCATGATGCGACTGCCGGAGACCTGATAGGGCAGGGCGGTGATGATGATGTCGCCCTGCTCCAGCTCGTAGCAGGCGCGCTGCTTGACCGAGCCGTGGCCGGTCTCGTACATCCGGCGCAGCTCCGCCGGTGGCGTGATGATCTCGGCGGCGGTCGGAAAATCCGGGCCGGGGATGTGCCGCATCAGGGCATCCAGCTCGGCATTCGGATGCTTGAGCAGATGGATGCAGGCGCGGGCGACCTCGCGCAGATTGTGCGAGGGGATGTCGGTGGCCATGCCGACCGCAATGCCGCTGGTGCCATTCAGCAACAGGTTCGGCAGCCGCGCCGGCAGGGTCTTGGGCTCTTCCAGGGTGCCATCGAAGTTCGGCTGCCAGTCGACCGTGCCCTGGGCGACCTCGGCGAGCAGCACATCGGCATAGGGCGTGAGACGCGACTCGGTGTAGCGCATCGCCGCGAACGATTTGGGATCATCCGGCGAGCCCCAGTTGCCCTGGCCGTCGATCAGCGGATAGCGATAGCTGAACGATTGCGCCATCAGCACCATCGCCTCATAGCAGGCGCTGTCGCCGTGCGGATGGAACTTGCCGAGCACATCGCCGACGGTGCGCGCGGACTTCTTGAACTTGGCCGTCGCCGTCAGCCCGAGATCGGACATCGCATAGAGGATGCGCCGCTGCACCGGCTTGAGCCCGTCGCCGATGTGCGGCAAGGCCCGATCCAGGATCACGTACATCGAGTAATCCAGGTAGGCCTTCTCGCTGAACAGGTGCAGCGGCAGGCGCTCGAGGCCTTCGGGGCTGTAAAGTGGGTTATCGCTCATGCAATGACGGCAACGGGGTGGCGAAGGCTCATCAGTGCGCGATCGTCGCCACGCCATGGCCGAGCGAGGCGCTGACGATCATCGCCATGAGCGTGAGGACCACCCAGGTCATGGCGCCGGCGATCAGGTCATCGGCAATGATGCCGATACCGCCACGGAAGCGATTCTCGGCCCAGCTCACCGGCCAGGGCTTGTAGATGTCGAACAGGCGGAACAGCAGGAAGCCCATGATGATCCAGGCCAGGCTGACCACGGGGGCCGCCGCCATCGCGACCAGGAAACCGACCACCTCGTCCCAGACGATGGCCGAGGGATCATCCTCGCCGAGTTCGGCAGCGACCTTGCCGCAGGCCCAGACACCGACACCGATCATGGCGGCGACAGCGAGCAGGTAGACCAGACCCGGCAGGTTGGCGAGCAGCAGATAGATCGGGATCGCGACCAGCGTGCCCATGGTGCCCGGCGCCTTCGGCGAGAGACCGGCGCCGAAGCCATAGGCGATCAGGTGCTCGGGGCGGCTGGGCTGAAAGGTCGGACTCAGGGTCGCATCGGAGGTCGGGGGCGTGCTCATGGGTTATCTCCTCAAAGCAGGTTGGAAGGCTTAATTTTGTTGCGAGGCCTATGCAGCCGCGCATCGTCGATTATCCGGGATTATCTGGTCAGGGCGCATCAGGGTGCGAAGTGATCGTAGCCGAGGTGGTCACTGTGCCATTGATGGCCGTCGGCGGTCATCCAGCGCAGCCCTGGCTGTGCTTCGATCTCGCCGATCTGGGTCAGCGGACAGCCGGCGGCGGCCGCGAGCACCTTCAGCTCGCCGATGTGCGTGGGCGGCAGGGTGAAGCAGAGTTCGTAGTCATCACCGGCGGTGAGCGGCAGCGTCCAGTCGTGCTCGGCGGCGACCTCGCCGGCGACCTGATCGGCGAGCGGCAGCCGATCGAGTTCGATGCGCGCACCGCAGGCCGAGGCGCCGAGGATGTGACCCAGATCCGAGGCCAGCCCGTCGGAGAGGTCGATGGCGGCGCTGGCGACACCACGCAGCACCTCGCCGAGGGCCACGCGCGGCGTCGGGCGCTCAAGGCGCTGGCGCAGGTAGTCGCCGAGCGGCTCGCCGCGCTGCAGATGGCGCAGCGCGAGCCCAGCATCGCCGAGCGCGCCGCTGACGCAGACCAGATCGCCGGGCCGCGCACCGGAGCGGCGCAGCGCGTGACCTTGGGGCACCAGTCCATGCACCTGGACCGACATCGTCAGCGGCCCACGCGTGAGATCGCCGCCGACCAGGCGCACATCTTCCTGGCGAGCCAGCTCGGCGAAGCCGCGCGCGAAGGCCGCCAGCCAGGTCTCGTCGGGCGTCGGCAAGGTCAGTGCTAGCGTGGCCCAGGCCGGCTCGGCGCCGACTGCGGCCAGATCGCTGAGACCAACCGCGAGCGACTTGTGACCCAACCCCTCGGGGTCGGCCTCGGGCAGGAAATGCACGCCGGCGACGAGCGTATCGATGCTCAAGGCCAGCTCGCGATCGGCCGGCACCCGCAGCAGGGCGCAGTCGTCACCAACATCGAGCAGGACATCGTCGCGCGCCGCGCCGAGGCCGGTGAGGTGGCGCTGGATGAGGTCGAATTCGGACATCGCGAGGGTCCTGTTTTTGCTCTCGTGAAAATACGCCGGGCGCGGCTCGGCTCCGGCTAGGACGAACCCTTGGCCTTGCGGGCCAGCTCATCGGTGCGTGCCGAGCGCGCGACCCGATCCAGGACCGCGTTCACATAGCGATGGCCCTGCTCGGCACCGAACGCCTTGGCCAGCTCCACCGCCTCGTTGATGACGACCCGTACTGGCAGCTCGAGACTGTACAGCAGCTCGTAGGTGCCAATGCGCAGGATGCTGCGCTCGACCGGATCGAGACTCTGCAGCGAGCGGTCGAGGTTGCCGCGCAAGGCGTCGTCGATCTCGTCGGCCTTTTCCGGCACCCCGTGCAGCAGGCTACTGAAAAGCTGATGATCGTAGGGGCGGGCGCCGCTCGAGGTGGCCGTCGTACTCGACGGCTGATCGGACATGCCTTCGGCGAGCGCCTCCATCCAGGCCGGGTCATCGAAGAAATGGCCGGCAATCTCGGTCGGCGATTGGCCGCTCACCTGCCATTGATAGAGCGCGAGCACGGCGTAGCGACGGGCCTCGCTGCGGCGTCCGGCCATCTCAGGCGAGCCCGCGCAGCAGGTCGACCATCTCGATCGCCGAGAGCGCGGCCTCGGCGCCCTTGTTGCCGGCCTTGGTACCGGCGCGTTCGATGGCCTGCTCGATGGTGTCCACGGTGAGCACGCCGAAGGTCACCGGCAGCCCATGCTTGAGGCTGACCTGGGCCATGCCCTTGACGCATTCGCTGGCGACGTACTCGAAGTGCGGCGTGCCGCCGCGGATCACCGCGCCGAGGGCGATGATCGCATCATGGCCGCCCTTGGCCGCGAGGCGCTCGATCACCACCGGCATCTCGAAGGCGCCTGGCACGCGCACGATGCTCAAGTCCGCCTCCTCGGCGCCGTGGCGTTTGAGGGTGTCAATCGCGCCCTTTTCCAAGCTCTCGACGATGAAACTGTTCCAACGCGAGACCACCAGGCAGTAGCGCGCGTTGCCGGCGCGCAGGGCGCCTTCGTAGGTCTTGATCATCTGTGGGTTCTCTCAAACGCTAGCCACCGAGGTACTCGACGACCTCGAGGTCGAATCCGGAGATGCCGTGCATGGCCTTGGGCGCGCTCATCACGCGCATCCGGTGCACGCCGACATCGGCGAGGATCTGCGCGCCGATCCCGTAGGTGCGCAGCTCGTTGCGGGCGCTGTGCGGGGCAGGCATGCTCGTTTGCCGAGCCGCTTCCGGAACCGTTTCCTGGGCTGCCTCCGGAGCTGTTTCCTGAGCTGCTTCCTGAATGGGGTCGCGGTTAGTTGGTTCGGTGATCGCGGCCAGTTTGGCCAGCACATCATCGCCCTGATCGCGATTGCGCAGCACCACGATCACGCCCTCGCCGGCCCCGGCGATCTGGCGCATCACATCATCGAGCGGCCAGCCACAGGCCGGGTGCTGGGCGCCGAACAGGTCGCAGAGGGTGTTTTGCAGATGCACCCGCACCAAGGTCGGCCGCTCGGCGTTGATTTCACCCATGACCAGCGCCAGGTGGATGTCGTTCTCGATGGTATCGCGATAGGCGGTCACCTCGAAGGTACCGAATGCCGTCGGCAGGCGACCTTGCGACTCGCGGATCACGGCCTTCTCATTGGCCACCCGGTAGTGGATCAGGTCGGCGATGGTGCCGATCTTCAGGCCATGGGCCTTGGCGAAGCGCTCGAGATCCGGGCGCCGCGCCATGGTGCCGTCCTCGTTCAGGATCTCGACGATCACCGCCGCCGGCTCGAAACCGGCGAGCCGGGCCAGATCGCAGCCGGCCTCGGTATGGCCCGCGCGCACCAGCACCCCGCCCGGCTGCGCCATCAGCGGGAACACATGGCCGGGCTGGACCAGATCGCTCGGCTTGGCCTCGGCGGCGACCGCAGCGGCGATGGTGCGCGCGCGATCGGCCGCCGAGATGCCGGTGGTCACCCCGCGCGCGGCCTCGACCGAGATCGTGAACGCGGTCGAATGCGGGGCGTTGTTGGCGTTGACCATCAGCGGCAGGCGCAGGCGCTCACAGCGCTCCTTGGTCAGGGTCAGGCAGATCAGTCCACGGCCATACTTGGCCATGAAGTTGATCGCCTCCGGCGTGACGCTGTCGGCGGCGAGCAGCAGATCGCCCTCGTTCTCGCGATCCTCGTCATCCATGATCACCACCATGCGCCCGGCGCGGAGTTCGTCGATGATCTCGTTGGTGGAATTGAGGGCCATAGCGGGGAATAACGTTAGGGTGAGCGATGCGGTGTCAAGCCGACAAGCATAACGCAGCATTGACACACCGTCACTCAGTGACGATGCAATCGCCGCCACCGCCGATGATAGACTGCAACCATCATTCTGCTTTTGGAGAGGTTCTCGCACATGGCCGAGCACAACCCGCTCACCCCGCCGTCACGCTTCAGCCCGCACACCCATCAGCGCGGCTTGGACAAGGTCGCGCGCATCCCGGTCAAGGTCGAACGCCTCTCCGAGGTGCCGCGCAAGCCGGCCTGGATTCGCGCCAAGGCGCCGACCGGCCCGGGGGTCGCCCGCATCAAGCGGCTGCTGCGTGAGAACCGGCTCGCGACCGTCTGCGAGGAGGCGCAATGCCCCAACCTCGGCGAGTGCTTCAACCACGGCACCGCGACCTTCATGATCCTCGGCGATGTCTGCACCCGGCGGTGTCCGTTCTGCGATGTGGCCCATGGCCGACCCGAGCCGATCGACGAGACCGAGCCCGAACTGCTCGCCGAGTCCATCGCGCGCATGGGGCTGGGCTATGTCGTCATCACCTCGGTCGATCGCGACGATCTGCGCGATGGCGGCGCCGGGCACTTCGCGGCCTGTCTGCGCGCGGTGCGGGCGCGTTGTCCGGGCACCCAGCTCGAGGTCTTGGTGCCGGATTTTCGCGGGCGCGAGGCGCAGGCCCTGGCCGCGTTCGCGGGCGCGGCGACGCCGGATGTGTTCAACCACAACCTGGAAACCGTGCCGGCGCTCTACCGCGAGGCGCGTCCAGGGGCCGATTACGCCGGCTCGCTGGCACTGCTGCAACGCTTCAAGGCGCTGTATCCGCAGGTGCCGACCAAGTCCGGGCTGATGCTCGGCCTCGGCGAGACCTCGGAGCAGGTGCTGGCGGTGATGGCCGATCTACGCGCGCACGGCTGCGACATGCTGACGCTGGGTCAGTACCTGCAGCCGAGCCGCGAGCATCTGCCGGTGCGCCGGTACTGGGAGCCGGCCGAGTTCGAGGCGCTGCGCGTCGCCGGCGAGCGGATGGGCTTCACCAATGTGGCCAGCGGTCCGATGGTGCGTTCTTCTTATCATGCCGATCAGCAGGCGCTGGGTGCGCTTTGAATCGGAGGTCGCGATGTTCACCGGCATCATTGAAGCCATGGGGCGAATCGAGACGCTCGAGGATCGCGGCGGTGATCAGCGCATCCGCATCGATGCTGGGGTCGACGCCGGGGTCAAGGCTGGCGCGCTCGATCTCAGTCAGGTCTCGATGGGCGATAGCATCGCCGTCAATGGCGTCTGCCTGACCGTCGTCGAGCTGAGCGCGCGCGGCTTCGCGGCCGATGTCTCGCGCGAGACCTTGTCGCTCACCACCCTGGGCACACTCAAGGCCGGCGCCCGCGTCAACCTGGAGCAGGCGCTGCGCCTCTCGACCCCGCTCGGCGGGCACCTGGTCAGCGGCCATGTCGATGGCGTCGGCACCCTGCTCGAGGTGCGCGAGGATGCCCGTTCCTGGCGTCTGCAGATCCACGCGCCCGGCGAACTGGCGCGCTACATCGCCCCCAAGGGCTCGATCTGCGTCGACGGCACCAGCCTGACCGTCAACCAGGTCAAGGGCGCGGTCTTCGACCTGAACATCGTGCCGCACACCCTGGGCGCGACCATCATCGGTGAGTATCGTGTCGGCACCCGGGTGAATCTCGAGGTCGACC
The DNA here is from genome assembly GCF_016653295.1 of Halochromatium salexigens. Lineage (GTDB taxonomy): Bacteria > Pseudomonadota > Gammaproteobacteria > Chromatiales > Chromatiaceae > Lamprobacter > Lamprobacter salexigens. The sequence goes on along the minus strand of NZ_NHSF01000046.1, from coordinate 35,093 downwards.
TGATCGCGCGCTATCTGGAGCGGCTGCTGCTCGGCGAGCAGGCGGCCGAGCACGTGGACGCGGGTCTCACCGAGGAGTTTCTGCGCCGCCATGGGTTCGCCTGAGCATTGCGTTGCCTCTAGAACGCCTGGACAGCGCGTCATCGTCGGTCTCTCCGGCGGTGTCGACTCGGCCGTTGCCGCGCACCTGCTGATCGAGCAGGGGTATCAGGTCGAGGCCCTGTTCATGAAGAATTGGGAAGAAGACGACGAACCCGGCTACTGCGCGGCGGCCGAGGATTTGGCCGATGCCCAAGCGGTGGCCGAGCAGCTTGGTCTCCGGCTGCATACGGTGAACTTCGCCAGCGAGTATTGGGACCGGGTGTTCGAGCATTTCCTTGCCGAGTATCGCGCCTTGCGCACGCCGAACCCGGATGTGCTCTGTAACAAGGAGATCAAGTTTCGCGCCTTTTTCGAACACGCGCAGACGCTGGGAGCAGCGCAGATCGCCACCGGCCATTACGCGCGTGTGACTCAGGACGCCGAGGGGCTGCTGCATCTGCGCCTCGCAGCCGATGCCAATAAGGATCAAACTTATTTCCTGCATCTGCTCGATCAGGCGCAGCTCGAGCGGGCACTGTTTCCGCTGGCCGACCTGAGCAAGGCCGAGGTGCGAGCGATCGCCCGCCGGCTCGGGCTGGCCAATGCCGAGAAGAAGGACAGCACCGGCATCTGCTTCATCGGCGAGCGACGCTTCGGCGATTTCCTCGCGCGCTATCTCCCGCGCACGCCGGGGCCGATCATGACGCCCGAGGGGCGCGTTTTGGGCGAACATCGCGGGCTTGCCTGGCATACCATCGGTCAGCGCCAAGGGCTTGGCATCGGTGGTGTCACCGAGGCCGCCGAGGCGCCCTGGTTCGTCGCCCGCAAGGATGTCGCGCGCAATGCGCTGATCGTGGTGCAGGGAGGGAATCATCCGCTGCTTTACGCGGAGCATCTGCTCGGCGAGCAGGTGCACTGGATCGCCGGGCGGGCGCCAGCGGCGGCACCGTTCGACTGTCTCTGCCGGTTGCGACATCGGCAACCGCTGCAGCACTGTACCATCGTCGGTTACGATAACAAGATGTGCCAAGTTCTATTCGACGCACCCCAGCGCGCGATCACGTCTGGCCAATCGGCGGTGTTCTACCAAGGCGACGCCTGCCTAGGTGGTTGTGTGATACAGCAGGCTGACTAGGAGTGCGCTGACCGGGTCGGCCTTGAGCATCACTTTTTAGTCTACAGGCGTGATCGGTTGCGACGCAGGGGTTACGACTCAGGGGTTGCGACTAGCACAGGTTTTCGAGAGTTTACATCCATGCCCTATAGCGACCAAGACCGCATCATTGCGCTCGCCGGACTCCACCAGGCGATCCACTGTGTGCAGCGTATCGCCAACCGCGGCAGCGTCGACATCGATCAGATGGCGCCCTGCCTGCATAGTCTGTTTCAGATCGATGCCGAGGATGTGCCCTCGGTGTTTGGCGAGCCCGGCGCGGTGGCGACCGGTGCACGGCAGATCATTGCCCAACTGACCGGCCAGCCCGAGCGCAACATGGAGATGACGCGCTATGTGATCACGCTGCTCAAGCACGAGCGCATCCTGGCTGGGCGTGGCGACATGCTGGCGGCGATCGGCGAAGGCATCGAGGCGGCGCGCGAGGCGCGTGGCGACGCGCCCTTGATCGACCGCGAGGTGATCGCCCGCTTCGCCAGCCTCTACTCGGCGACCATCAGTAAGCTCGAGCCGCGCATCATGGTGCGCGGCAATCCGCTCTATCTGCAGAACGAAGAGAATCAGGAGCGCATCCGCGCGCTGCTGCTGGCCGGCATTCGCTCGGCGATACTCTGGCGCCAGTGCGGTGGGCGGCGGATGCAGATCCTGCTCGGCCGGCGCAAAGTGCTCGATGCCGCGCGCGCCTATCTGAGCCCGACGGCGAATCTGCAGCAACCAAGCTGAGCTAGAATTTCCCTCATTCTGCCGTAAGCCCAATCCCCGGAGTCCTCCATGCACGACAGCTTCAAGTCCAAGGCCCGTCTCGACGCCGCTGGCAAATCCTATGAGATCTTTCGCGTCGACGCGGTGCCGAACAGCGCGCGGCTGCCGTTCTCGCTCAAGATCCTGCTCGAGAACCTGTTGCGCTATGAGGATGGCGTGACGGTCAAGCGGGCCGATATCGAGGCGCTGGCCAACTGGGACGCCAAGGCTGAGCCGGATCGCGAGATCCAGTATCGCCCGGCGCGGGTGCTGATGCAGGACTTCACCGGCGTGCCGGCGGTGGTCGATCTGGCGGCGATGCGCGATGCGATGAGCGCGCTCGGCGGTGATCCGAACAAGATCAACCCGCTGCAGCCGGCGGAGTTGGTCATCGACCACTCGGTGCAGGTCGATAACTATGGCTCCGACAGCGCGCTCGGGCTCAATGCGCAGCTCGAGTTCTCGCGCAACCGCGAGCGCTATCGGTTCCTCAAGTGGGGCCAGCAGGCGTTCGACGACTTCAAGGTGGTGCCGCCGGATACCGGCATCGTGCATCAGGTTAATGTCGAATATCTGGCGCGTGTCGTCTTCGGCCGCGAGGTCAATGGCGTGCTTCAGGCCTATCCGGACACATTGGTCGGCACCGATTCGCACACCACCATGATCAACGGCGTTGGCGTGCTGGGCTGGGGCGTCGGCGGCATCGAGGCCGAGGCCTCGATGCTCGGTCAGCCGGTCTCGATGCTGATCCCGCAGGTGGTTGGCGTGAAGCTGAGCGGGCGTTTACCGGAAGGCGCCACCGCCACCGACCTGGTGCTGACCATCGTCGAGCAACTACGTCAGCATGGCGTGGTCGGCAAGCTGGTCGAGTTCTATGGCCCGGCGGTCAAGAGCCTGCCGATGGGCGATCGCACCACCATCGCCAACATGGCGCCCGAGTATGGCGCCACCTGCGGCCTGTTCCCGATCGACGACGAGACGCTCGACTTCCTGCGCCTGACCGGCCGCAGCGATGAGCAGGTCGCGCTGGTCGATGCCTATGCCAAGGCCCAGGGCATGTTCGATGCCGACGGCAGCTTCGAGGCCGACTTCAGCGAGACCCTGGAGCTGGATATCGGCAGCATCGTGCCAAGCCTGGCCGGCCCCAAGCGCCCGCAGGATCGGGTGCCGCTGACCGAGATCAAGGCCAGCTTCGCCGGGGCGCTGAAGACGCAGAATGCCGAACGTGGCGTCGATGACCGCCCCGCGGTGACCACTGAGATCGATGGCGAGCCGGTCGCGATCGGCGACGGCGCGGTGGTGATCGCGGCGATCACCTCCTGCACCAATACCTCGAATCCAACGGTCATGCTCGGCGCCGGGCTGGTGGCGAAGAAGGCCGCCGCGCGCGGCCTGAAGGTGCCGGCTTGGGTCAAGACCTCGCTCGGGCCGGGCTCGATGGTGGTGACGCGCTATCTGGAGGCGGCGGGATTGATGACGCCGCTCAAGCAGCTCGGCTTCCATGTCGTCGGCTACGGCTGTACGACCTGTATCGGCAACTCCGGCCCATTGCGCCCGGAGGTCTCGAAGGCGATCAGCGACGGCGATTTGACCGTCGCCTCGGTGCTCTCCGGTAACCGCAACTTCGAAGGCCGTGTGCATCCTGAGGTGCGGATGAACTACCTGGCCTCGCCGCCTCTGGTGGTGGTCTACGCGCTCGCCGGTCGGATGGGTTTCGATCCCTATAATGACCCGATCGCCGATGACGCCGACGGCAATCCGGTGTTCATGCGCGACATCTGGCCGACCCAGGCCGAGGTGGCCGATACCGTCTCCAGCTTCCTCGGCCAAGACGATTTCCGCTCGACCTACGCCGACGTCTTCGCTGGCGATGCCCATTGGCAGACGCTCGAGGCACCCGCCGGCAAGGTCTTCGATTGGGACCCAAGCTCGACCTACATCCAGGAGCCGCCTTACTTCCAGGGCATCCAGATGCAGCCGGAGCCGGTGCAGCCAATCCGCGATGCGCGCTGTCTGGCGGTGCTCGGCGACTCGGTCACCACCGATCACATCTCGCCCGCTGGCAGCATCAAGGCCGACAGCCCAGCCGGGCGCTACCTGATCGAGCAGGGCGTGGCGCCGGGCGACTTCAACTCCTACGGCTCGCGCCGTGGCAACCATCAGGTGATGATGCGCGGCACCTTCGCCAATATCCGGCTGCGCAACCGCATGGCGCCGGGCACCGAGGGCGGTGTGACGCTCCATCAGCCTTCCGGTGATCAAGAGTCGATCTACGATGCGGCGATGCGCTATCAGGCCGAGGGCGTGCCGGTGGTGGTGATTGCCGGCAAGGAGTATGGCTCTGGCTCCTCGCGCGACTGGGCCGCGAAGGGTCCACGCCTGCTCGGTGTGCGCGCGGTGATCGCCGAGAGCTATGAGCGTATCCATCGTACCAACCTGGTCTGCATGGGCATCCTGCCGCTGCAGTTCCCCTCCGGTGAGAGCGCCGAATCGCTTGGCCTGACCGGCACCGAGCTGTTCACTATCGGCGATTTGGACGATGGCAACGCCAAGCAGGTCGAGGTGACCGCGACCCATGCCGATGGCAGCGAGGTCCGCTTCCAAGCCAAGGTTCGCATCGACACCCCGAACGAGGCCGATTACTACCGCAATGGCGGCATCCTGCACTATGTGCTGCGGCGCCTGGCGGCGGCCTAAGAGGAGCGCGTGAGCCTCATGGAGTTATCTTCCCTCACCGCCATCTCGCCGATCGACGGCCGCTATGGCGCCAAGACCGCTGATCTGCGCTCGATCTTCAGCGAGTTCGGGCTGATCCGGCATCGGGTCGTGGTCGAGATCGCTTGGCTCAAGGCACTGGCCGATTGCCCTGAGATCGCCGAGGTGCCGGCGCTGTCCAACGACGCCCAGCAGCGGCTTGATGCGATCGGCGGTGAGTTCTCGGTCGAAGACGCCGCACGCATCAAGGCCATCGAGCGCACCACCAATCACGACGTCAAGGCGGTCGAATATTTCCTGAAGGAGCGCATCGCCGATCACGCCGAGCTGGCGGCGGTCGCGGAGTTCATTCACTTCGCCTGCACCTCTGAGGACATCAACAACCTGGCGCACGGGCTGATGCTCAAGGACGGGCGCGACCATGTGCTGCTGCCGCGCATGGATGCGCTGATCGAAGCTCTGCGCACGCTCGCGCATTGCCATGCCGAGCTGCCGATGCTCTCGCGCACCCATGGTCAGCCGGCTTCGCCGACTACGCTCGGCAAGGAGCTGGCGAATTTGGTGCATCGGTTGCGACGGCAGCGCGACAGCATCGCCGCCGTGGCGGTGCTGGGTAAGATCAACGGCGCGGTCGGCAACTACAACGCCCATCTGGTCGCCTATCCGGAGCTGGACTGGCCGGACTTTGCCCGGCAGTTCATCGAATCGCTCGGGCTGGCCTGGAATCCCTATACCATCCAGATCGAGCCCCACGACGGCATGGCCGAGCTGTTCGATGCCATCGGCCGCTTCAATACCGTGCTGATCGATGGCTGTCGCGATCTCTGGGGCTATATCTCGCTCGGCTACTTCAAGCAGCGCACCGTCGAGGGTGAGGTCGGCTCCTCGACCATGCCGCATAAGGTCAATCCGATCGACTTCGAGAACGCCGAGGGCAATCTCGGTATCGCCAACGCGCTCTTCGATCATCTGTCGGCGAAGCTGCCGATCTCGCGTTGGCAACGCGACCTGACCGATTCGACCGTGCTTAGGAATCTCGGCGTGGCGATCGCACATACCTTGATCGCGCTGGATTCGGCGCTCAAGGGCGTCGGCAAGCTCGAAGCCGACGACGAACGGCTGGCAGCGGATCTTGACGCCAACTGGGAGGTGCTCGCCGAGCCGATCCAAACGGTAATGCGCCGCTATGGGGTCGAGCAGCCCTATGAAAAGCTCAAAGCGTTGACGCGCGGGCAGCGCATCGGCCCGGAGGCGCTGGCGACCTTCGTCGAAACGCTCGATATCCCGGATGCGGCCAAAGCCGAGCTGCGGGCGCTGACGCCGGCGCGTTACATCGGTAACGCGGCGGAGCAGGCGCGGGCGATCTAGGTCGGAGGCTTGCGGCCTGAATCTCGCGTGCACTCAGTCAGACGCATCCATGGTGGCGAGTATCGGCCTCAGCACTTGTTGTTCGGTGCGGCCTTCATCGTGCTCGGTGAATTCTGCTTCGCGTCGATGGGGGTTGGTATCCGCATCGTCTCGGCCGAATTGCCGAACGCGATGGTCGTGTTCGGGCGCAATCTGATTGGGTTGATGCTGGTCGCGCCCTGGCTGCTGCGCCACGGCGTCGGTGATGTCAAAACCAGGGTGCCGGGCCTGCACTTACTGCGCGCGGTGGCGGGTATCAGCGCCATGTATTGTTTCTTCTTCGCGATCGCCGAGCTGCCCTTGGCCGAGGCGATGCTGCTCAAGCTGACCGCACCGATTTTCATCCCTTTGATCGCGATCGCCTGGCTGCATGAACGAGTGACCGGTTTGCTCTGGGTCGCGCTCGGGATCGGTTTCGCTGGCGTGATCCTGATCTTGGAGCCCGATCCGAGCCGGCATTGGGCTGGGATCTCGCCGGTGGCGTTGATCGGTCTGATGGGTGGCGTGCTGGCGGCGGTGGCCAAGGTCACGGTGCGTCGGCTCTCGCGCAGCGAGCCCACCGGGCGCATCGTCTTCTACTTCGCGCTCATTGGTGGCTCGATCTCGGCGCTGCCGCTCTTCTGGGACTGGCAGACACCGACCCCGATCGCGCTGCTCTGGTTGCTCGGCATCGGCATCGCCGCGACCCTGGGCCAGTTGGCGTTGACGCGTGGGCTCTCCTTGGCGCCGGCCTCACGCATGGGCGCCTTCGGCTACTTCTCGGTGGTGTTCGGGGCCGGTTATGGCTGGCTGTTCTGGGGCGAGCCGATGACCCTCACCCTGATGCTCGGCACCCTGTTGATTGCCGCAGGTGGCCTGCTAGCCAGTCGCTCCAGCCGTGTCCCGCGTATCGAGCCGTCGCCAACGTCCGGCCAGGCAGCCGCCGGGCAGGCCGTCTCCGAGCGCGCAGTCAACGCGTTCCCGATCCCCGAACTGCCGGTCCCCGGATCGGAGATACCGCCCCGCACCGAGGTGACTTCCAGCCCATGAGCGCATTGCCTGATTTTCCCGCGCTGCGATTTCCCGACGGCCTGGATGCGCAAGGCTTCCTCGCGCGCTATTGGCAGCGCCAGCCCTTGCTGATGCGCCAAGCCCTGCCTGGCTTCGAGAATCCCTTGCCCGGTGATGAACTCGCCGGACTCGCCTGCGAGCCCGAGGTCGAGTCGCGAATTGTGCTGGAAGGCCCCGAACAAAACCGCTGGCAGGTGCGGCACGGACCCTTCGATGCTGAGCGCTTTGCCGCCTTGCCGCCGAGTCACTGGACGCTGTTGGTGCAGGATGTCGATAAGCATCTCCCCGAGATCGGCGCCTTACTCGAGCGCTTCGATTTCCTGCCACGCTGGCGCATCGACGATCTCATGGTCAGCTATGCCGAGGATCAGGGCTCGGTCGGGCCGCATGTCGATGATTATGATGTCTTCTTGCTCCAAGCCGAAGGACGCCGGCGCTGGCGCATCGCAACCACCCCCGGCCTGCCGATGGAGTTCGTTCCCGATCTCGAGATCCGAGTGCTAAAACAGTTCAGCGCTGATCAGGAATGGCTGCTGGAACCGGGAGACATCCTCTATCTGCCTGCGGGCGTTGCGCATTGGGGGGTTGCCGAGGGGGCCTGTCAGACCTGGTCGGTGGGCTTGCGTGCCCCGGCTTGGCGCGAACTGGCCGATGATTGGCTCGCGCAGGTAGCCGAACGCTTTACGCCCACCGGGCGCTGGCACGATGGCCCGCCAGTCGCGCCTCCGCGGGATCCAGCCGAACTCGATGCCGACACGATCAGCGCGCTACGAGCGAGGATCGAATCCGGTCTCGCCACGGCTAGCAGTGATGATTTCCAGGCTTGGCTTGGCGGTTGGTTGACCGAGCCGAAACTCAATCTAGAACTGGAGCCACCCACTCGGCCTTGGGCCACCGATGAAGTGATCGCGGCCTTGGCGACGCATGGGCGGTTCGAGCGCGACGGACGCTCGCAGCTGTTATTCGCCGGCCCAAGCGCCGAAGGCGTGGCACTATCGTTATTCGCGAATGGGCAAGCGTATCGCCTGCCGTACGATCTCTTGCCGTTGGCATCGCTGTTGGCCAACAGTCGAGTACTGGAGTTGGAGCGCGTCAGACCCTGGCTCGCGCGCGAGGAGGTTCAAACGCTCCTTGGCGCATTGTTCAATGCCGGCCACTTCCTGAATCCGAGCCTCTAGGCTCGATCATGGCTGGCTAGATGGGGTCCGCATGCTCGCGTTGGCCTAACGGTCGACCTTATTGATGACAACGCGGCGCTGCTCGACCGAGAGCGGACTGTACTGCGGCAGGAGTTCTCGCTCACCGCGGCTTTCGGGTGGGGCGAGCAGTGAGGCTGGATAGCCCTGGGCGATGAAGTAGTCATGCACGGCCTTCGCCCGCCGCATGCCAAGGGCCATGTTGTAGTCATCGGCGCCCTTGGCATCGGTATGACCGATGATGGTGATATATTCCCGCGCCGGGGAGCGGGTCACCTTATCGATGTAGCTGTCGAGGGTGGCGATCACCCAGCGGTTGACCACGGTGTCCGGCACGATGTATTCATCGAACTCGAAGAGCAGTTTGACCGTGAGCTGTTCTGGAACCCGGACAGCACCACACTCGGGTAAGCGCTTGCGGCTCGGGTCCTCCCAGCAATTGCCATAGCTCGGTTCCGGTCCCCAAAAGCTTGTCGACGGGGCGTGGTCCGCGTCGGGCGCGGCCGAGCCGTCGTAGAATCCCGCGATCGTCTCTGCTGCGAAGAGCAGCGTTGCGCAGGCAACACAGGCGGCGATGAGCGCGACGGGGGAGGGCTTCACGGCGATGGGAGAGCGATGGAGATCCAAGTGGGCTGGATGTGGAGACGCCGGCTAGACAGGTGCCAAGCCGGCTGTTCGTGGCATGGCGCAAGGCGCATGCAACGGGAGGCAAGGCCGGCGCGGGCCAAGGCCTGTGCGTCCCGTTTGCGATCGCCGCTTACTGGCCAGCGACCTCGCTGCGCAGCACTACGCGGCGCTGCTCGAGTGCAAAGGGGTCGTACTGCGGCAGGAGATCGCGCTTGCCAACGCTTTCAGCCGGGCCGAGCAGGTTCTCTGGATAGCCCTGGGCGATGAAGTAGTCACGCACGGCGTTGGCGCGCTGCCGGCCAAGCGTCATGTTGTAGGCGTCCGAGCCCTTGGCGTCGGTATGGCCAACGACGGTGATGTATTCATCGAACGGCGAGGCCTGGACCTTGGCGATATAATCGTCGATCTCGGCCAGGACGCTCCGGTTGACCACGGTTTCGGGGACCTGGTACTTGTCGAACTCGAACAGGAGCTGCACGCTGATCTCGGGCGGCACCGCCATTTCACGCTCACAGGGCGGCAGGTTGCTCGGGCCGCCAGCGCTCTGCCAGCATTCGCCATAGCTGGTCGCCCACAGCTGACCATTTGGGAAGTTCTTGCCGCCCGCGGCGTACCAGTAGTCTTCTTGTTGGTCTTGAGCGGTCGCGGTTCCGCCGACGAGGAGGGCGGCGGCAGCGGTGCAGGCAACTGCTGCGTTGCGGAAGGATTTCATAGTGGTGAACATCAGTGGCTCCTGTCGAAAGTTAGAGGTGCGGACGACGCAAGGACGGCCTCGGGAAAATTCAGCAGCTGACGATGATCTAGCGTCGACGAATCAACTGCTGCCGTGGAACAATGATAGCGTGTTGTCGGTAAAATGAAACAGGAAAAGCGAAAAAACCGCAGTCATGCGCGAACTATACCATAGTAGTGCCGCTCGAACACTCGCTTAGCCTCTCGTTGTGAATTTACAACAACTGTATCAAAGGCCGCGAAGTCGTTGGTGGCAACACTCTCTGCGTTGGCATCGAACGGGATCGGCCGACTTAGCGAGGCGTTCGCGCACAGCGATTAAGGTATGGTGATGACACTGCAAGAGGCTGCTCAAGCTCTAAACGCCGAGGTCTCCGCGCTGACCTTCGCGGCGCCGGTTGCGCTGGTCTATCATCCGCTCTCCTATGGCTGGGAAGCGCATGCGGCTTACCTAGAGCGCTACGGTCAAGCGCGCCGCTCAGTGCTGCTGCTCGGGATGAATCCGGGACCGTTCGGTATGGCGCAGACTGGCGTCCCTTTCGGTGATGTCGAGATGGTGCGTGATTGGCTAGGAATCCAGGCCCGAGTTGAGACGCCGGCGAAGGTGCATCCGAAGCGCCCGGTGCTTGGGTTCCAATGTCCGCGCCGCGAGGTCAGCGGCCAGCGGCTGTGGGGGTGGGCAAGCGCGCGCTTTGGGACGCCGGAACGTTTCTTCGCGCAGTTCTTTGTCGCCAATTACTGTCCACTGGTCTTCATGACCGAGAGCGGGCGCAACCTGACGCCCGATGCGTTGCCAGCTGCTGAGCGGGCGCCGCTATTCGCGGCCTGTGATGAAGCATTGCGCTCGACCGTCGAGCTGCTCGAACCCGAGTATCTGGTGGGCATCGGGCGCTTCGCCGAAGAGCGGGCACTCGCCGCGCTCGGCGGGCGTGATTTGCGCATCGGACGCATCCTACATCCCAGCCCGGCCAGCCCTGCCGCAAATCGGGACTGGGCCGGCCAGGCGGAGCGGGGCTTAAGCCAGCTCGGCATCCCGCTCCCTGGCCTCCACGTAGACGCCTAGGGGGATTCAATCGGTTCCTGCCTGAACCGGGGTGGGGGCTCGGTCAGGTGCTTGATCGGTTCCATGCAAGTGACGTCGAAGGCGACATCGATGTGCTCGATGGCAATGAAAGCGGCTAGGATCATCGCCCCAGCGGCGATACGTCGCACCGGTGCGCGAGGTGGCGGCCGTTTTTGCAGCCCTAGCAGCGAGCTGTAGATCGGCCGCCCACCCATGCCTTCGGCGGTGAAGGTGGCGGCGAGGCAGGTCAAGATGATCGGCAAGGCTAGGGCCTGTGCGCCCGTGAGTTCGATCACTAGGATGATGCCGGTTAGCGGTGCCCGCACCGTGGCGGCGAACAACGCGCCCATGGCGGCGACCGCGAAAACCTCCGGGGCCTGGGCCAGCGCGGGGATGACACGCGAAACCAGATGCGCAAAGGCCGCACCGCAGAGGGTGCCAAGTGCGAGCATGGGCGCGAAGATGCCACCCGGTAGTCCCAGGCCATAGCTACCGACCGTGGTCAGTAAGCGCACGGCAAGCAAGGCGAGCAGGAAAAACAGTGCCGGCTGGCCGTGCAGCAGGTCCTCGACCAAGGTCTCGCCGCCACCCACCGTGTCTGGGACAAACCAGATCAGGGCGCCCAGAAGCAATCCAGTCATGGCGGTCACGACATAAATCGCGGCGGGGCCGAGCGCTCGATAAGCGGCGACCGAGCCCAGCAGCAGGCGGTTGAAGAGTACCCCAAGGGCGCCGATCAGCAGGCCCAGGAGCACGAAGAGTGGTAACGCCTCCAGTGGAGCGACGCCCACGCTCGGCATGGGCATGGTCGGCCCCTGCCCGAGCATCCAGCCGCTGACGATCACCGCGGCGCAGCAGGCGAGGATGACTGATTGGATGGTCGCGAAGCGATATTCGAAGTGCTCACGCAATTCCTCGGTGACAAAGACAATGGAGGCGAGTGGGGCGTTGAAGGCGGTCGCCAGGCCGGCTGCCGCACCGGCGGCGATGAGGGCCCGTTTGGCACCGGGGTTGGCACTTGGATTGGGACCGGGATTGGTTGCGGGGTGTGGCCTAAGACGCGCGCTGGCCAATTGGCCGAGCGCGGCGCCCATGTGGATGGTTGGTCCTTCTCGGCCGAGTACCAGCCCGGAGCCGACGGCCAATGTGCCGGCTACGAACTTCACCGGCAACACGCGTTGCCAGCGCAGCGTACGCTCACCGGCCAGGATCGCCTCGACCTCCTGGACACCGCTGCCAGCGGTTTCCGGGGCAAAGCGACGGACGAGCCACAGGGCCGTCACCAGCAACAGGGCGCCGAGCACCATCAGCAAGAGCCAACCGGGCACGGGGGCCGCGCTGAGCAGGGCGTGCAAGCTACCTCGGCTGGCGGCGGCTTGATCGAGCAGCGCATGGAAAGCGCCGCCGATGAGTCCGGCGCAGGCACCTACCAGGGTTGCCGAGAGATAAAGCCGCCAAGGAAACATCATCGCTGAGACATCGACCTTCAGAGCCGCAGGAAACGGTGGCCGCGAAGCGGTTGGGATGATTGAAACGTGTACATTGGGGCAACCATAACGAAAAAATGCCGTGAGCGCCGCGAAACAACGCCGTACGCATGGGCGTATCGGTCGCGTGGTGGAGTTGCGGCGGTCTGTTCGTGGGCGATAGACTCATTCCCACCCCATCGCGATAGGCTGAGTGGCCCGCTCGGCCTGGCTACCTTGGCACCCATCACCCCCTCCTAACCGTGCTCGTTGTTATGGCATCACGCTTGTCTGCTCTGGTCTTGTTTGTCTGTCTCTCGCTGTTGTTGTCAGGGACGGTTGTGGCTCAAAACGAGTCGGCCTCGGGGACTGATGCGGATGCGCCCTCCGAGGTGGCCGTGGAGGGTGCACCGCAGGCGGACTCCGACGCCGAGCCATCTGAGCAGGCGCCAGACACGCCGGTTGAGAATGGTCGCCAAGCCCTGGCGTTCGATCCCGCCTTGGTTGGGCTTCCAGACCTTCCGCAACCGATGGCCTCGCCCGATGATTTCCAGAAGACCTTGGACCTGATCGACGTGCGCATCGCTGAGAAGACCGCCGCGCTCGAGGCGGCGATGGCCGATGCGGCTGCTGCGGAAGCGCCCGCTTTTGAAGCGGAGTCGGCCGCAGATGACGCTGAAGAGAACGGATTGGATGCTGATGCCGATGCCGAGAGGGGCGATGCCGGTATCGATGACGCCGAGAACACTGCCGCGCCGCAAAGTGTGCTCGCGGCGCGGATCGCCAGGCTCGAGCAACGCATCGAGCTGCTGAAGGAACTGCGGCTGGTTGTTCAACGCAATGCCACCCTCGCCGAGCGGCTCGGCGAATCCGAGCGCGAACTTGCCAACCTGCAAGCTCGGTTAGAAACCGTGGAGACAGAGGGCTTCTCGCTGGAGCCACCGCTGCAGGTCTCGCTCTTGGATCAAGCGCAGGCGGAACAGGCACTGCGGCAGTCGTTCGCCGAGGTCGCTGTGACCAGAGCCGCGAGCGCCGAACGGCGTCAGGCCGCCGCCGAGCAGGCGCTGACGACCGCGATCAGGGAGCGCCGCGCCGCGCGTGATCGATTCACCACCGCCGAGGCCGTGGATCGAACTGTGACGGAGCGCGATGACCTCGCCGAAGCGCTCGAGCGGGCCCGTCTCCGCGAGCTGCTGGCGCGGCAACAGCTCATCGCGACAGAACGGGCGCTTGAGCTGGCGCGACAGCAAGGGCGTCTGGCCGAACTCGAGCAAGCCTTGTTAGCCAAGCGCATCGCCTATCTGGAGGAGCGCGTGGAGCTACCGCGCGACGCCCTCGAGGCGCAGCTTGAAGACCTCGACGCCACCGAGAAGGAGATGCGGGTTCAGATCGACACCCTGCAACGCACTGGCGATCAGGCGGAAGCCGACCTCTACCGCGCGCGTCAGCAGCTCGCCGATGCCAATGGAAACGCCGAGCAAGCGGCATTGGAGGAATGGGTCGCGGCGCGTCAAGCCGAGCTGGCGGCGGCCCGCACTGGGGTCGACAGCTTGGTCTCGGCGATCGCCAACCTCGAACAGATGGACCGTCTGTGGCAACAGCGTTACCAACTGATGCATGACCCGGAAGCGCTCGACCTCGCGGAGCTGCTGCGCCAGATCATCATGGAAACGACCACGGCGATCGACGAGAAGGATGCCATCGAGAGTCGACTGAATGCGCTGCGCTCGATGCAGCTGGCTCAGACACGGCGCTTGCGCGATGCCGGTCATGATGCCGTGCGCGAAGCGATGGCGGTGCGCAGTGCCGCGCACGAACTGGCCGAGCGTTATGGGCGCGAGCTGCTCGAGACGCAGGAGGAACTGATCGCGCTGCTGCAAGGCATGCGCCCGCAGGCCGAGGCACTGGTGGAGCAACAGAACCTGTCACTGCAGCTGCTCCAAGCGCAAGAGACGCTAGCGAACTGGTGGGAGGCCGAGGTGCTGGTGATCGACGATCAGAGCATTCGCGTGCGCGAGCTGATCACGGCACTGGCGATGTTCCTCGTTGTGCTCCTCATCGTCTCGCTGATTCGCATGGGTGCGCGTCGAGCGCTCAATCGGCGTCGAGCGAAGAGTTCAACGACGGATGCGGGCGATCTGCGCTTGGCGCTCTCCGCCATCGCTGGCAACACCAGCCAGTTGTTCGTGCTGATCGCGGCCTTCTTTGTCGCCATGACCTTCTCCGGGCTGGCGAGCCCAACGGTCAAGCACTGGCTCTGGAACCTGCTGATCATCGCCTTCTATATCCAGCTCGGCATCTGGGCCACGGCGGCGATGGCCGACTACTTCAATCGCAAGCGCACCCGCAAGGAGATGCACGACCCGTCCACCGTGACCGGCTACGGCGTGATGATGGTGTTCATCCGCGTCGGCATCTGGATCACCGTCGTCGTCTCGCTGCTGGCCTACTTCCAGTATCCGGTCGCGGGCCTGCTCGGCGCCCTCGGTGTCGGCAGTGTCGCGGTCGGTTTCGCGTTGCAGAACATCCTCGGTGATGTCTTCAGCTCGATGGCGATCATCCTCGACAAGCCGTTCCGCGTCGGCGATTTCGTCAAGGCCGGCGACACCCTCGGCGTGATCGAGTACACCGGCGTCAAGACCACCCGCATCCGCAGCCTCTCGGGCGAGCAGGTGGTGCTGTCCAACAGCGACATCCTCAGCAGCCGCATCCATAACTACAAGCACTTCAAGGAGCGGCGCATCGCCTTTCGCATCGGCGTCGTCTATCAGACCCCGCGCGTGCTGCTCGAGCGCATTCCCGAGATGTTGCGCGCGGCCGTCGACGCGCAGCCGAGTACGCGCTTTGATCGCGCGCATTTCGCCGAGTACGGCGACTTCGCGCTCATGTTCGAGATCGTCTACTACGTCCTGAGCCCGGATTACGGGATCTACATGGATATCCAGCAGGGCATCAATCTCGATATCCACCGCCGCTTCGAGGAGGCGGGCATCGACTTCGCCTACCCCACCCAGGAGCTGATCCTGCGGCGTGGGCCGCCGCTGGCGGCGAGTGCGGCCGATGGCTAAGCGCTACCACTGATACTCGAGTTGCCCCCGTGGTCTGCCATTCATGCCAACAGCGGCGATAGTGGAGTTCGAAATCCAGGTCGATTGCGCTGCTCTCGGAATTGCCGGTGCGCTCTTGCAGGGCCAGGTTGATGATCCCGCCCAAGCGATCACCTTTGTGCAGAATGACCTCGTCGGCCACGCTCGTGCTCAGCAGCGCAAGACCGAGGAGGGCGAGCGGCGCGCGCTGGATCAGGGTTGCTGTATCGTGATCGTTGTTGCGGAAAACAGCCATACGTTCAGTCTTTCAGTCCATCAAACTCGCTGGTCGCAGCGAGTCAAAAGGTCTTGCCGTCGAATCCGAACAGATGTCGTGGCGGTGAGGCGAATTCGATGTAGACCCGGTTGGAGGGTATCTCGAGCGTCTCGTCGAGCAGCTCGCAGAGTGCCGCCGAGAGCGCCGGGGTCTGGTCTTCGGGCAGTCCCAGGCTCTTCAGCTCCAGGAAGGCGAGCGGGCTGGTCTCGCCACCAAAGCACATGGCGGGAGTTGGCTCGAGGATCACCATCACATAGCGCTCCGGCTTGCCGAGCAGCTCGGCGACACGGGCGGAGGCGTGTTTGATGAGCGACTCGGTTGCTGTCGACTCAAGGGGTGCGTTGGTCTTGATGATGAGAGTGGGCATTATAGATCTCGCTGCAGTGGAGCGCTGGTGAGCTAAATGACTCGGCGCGGTTGCTCTCAGGGGCGATGGATGCGACCTATGTGCTGCTGGGCGGTATACGTTTAGTCTACCAACAAGCCCTGATTCGCCAGGCGCACGTCCTCAAGCTGTCGCTGGATCAGTCGGATGCTGTCGTTGCGAATGCCGAGCGCTTTGGCGATCTCACTGAAGCCGCTGATACTGTCGAGCACTTCGGCGATGACCGCGCGCGCCTGTCGCCAGTGGGCGAAGTTGGCCTGAGCCGCCAGGCGTTGCATGGCTTTGCGTGGTGGCGCCTTGCCGAAGCCGGCAAAGGCGGTGGCGTGCTCGCCATAGGGGGTGGGGCTGAAGGTGACATCGTAGAAGGGACTCGGACGCCAGTGACCCTGATCGTCTTGCAGAAACGCCCAGTTCTTGCTGTGATCATCCTGATTCAGCGCAAAGAGGTTGAACACCGCCCGGCGGAACTGCGCCTGCCCGACGGCTGGGCTTTGACAGAGCAGACTGCTGGCCTTGATCAGATCCGCGTAATCGAGACTGGGCAGGCGAAAGTCCGCGTCGAGCAAGCCGCAAGCGCTGTGCAAATGCCAGCGTCCGTCAGGCCCCTGGGTGTCGAAACGCTCCATGGCCAGCCATTGCCTTGCCCCCGAGGCGGCCGGCGCCTCCAGCAGTCGCCAATTTGCCACCTCAATGCCGGCCTGCCGGGCCATCGTCAGGTAGGCGGCTTCGCACAGCCCTTCTTCATGGCCGAGCGGCAGACTGGCAGAGGTAAACTTGACCAGATAGGCGGTGCGATCCGGGCCGGGTGTCATCCCGCAACTCTCGTTATCCGTGTCCGACAGATACAACAGCGCCTTGGGTCTGGCACCGCCCGAACTGCCGACCCGGACCAGCTCCGCCAGTACTTCGGTGGTCTGCCCCTCGTACAGGGCCTGCGCCTGTAATCCAAGCTCCCAGAGGTCGATGCGCGCATCCGTGGCCGCAGGTTGCAGCGACGAGGGCGGTTCGTAAGACAAGGCACCCAATGCGCGATTGGCCACGAAAGCCAGGCGATCCAGCGCGGTGACCTGGGACGGTAAAATCCCCGCCTGACGGAATATCCGGTCCATCAGCAACAAACCCCAGCCATCGGGCAATGAATCGGCGAACACGCCATGCAGCCCGGCATGCGGATCGCGCGGGGCGGCCTGCAGCGAGGCATCGAGCGTCAGGCCAAAAGGCGAGAGATTCGCAAACCGCGCCAGATAATCGCCGGCATACTGAAAATAGACCCCTTGCCGATTCTGCGCCAAGACACCAACGCGGTGGCGGCCGCCATCGCTGAAGGTGCGCCAAACGTCCAAACGCTTGACAGGTTCGAGGCTCACTGTGTCAACACCTCTTCGATGCTGACAGGAACCTTGGGCGGCGGATCGGTCAGGCCCTGCAAGCGACCGAGGTCATCCACGCTTTGCCATAAGAACAGGAATTGGCGCAGCGAGATCTGGCCTGTGGTTTCAAATTTTTTGATGGTCGGCGCCGGCACGGTGCTGCGCGCCGCCAGCGCCTGGCGCGAGAGCTTCAGCGTCTTGCGTCGCGCCTTGATCCAGGCGGACAAGGCAAGCTGCACATCCGCGGCCGAGTATAGGGAGAGCTGGCTCACCTCAATAATAGATACAATGGTATCTTTTCCTGTGCGGTAAAGACAGAATCAGATACCATGGTATCCTTTATGCTCTGACCTGTGCAATGTTCGTCACGGTTAAGGTATGCACCATAGAATTTATCCGAATGCTGAAGAGCAGTTTTCTGCTCCAATCCGTCCACGCCCGCTTCGCTTCACCTCCAGCATGGCCAGATCGGCCTGATGCAGCAAGGCATCCAAGTCCACGGGCTGGTCGGCACGCAGGCAGGCGAGGCCGATACTGGCGCTCAGGCTCAAAGGCTCGCCCTGATCGTTGAGGACCTTGGCCGCCCGGATCTCCTCGAGCAGGCGTTCGGCAAGGCCAAGCGCCGCTGTTTGATCTTGACTGATGAGCACGACGAACTCATCACCGCCCCAGCGTCCCACCACGTCCTCGGTGCGGGTGACACGGCTGCAGCAGGCGGCAAAGGTCTGGAGGGCGCGATCGCCGACATGATGACCATGGGTATCGTTGATGGTCTTGAAGCGATCGACATCGACCATCAGCAACGCGATCCAGCCCTGAGTCCGCTGCGCCCGGGCGATCTCGCGTTCCGCCAGCGCGGCGAAGTAGGAACGGTTGGCGATCCCGGTCAAGGGGTCCGTGCGCGCCTGCTGATGCAATGCGTTGCGCCCTTCGAGCAAACGCAGGTAGTTGCGCAGGGCGATAAACCCCAGCGCCATGATCAGGGTCCAGCCCAACACCGCCAGCCAGGCCAGACGATACCAGTCCGCCAACCAGTCGGCGCGATCGATGCCGAGGATGATCGTATAGGGAGTCCCCTCGACCTTCCGTGTGCCGAAGTAGCGGTGTTTCTGGTCCACCGGAGAGCGCACAGGGGGGTAGACCCGAAACTGTTCGTCAGAGGCGAAGAAGTCATTCATGTTTGGGTCGTCGAACAGTTGCCCGATCGCCTGCGGGAACGGCGGGTAGCGCGCCAGCAGCATCTGTTGGTCGTCCTCGATCGCCAGGGAATCGACGCGCCCCGTGCCCATGCGGGCCAGCCATTGACTGAAGAACTCGAGATCCAGGGCAATGGCGACCAGGCCGAGAAAGCGCCCGTCTTCATCCCGTATGGCGCGTGCCTGGGTCACATTCACCGGGCCGACATTGGCGCGAAAGCCGCGCGTCACCAGGCTATCGAGCTCGGGATCGGCCTGCAGACGTTGACAGTATTCGCGCTCGCTGGCGTCGAAACCGAGCCTGGCGTTGCCATGTGTGACCACGCACTGGCGATCGAACGCGCCATACAGGAAGGCGTGGGGAAAGGTCTTGTAGCGTTGCTCGAGCCGTTGGCTCAGATCGGCATGGGCCTGGGGGTCGGGATGGGGATAGCGCAGGTCATCGGGGTCGATCTGGCCGGCCATGTCCCGCAACAGGTAATCCGAGGCGACAAAGGAGCCGCGAATCCATTCGGCGATCAGTTCCGAGGAGAAGGCCAGGCGGCTCTCCTGAAGCTCCCAGGTGCGCTGATACGACGACCAGAGCAACAGGCCCAGCAGAAGACTCGACAGGCCCAACAATAGCGCATAGGTGGTGAGCCCTGAGCTCCTTTTTTGCAACTGACGACTCCTGACTAACCTAAACCCGGGATGATACCGACGACCTTGCTTGATGTCACAAGCCGGTCGGCTGGGCTGCTAAACTGCCCCATCGTCTCGGCGATCAGAGCGCAACCCATGCCTGGTCGCGCGACGCATTGCACCGAGGGCTGTTGATCTTCAACCATGTGGTATCCCCTAAACATCGCGTTCTTGATCCTGATGTGTGTTCCAGCCGCAATGGCCGCGAGCGCCGGTTCTTCGGCTCCAACGCCAGCGCCAGCGCCAGCGCCAAAACCAAGGCCAACGCACGGAGTCTTGTTCGAGGCGGTGCGCGTCTTCGACGGCACCGCCGAGCAGCTCACCGAGCCGATGCAGGTGTTGGTGGTCGGCAACCGCATCGTACAGCTCTCGGCGGAGCCGATCCCGCCACCAGCCGAGCTGGAGCTGACCCGCATCCAGGGCGCTGGCCGCACCTTGATGCCGGGGCTGATCGATGCGCACACCCATGTGATGTACGCCACGCTGTCGCAGCAGGCGATCCTCACCAGCGATCTCGGTTTCCTCAATGTCGCCGCGACCAAGGCGGCGGCAGACATGCTGATGCGCGGCTTCACCAGCATCCGCGATCTCGGCGGTCCGGTGTTCGGGCTCAAGCGCGGCATCGACCTGGGGCTGGTGCCGGGGCCGCGCATCTGGCCGGCAGGCGCCTTCATCTCCCAGAGCGGTGGTCATGGCGACTTCCGCTTGCCGACTGAGCTGCCGGCCGCGCCGGATGCCTTCTCGTTCAGCGAGCGGGTCGGCGCCGCGGTGATCGCCGATAGCCCCGATGCGGTGCGCAAACGCGCCCGTGAGCAGCTGGCACTCGGCGCCTCGCAGATCAAGCTGATGGCCGGTGGCGGTGTCGCGTCGAGCTACGACCCGCTCGATGTCACCCAGTACACGGTGCCGGAGCTGCGCGCTGCGGTCGAGGCGGCGGAGAACTGGGGTACCTATGTCGCCGTGCATGCCTACACGCCGCGTGCCGTGCGTCAGGCCATCGAGGCGGGTGTGGCGAGCATCGAGCACGGCCAACTGTTGGATGAGGCGACGGTGCGGCTGATCGCCGAGCAGGATCTCTGGTGGAGCCTGCAGCCGTTCATCGATGATCAGCCTTCGCCCTATGCCGAGGGTTCGATGAACCGGCGCAAGCAGCTGGCGATGTACGCCGGCACCGATCGCGCCTATTGGCTGGCCAAGCAGTTTGGCGTCAAGACCGCCTGGGGCACCGATATCCTGTTCAATGCCGAGAATGCCAAACGTCAGGGCGCCAAGCTGGCTGCGATGACGCGCTGGTATACGCCGGCCGAGGCGCTGCGCATGGCGACTGCGGACAATGCCGAGCTGTTGGCGCTCTCCGGTCCGCGCAGTCCTTACGAGGGCAAGCTGGGGGTGGTCGAGGAGGGCGCGCTGGCGGATCTGCTGCTGGTCGATGGCAATCCGCTCGAGGATCTGTCATTGGTTGCTGATCCCGCCAGCAACTTCCTGGTGATCATGAAGGATGGCTGGATCTACAAGAACAGTTTGACTAGCCCTGATCCGCCCCCGGCGAGCCCTCGGGCGGATAGTCCAGAGTCCCGGTGATGCGCTTGCGTTGGGCCTCGTCGATGTCGGGAAACGGCAGCTCATGCGCCGCAGCCCATTCGCGCACGCGCCGTTCGGCCGCCGCGCGCGCGTCGGCATCGAGCCCGCTGTCGCGAGCCATATACAGGGTCTGCGCCGGCAATGCAAAGCCGGTCCCCGCCTGCTGGATCGCCTGCATCACGCGCAGCATGATGTCTTCCTGAATGGCCAGGAATTCGGTGTAGGAGGTGGTGCGAATATAGGCGCGCAGCTCCAGCGTCAGCGCCTGGTCGCGAAAGCCGAGAAAGCGCGCGCGGATCGGGTACTCCTCGGTGTGAATCGTCATCGGGTGCGCGTGCAGCAGCTCGCGTAAGGTGGCGAGCAGATAGCGCAATTGATCGGCGCTGGTCTCGTAGCGCAGCGGTAGGCGTTGCTGCAGTAGAAAGCGCTCGCAGGCACTGAGGTTGACGATGTTGCGCTCGGCCAGATCGGCGTTCGGAATGGTGATCAGCGAGCGATCGAACTGCCGGATCTTGGTCGAGCGCAGACCGATCGCCTCGACGGTGCCGACCGGATTCCAGCCCTGACCGTGGTGCTCGTCGAACCGGCACAGGTCGCCGACGCGGATCGGCCGGTCGGCGAACAGGTTTAGCGCGCCGATGAAGTTCTCCAGCGTCGGCCGTGCGGCGAGCGCGATCGCCAGGCCACCGACCCCGGCGCCGGCGACCAGGCCATAGACCGGAATCCCGAGATCTTGGGCCGCGGCAAACAGCAGCCCCAGCACCGTGAACAGCGCAAAGACGCGCGCGACCCAGCGGATCAGGCTGGCATCGGCGCGCTCGGTATTGCGCCCTGGCGCGGCGATCAGCGCCTCGGGAATCCAGCGTGCGACCAGCAACACCAGCCAGATCAGCGCCAGCACCCGGGTCAGCTCAGCGAGGTAATCGGGCCAGGCGATCACCAGACCGGTGACCTGCACCTGGTCATCGAGAAAGCGGCGCAGCAGCGGCATCCAGAACAGCAGGGTGAGTGGTGCGCTCAGGCGTCTCAGCAAGGTGCTAGGGCGGGCATCCCAGGCACGGCGGTGCGCCCAACGCAGCACCAGCCCGAGGAGGACCAGGGTCAGCGCCAGATTGGCCACGAGCATCGCCCATTTCCACAGCACCTGGCCGGCGATAGGCCGCCGCGCCCAGTCGGGCAGGCGCTCGATCAGGTGCGGCGGTAGCATCCAGCCGGAGAAGCCGAGCGCTGTGGCGCTGAGGTCTCTGACGTTCTCGATGCGCGAGGAGCGCCGATAGGGCAGCCCCCGTGCTAGTTCGGCGTAGCTGCGGGCTGAGGCGACCGTCTCCGGGCTGAACAGGAACTCGCCCGCGCGCGGACCCTCCTCGACGCGCGCGATGACGATGCTGGTGTCCGGGAGGCGCCAGCGCGGGGGTTGGTCGGTGAGCGGACCCTCACTGGCATAATCGGCCGTCTCGGGGATCGCGTCGGCCTCGGGCAGATCGACGCGGGCGATGATCTCCCAGAGCCAGATGATGGTGGCGGTGGCGATCTCATGCTGCGCCGCCGGTGGCACGTTGCTCAGATCCATCAGTTGCTTGCCCTGCTCGACGGCGCGCAAGAAGGTCTGCTGGCGTTGCGCGCTGGGCGCCTCGCGATAGGCGGCATACTGCTCGGCGATCTGATCGGTGAGCCGGCGAAAGCTGTCGAAGGTCGCGCGTGGCGAGCTGGTGTCGGGTGGGCTGAGCAGGCTGGTGCCGGTGCCGGTGCTGGCGCGGTCGCTGGTGTTGGTGGCAAGCGCCGGTACGGTGATGGCGATGGAGAACAGCATCGCGCAGAGCATCCAGCCCAGTCTCCAGAAGCGCCTCCAGCTCAGCCAGGATGCGCGCGATTCAGGCCGACTCGGCATCGTGCCGACAGCGCCGGGTTGGCTCGGATTCACTGCCGGAAGCGCAGATCAAAAGGTCTTGCCGTCGAACCCGAACAGATGCCGTGGCGGTGAGGCGAATTCGATGTAGACCCGGTTGGAGGGGATCGCGAGCGTCTCGTCGAGCAGCTCGCAGAGTGCCGCCGAGAGCGCTGGGGTCTGGTCTTCGGGCAGCCCCAGGCTCTTTAGCTCCAGGAAGGCGAGCGGACTGGTGTCGCCGCCAAAGCACATCGCGGGGGTTGGCTCGAGGATCACCATGACATAGCGCTCCGGCTTGCCGAGCAGCTCGGCGACACGGGCGGAGGCGTGTTTGATGAGCGACTCGGTTGCTGTCGACTCAAGGGGTGCGTTGGTCTTGATGATGAGAGTGGGCATTATAGTCTCGCTGCAGTGGGTTGCTGGCTATGGGTGGCTTGCTTTAGGCGCGACTCCAATCCGTCCACGCCCGGTTCGCTTCACGTCCAGCATGGCCAGATCGGCCTGATGCAGCAAGGCATCCAGGTCCACGGGCTGGTTGGCACGCAGGCAGGTGAGGCCGATACTGGCATTCAGGCTCAGAGGCTCGCCCTGATCGTTGAGGATCTCGGCCGCCCTGATCTCCTCGAGCAGGCGTTCGGCGAGACCAAGCGCGGCTGTTCGATCTTGGCCGATGAGTACCACGAACTCATCACCGCCCCAGCGGCCAACGACGTCCTCGGCGCGGGTGACATCGCCGATATGATGACCGAAACAGTGGGTGATACGCACGAGGGTGTGTTTGTGCCTTATGAGTCGCAGCGCTCGTGTCTGCCTGGCGCGGCGCCTAATCGAGGCTTGTCTGCGCGTCAGACTGGCCCGTTGGCGCCAGCGGCACAAACTTGTTTGATCCTTTAGGCTGGCGGCGGCGACTCGGTATCCGGCACGCCGCCCTGAGTCCAGGCTGTGCAGACGCGATTGCGCCCCGACGACTTGGCGGTGTAGAGGGCATTGTCGGCCGCGGCGACGAGACTCTTGGTATCCAAGTAGTCATGGCTAGAATGGGCGACGCCGATGCTGACGCTGAGCGGGTGGCCGGAAAAACGGGCCTCGAGCATCCGTCCGCGTCGAGCGATCTCGCGGCGGATGCGCTCGGCGTAGCTGGCTACGCCCGAATCGCTGGGTGACATCAGCCCAAACAGGAATTCTTCGCCACCGTAGCGGCCCAGGAAGTCGCCGGGGCGGGTTAAGCCGCGCATGGTGTCGGCCACGATCCGCAGCACATCATCGCCGGTTTGGTGGCCGAAGGTATCGTTGAAGGCCTTAAAGTGGTCGATGTCGACCAATCCGATGCCGACATGACGCCCGGCGGAGACCTGCGCGAAGGATTCCTGCAAGAAGCGGTCGACGGCGCTGCGGTTGGGCAGCTGGGTCAGGGCGTCAACCTCCGCCTTGGCGCGCTCCACCGCGAACAAGCGGCTGCGCTCGAGTGCGATGCCAAGCTCGCCGGCGACGGCTTGGATCTCGTGCAGAATGGTGGGGGCCGGGGGCCGTTGCGCTTCAGGATCGTAGAGGCAGAGGATGCCCTGCAGCCGCCCCTGGCTCATCACCGGGATGGCGGCTGCCACGGACGCTCCGAGCATGCTCAGGAAGCGGCGATTGGGCGGGGTATCGTGGATCATCACCGCAGTGCGTTTGCGCAGGCAGTGGATCAGGTCGCCGCCGAGCCGATCGAAGACGATCTGCATGCCCGGCGGCTGCCCGCCTTGCGCTCGCTCGGGCAGCCCGTGGGTGGCGACGAAACGCCGCCGCTTGGGCTCGATCTGCATCAACAGCAGATGCGCGAGCGCGAATTCCTGCTGCAGTGCGTGCAGTGTCTGCGGCACGAAGACATCAGGGCTGAGGCTCTGGTGGGGGGCGGTGGCACTCTTGATCGGTCGACGACCGACCGGGCGGGTCGCGCCCTGGCTGGCGTTGACCAGGGCCAGCGCGGTGGTCACCACATTGGCGCGCAGTTGTAACGGGGAGGGGAAGTGCAGTCCATAGAAGGCGGCGATCTCGGTCATTTCTTGATCCGCCGCCGAGAGCAGCTCGGCGAGCCCGATCTGCTCGAGTTCGATCAGCTCGAGCACCTCAGGTGCCAGGGTCGGGCTGGTGTAGGTGCGAACCGAGCCGAGGCCCTGCGTCCAGGCGATGAAATCCGCGAGCGCGACGATGGCGACCTCTTGGGCTTGCGGCGTTTCCAGATGGCTCTCGGCGAGTCCGCAATGGTGCAGTGCTTGGACTCGGCAGACGATCCCCGGCAGCCCCCAGTTCTCGCTCACCAGCGCGCCGAGACGGTCGTGAGTGATGCCGAAGAAGAGCGCCTCATCGTCGCGTGTGGCCTTGCCGCTGGTGCCCACGGTACTGAGGAACTCGCTGTAACTGAGCTTGCCGTGCGATTCCAGGACGACTTTGCCGAGATCGTGCAGCAGGCCGGCTGCGTAGAGTTCATCGGGATGCTCGTGGCCAAGGCGCTCGGCGATGCTGCGGCTCAGGATGGCCACCAGCAGGCTGTGCTGCCAGAAGAAGAGGCGATCGAAGGCGCTCTTGGTGTCGCTCTCGATGATGCTCTCGTAGAAGAACAGATGCAGGGCCGTTTGACGCAGCGTCGATAACCCGAGCAAGGCGGCGGCGCGATGGATCGATGGAATGCGCTGGGGGAAGCCGTAGTAGGCCGAATTGACGAGCCTGAGCACCTTGGCGGCGAGTGCCGGTTCGGTCTCGATGAGCTGGGCGACCTCGGCGATGCCGGTGTCCTCCGAGCGGGTGAGCTGCAGCAGCTTGAGCGCCGCGGCGGGCGCCGGTTGCAGCGCGCTGACCGGGCAGCGGAGCGCCTGGTGGACGATCGCCTGGGTCTGCGGTGCCGCTCCTACAACATCCTCTGCCACGCTGTCCTATCCTGCCTCGGTTGGCTGTTTGGCGTGCTGCCACGATCTTGGCTGATCCTTATCATAGCCTGATGAAGACGGGAGGATGGGGCACAAAGGCTTGATGTGAATGGCGCGCCCGGCAGGATTCGAACCTGCGACCCCTGCCTTCGGAGGGCAGTACTCTATCCAGCTGAGCTACAGGCGCGTAGATGAAAAGCATAACGCGATTGCGGGCGGTCGTCCATGGCCGCTGCGTTGCCGATGTCCGCTGCATCCGACATTCCATGACTCAACTCGGTCGCGCTAGCAGCTCCTTGAGTGCCGCGAGATGCGCCTTGCCGCGCTCGCGCTGCTGCGCTTCGCTCACGGGTTCTTGGTCGACTTGGTGCAGCTCGGCGCTCGCTAGTTCCTCGAGGAAGCGGCTCGGCTCGCACAGCACCCGCTCGCCATAGCGTCGGCGATGGCGCGCGAGGCTGAAGTTGAGCCGATGGCGCGCGCGGGTGATGCCGACATAGGCCAGGCGCCGCTCCTCCTCGATGGTGTCGTCCTCGATGCTGCTGCGATGCGGCAGCAACTCTTCTTCCATGCCGACCAGGAAGACCTCCGGGAATTCGAGCCCCTTGGCCGCGTGCAGGGTCATCAGCGAGACCCGGTCGCCGCCTTCCTCTTCGTCCTGGCGCTCGAGCACGTCCATCAGCGTCAGGTGGGCGACCATTTCCGGCAGGCCGCCGTTTTGCACGGCGCCCTTGCGCAGCGCCTCGAGCCAGCCGATCAGCTCGGCGACGTTTTCGATCCGCCGCTCGGCCGCCTTCAGGCTCGAACTCGTGTCCTTGAGCCAGCCGTGATAGTCGCTCTGATGGACCAGGGCGCGCACGGCGCCGAGCGGGTCGGTGCGCGCGCGTTGCTGATAATGCGCGATCCAGCTCTTGAACTCGGCCAGGCGCCGGCGCTGGCGCTCGTTCAGGTGCTCGGCCAGGGCGAGATCGGCGCAGGCGTGAAACAGGCTGCTCTGGCGCTGGGCGGCGACCGCAGCCAGCTTCTCCAGCGTGCCCCGGCCGATCTCGCGCCGTGGCACGTTGATGATGCGCAGGAAGGCGGCGTCATCGTCTGGGTTGGCGATCAGGCGCAGATAGGCCATCACATCCTTGACCTCGGTGCGGGCGAAGAAGGCGGTGCCGCCGGAGAGGAAGTAGGGGATGTTCAAGGCCCGCAGCGCCTTCTCGAAGGGGCGCGCCTGGTGGTTGCCGCGATAGAGGATGGCGTAGTCGCCATAGGCGCGGTCCTTGATCTGATGGCCGTGCAGGATCTCGCTGGCGACGCGCTCGGCCTCGTGGGTCTCGTCGCGGCACTGCAGCACGCGCGCGCGCTCGCCGGGTCCGAGCGCGCTCCAGAGCTGTTTCTCGAACAGGTGCGGGTTGTTGGCGATCAGACCATTGGCGAGATTCAGGATGCGCCCGGAGGAGCGGTAGTTTTGCTCCAGCATGATCACCTTGAGCAGCGGGAAGTCGTCCTTCAGGCGCGCGAGGTTCTCCGGCCGTGCGCCGCGCCAGGCATAGATGGATTGATCATCATCACCGACCACGGTGAAGGCACCATCGGGGCCGACCAGCAGTTTGACCAGCTCATACTGGGCGTTGTTGGTGTCCTGATACTCGTCGACCAGCAGATGCCGGATGCGCCCTTGCCAATACTCGCGCACGGCGGGTACCTCGCGCAGCAGCTGCACCGGGCGCAGGATCAGGTCGTCGAAGTCGACCGCGTTGTAGGCGGCCAGGCTGCGCTCGTAGCGGGCATAGAGCCGCGCCAGGTCGGCCTCGAACGCATCCTCGGCCAGACGCTCGGCGCGCGCGGGGTCGATCAGGCCGTTCTTCCAGTGCGAGATGCGCGTCAGCGCCGCCGCCGGGCTGGTGGCCTCGCTCAGATCCGCCTCGCGCAGATGCTCTTTCAGGATCTGCTCGCCGTCCTGCGGGTCGACCAGCGAGAAGCCCGGGCGCAGCGCGCTGTGGGCGATCTCGCGCCGCAGCAGCTCGAGGCCGAAGGTGTGGAAGGTCGAAACCCGCAGTCCATGCCCGGCGCGGCCCTTGACCAGCTGACCGACGCGCGTCTTCATCTCGCGCGCGGCCTTGTTGGTGAAGGTCAGCGCGACGATGGCGCGCGCCGCGACCCCGCGCTCGCCGATCAGGTGCGCGATCTTGTGCGTGATCACCCGGGTCTTGCCGGAGCCGGCGCAGGCGATCACCAGCAGCGGGCCTTGGCAGTCGCGCACGGCCTCGATCTGCCGTGGGTTGAGGCCTTTCATCAGGGACTCCAATGGGGTTGAGGGTGAGGCGGCAACCGGGTTGGGCGTCGGGCCGGGCCGCACGCTACACTAGGCGTTTGCATGTTGTATCGAGGTCGAGGCCCATGCCAGCGTTCGCATCCTTCCCGATCCCCGCCCGTCATGGCCTCGCGGCCCTGCTGTTGCTCACGTTGGCGTTTGCGCCGGTCGCGTCGCTCGCGCAAGGCGGCGGCTTCTTGTCCGCGCCCGAGGTGCCCTCGATCCCCGGCCCCTACGCCGGCGATAGCGCCAGCGCCCCCGAGGTCACCATCACCGAGACCGATGAAGGCACCGTCTACGAATATCGGGTCAAGGGGCAAGTCTACATGGTCAAGGTCGAGCCCAGCGTCGGGCCACCGTATTTTCTGCTCGATACCAATGGCGACGGCACCCTCGATGTCGAGGAACGCCGCGCGCCCTCGGATCTCGCGGTTCCGCAATGGCTGCTGTTCAGTTGGTAGTGAGCGCAGCGAGGGCAAGCGCATGAGCCGTGCATCCGCCCCCGGCGTGGCGCATGCCTTGGCGCGTCACCTGCCGCGGCTGGCCGACGGGCTGGACTGGGTCAACCGCGCGGTCGGCACGGCGGTGGCCTGGTTGGCGCTGGCGATGGTGCTGGTCACCTTCATCGTCGTCGTGCTGCGCTATGGGTTCGACGCGGGCTCGATCGCGCTGCAGGAGTCGATCACCTATATGCACGCGACCCTGTTCATGCTCGGCGTCGCCTACACGCTGCGGCAGGACGCGCATGTGCGGGTGGATATCCTCTACCAGCGTTTCACGCGGCGTGGGCGCGCCTGGGTCGATCTGCTTGGTACCCTGTTCCTGCTGACGCCGGTCTGCGTGTTCCTGTTCATCGCCTCTTGGGAGTACGTGGCCGATGCCTGGTCGGTGCGCGAGGGCTCGCGCGAGGCGGGTGGTCTTCCAGGCGTCTGGCTGTTGAAGACGCTGCTGCTGGTGATGCCGGTGTTGATGCTGCTGCAAGGGCTGATCTGGGTGCTGCGCAATGGATTGTTCATCGCCGGCTTCGAGACCGAGGCGGTGGATCAGCCGCCAGTCGACCAGGCGCCTGACTCGCTGTCGCGCGACGACGACGAGCCAAACGCTCGGCGGGAGTCCCGTACCAATGGCTGAACTGATGCCGATCCTGCTGGTGCTGGCCGTCGGTATCGTCCTGCTGCTCGGATACCCGGTGGCGCTGTCGCTGGGCGGCACCGCGTTGGCGATGGCCCTGATCGGCGAATGGTTCGGTTACTTTGATCCCGCCTTCATCGCGGCGCTGCCGAATCGGGTCTATGGCGTGATGACCAACGAGACCCTGATCGCCGTGCCGCTGTTCGTGTTCATGGGAGTGATGCTGGAGCGCTCGCGCGTGGCCGAGCATCTGCTCGACACCATGGCGCTGTTGTTCGGCCCGATGCGCGGCGGACTCGGCATCTCGGTGACCGTGGTCGGCATGCTGCTTGCCGCGAGCACCGGCATCGTCGGCGCCACCGTGGTCACCATGGGACTGTTGTCCCTGCCGACCATGCTCAAGCGCCATTACGACCCGAGCGTGGCGGCGGGTACGATCTGTGCCTCGGGCACCCTGGGGCAGATCATCCCGCCGTCGATCGTGCTGGTGCTGCTCGGCGATGTGCTCTCCTCGGCCTATCAGCAGGCGCAGCTCGACATGGGCATCTTCTCGCCGGAGACGGTCTCGGTGGGGGATCTGTTCGTGGGGGCGCTGATCCCGGGATTGATGCTGGTGGCCGGCTATATCGCCTACATGCTGGGCGTGGCGGTGTTTCGCCCACAGGCGGTGCCGGCCATCCCGGCGGCGGAGCGGCCCCGGCACGATGCGCGTTTCTGGCTGCGGGTGCTCCAGGTGCTGCTGCCACCGCTGACGCTGATCGTTGCCGTGCTGGGCTCGATCCTCTATGGCATCGCGACGCCGACCGAGGCGGCCTCGGTCGGCGCGGTGGGGGCCTTGCTGCTCGCCGCCTCGCATCGGCAACTGGGCGTTGAGACCCTGTTCGCGGTGGTGCGTCAGACCACCATCGTGACCAGCATGGTGTTCCTGATCTTCATCGGGGCGGCAATCTTCTCGCTGGTCTTCCGCGGCTTCGGCGGCGACGAGCTGGTGACCGAGTTCTTGAGCGATCTGCCGGGCGGCACGGTCGGCGCGGTGGCGCTGGTGATGCTAGTGCTGTTCCTGCTCGGGTTCATCCTCGACTTCATCGAGATCACCTTCGTCGTCGTGCCCATCGTTGGCCCGGTCTTGCTGGCGATGGGGTTGGACCCGGTCTGGCTCGGGGTGATGATCGCGATCAACCTGCAGACCTCGTTCCTGACCCCACCGTTCGGCTTTTCGCTGTTCTATCTGCGCGGGGTCGCGCCACCGGCGTTGCGTACCAGCCAGATCTACTGGGGGGTCGCGCCGTTCATCCTGATCCAACTGCTGATGCTGGCACTGCTGGCGCTGTTTCCGGCGCTCGCGACCTGGCTGCCACATCAGGTCTATCAGTAGCGCGCCTCACGAGCGGTTTACGGGCGGTACTCGTCGCTGTCCATGTGCTACGCCAGCTAGTCCTCGCGGAAGGCGACGCTGATGCGGTCGCTGATCGGACGGATCAGGTACTCGAAGAAGGTGCGCTCGCCGGTCTTGATCATCACCGTGGCTGGCATGCCGGGTAGCAGGGTCTTGTCCTCGAGTTCCTTGAGCGACTCGGGCGGCACCCGCACGCGGGCGAGAAAATAATCCTGATCCGTTTTCTGATCCGTCATCCGATCGGCTGAGACGGTCAGCACTTCCCCGGTAACGGTCGGCGTGGTGCTGGCGTTGAAGGCGGTGAAGCGGATATCGGCCTCGAGACCGGGAAAGACCTGATCGATGTCCGTCGGCGAGACGCGCGCCTCGATCAGCAGCGGCTCGTCGGCCGGGATCAGATCGAGCACCTTGTCGCCCGGGCGCAGCACGCCGCCGATGGTGTGGGTCTGCAGATCGACCACGGCCCCGCTCGCGGGCGAGCGGATTTCTGTGCGCTCGAGCCGCGCGGAGAGCGCGCGCAGGCGTTCCTCGCGGTCGCTGAGTTCGGTCTCGACCTCACGCAACTGCTCGACCACCTCGCTGACGAAGCGGCGCTTGATCTGCGCGATCTCGAGTTCGGTCTCGCCGATCTGCACGCGGGTCGAGGCGATGGTTGAACGCCGCTCGGCCTGCTCGCCGAGCAGCTCGGCCTGTTGACGTTCGGCCTCGCGCAGCCGGCTCTTGTCGCCGAGCTGGCGATCGAACAGGCTGGTCAGCGCGTCGATCTCTTCCTGATAGAGCTTGGCGCGGCGCTTGTTGGCCTCGAGCACATCCTCGACCCCGGCGATGCGCTCTTGCAACTGCTCGATGCGCTGCTCGAGGACGCTGATCTCGCCCTCGCGCGCCTGGCGCCGGGCCTCGAACACGCGTTTCTGACCGGATTGCGCCATCAGTAGGCGCGGATCATCCATCTTGATACCGCCAAAAAGTCGAACGGGGAACTGGGGCTGCTCAAGCCCATCACGCTCGGCGATCAGGCGCGCCTCCTCGGCCGCCAGGGCGATGAGCTGGCCGCGCTCCATCTCGAGCTGGGCGCGCGTCTCGCGATCGTCGAGGCGGACCAGCAACTGATCGGCCTCGACCTTATCGCCCTCGCGCACGAAGATCTCGGCGACGATGCCGCCGTCGAGGTGTTGCACGGTCTTGCGCGCGCCCTCCACGGTGACCACGCCGGGGGCAACGGCGGCACTACTGATCGGGGCGAGCGCGGCCCAGGTCAGGAAGCCGCCGAGCCCAAGCAACAGGATGAGCAGGCCGAGCAGGCGCGCGCCGCGGTCGGTGGTGGGCACGGCGGGCGTTTGCGGCTCGACGACGCGGGTCGAAGGGGCGTTGATCTCCAAGGCGATTGACTCTCCCGGGAAGGGCGTTGTGTAAAGGAATTGGCGAAGCACGCGCGGCGGCGCGCGTCTTCACAAAACGGGTTAGACGGCTGGTTTAGGCGCAGAGGCCTAGGCCGTTGGGGTCGTGACTGTCGGGGCTGCTGGTGCCGAGCCGCCGCCGCCATCTCCGCGTAAGGCCTTCGTGGGCGCTTGGCGGGGCACCGACTTCGGCCGCGCAAACTGCGCCAGCACCTCATCACGCGCACCGAAGGCCTTGATCGTGCCCTCGCTGATGACCATCACCTTCTCGACCGCATGCAGCACATTGGGTCGGTGGGTGATCAGCAGCAGGGTGCTGCCAGCCTTTTTCAGCGCCGTGATCGCGCTCACCAGTGCCGCCTCGCCCTGATCATCCAGGTTCGAGTTGGGTTCGTCGAGCACCACCAGCACCGGCTGACCATAGAGTGCGCGTGCCAGCCCAATGCGCTGGCGCTGGCCAGCCGAGAGCACCGTACCGCCGGCACCGATCTGGGTGTCGTAGCCCTCGGGCAACTGCAGGATCATCTCGTGTACGCCGGCGCGTTGCGCGGCGTTGACCACGGCGTTCGGGTCCACTTGGCCGAAACGGGCGATGTTCTCGTTCACCGACCCCTCGACCAGCTCGACATCCTGCGGCAGATAGCCGATGTAGGGGCCGAGCGCCTCACGGTTCCAGGTTGAGATGTCGGCGCCGTCGAGGCGCACATAACCGCCCATCGTCGGCCACACACCGAGGATGACACGCGCCAGGGTCGATTTACCGGCCGCGCTCGGGCCGATGATGCCGACGCTCTCACCGGGGTTGATCTCCAGGCTGATGCGTCGCAGCACCGGCACGCGCACCTGCGGCGGGGCGGCGATCACCTCTTCGAGCGTGAGGCGCCCACTCGGCGCCGGCAGGCTCATGCCGAAGGTCCGCTCCGGGACATCGTTGAGCAACGCGCGCAGGCGCTCGTAGGCGCTGCGTGCGCTGAGGAAGCCGCGCCAAGAGCCGATCAGCATATCCAGCGGCGCGAGCGCGCGGCCCATGAGGATGGAGCCGGCGATCATCATACCGGGGGTGATGATGTTCTGGATCGCCAGATAGGCACCAACGCCGAGGATCAGCGATTGGAGCATGACGCGCAGCGCCTTACTACTGTTGGTCAGCGTGCCGGCGCGGTCACTGGCCTGGCTCTGCAGCTGCAGGACTTCGGAGTGGCGGCTCAGCCAACGCCGATGCACGTTG
This sequence comes from Halochromatium salexigens, assembly GCF_016653295.1. Classification (GTDB taxonomy): domain Bacteria; phylum Pseudomonadota; class Gammaproteobacteria; order Chromatiales; family Chromatiaceae; genus Lamprobacter; species Lamprobacter salexigens. The sequence goes on along the minus strand of NZ_NHSF01000046.1, from coordinate 2,024 downwards.
CCGAGCATGCCCATGGCCTCGATGGCCTCGCCGTTGCGCAGATTGCCCTCGATGAAGTTGGAATTGGCCACCGCCATGCGGTTGGCCTCGCCGAGTGGGCGCTGCGTGCTCAGTTCGTTGGCTACCGCAAGCCCGATCAGGATCACCGCGCCGCCAACCGCAACCCAGCCGATGAGCGGATGCAGCAGGAACAGCACTGCCATGTAGACCGGCACCCAGGGCACATCGAAGAAGGCGAACAGCCCACGGCCGGTGAGGAATTGGCGCAATGTGGTCAGATCGTTGATCGGCTGCGCCCCGGTGCGCCGACCCTGGCGCACGCCGGACTCGAACATCGCCGAGAAGAGGCGCTCGTTCATGTGCATATCGAGCCGACTGCTGACGCGCACCAGAATGCGCGTGCGCACCATCTCGAGCGCGCCCATGATGGCGTAGAGGCCGACCACCAGCAGTGTCAGCATCAGCAGGGTCTCGACACTGCTGCTGGCGAGCACCCGGTCGTAGACCTGGAGCATGTAGAGCGCTGGCACCAGCATGAGCAGGTTGATGAACATGCTGAACAGGCCGGCATACAGAAACGAGCCGCGACTGGCCTTGAGCGCGGCTTTGAGTTCGTCCTGAGGTTTAATGGGGGTACGCACGGCGTTCTCGTCCCGATCGCTTTGGGTAATCCCCTAGTCTACGATACCAAGACCCAGTCCGCATAGGCGGCGAGGCGCGGCGGTCCCTCATTGATTGAAGTCGAATTGCAACTCCGACTGCCCGCCAAAGAAGTCACCAAGATCCTCGCGCGGGGCTTGGCGCTCGAGCTGGCGCGCGCGTGTTTGCAGCGCCGGCAGTTGATGGGTGCTGACCATCTGCGCATAGGCCAGCGCCAGGGCGCCTTGGCGGTGCAGCTCGGCCAGGGGCTCGGCATCGAGTTTGGCCAGCGCGGTCTCGTCGACCCGTTGTAGCCCGCGCAGGGGCTGATCCTGTTCATCCTCGATCGTCCAGGGGATGAGCAGGCCCGCCGTCTCCAGGGCCGCCACCGCCTGCTCGGTGCGCGCCAGGTGCTGCGCGAGCTGGCCGAGGAACTGAAAGATCTCCTCCACCGCCGGGCTCATGCGCTCGCCGTCGAGGAACGCCTGATCCCCGTCCGGCCCCACCCAGGGGCTATCGATATCCACGCAGAGCACGCGCTGATGCGCCTCGCCCTTCTCGGGCGGCGGTGGCAGCAGCCGGAACGGATGAGAACGCAGCAACGCCGGCGTGTAGCCGGCCAACCAAGCCTGGCGCGCGTCCAGGCAATGATTGACGCCTTCGCGCAGACCGGTAAGCGCGCACAGCAGGCGCTTACCCTGGGCATCGCGTGCGAAGGCCAGCGGCAGATGGGCGGCGGCCGCACTCACCTCCGGCGCCGCCACCGGCGTGAGATGCACGCCGAGCGTGTGCCGATAATCGCGAAAACGCTGCCACCTCAGCTCGCCGAAGCGTTGCGGACTGAGAGGGATATAACGGCTCATGAGGGGCCTCCGGTGAGCAAAAAGGTGTCCATCAGGATGCCAGAGTCTAACGTTCAACCGCCGCGGTTCCAAACGTCTTGCGCAGACTTCAGCGGCTAGTGCAGCCCTGTTAAATACCTGAGACCGTTCCCAGATAGTAGCGTTGTCATTCTCATCATTCACATCGCGACTGACCGGAGGTTCTTACCGATGCCGCGCTGTAGCGCTGCCCCCATTCACGTGTCCGACAAAGACGCTCGCGCCCTGGAGGAACTGGAGCGCCGACACACCGCGCTCCAAGGATTGGTCAAACGCGCCCAGATCATCCTCCTTGCCGCGCGCGGGCGGCGTAGACGCTGTCCATGACCGCCTTGAGGCACGTGTTAACCGCCTCCCCAAAGGCGCGGGCTTGGCGCTCCAGGCTCTCCTCTAAGCCGCGGGCTTTGCGCTGCACATGCGCCAGACAGCGCAGGCGGTTGTCAACGTCACGATAGGCCCAGTAGCCATCGCTCATCAGCCAGCCGTTGAACAGCGGGCCGAGCA
>NZ_NHSF01000045.1:7095-74636 GCF_016653295.1 Halochromatium salexigens | reverse complement strand
TAGCGAACACCGGGGGCGTCGGTGTGGCTGTGGGGGTGGGCTTGAGAACCATCGGCTAACAACTCAAGTTTCAACCGCTTTCAGAAAAGCTACTGGTAACATGAGGGTTTCAAATTTGGAATTGCTGCAGTTTATAGCCGTGCCACTTGATCGCCGGACTGTACAAGCCAGAAAGCCGAAAGTTGAGGCGCTCATCATGGTTGCGAGTCAGGGGGAATGGCTATCTGCGTCTTCCCGCGCCCGACTTGCCCAGATGAGCGAAAGCTTAGCCTCAGCAGCCTTGTATCAACTGGCGTCGATGTCGCGCCAGAACAGCCGATCACGTCCCTGTTCTTTGGCCTGATAGAGTGCCTGGTCGGCAACCTGTTTCAAGGCTTCGGAGCTCGTTGCCGGTCGCTGCCGTTGCGGCTGGTGGGTGCTGCCACCCAGGCTGATGGTGATGTGATCGCTCACCGGCGAATAGGCGTGTGGGATGGCCAGGGTATGAATCGCCGCGCGCATCTTCTCGGCGACCTCTCGGGCGCCGGTGGCGTCGGTATCGGGCAGTAAGACGACGAACTCCTCGCCGCCATAGCGGGCGACCAGGTCAGCGGAGCGGGTTGGCGCTTGTGCCAAGGCTTGCGCGACCCGGCGCAGGCACTCATCGCCGGCGCCATGACCATAGTGGTCGTTATAGGGTTTGAAATGGTCGATATCGATCATCAACAGCGAGAGCGGTTGCTGATGGCGCGACTGCCGGTTCCATTCCTGCGAGAGCTTGCGGTCGAAATAGCGCCGATTCGGGATCTCGGTCAGCCCATCCTGGAGGGCGATCTTCTCGAGCAGATCGGTCTTGAGCTTGAGGCTGACCTGATTGTGGACCCGGGCGCGGACGATGGCGGGGTTGAATGGCTTGGAGATGTAGTCGGCGGCGCCGAGCTGTAGCCCCTTGGCCTCGTCCTGGGCTTGATCGAGGGCGGTGACGAAGATGACCGGAATCGCGTGGGTCGCCTCATCGGCCTTGAGTTCGCGGCAGAGGCCGTAGCCATCCTGGTCCGGCATCAGGATATCGAGCAGGATCAGGTCCGGCCCCGGCTCGCGCCGCGCCAGCTCCAACGCCTTGGCGGCATTGGTCGCGGTGATGATCCGATAATCGTCCTTGAGCAACTTGGCGAGGGCGTGGATGTTGGCGGGTTGATCATCGACGATCAAGATCGTGGCGCGCTGTTCTCTCACCTCAGGCCTCGTGTTGCGTATCGGCGATGCGCGCGGCGACCTGCTTGAGCAGATCGGCGGCGCGGTCATGGTCGAAGGTCTCGATGTAGGTTTGCAGTTCCATGGCTTGGGCGTCGTCGACGTACTGGCGGATGACGGCGGTGACCGCGTCCATCAGGGTGTCGTCGATCAACTCGCCGGCGGACAGGGCGTGCACGATCTGGTCGATGGTCTCCATGCTGGCGCTCGGGTCTCCCTGGCGGGCCTGTTCTCCGGTGGGGCCGCTCGCGGGGCCGTTGGCGGAGCGCCTGGGTAGCGAGGCCAGGCGCGCGCGGGCTTGGTTCAGGGTCTCGGCCAGTTCCTCGCGCGTGGCCGTTGGGATCGGCGCATCGCTGCGGCAGGCGCGGTCGATCTCGGTGGCGACCGCCGCCAGGCGCACGGCGCCGAGCGTGTTGGCCAACCCCTTCAGGGTATGGATCAGGCGCTTGGTCTCGCTGCTCCTGGGTGGTTGCTCGAGTGGCTCGCCGAGGGGGGCGAATTCGCCCTCGAGCTGGTGCCGGAAACGATGCAGCAGGTTGAGATAGAGCGCGCCATCCTGGTCGAGGTGGTCGAGCCCGCGTTGCAAATCGAACCCCTCAAGTGTAGCAGGCAAGCGCGCGCCGGTGGATGCTGATGTGCCCTGGGGGGTGGCGTCAGGTGCGGATACTTGCGCGCATTCGGGCGCGCGCTGGGCGCCGGTTTGGGCGCTTGGCTGGGACGCCGGCGGGTCAACGTCGGCGCCGGGCAGCCAGGTCTCGAGCAGGCGAAACAGGGTCTGCTTGTCGATCGGCTTGGCCAGGTGGTCGTTCATGCCGGCAGCCTCGGCGCGTTGGCGATCGTCGTCCATGACCGCCGCCGAGAGCGCCAGGATCGGCAGCGCGGGCTGCTGGGCGCGGATGCGGCGGCTGGCCTCGAAGCCGTCCATGATCGGCATCTGCAGATCCATGAGCACCAGATCGACCGGTTGCTCGGCGAGCCGCTCCACCGCCTCACGGCCGTTGTGCGCTTCAATGATGCGCGCGCCGGTCTTCTCCAGCAGCGCGGTGGCGACTTCGCGATTGAGGCTGTTGTCTTCGACCAGCAGGAGGGTGCGACCGACCAGGTGGGGCGGCGGCGGGTTCTGTTCATCCGTCGCGTGCTGGCTCGGCGCCTGCTCGGCGCTGGCGCGCCCCATGGCCTCGAGCAGCGCGCGCGGGGTGACCGGTTTGCTCAGGAAGGCGCTGTAGAGGCCGGCATGCTGACTGGGGCCTTCCTGGCTGTAGGCGCTGATGATCAGGGCCGGGATCTGGGTGTCGGTCAAGGTGCCTTGCGCGCGCAGCGCGTGCAGGCGCTCGAGGGTGGCGAGCCCATCGAATTGGCCGGGCATCTTCCAGTCGATGAGGATGAAATCGAACGGCAGGCCCTGGTGTTCAGCGGCCACGATAGCCTCGATCGCGGCCTCGCCACTGTCGGCCTCGACGACCTTTAAGGCCTCCCGCTCGAGCATCTCGCGCAGCACCTTGCGGGCGGTGACATGGTCATCGACCACCAGCACGCGGGCGCCGTGGGGGATCACTTCGGCCGAGCGGGGCACGAGCGCCGGCTGTGATGACAGCGGCAGGCTGAGTTCGAAGCCAAAGGTGCTGCCCTGGCCAGGGCACGATGCGAGCCGCAGCGCGCCGCCCATCTGCTCCAACAGCCGCCGGCTGATGACCAGACCGAGGCCGGTGCCGCCATAGTTGCGGGTCGTCGAGGAGTCGGCTTGTGAGAAGGCTTGGAACAGTCGCTGCTGTTGCGCCTCGCTCATGCCGATGCCGGTATCGCGCACCTCGACGCGCAGATGCGCCTGCTGTTGCTCCAAGGGCAGGAGCTGGATCGCCAATTCGACTTGCCCTTGCTCGGTGAACTTGATGGCGTTGCTGAGCAGATTGGTCAATACCTGCCCGAGGCGCAGCGAGTCGCCGACCACGGCGGGCAGCCCATGGGTGTTGCTGTGGAAGATCAGCTCGATGCCCTTGGCCTCGGCGGCAGCCGCGAACAGCGTCTGCATCTGCTCGAGCAAATCATCGAAGTGGAACGGACGCGCTTCCAGCTCCAGCTTGCCGGCCTCGATCTTGGAGTAATCGAGGATGTCGTTGATGATGCCGAGCAGCATGCGCGAGGAATCGCGAATCTTGCCGAGATAGTCACGCTGTTTGTCATTCAACGGCGTCGAGAGCAATAGCTCCGAGAGCCCGATGACGGCGTTCATCGGCGTGCGGATCTCGTGGCTCATATTGGCTAAAAATTGACTCTTGGCCTGATTAGCGCGCTCGGCGGCCTCTTGTGCCTGCTTGATCTCGGTGAGGTCGTTGTAGACCGCCACCACCTCGCCGGAGGAGAGCATGAAGAGGCTGTTCTCGCGCCAGCCCTGTAGTTGTTCATCCTCATAGCGCGCGAGTGGCAGCTCGATCGGCTCGCCGCTGCGCGCGACTTGGCGTAAGGCCCCGAACAGCCCCATCTTCTCGGCCGCCGGGAAACACTCGCTCAGGTGACGGCCGATGACCTCCTGGCGTGGGTGTTTGTCCATGCGCTCGGCGGCGGCGTTATAGTCGGTGAAGACGAAATCCTGGCCGTCGTCGACCGGTCGGAACACCGCGACGCCACTGCCGGTGTTCTCGAAGATGCCCTGGAAGCGCTCCTTTTCGGTTTCCAGGGCCTGCTTGGCCTGCCTGGCCTCGGTGATGTCGAGATCGCTGCCCCGATAGCCGAGCAGGGTGCCGTCATCGCCGATCACGGGCGCGGCATGGGTGCTGACCCAGAGCAGGTGGCCGTCTTTGTGCAGGAGGGGGTTGGTCAAGCCGTCAAACGACTGGTGTGCCGCAAAGCCCTCGAACATGGCGGTCTTGAAGGCCTCGCGGCCGTTGGCCGGGTGCAGATCGTAGAAGTGGGCCTGACCGACGAGTTCGGCGGGCCTGTAGCCCCAGACGCCTTCGGCCACCGGGCTGAGATAGGTATAGCAGCCCTCGGCATCGACCTCCCAGGTGACGGTGCGACTCTGGGCCGCGAGCTGTTGCAGGCGCTGCTCGCGATCGCGCAGATCGCGCTGCACCTCCTTGATCGCGGAGATATCCTGGATGATCGACCAAATGACCTCGCGCCCTTCCGGCGTCTGGGTCTTGAAGCCCTTGAGCAACACCGGGTAGCGGCTGCCATCCTTGCGGATGTATTCCTTTTCGAACGGCCCATAGAAGCCGGTCTCGCGCAGCTCCTCGAGCGCCTGCTGTTCGAGCGGCAAGTATTGCTCGGGGGTCAGCTCCCAGTAACTGAGCTGTCGGAACTCTTCCTCGCTGTAACCGGTGGGCTCGTGGATGGCCGCGTTGAATTCGAGAAAGTCGCCGGTGGCGAAATCGTTCATCGCGATACCGACCGGCGAGCGCTCGAACAGGCCGCGGAACTTGGCCTCCTCGGCGGCGAGCCGGTGCTCGGCGGCGATGCGGTCGCTGACATCCTCATTGATGCCGACGACCCGGATCGCGCGCCCCTGCCCGTCGCGGATCACGCGCGCGAGCCCTCTGAGTGTGCGACACGCCTGATCGTTCGTGCGCTCGACCTGGATCTTGATATCGAAATGTTGGTCGTGTTCGACCAACGCCCGGAACGCGGCCTCGGCCTGCTGACGGGACTCCGGGTGCAGTCTGTCGGCCCAATCCTGGAGGCAGCCTTGGAACTGCGCCGGATCGACGCCGTAGAGGTCGAACATGCGCGCATCCCAGAACAGCCGGTCGTGCTCGAGGTCATAGTCCCAGATGCCGAATTCGGCCGCATCGGCGGCCAGTTGCAGGCGCTCGCGGCTCTCGATGAGCTGCTGCTCGGCCTGTTTTTGCTGGCTGATGTCGCGCAAGATCGCCATCAACCGAGGTTGTTGATTGAGTTCCAAATAGATGGCCGAGACCTGGATGTGTAAGAGATGACCATCCTTGTGGCGATGCAGGGTCTCGAACTCATCATGTCCCTGGGTGATGATGTTGTGGACGTGGGCGGCGGTCTCTTCGGGTGTTTCCTTGGCTTCGTAGTCGCGCAGGCACAGGCGTGCGAATTCCTCGGCGCTGTAGCCGAGCTGCGCATGCGCGCGGTGGTTGAATTCAAGCGTGGCGCCGTTGGCCGGATCGATGACGACCATGGCGTCGGGTGAATACTCGAACAGGACGCGGAATTTCTTTTCCTGCTCTTGCAGCTCGCGGTTGAGCGCATCGCGCTGCTGTTGATGGTCCTTGAGCACGGCGAACCAGCGATTGTAATAGAGGCTGACCAGATCGCGTTGGCTGATCAGTCCCAGGAGCTGGCCATCGCGGTTCACCACCACGACGCGCTTGATGCGGTGGCGGCGGCAGAAGGTCAGCGCCTCGGCGATGGTCGTCTCCTGGTCGAGGGTGCGCAGCGGTGCGCTCATGAAGCTGCCCACCGGTGCCTGCCAATCCGGCTCGGCGCCGAGCAGCCTGAGCAGATCGCGCTGGGTGAGGATGCCGACCGGGCGCGCCTCGCGGGTGACGATACTGGCGCCAACATGGTTCTGATCCATGCGCTGCACGACCTCCTGCAGCGCCAGGGTCTCGGGCACGACCAGCGGCTGGATACCATGCAGCAGCTCGCCGAGGCTCTGCATCTCGGCCAGCACCTGCGGGTCGAGACTGCCGGCCAGATCGGTGTAGCTGACGATGCCTTGCAGGTGGCCGGCCTGATCGATCAGGCAGATGTGCTCGGAATGATTGCGGATCGCCTTGAGTCCGTCCAAGGTCGAAGCCTCTGGATCGAGCAGCGCCGCCTCCGGCAGGTCCAGTTCCGAGAGCGGCGTGGATAACGGCAGGCCCTGGACCTGGAAAGACAGCAACATGCTCGAGAGCACCAGGCGGTAGCCTGACTCGGTACTTACCACGACATCGCGGATGTTGTGGCGGTTCATGGTCTCGACCGCCTCGGCGAGGGTGGCCGTGGCCGGGAGGGTAATGACCTCGGCCGTGGCGATGCTGCGCAATGTGGGGAAAATCATGGATACCTCGGCTGTCTTCGAATCGCACTTTAACCGAGATCATCCCCGCAGCGGCCAGCACAATAGTCTGTTGGCCACCCGGAGCTCACCCGTCAGAAGATCGGAATGATGGCAAAGCCCTTGGACTGATAGCCAATCTGCGAGACGAAGGCGTTGCCAACGAAGTCGATGCCGGGCAGCAGAGTGTCTGGATCGACCTTGAGCAGACGCGCGGCGACCGAGCAGGCCTCCATGTGCACATTCGGCTTGGCCTGCAGCTGCTTGATCTGCTCGGCGATAGCCTCGTAGTGCTGCTCCTGATCCAGAGGAACGTCGGTGTGGTCACTCGAGATCAGCGCGAGCGAGGGTCCGCGAAAGGTGAAGACCATCTCGGGTTCGACGCCTTGGCGCTTGAGGCCTTCGTAGGTCTCGGCCATCACCTTCAGATACAGCGTCAGCCTCGAAGCCGTCTTTCATAGCGTTCCAGGCCTCGTCACTGGCGGCCTGGAGTTTCGCGAACGGTGCTCGATCGGTTTCGCAATGGACGAGCTGATCCAGTATAAGACAGCTGATCCGCGTTCGGTCTAGTAGCGGCCGGCTTCTTGATAGATTCGCCGAATCGCGACCGTGAATGTTACCGCCGAGAACAAGGGGGAACCGCTCCTACCATGGCTTCGACCGCCTCCGAGAACGAGTCGCATCCGATCTGGGAGCTGATCCCGTTAGCCCATTATCAGCTGCCATCCGCGCCCACCGCGAGCAGTGCCAAGCGCGGCTTGTCGTCGCTGAAGCGATTCTTTCGCTGGCGCCGGCCAGCACCACAGGGACCGGTCAAGCGGGAAGACGAGCTGCATGCGCTCGCCCCCGAGCGCTTGGAGGCCGTTGCAGGGCCGATCGACTGGCGCGCTGCCGCCCGCGTCCTGCAAACGGCGCTGGAGCAGCGCGCACCGACCGAGCGCGTCTGGTTCATCATCGGCCCGCCCACGGCCGGCTATGCCGAGCTGCTGGAGACCTGGGCGGAGCAGCACGACCGGGTCTGCATTCCAGCTCCGGCCCCTGAGGTCGTCACCGGCAACCACTCCGGTTGGCTCGCTGATTGGCCCCAGGATGGATGCCTCTGGGCCCTGCCACGGCTCGAGCGCTGCTGGCTGCGCCATCCCGCCGGGCTGGATCTGATACGCGGGCTGTTCGAGCGCCTGCTCAGCGCTCGACAGGGCTTCGGGCTGATCGGCTGCGACAGTTGGACCTGGGCCTACCTGCGCTTCGTGGTGCCGACGCCGGCGGTGCGCGCGCTGACCCTGCAGGCGCTCGATGGCGAGCGCCTGGCGCGCTGGCTCGCGAGTCTGGCAGCTGGCCACGACCAGCGCCCGCGCCGCTTTCGCCACGCCCAAAGCGGCAACCGGGTGTTGACCGTGAACGGAGGCGAGGAGATGGGGGAGAGCGCAGCGAACAACGAGCTGCGCTACCTCGCGGCCCAGGCGCGCGGCAACCCGGGCGTGGCCTTACAGCGGTGGCGCTCGCGCCTGCGCTCGGAGCCGGATAAACCCGAGGCGGCGGATGAAGAATCCGACGATCAGCCCGACGTCGAGACGATCTGGGTGGCCCCCGCGCTCGAGTTCGCGCTACCCAGCGGTTGGGGCGAGCCCGAGGCGCTCATCTTGCACGCGCTGCTGCTACACGATGGGCTGCCGACCGAGATTCTCGCCGCATTGTTGCCGGCGCCGCGTGCCCGGACCCGAGACCTGCTCTGGCAGCTCGCCGCGAGCGATGTGATCAGCGCCGATCCAGAGGGGATCTGGCGGGTGACGCCCTCGGCCTATCCGGCGGTGCGCAGCTTCCTCGCTGAACGCGATTTCTTGACCGATGCCTGCTGATGTCCGACACGATGGACGATGACAAGCTCGCCGAGCTGTTCCAGCAGCTCGATGCCAGCGTCGCGCTGGACTTGGTGCTGATCCTGATCAGTGCCGTGGCCCTGATCCTCGCGCTGCAAAAGGCACTGCCCTGGCTCGCCAGTCGGCTGCACGGCAAGAGTCGGCATCTGGTGTTAGCGATGGTGCCGTTGCTGCGCCTGATCATCGTCATCGGCGCCTTTTTGCTCGCGGTGCCGGTGCTGATCGAGCCCTCGCTGCAGAACATGATCGCGATCTTCGGCTCGCTCGGCCTGGCGCTCGGCTTCGCCCTCAAAGACTATGCCAGCAGCCTGGTCGCGGGCATCGTCGCCGTCGGCGAGGCCCCTTATCGCAACGGCGACTGGGTGCAGATCGGTGACACCTATGGCGAGGTGACCCATGTCGGGATGCGTGCGGTCAACCTGGTGACGCCGGACGACAACCTGGTCTCGATCCCGCATCTGAAGCTCTGGGCCGAGCCGATCTCGAATGCCAACAACGGCACCCCGCAGTTGCAATGCACGGTGAGCTTCTACCTGCACCCGAACCACGACGGTGCCCATGCGCGCGAACTGTTGTTCGATGTGGCGCTGACCAGCCCCTATCTGGCGCTCGGCGAGCCCATTGCCGTGGTCGCCGATGAGCAGCCCTGGGGCACCCGCTACCGCGTGCGCGCCTATCCGATCGATGCTCGCCAGCAGTTTCGCTTCGCCACCGATCTGACGCTGCGCGGCAAGGCCGAGTTGTTACGCCGTGGTTTCGCGTTGGCCGCTGTCGTGGCGCGGCCAGAACCCGATATCGCAACCGGCTAGCACTCAGCCACCGGTCGCATTCATGTGCCGGAAGATCACCGGCTTGGCCTCGAGGTCGAAGTCATGGCCCTCGGGCTTGATCGCCATCGCCTTGATCAGGGCGCGCTTGACCGCTGCGTCATCAAGCGGGTTGGCTCGCAGCACGCGGCGCAGGTCGACCGAGTGCTCCTGGCCCAGGCAGAGCAGCAGCCGGCCCTCGGGGGTGACGCGCACGCGGTTGCAACTGCCGCAGAAGTTATGGCTGTGCGGCGAGATGAAGCCGACCCGGGTGTCGGAATCGGCGGCGCGCCAGTAGCGCGAGGGACCACCGGTACGCTCAGTGGTCGGGATCAGCCTGAAGCGCTCGGCGAGATCGGCGCGGATCTGCTCGCTCGGGTAGAAGGCCTCGGCGCGATCGTGCTCGCCGATCTGGCCGAGTGGCATCTCCTCGATGAAGGCGATATCCAGTCCGCGCGCGAGGGCGAAGTCGACCAAATCGACGACCTCATCGTGATTGCGATGCTGCAAGATCACACTGTTGAGCTTGATGCGCTCGAACCCGGCCGCGCGCGCCGCCTCGATACCGGCGAGCACCTGCTCGAGATCACCCTTGCGGGTGATGGCGCGGAAGCGCTCCGGTCGCAAGGAGTCCAGACTGATATTGATACGCGTGACGCCGGCCGCCTTCAGGCGCGCGGCGAAGCGCGGCAGTTGGGTGCCATTGGTAGTGAGCGTAAGATCCGCGAGGCCAGGCAGCGGCCCGAGCGCCTCGAACAGCGTCAGCACATCGCGCCGCACCAGCGGTTCGCCGCCGGTGACGCGCAGCTTGGTCACACCCAGCTCGGTGAAGCAACGCCCGAGTCGGGCGATCTCCTCGAGCGTGAGCACCTGCGCGCGCGGCAGGAAGGTCATGTCCTCGGCCATGCAGTAGACACAGCGCAGATCGCAGCGGTCGGTGACCGAGAGGCGCACATAGGTCACATGGCGACCGAAGCGGTCGATCAGGGCAGGGCGTTCGGTGGACATGGCAAAGGGGCCTCAAGGCAAGCAGGCGCAAGGGTCTGTGGCGGATAATGGGGTCGTGAAGCGAGCTTTGAAAAGGGGCGTGCGCTCGTGAATGGACTGCAAGACTTTATCGATCAATTGACCGCAAGCTACTGGGAGTTGCTGCTCGGGCTGCTGTTGCTGGTCGTGCTCTGGCGGATCGGCTGTCAGGTCGTCGGCAAGCGGCCACTGACGAAGCACTTCCCGCTGGTCACCGCGTTGCTGGACGTGGTCGTTTTACCGATGTGGGTGATCATTATCGCCGGCCTGTTGCGCCATGGGTTACGGATGCTGGAGCTGCCGAGCTTGCTCGGTCCGGTGGCGTGGTGGACGGACCTCTTCGTGAATCTGTCAGTAGCCTGGGCCATCGGACGCGTGGTTACTGTCATCGCCAAGCAGCGCCGCCGCCGCAGGAACCGCGGTGAGCATATCCCGAAGCTGATCGAGGCACTGCTGTCGGTGTCGGTGCTGATGATTGCGCTCGGATCGTTCATGTGGCAACAGGGCTATTCGTTTACTGGCGTCTGGGTCTCGACCGGCGTGGCCGCGGGCGTGATTGGTCTCGCCTTGCAGCGGACCCTAAGCGACCTGCTCGCCGGTGTGTCGCTCGGCATCGAGCGACCGTTTCGCATCGGCGATTGGCTCGAGCTACCCGAGGAGCAACTGATCGGCCAGGTGGTGGATCTGAACTGGCGCGCGACCCGGCTGCGTGGCTGGGACAATGCAACGGTGGTGATTCCGAACGCGCGCATGGCCAACGCCGCGCTCAAAAACTACTACAGCGATCACCACCTCTATGCGCCCTGGTACTTCGTCAGGATTCCGGGCGAGGTTTCGCCGCGCTTCGCGTCCGCGCTGCTGTTGGATGCGGCGATGCGCTGCGACAGCGTGCTCCACTTCCCGAACCCGGTGGTGCGCCTCGCGGACGCCTCCAAGGTGCCTTACAGCTATATGGTCTGGGTCCACCTGAGGAACTATCCTTCCATGTTTCGCGCGCGCGAGGAACTCTATCGCGAGATTCACCTGGGCCTGCAGGAAGCGGGCATTGAGGTGGCGCCCGAGATCACCGAAATGCGCACGCGCCGCGCGCATGTGAATCGCGCCGAGCCGCCGACGGTGGCGTTGGCATTGCGCAGCCTGGATGTCGCCGGTGTGCTCAGCGATGACGAGCTGAACCAGCTCGCGGCGCGCAGTGAGTATCGCTATTTCGATCTCGGTGATCAGATCCTGGCCGAGGGTGGGATCAGCGATGCCTTCTATGTGATCATCGGCGGCCTGGTCGATAGCAGCATCCGCTTGCCGGATGGGTCCTCGAAGGTGATTGAGACGCTGGGGCCGGGCAAGCATTTCGGCATCTCCGAGATGCTGACCACGCAGGTCAACTTTCTTGAGTTTACCGCCAATACCGATGTGACCCTGATTCGAATCGATCTCGAGGCAGTGCGGGCGCTGATCACGCAGCGTCCGGAATTGGGCGAATACCTCGCCGAGATCGTCAAGACGCGGCTCGATGCCGCCGATGCGGCCCGTGTCGCGAGCCGGCGCCCTGTGCGCCGGCTCTCATTGCGCGATGTGCGCGAGGGGATCGAGCGCCGACTGCGCTCGCGCGGGTCGCGCGGCGGCCCTAGAGGCTGATGCATGCCGCCGTCAGAGGCCGCTGATCAGCGCGCGCGCCAGCGGGACTCAGTTGTCTTCCTGTTCGCGCAGGGTGTCGACCTGCTCCTCGAGCTGATCGATCTCGGTGCGCAGGGTGTCCGAGGCCGAGTCCTTGAGCGCATTGAGTTGCTCCATGACGCCTTCCGCCGAATCGAGATTATTCTCCTCGAGGTAGGTTTGGGCGCGCTCGATCAGCGTCTGTGCCTCGGCCTTGGCGCTGTCGGTCAAGGTTGCGCCTTGATCTTGCGCGATGCCGGCCGCCTCGGAGATCGCGTCCATTGCTTGGCTGCCGGCTTCGGAGGCGCTGTCCATGGCCGCTTGGGTCTTTTCCTTCACCGAGTCCAACGCCGCGCTGCCGCCGGCCTCGCCCTCGGCTTGGCTCGGGGCTTGGTCCTCGGTGTCGCTCGGGCTAGGGCCCAAGCTCTGCTCGCCATCGCCACAGCCGGCGAGAGACAGAAGGGCTGCCGCAGAGAGGGATAGCATGACGCGAGTGTGCATCGGATGACTCCTAATGGTTGCGTAGAGAGGGTTGAGTCGATCAGAAGGGGCGGGCGCCTCGGTGGCCGCTGGGTCGAGCGACGCGGCGTCGGCACAACAGTAACGCAGTCGCCGCCGCGATGCACCAGCCTGCGACGTTAGATCGATCAAGATCGGCCATCTTCAAGCAGCTTCAGCTCTATACGCCGGCGCTCAAATACCCGCCACTGCTGATCGTCTCGGACGTGCACACGATCGCCTACCGCTGGAGCCGCCCGATGTCGCCCTGCTGCTCGAACTCGCCCGGCTCGACTGGTCGGCGATCGACTAAAAAAATTAACCCTGTGACTGATCAGGCATCTCATCGTAGAGTCATGATGTTTGAAGTGGTCAGCGACTCCGGTAGATAGATCGTCGATCTGCTTGGCGATGCTTGGACCGGTTTCAGGACAAGCCGTGTGCTTGAAATCCCGAGTCGCTTTCGATAGCGTTCAGCGCTGTCCTGCTGGGGGTGCCCACGCGCGCGTGGGCTGAGAGAGTCCCCTAACGACCTGATCCGGTTCGTACCGGCGGAGGGAAGCCAGGACGAGCCGTGCTGTCGTTGCCTGCTCGTTTCGGTTCCTTGCACGCTGGTTCGCCATCGTTCCCAAGGAGCCGCTATGAGTGCCATCCCTGAAGCTTTCCTCGCAACCACCGCCCGGTTGTCCGATGAGGTGACCCGTCCATTTCCCGCCTCGCGCAAGTGCTATGTGACCGGCTCCCGGCCCGACCTACGCGTGCCCATGCGCGAGGTCGCGCAGACGCCGACGCTGACCAGCGCGGGCCGCGAGGAGAATCCGCCGATCTATGTCTACGACACCTCCGGCCCGTACTCCGACCCGGAGGCGCGCATCGATCTGATGGCCGGGCTGCCGGAGGTGCGCGGCGCCTGGATCGAGGAGCGCGGCGATACCGAGCTGCTCGACGGTCCCACCTCGGGCTTCGGTCGGCGCCGCCAGCGCGACCCGGGCTTGGCGCATCTGCGCTTTGAGCATCTGCGCACCCCGCGCCGTGCCAAGCCCGGCCACAACGTCACCCAGATGCACTACGCGCGCCGGGGCGAGATCACCCCGGAGATGGAATACGTCGCCATCCGCGAGAACCTGCGCCTCGACGAGCTGCACGCCGATCCGCGCTACGCGAAGCTGCTGCGCCAGCATCCCGGCCAGGCGTTTGGCGCCCACCTGCCGGAGCGGATCACGCCCGAGTTCGTGCGCGATGAGATCGCCGCCGGGCGTGCCATCATCCCGGCCAACATCAACCATCCCGAACTCGAGCCGATGATCATCGGCCGCAACTTCCGGGTGAAGATCAACACCAACATCGGCAACTCCGAGACCACCTCGAGCATCGAGGACGAGGTCGAGAAGATGGTCTGGTCGGCGCGCTGGGGCGGCGACACGCTGATGGACCTCTCGACCGGCCAGCACATCCACGAGACGCGCGAGTGGCTCTTGCGCAACGCGCCGATGCCGATCGGCACCGTGCCCATCTATCAGGCGCTGGAGAAGGTCGAGGGCAAGCCCGAGGAGCTGACCTGGGAACTGTTCCGCGACACCCTGATCGAGCAGGCCGAGCAGGGCGTTGATTACTTCACCATCCACGCCGGAGTGTTGCTGCGCTACATCCCGCTGACCGCCGATCGGCTCACCGGCATCGTCTCGCGCGGCGGCTCGATCCTGGCCAAGTGGTGCCTGGCCCATCACCAGGAGAATTTCCTCTACACCCACTTCGCCGAGATCTGCGAGATCATGCAGGCCTATGATGTCGCCTTCAGCCTTGGCGACGGGCTGCGTCCGGGCAGCCTGGCCGATGCCAACGACCGCGCCCAGTTCGCCGAACTCGAGACCCTCGGCGAGCTGACCCAGTTCGCCTGGGAGCAGGATGTGCAGGTGATGATCGAAGGGCCGGGCCATGTGCCGCTGCAGATGATCGAGGAGAACGTCACCAAGGAGCTGAAGGACTGCTTCGAGGCGCCGTTCTACACCCTGGGGCCCCTGATCACCGACATCGCGCCGGCCTATGACCACATCACCTCCGGTATCGGCGCGGCCAATATCGGCTGGTATGGCACCGCGATGCTCTGCTATGTGACGCCCAAGGAGCATCTGGGTCTGCCGAACAAGCAGGATGTGCGCGACGGCATCATCACCTACAAGATCGCCGCCCATGGCGCCGATCTGGCCAAGGGGCTACCGGGGGCTCAGATCCAGGACAATGCGCTGAGCAAGGCGCGCTTCGAGTTCCGCTGGGAGGATCAGTTCAACCTGTCGCTGGACCCGGATCGGGCACGCGACTTCCACGATCAGACCCTGCCGCATCAGTCGCACAAGGTCGCGCACTTCTGCTCGATGTGCGGCCCGCACTTCTGCTCGATGAAGATCACCCAGGATGTGCGCGACTATGCCAAGGCGCATCAGCTCGACGACGTCGAGCAGGCCATCGAGGTCGGCATGCAGGAGAAGGCCGAGGAGTTTCTGACGCAGGGGGCTTCGATCTATCGGGAGGTGTGACCGGCGGGCTGCGTTCCTGCCTATCATTCGTCCTTCTGCCTGATCAGAGAGGGATCACCGCCTCGGGCTTCCTTTCGACTGGGGCGGACGTTCAGGTGATTGACTGAATCCCCTTCTTCTCGATGACGGTCAGCAGCCGAAGCTGCTGGCCCGCCGGGACGCTTGACGCCTCGTTCCCAGTCGGAGACCAAGTTCTTGCTGACATTGAGGTAACGCGCAAAAACGGGCTGAGAAAGATGCTCGCGCTCACGCAGGGCACGGATGGCTTCGGGAGAGAGGGGCTCAACCGGCGTCAACAAGCCTCATCGAACGCGCGCATGGTCTGCTTGTCGATGGCGCCCACCTCTTGGAGGGCTTCCATGGTTTCATGGATCGAGGCCATCGCGTCGCTACGATACTGTTTAGCCATCGTGCTCAACCTCCGAGAATTGCCCGTCCTGGATCTTCTGCTTGCGCGCGAAGCGCTTGAACCAAGCGTTCTTGAAGATCCTCACGTGCTCTCGCACTCCGCTTCTATGTCATACCAAGTGTTATACCAAAAAGTCGGCGGAATCAGATACGCCAAGACTTAGGTGTTCGTCAGTGCGACGGCAGGATGATTGACAGGGAATCGGGTCTATTGCTAGAGAATATCCAGCGTCCGGTTCCCAGCCCATTTCAGCCGCCGAAGCAGTCGGCACTCAGCGGCAGAAAAGGGTCGGGTCCGGAAGTTGATCGACGGCCAAGTCTCAGCCGAGCGCCCGCTGTCGGCCAATTCCGGATATTGGCGTATTGTTGCCCTGGTTCTGTAGTCGCGAGGACAGCAGACACTCGCCAGAACCAGCGATGACATCGACTGTCCTACGAAGTCCTCGCGCCTCTGGCTTCGCCCGGTCGATTCGGCGAAGATGAGCGATACGCCTGCGCACCCAAGAGCACTTGGCCATGAGCAATACCTTGTCCGTCGATTACCCGGAAACCTTCCCCGATGCGCTGCATATGTCCCGAGCGGAGTTTGAGCGTGAGGCAAGTCTGGCCATGGCCGCCAAATTGTTCGAGATTGGCAGGCTCAGCTCAGGGCAGGCCGCCGGCCTGATCGGAATGGGGCGAGTAGCGTTTCTCGCCGAGCTTGGCCGCCTTGGGGTATCCACCATCCAGGTGGGTGCTGAGGAGTTGGAGGGGGATCTCGCTGCTGCCGAGGCCGCCAGTGATCATCCTCAATAGCAGCCCGGTCATACACCTGAGCGTTGCCTTGGGTGGGCTCGATGCCCTACCGGCGCTATACGGCCGGGTCTTGGTGCCGGAGCCTGTGCTTCGGGAGTTGGAGGCAGGTGCCCAGCTGGACGACACCGCCCGGAGGCTTCGAATGGTACCCGATATCGAAGTATACGCTCTGGCGAACGGGATTTCGCCGCTTCTAGCGGGCGAGTTGGATCTCGGCGAGGCGGCGGTGATCCAGCTCGCCCTGGATCTTCCGGGCGCCACCGTGGTGCTGGACGATCTCAAGGCGAGGCGGGTTGCCCGCCGTAGCTCCATCCCGATGACGGGCTCCCTCGGCGTGCTTCTGCACGCCAAACGGCGCGGCAAGCTGGACTCCGTGGCCCAAGGTGTCGAGCGTATCCGCCATCATGGAGGTTGGCTCGCCAACGACGTCGTCGAGCGCGTACTGGCCCTGGCCGGGGAGTCACCCTTCGGCCCTTAAGCGCCGGCGCGCGAGCTCCGCGAGCTCCGCAAGCTCCGCAAGCTCCGCGAGCGCCTGATTGAACGTCCGTCCGTTGCGGGCATGTGCTGTTTTTCGCTAAGATGGCGTCCCCCGACCGATCCTCTCGGTCTTTCTGCAGCGGATTCCGGTTATGCCCGATGCCAAGGGCCAGCGCTGGAGACGCTGGCTGATCCTTCCGCCGATCCTGCTCGGAGCCGCGGTGCTGGTCTGGATGGTGCGCAGCCAGGAGGCACCCGAGACCGCTGAGCGCGACGAGCCTGCGCAAACGGTGCGGGTTGTGGAGGCGCGCGAGATCGCGCTGATGCCCAAGGCGGTGGGCTACGGACCGGTCGAGCCTGCGCGGATCTGGGACGCGGTGGCCCAGGTCGCCGGTCGCCTGGTCTCGGTGCATCCGCAGCTGCACGATGGTGAGATCCTGGAGGCCGGCACCGAGCTGCTGCGGATCGATCCGGCGGACTATGAGCTTGCGCTGGCCGAGGCCCGCGCCCAGCTCGCCGAGCTGGCGGTCGAGCAGTCGAATGCCGAGGCCTCGCTGGCCATCGAGGAGCGCGGTCTGAAGCTGGCCGAAGAGGAGCTGCAGCGCCTGCGCACGCTGGCCGAGCGCGGCACCGCCTCGCAGAGCGATGTCGACCAGGCCGAGCGCACGGCGCTGAATCTGCGCACCGCGGTGCAGAACCTGCGCAATTCACTGACATTGATCCCGGCGCAACGGGAGGTCCTGCAGTCGCGGGTCGAGCGTGCCGAGCTCGACCTGGAGCGGACCCGGATCACGGCGCCGTTCGATCTGCGTGTCGCCAACCTGACGATTGAGGCCGATCAGTACGTCGGCGTCGGTCAGACGCTGTTCGAGGGCGACTCGGTCGACCGTGTCGAGATCCAGGCACAGGTGCCGATGGCCTCGCTGCGGCGGTTGTTCATCGAGCGCGGGCCGATCGAGCTCGACCCGGCGCGCCTCACCGCCGAGCTTCCGCGTCGGATCGGGCTTGCGGCGACGGTACGGCTTGACCTTGGCGATCATATCGCCGAGTGGTCGGCCGAGTTCGTGCGCTTCGACGACGCGATTGACCCCGATACCCGCACCATGGGCGTCGTGGTTGCGGTTGAGCGGCCCTTCGACAAGGTCATACCCGGCGAGCGCCCGCCGCTGTCGAAGGGAATGTTCGTCCAGGTCGAGCTGCGCGCGAGCAGTCAGCGGCCGATGATCGTACTGCCGCGCTCAGCGCTCCGCGACGGACTGGTGTTCGTCGTCGATTCCGAGCAGCGCCTCGAGCGCCGCCCGCTTGAGATCGCGTTTGCCCAGGGGGCCTTCGTCGCCATTGCCGATGGCTTGGAGGTCGGCGAGCAGATCGTGCTCAGCGATCTGGTGCCGGCCGTCAGCGGGATGCGCTTGCGAGCCGAGACCGATGTCGAGATGGCCGAGCGGCTCGCCGCGCTCGATGCATCGAGCGCCAAGGGTGCCGAGACAATGCGCAGCGGCGAAGCGGCCTCGGAGCATGCTGAATCCGGTCGCGACTCGGCCGCCGAAGCGCCCGCGCCAGCCGCTGATAGCGCCGCGAGCAGCGAGGATCGGGCAGCGGAAGACACTGAACCGCCGCAGGTCAAGGCGGCTTCGCCGAGCAGCCCATGATCGCCTGGTTCGTCCGTCATCCAACCGCGGCCAATCTGCTCATGGCCGCGATCATGATCCTGGGCCTGGTCTCGCTGCCCGGTCTACAGCGGGAAACCTTCCCCGAGATCCAGCCTGACGAGGTCCAGGTCCGGGTCGTCTACCGCGGCGCGACCCCGGCCGAGGTCGAGGACGCGATCTGCCGGCGCTTGGAAGAGGCGTTGGATGGCATCACCGATCTCGAGGAGATCCGCTGCGAGGCGCGCGAGGGCGTCGGCACCGCGGTCGCGCAGATGCGCGAGGGCGCCGACATGATGCGCTTCCTCAACGATGTGAAATCCGATGTCGATGCCATCGATGAGTTTCCGGATCAGGCCGAGCCGCCAGTGGTGACCGAGCTCGGGCGCACCGAGCAGGTGATCTCGATCGCGGTGACCGGCCCGGAAGATCCGGTCGTGCTCAAGGCCTATGCCGAGACCCTCAAGGACCGATTGAAGCGATTGTCGGGCGTCGCCGAGGTCGGCATCAACGGCTTCTCGGATCATCAGCTGCGCATCGAGATACCGGCCTGGCGGCTGCGCCAATATGATCTCTCGGCGCAAGACATCGCCGATGCCGTAGGCCGGCGCAGCATCAGCACCCCGGCCGGGCGATTAGAGGGCGCGGAAGAGGACCTGCTGCTGCGCTTCGACGACGAGCGCCAGAGCGTGGCCGAGCTGCGCGATCTGGTGGTGATCTCGGGGGCGAGCGGTGCCGCGATCAGGCTCGGCGAGATCGCCACCATCAGCAACCGCTTCGAGGACCCGGAGGCGCGGGTGCGCTTCAATGGCGAGCGCGCCGCGATCCTCGATGTCGCCAAGACCCGTGACCAGGACATCCTCGAGGTGCTGGCCGCGGTCGAGTCCTTCGTCGCCACGGAGCGAGCGAGCACGCCCGAGGGTGTCCGGCTCACCCTGACCCAAGACCGGGCCTCGATCGTCGCCGACCGCCTCAACATGGTGGTGCGCAATGGCGCGCAGGGGCTGCTGCTGGTGTTCCTGGTGCTCTGGCTGTTCTTCGGCTGGCGTTACAGTTTTTGGGTCACCTTGGGGCTGCCGGTGGCCTTTCTCGGGGCGCTGTTCGTACTGCCGGCAGTCGGCATCACCATCAATATGATCTCGATGGTCGGCCTGCTGATCGGCGTCGGCCTGCTGATGGATGACGCCATCGTCATCGCCGAGAACATCGCCGCCCGCCTGGCCAAGGGCGACGGTCCTGCCGATGCGGCGATCAATGGCGCGCGTGAGGTGTTGCCGGGCGTGCTCTCATCGTTCGCGACCACGCTGATGGTGTTCGGCTCGCTGGCGTTCATCAGCGGTGATATCGGCCAGATCCTGAGGGTGATGCCGATCGTGCTGATCCTGGTGATCTCGGTCAGCCTGATCGAGGCGTTCTGGATCTTGCCGCACCATCTCAGTCATGCACTGGCGCAGCAGGTCGCACGCCCGCCGTCGTGCTTCCGCCAGCGCTTCGAGCGCGGCTTCGATCGGCTGCGTGAGCGGGCGTTCGGGCCGGTGCTCGACCGTGCGATCGGCTATCGCTATCTCACGCTCGGGCTGGTCCTGATGCTGATCATCCTGGCGATCGCAATGCCGGTCGGCGGCAAGCTCAAGTTCGTCGGCTTTCCGGAGCTCGACGGCGATGTGCTGGAGGCGCGGCTGCTGCTGCCCCAGGGCACCCCGCTCGAGCGCACCGAGGCCGTGGTCGAGCGGATCATCGCCGGTCTCGATGAGGTCAATGCTGAATTCAAGCCGCGTCAGCCGGATCAGCAGGATCTGGTGCAGAACGTGACCCTGCTGTTCGGCGAGAATCCGGACGCCTATGAGAGTGGCGCGCATGTGGCGCGGGTGGTCGCCGATCTGCTCAGCGCCGAGACGCGCGATGCCCCGCTCGACGCCGTGCGCAACCGTTGGCGCGATGCGGTGGGCGAGCCGGCCGATGTGATCTCGATCAAGTACACCGAGCCCGCGATCGGCCCCGGCGGCCGGGCTATCGATCTGCGCCTGCTCGGCCCCGATCTCGATCAGCTCAAGGCCGCCTCGCGCGAGCTGCAGGCCTATCTCGGCGGCTATGTCGGGGTCCAGGACCTGAGCGACGATCTGCGGCCCGGCAAGCGCGAGCTGCGCCTGCGACTGAAGCCGGATGCCGGCACCCTGGGCATCGATGCCCGCATGGTCGCCGATCAGCTGCGCGGCGCCTTCCAGGGCGTCGAGATCGATGAATTCGCGCTCGGTGACGAGATCTACGAGGTCGACCTGCGCCTCGAGCCCGACGACCGGGCCGGCCCGGCCGATCTCGAGCGCTTCACCGTCACCGGTCCTAACGGTGCCCAGGTGCCCCTGTCGATCGTCGCCGAGATTGACGAGGTGCGCGGTTGGGCGCGGATCAATCGGGTCGACGGTCAGCGCGCGGTCAGTATCGAGGGCGACGTCGATCGCGCCCAGGCCAACGCCCGCGAGCTGGTGACCCTGACCCAACGCGAATTCATCCCGGAGCTGCTCGAGCGCTATCCGCAGCTGCGCTTCGAGATGGAGGGCGAGACCAGCGAATCGGCCGAGACCGGCCGGTCGATCGTGCGCAACGTGCTGCTCGGGATGATTGGCGTCTACATGCTGCTAGCGCTGCAGTTCCGTGGCTACCTGGCGCCGGTGACGGTGATGCTGGTGATCCCGACCGCGCTGATCGGGGTGATCTTCGGCCACATGGCGCTCGGGCTCGATCTGACCATGCCGAGCATCATCGGCATGGCGTCGCTGTTTGGTGTCGTCGTCAATGATTCGATCTTGCTCGTCGTCTTCATCCGCGAGGCACAGCGCGCCGGCGCCGCGACCGTCGATGCAGCTCGACAGGCCGGGCGGGCGCGCTTTCGGCCGATCCTGCTGACCTCGATCACCACCGTTGCCGGGCTGACGCCGCTGCTGCTCGAGAAGAGTCTGCAGGCGCAGATCCTGATCCCGCTCGCGGCCAGCCTCGCGTTCGGCCTGGCCAGCGCGACCATCGCGGCGCTATTCCTGGTGCCAGCGATCTACGTGATCCTCGATGATTTTGGTCTGATCGGCGGTCTGCGGCCGGAGCCGACCGCCTAGCGGTGGAGGACGTTTTCCGACCAGCCGAATGGAAGAGGGCGCGCGCATCTATCGCGAGGTGTGAGGGGTTATTGCAGCGCCGTCACCATGGATCGCTCGGCGTGGTGACGGCCGCTTGCATTCAGACGAATGCCATTCGCCTGATCAGTTGCATTCGCAAATCATGCCGTGCGTTTTGTCGTTTAGCCCTGCTGAAAACTTGGCGGTCGTCTCACGGACCACCTGATGACCTTGAAGGGGGCCGCCATTGTTCGGTGACATGAAGAAAACCGCGATGCAGTCGTCGGAAAGCTTCACGGAGGAAATCTTGTTGAGCCAACTCGGATCGTTGAACGTCCTGTTGCTCTTAGCGGGTAGGCCGCCCGACTGGCCTTCGGGGTAAAACCTCAGGTAGTCGTCGTTCTGCACGGTTCCGGTTTGACCACCAAAGTCGAAATCCTCTGAAATCGTGCACGCAGCGCCTGCAACGCCAGTAAAAAGTAGGCCTGCCGACATTGTGGTCATGATTGCTGGAATCATCGTCTTTCCACTCATTTTTCTACCGCCTTTGATATAGGGTCATTATCGACACAGCGTGCACGCTGCTCGAATCTACGTCGCTTTTTTTCCTGCCGCAAGCGTTTATTATCGAAACCCAAACAGACCAGCGATGATGCTCGAGCGATGAACGCGGTTGAACTCGCGAACGGTGACGCGTTGGAGCTGCAATGGGCCTGGCGCCTGGCCGTGGCCTTGGCGATCGGCTTGCTGGTCGGCCTGGAGCGCGGCTGGCAGAGCCGCGATCAGGAGGAAGGCGAACGCGGACTGGGCCTGCGCAGCATGGCGCTGGTCGGGCTGATCGGCGGCTTGGCCGGCCTGCTCGTCGAGCCCGTCGGCGGCGTCTTGGTGGGTTTCGTCGTCCTCGGCCTGGGGTTGCTGCTGAGCGCGGCGCATGTCGCCTCGGTCCACCGCTGTGACGATCTCGGCTTGACCACCGAGGTGGCCGCCCTGGCGACCTTGTTATTGGCGGTCATGGCGGGCCTGGGACAACTGGTGATCGCTGCGGCGGGGGCGGTCATCATGGTGCTCCTGCTGGGCTACAAGACCGAACTGCACGGTTGGCTCAAGACCCTGAAACGCCCTGAGCTGCATGCCGCGTTTAAGCTGTTGTTGATCTCGGTGGTGGTGCTGCCGCTGCTGCCGAATCGCGGCTTTGGTCCCTGGCAGGTGCTCAATCCCTATGAGATCTGGTGGATGGTGGTGCTGATCGCGACGATCTCGTTCGTCGGCTACTTCGCCATCCGCATCGCTGGCGCGCGCAAAGGCATGCTGTTCATCGGTCTCTTCGGCGGACTGGCGTCGTCGACCGCGACCACGCTGAACCTCGCGCGCCTGCATCGGGATGGCGCGGGCGGCCAAGCCGCGATTGCCGCCGCTGGCATCCTGCTGGCCTGCGCGACCATGTTTCCGCGCATGCTGCTGGTCGCCTCGTTGCTGCATCCGCCCCTGTTTTGGCCCTTGTTGTGGCCGGTGGTGGCGATGTCAGTGCTGCTGTACCTGCCGGCTGTCGTCTACGTCTGGCGTTCAGGGAGCAGCGAGATCGCGGCGGATTTGCTGCCGCGCAATCCGCTGGAGCTGAAAGCGGCGCTGTTCTTCGGCGCCCTGCTGGCGTTGGTGATGCTGCTCGGTCAGGCGCTGACCGACTGGTTCGGCGATGCCGGCATCTATGCGCTGGCCGCCGCCTCGGGCATTGCCGATGTCGATGCGATCACCTTGTCGCTGGCGCGCATGGCGGGGGACGAACTGCTGCTGTTGACCGCTGGGATCGGCATCTTGATCGCCTCGCTCGCCAATTCCCTGCTCAAGGCCGGCATGGCCTGGATCGTGGGCGGCCATGCGCTGGGCCTGCGCGTGTTCCTGCCGATGGGCGCTGCCGTGCTGGCCGGCCCGATCATCCTGTTGCGCTGAGGTCAGAAAATTCCGTTCGCGTTGAAGCTCTGCGTATATTGCTTATCGGAGCCTTTGATGTGGCGATTGAGCCAGTCACGGATGAAAGCGAGTGTCTCGACGCTCAAGAAGGCCTTGCCCGAGTGATACTTATCCTGCAGCTCGGCGAGCCTGTTGACGAAGGCATGATGCTCCATGGTGTGGCGTTGCGTGTCGGGGTAGTCGATAGCATGAAAATAGCTTTCCTCGTCCTTGAAGTGCGTTTCCGTGTACTCGACCAGTTCATCGAAGACCAGCTCCAGGACATCATTGCCTTTGCCGCGTGACATCGCCTCGTGCAGCTTGTTGTAGAGCGCGATCAAGTGGCGATGCTGGCGGTCGATCTCTGCGACATTGACGCTGTAGCTGTCGTCCCATTCGATGAGCTCTCCTGAGCTGTTGCCACTGGGCGTTATTTCAGCGGCGACTCCGGTGGTTGGCGCAAGGTGTGTCTTCTGCATGTGGATCGTGCGAACTTCTTAGGTGGGCGATAGATCGCGGTCTCGGGGTGAAACGCATACCAAGTAAACCAGAGACCGGAGGGTTTACCCAGTGACGAGCGCGAGCACCTGATCGCGCAGCGGCGGTTGGTCCCACTGCGCGGGGCGCGCGGGTCAGTGGTTACTGTACCTCGCCACTGAACTGGAACCAACCTTCGCCGTAGACATAGTCATGCATATCCTCATGCGCCTGTTGGCTCCAGACCGACAAGAGTGAGCAGGTCGGCAGTGTCGCTGGACTTGACTTGCGCCCCGTCACTCATGGAGACCGGGTCATGGATCTGACTGTTTCACGAAGTGCTCGAAAAAGGCCCTCTGGATCAGTATTGTTCAGGCGCGGGGCTGTTTCGAAGCCACTGCGCAGCGGAAGTTGAGCGGCGGATCGGCTCGGAAATGAAACAACCAGTGCAGAGGTCTAGTGCATCGTGAGCGATGCGTAAGGGGGAATTGATGACCAAAACCGAACCACGAACGCCGATCGAGGCGCGACAGAACCCGGCAGGCCGACCACGACACCTGTTTCGAGCCCTCCTGAGCGCCCTGCGACCACGTTTGATGTGCCGGTTGTGCTGGCGCCTTACCGGGGTAATCTTCCTGCTTGCCACCCTGATCCTGGCGCCGTTCTATTTCAGCGCCCAAGCGCCCAGCCTGGCGCTGTTCGCCTCGCTGATCCTGCTGCTGACGGTGGTGATCATGCTCAGTTTGCAACTGGTGTTGCTCGAGCCGGTGTTGGTGTTGCGCAAACGGGTTCATCGCGCGATCGCCGATCCCAAGCCGATCCCGGATCGGGTGCGCGCCGGGCATTGGCCGCATGAGCTGGGGGATCTTGCCACCGATCTCGATCAACTGCTGGAGGCGGTGAGTGGGCATCTGACGTCGCTCGCCCGGTTCCCGGATGAGAACAGCCAGCCGGTGTTGCGCGTCGATGCCGAGGGGCGCCTGCTCTATGCCAACAAGGCGAGCGCGCCCCTGCTCGGCTTTTGGCACATTGCCATCGGCGATGTCCTGCCGCAGTCCTGGCCCGATGTGATCCGCCGGGTGCGCGCCGAGCACAAGACCCAGTCGGTGGATCTGAAACTGCCCTCGAGCTGGCTGAATCTGACCCTGGTGCCGCTGCCCGAGGCTGAGGTGGTGAATCTCTACGCGATCGATATCACCGAGCGCAAGGCCTACGAGGAGACGCTGCGCCATCAGCGCAACTATGATCAGCTCACCGAACTGCCCAACCTGGCGCTGTTCCAGGATCGTCTCCAGCAAAGCCTGGTCGAGGCCGACAAGGATCAGCAGCGTTTGGCGGTGATGATCCTGGGCTTGCGCGATTTCTCCACCATCAATGGGCTCGCCGGGCACGAGGCCGGTGATCAGGTGCTGTGCGAGGTCGGCAAGCGTCTACAGGCGCGGCTGTCGCCAAGCATGACCCTGGCGCGCATCGGTGGCGATCTCTTCGGCATCCTGGTCCCAGACTGCACGAGCGTCAGCCAGGTTGCCGAGTTTGCCGACGCCCTGCTCGCCACGCTGTCGCCGCCGTTCCTGGTCGGTGATCAGGTCTTGCATTGCGGGGCCCGCATCGGCATCGCGCTCTATCCAGAGGATGGCGCTGATTATTCGGTTCTGCTCTCGCATGCCGATCTCGCCTTGAACAGCGCCGGGCGTGGCACTGATCAATGCGTGCATTTCTTCGTCGCCGGTCTCAACCAGAAAGTCCAACAGCGCACGCAGCGCATTCGCCAGCTCGACGAGGCGATCACGGATGGGCAGTTGGAAGTCTGGTACCAACCGCAGATCAGTGCCACCTCTGGCGAGATCGAGGGCGCCGAGGCGCTGGTGCGTTGGCGCCATCCGCGCGAAGGGTTGATCTCGCCGGCGGAATTCATCCCCCTGGCCGAGGAAACCGGGCTGGTGTTGCCCCTGGGCGAAACGGTGTTGGAGCAGGCGTGTCAGCAGGTCGCCGATTGGCGCTCGGCTGGGCGCGGGCAGTTGCGTATGGCGGTCAATCTCTCGGCGCGGCAGTTGACCGATCCACAGTTGTTGGACAAGGTCATCGCGGTCCTGGAACGCCATCGATTGCCGGCGGCGGCCTTGGAGCTGGAGATCACCGAAAGCGCCGTGATGGCCGATACCGCGCAGGCAATCGCGGTGATGCGCCGATTCGTCGACTTGGGGGTGCGTCTGGCCCTGGATGATTTCGGCACCGGCTATTCGTCGCTGTCCTATCTCAAGCAATTGCCGCTGCATAAGATCAAGATCGATCGTGCTTTTGTTCGCGCCTTGCCCGATGACGCGCAAGACTTGGCGCTGTGCCGGGCGGTTGTGCAGATCGGCTCGAGCATGGGCATGCGCGTCCTCGCCGAGGGCTGCGAGACTCAGGCCCATGTCGACTGCTTGGTTGACTTGGGCGTCGATGCCCTGCAGGGCTATTACTACGGTAAGCCGGTGCCGGCCCAAGACTTCCCGGCCGCCGTGGCCGGCGCCGGTTTGCCGAAGAGATAGCCTTGAAAGGCGCGGCATCCATGCTCGATCAGGAACCGGTGTTGGGCTTCGGTTTCGACGCCTTCGGCAATCACCGATAGCCCTAGCTTCGGAGCTAACGCGAGGATGGCCCGCACGATCGCGGCATCGTTGACGTCCGTGGTCACGTCGGCGACGAAGGAGCGGTCGATTTTCAGTTCGTCGAGTGGCAGGCGCTTGAGGTAGGCCAGCGAGGAGTAACCGGTGCCGAAGTCGTCCAAGGCGAAGCGCAGCCCCAGCGCGCGTAGTGCCGCCATCTTGGTGATGGTTTCCTCGACATCCTGCAGTAGTAGGCTTTCGGTCAGCTCCAGTTTGAGCCGATGTGGATCAACAGCGTAACGCTGCAATGCGGTTTGAACCCGCTCGACAAATCGCGGGTCGAGAAACTGGCGCGCGCTGATGTTGATCGCGATCGAAGTGGCGGGCACCTGTTTGTGGGCCGGCCAGTGGGCGAGCTGAGCGCAGGCCGTTTCGAGCACCCAGGCGCCGAGATCGAGGATCAAGCCCGAGGTCTCGGCGAGATGAATGAACACGTCCGGCGTTAATAGGCCGCGTTGCGGATGATGCCAGCGCAGCAGCGCTTCGGCGCCGAGCACGCGGCCGGTCTCGTCGACCTGGGGCTGATAGTAGAGCAGCAGCTGTCCGTGACGCAGTCCCTCATGCAACTGCCCTTCCAGACTGGTGCGCAGCTCCAAGGCGGTCTGCATCTCCGGGTCGAAGAAGCGCAGCTGGTTGCGGCCGGCATTCTTGGATTGGTACATAGCCAAGTCGGCACGTTTCAGCAGTTCTTCGACGCTCGACTGGGGTGCATCGATCAGGGTGGCGCCGATACTGGGGGTGCTGTGGTGGAGGTGTGTCCCAAGCTGATAGGGTTGGCTCAGGGTCTGCCACACCTTGAGGCCGATTTGGCGTGCTTGCGCGACAGCCTGAGCGGACTCGCGACTCAGGTCATCGAGAACGATGACGAATTCATCGCCACCGAGTCGGGCAACCGTATCGCTGGCGCGCATGCAGGTCTGCAAGCGCTGCGCGACCTCGATGAGCAGAAGGTCGCCGACATCATGCCCAAGGCTGTCATTGAGGTCCTTGAAGTGGTCGAGGTCGATGAACAGGAGCGCGCCGTAGCTGCCATTGCGCTTGATGGTTGCCAGAACCTGTCCGAGGCGGTCCAACAACAGCCGGCGATTCGGCAGACCGGTCAGGGCATCGTAGAACGCGAGCTGCTCGATCCGGTCCTCGAAGGCCTTGCGCTCGGTGATGTCCTGATTGAGCACCACTGCCCCCGCGATCTGTCCATTGCCGTCGTGGATCGGTACCGCTGAGTTGAGGATGATCTTGCGCGTGCCGTCGAGGCATTCGATCTCGAGCTCTTCGTTGAGCTGGGTCTCGCCGTGCGTGATGGCGCGCATTGCCGAGCGTTCTTGCGCGACCAAGGCGCGGTGATGCTTGTGCGGGTGCGGGGCATAGGCCTTATGGTCGTCGAACTGCTCCGGGCCGGCGAACTTGGCTTCGCTCCAAATGCGCTGGGCCCTCGCATTACGAAAGGTCATCTTGCCGGCGGCGTCAAGGAACCAGACACCAATGGGCAGATTCTCGACGATGGTTTTGAGCCGCTGTTCACTGACGCGCAGGGCCTCCTCGGCTTGCTTCCGGGCGCTCAGATCGGTGGCGACGACGCAGAAAGCGCCTTGCTTCTCGGCGACTGGGAGTTCGGTGAACGAGAGATGGCAGGGCAAAGTGGTGCCCCGCGCGTCAATCAATGCCATTTCCAAGCGTTGCTGCGGACGTGGCGAGCGGGTGTGCAGCCAGTCTTGATAGCGTGGTCGATCAGCCGCCGCGATGTGTTCGGCGAGTGCGCTGCCGATTAGGTTCTCACGAGCGATGCCCAGCATTGCCGCCAGGCGCCGATTGGCGAAGTAGATACGTCCGTTGGCGGTCAGGGTCATGGCGCCTTCCCCCATCTCTTCGACCAGGAGCCGATAGTCGTGCTCGGCGCGTTTGAGTGTAAACACCTGCTCGCCGCGCTTGTCGGAGACCAGCAAGGCATCGATCTGCCCACCGCGGATGGCCTCGAGCACCGCCTCGGCCTCGGCGAGGCGCGCGCGCAGGATCTCGATCTCGGTGGTTGGATCGATGGATGGATCAGTCGGGGTGGCGGTCGGACTCATGGGCACATGATCGGGCAGCCCGGAGGCCGTGGCTGCGCCTAGGCCTCGAGCTGGAGGAGAGAGGGTGTCGGCCGCTAACTGTCGCCAAGGGGAGGCGCTGGACGCAGGTCGAGTCCGATGAGCGCGCGTTCGGTATCGGAGAGGTCTCCGATGAGCTTGCGGATCGGCAATGGCAGCCGGCGGACCACGGTTGGAATGGCCAGTATCTGGTCACCCTGGGCTAGTTGCGGCTGTTCGAGCAGATCGATGACTTCAATCTGATAACGGCCAGCCAAGTGGGCCTCGCATAGGGCCTGCAGATTGGCGAACGCGGCGATGGATTTGGGCGTCTGGCCGGCAATGTAGAGGCGCAGGATCCATTGCTCCTCGGAGTCGGATGACGCATTCATCAGGATGGGGACTCCTTCGATGGGACCGCGTCGGCTTGCCGTGACGACGCCATCGATGCCTGGACCTCGTGTGATTGGGCCTCGCGTCGCTGTTCGCGCTCGATCAAGGCGAGTGTCTCTGCCTCGTGGGCCTGAAATTCCTGTTGCAGAGAGGCGATCTGCGCCTCGAGCAAGGCGCGGCGTTGTTCGAGCTGGCGTTGGCGGCGCTCGATTTCCTGCTGTCGTTCCAGGCGCTCGGCCTGTTCGGCGGATTCTTGCGCGATGCGTGCCGAGCCAGTCAGCACTCCGCTCGGACCGACGTAGACATCGCGCAGCTTAATGCCCTGTCCGGTGATCAAGAACTCTCGGGTCTGGTTGGAATGCGCCATGCCGCGCGATTTCAGAATGCTGAGGATGCGGTTACGCTCGCCGCCCGTATCAACGGCCATGAGCAACAGCCAGGTGTCGATGAGGGAGGAAATCGCCGAATCGGTGGCATCGACGGAGGCGCCACCCGAGGTCAGATTGGTGAACAGCCCGGTGATCTGGCGATGCTTGAGGAAGTCGATCAAGCGCGTCAGCATCGCCTTGACCTCGAGTTGATTGCTGCCGGCGATGAAGCTGTTGATCGGATCCAGGATCACCACCGAGGGTTGAAACCGCTCGACGGCGCGATGGATCATCGTCAGATGCATCTCCAGGCCGGCCAAGGTGGGGCGCGCGGCCTGAAAGCGCAGCCGATCCTGTTCCACCCATTGGCCTAGATCGAGGCCGACGGAACCGATGTTACGGATGATCTGCGATTGCGACTCCTCGAACGCGAAATACAGCACGCGCTCGCCTCGACGACAGGTGGCATCGGCAAAATGTCCCGACAGGCTCGACTTGCCGGTGCCGGCGGTACCGGAGACGAGCACGCTGCTGCCGCGATAATAGCCCGCGTCCCCGAGCATGGTGTCGAGTCGGGGGATGCCGCTGGAGATGCGCTCGCAGCTGACGGCCTGATCCAATCCGACCGAGGTGATGGGCAGCACCGAGATGCCGTCTTCGTCGATCAGGAAGGGATAATCATTGGTGCCGTGGCTGGAGCCGCGGTATTTCAACACCCGCAAGCGCCGTGTCCAGACCAGGTCGCGCTCCTGGTGATCGAGCGTGAGGACGCAGTCCGAGACATACTCTTCAAGACCTTGGCGCGTGAGCTGACCGTCTCCGCGCTCCGCAGTGATGATCGCGGTGACGCCCTTCTCCTTGAGCCAGCGGAACAGGCGCCGCAGCTCCGCGCGCAAGATGGAAGGGTTGGACAGCCCGGTGAATAGGGTCTCGATGGTGTCGAGCACCACGCGTTTGGCGCCGATGGCATCGATGGCGTAGCCAAGCCGGATGAACAGGCCGCTGAGATCAAAATCGCCGGTCTCACCGAGGTCGCTGCGCTCGATGGCGACGAAATCGAGCGCGAGTAGCCCCTGGGCGCTGAGGTCGTCGAGGTCGAAGCCCAGGGAGGCGACGTTCTGGGTCAGTTCGGTGGCCGTCTCCTCGAAGGCAATGAAGACGCCTGGCTCCTCGAACTCGGTGGCGCCCCGGACCAGGAACTCCATCGAAAAGAGAGTTTTGCCGCAGCCTGCTCCGCCGCAGATCAGGGTGGGTCTGCCGCGGGGGAGACCCCCCAGGGTGATCTCGTCGAGTCCCGGGATGCCGGTTGGGGCTTTGGGAAGGGTTGGTTGTACTGTGCTCACGCGCGCTTTATATTCAATGTTGCTTGATCAGTATTGCTTGCTCTAAAGCCCATCTCCCATCATTTTAACGGAAGTGCGGTTTCCAGGTGTCGTGAACGTGGTCGTTGCAGGACAGCAAAGGCTTTTGCTGGGCGCGCCGCGCTGGCTCAACGCAGCGAGGCCGCGAGCTTGAGGATGCCAGGGGCGTCGATGTGGCCCTGGTGGCCATAGCCTAAGGCGCAAGCGGACGACAGGTGTCAGGTTGCCGACGATGCGGTATGGCCAGGTCATCATAGGTCATTGGGCAGTTGACGGGGGCTCTATGTTCCATTGGCGTTGGCCGTATTATCGGGCGGGTTTGCTCGCGGATGTTGGCGCCCGTGCGAGCGCCGATGCGAACGCTCACGCGCAGGCCGATGCCGGGGCAGCGGATGGCGAAGCGGCGCGCCACTTCCCGATCGCGCCGCCGTCGCTGCTTGGACTGGCGCGCGCGTCCTTCGTCGAATGGCGCTATTTTTCGGTGCTCTCGCAGGCCTTTCACGGCATCGTCGGTCTTGCCCTGGTCAATCCCGATCGTCGCTTTGCGCGCATCGCCGAAGGTGGGCTGCTGCTGATCGTCGCCGGGGTGATCGATCGCCGGCCCTTGCCGAGAACGGCGGCCGCTGGCGCCGAGGCGGATGCCGGCTCTCGGGCTGGCGCTCACGCCGATACCGGGACTGACGCCGGCACTGGCCCGCCCTTCGCGGACGATGTCGCCGAGCTGTGCTGGATGCATCTGATCGCACCCGCGTCCTGCCAGTTCGACCAGCCCGGCGGGTCGTCATTGACGACGGCTAACCTGCGCGCTGGCGACGCGCATTGCCACCTCGAGCTGGCGCAGGCGGATGCGGCTCGGGCCGAGCTTCACATCGAGGCCGGCGCCGGGCTCAAGGTGCATCTGTCGCATGTCGGTCTGCCGGACACCGTCTTGCCCAGCGCGCTCGATGCCGGCCTCGACGGCTGGCTCGGACGCGCGCTCGGCGCGCATTGGCAGGTCCAATGCGCCTCACCGGTGGCGCGCGCGGACGGCGAGCTGATACTTCAGCCCGGCCTGCTGAGCGGGCTCGCACACGGGCCCGGGGGTGATCAGCCCTCCTATGCCTCGGCGGCCTTGCGCGCGCGTCTTCGAGCGGGCGATGTGCGCGTCGCCTGGCAGGGGGCCGATGGTTACGCGGAACATAGCTTCGGGATTCGCCCGCTGCCGTTGCAGGGCTGGGAGTTTCTCTTCGTGCCCAAGGCCGAGACCGGCGAGGCGCTGGTGCTGCAGACCTATCCGGGCAGTCAAGCATTGCGCTATCTCGAGGTCTGCTGGCAACAGGATGGCAAGGCCCGCAAGCATCGCTTCGGGGCCGAGGCGCTGCGGTTGGAGTGGGTGGAGCAGGTGTTCGATCCGGTCTTGGGCGTGCGCCGGCCACTGCGACGGCGCATCGAAGCCGAAGCCGATGGGCTGCGGTTGACCTTGGAGAATCGCGTGCTGCACCACATTGCGCTGCTGCGTCGCGAGCGCTTCGCGGTGCGGCATTTCTTCATCAGCGAGGAGATCGGGGTCGCCGATTGGCGCCTGAGCGATGACTCCGGTCGGGTGCTCGCCGAGGTGCACGGACAGCCCTGTGGCGGCGAGCTGGCTCATCGGCGCTGGCGGGTGCCGCGCTGTGCGTGCTGATCGACCTGATCAGCGCCAGCAGGTCATCGTCGTCGGCGCCGGTCCCGCCGGCAGTGCGACGGCCTATCATCTCGCGCGCGCCGGCGTTTCGACCCTGTTGATCGACAAATCGGCGTTTCCGCGCGACAAGGTCTGCGGCGATTGCCTGAGTCCGCGCGCTCAGCAGGCGCTCGCGGAGCTGGAATGCTTGGACGCAGTGGTCGCCGAGGCCCATCAGGCGACCCGGATTCACTTTCGCGCGCCCGGTGGTGCCGAGGCCGAGACGGCGATCAGCGGCGAGGGCGCGCTGCCAAACCGAACCCTGGTGTTGCCGCGCCGGCGCTTCGATCATCTGCTCCAGCAGCAGGCGCTCGCGGCCGGGGCGCGGTTCCGCGTCGGGCATGTGCGTGCCCTGTGCCCGAGCGGCGGTGTCGAACTCGAGGGCGAGAGGCTGTCGGCGCGGCTCGTGGTCATCGCGACCGGCGCCGCGCTGTCGCTGATCAAGCACACGCCGCTGGCGCCGAGCGGCCCGGTGCACAGCATCGCGGCACGCTGTTACTTGCCGGCGATGCCGCCGCCGGGGCCGGATCTGCGCTTTTTCTTCGATCATCTGCCCTTGCCCGGGTATGCCTGGCTGTTCCCGACCGGGCCGAACAGCGCCAATCTCGGCTACTGGTATAGCGGCGCTGAGGGCGTGAGTGCGACCGCGCAGTTGTCACGACTCTTGGCTGAACATCCCACGCTGTCCCAGCTCAGCGCCAATGGCCAGGCGGCGAGCGCCATCGCCGGCTATCCGATCCGCAGTGATTTCCTGCGCGCCCCGACGCGCGCCGATGGCCTGCTCGCGGTGGGCGAGGCGGCCGGCTTGGTCAATCCGTTCACCGGCGAGGGCATCGACTACGCGCTGGAATCGGCGCCACTGGCGGCCGCCTCGATCCTCGGCGCGCTGCGCCAGGCACCGGCCGAGGGACCGCTGCTAGCGGCGGCACTCGCCGGCTATTCAGGCAGCCTGCGAGAGCGCTTTCGATCGTTGTTCCTGCTCATGCAGTTGGCTCAGCGCCATGCCTTCACGCCCTGGGTGTTCGATCGGCTGTTCGGACGCGGCGCCCAGGGGCAGCGCTTGGTCGATACCCTGATCCAGGTCTGTTTTGGCGCCGCGCCGCCACGGCGGGTACTGGCTCCGGTCGAATGGCTCCGGCTCCTGACCTCGCGGCCGGCGTCAGTGCGGCGCGATGGCTGACAGGATGGTGAAGATACCCGAGGGTTCAGGTAGCCTTTGAGGCTCAAAAGCTTACGCGAGATTCTTAGTCATTATGGCGATTGATCAAGGCGCGCGACTATAAAGCGCGGGTGGCGCTTGGGCGGTGTCATAAAATCGTCATGAGATTGTCACTATACAACAACACTTCAGGTTGAAAATACGAGGCTCGATTCACCCGCTGATGGAGTCTCTCCATGAAGAAATCTGTACTTGCCGTTGCTGTTTTAGGTGCGCTCTCTATGTCGTCGCAAGCGATGGCCCGCGACACCATCTACATTGTCGGCTCTTCGACCGTGTTCCCGTTTGCGACCACCGTCGCGGAGCGGTTCGGCAACACTACCGAATTCCCGACGCCAAAGATCGAGTCGACCGGCTCGGGCGGTGGCATGAAGCTGTTCTGCGCGGGCGTCGGCGTTCAGCAACCCGACATCACCAATGCCTCGCGTCGGATGAAGGTCTCGGAGTTCGAAAAGTGCCAGGAGAACGGCGTCGAGGAGATCACCGAGGTCACGATCGGCTACGACGGCATCGCCATCGCCAACTCGAAGAAGGCACCGCAGCTGGAGCTGTCGCTGCGCGACGTCTGGCTGGCGCTGGCCAAGGATGTGCCGAACCCAGAGGGCGGCGAGGAGCTGGTCCCGAACCCCTATGAGACCTGGAAGGAGGTCAATCCTGAGCTGCCCGATGTTGCCATCGAGGTGCTCGGCCCACCGCCGACCTCTGGCACCCGTGACGCCTTCGCCGAGATCGCGATGGAAGGGGGCTGCAAGACCTTCGATTGGATCGCCGACATCAAGGGCGAGGACAAGTCGAAGTACAAGTCGATCTGCCGCACCGTGCGCGAAGATGGCGCCTATGTTGAGGCCGGCGAGAACGATAATCTGATCGTGCAGAAGCTCGACCGGAACGCCGATGCACTCGGCATCTTCGGCTTCAGCTTCCTGGATCAGAACACCGACAAGCTGCAGGGCACCATCATCGATGGTGTCGAGCCGACCTTCGACAACATCGCCAGTGGCGACTATCCGGTGTCGCGCTCGCTCTTCTTCTATGTCAAGAACGCCCATGTCGGTACCATTCCTGGCATTCTAGAGTATGTGACCGCCTTTACCAGCGAGAACGCTTGGGGACCGGATGGCTACCTGGTTGATAAGGGTCTGATCCCGCTGCCGGAAGACATGCGTGAGAAGGTTGCCAAGTCTGCGCAGGCCTTGGAGCCGATGTCGAGCCCTAAGTAAAGGTTGGCTCGATGCCCTGATGTCGTCTCCAGGCGGCATCGCAGCTGATGAACGCCGGTGGCCCGCAAGGGCTGCCGGCGTCTTGCTTGATCCTAGTTTTGTCTTTTGTTAAAGAACACTCGCCGCTATGAGCCCCACGCTGTTGTTGTTCGTTGTCCTGGCCGCCATGGCGCTGGCCTATCACCTCGGGCGTAAACGCGCCATTCGCGTGGTTGGCGGCGTTTCCCAGATCAATCGCCTGCATTCTCTGCCCGCCTATTACGGTTACTACGCGGCGCTTTGGGCCGGTCTGCCGGCGCTGCTGCTGCTGTTGTTCTGGATCGGGCTGCAGGAGCAGATCCTGACCGCGCTGACCGTCGCCGAGCTGCCGCCGGAGGTGACCGCAGACCTCTCGGAGGGTCGGCTCAGCCTGCTGATCAGCGACATCCGCAGTGTCGCCACCGGCAATATCTCCTCGGGCGAGATCAGCCCCGAGGTCGCCGCCGCCGCCGAGCACTATCACCGTCTCGAAGGCATCGCCGACCTCGCGCTCTGGGGGCTGATCGCGGCCTTGGTCCTGGCCGGCACGGCCTGGGGCTGGCAACACGCCAAACCCAGCTTTCGCGCCCGCAATCGGGTCGAGTCGATCATGATGCTGGTGCTGATCCTGTTCTCATCGATCGCGATCCTGACCACGCTCGGCATCGTCCTGTCGGTGCTGTTCGAGTCGATCCGTTTCTTCCAGAAGGTGCCTTGGACCGAGTTCCTGTTCGGCACCAAATGGAGCCCGCAGATCGCGCTGCGTGCCGAGCAGGTTGGCGCCTCGGGGGCCTTCGGCGCCATCCCGCTGTTCACCGGCACCTTGTTGATCTCCTTTATCGCCATGCTGCTGGCGGTGCCGATTGGGCTGCTCTCGGCGGTCTATCTGGCCGAGTACGCGCCGCGCAAGGTGCGTTCTTGGGCCAAGCCGGTGCTCGAGATCCTGGCCGGCATCCCGACCGTGGTCTATGGCTTCTTCGCCGCGCTGACCGTGGCGCCCTTCTTGCGCGGATTCGGCGAGAGCGTCGGACTCGATATCGCCTCCCAGAGCGCGCTCGCGGCGGGTCTGGTAATGGGCATCATGATCATCCCGTTCGTCTCCTCGCTCTCCGAAGACGTGATCAATTCCGTGCCCCAGGCGATGCGCGACGGCTCTTATGCACTCGGCGCCACGCAGTCCGAGACCATCCGCCGGGTGATCTTCCCGGCCGCGCTGCCGGGCATCGTCGGCGGCGTGCTGCTGGCGGTCTCGCGCGCCATCGGCGAGACCATGATCGTGGTGATGGCCGCTGGCCTGGCCGCGAATCTGACCGCGAACCCTTTAGAGAGCGTCACCACCGTGACGGTGCAGATCGTCACCCTGCTCACCGGGGATCAGGAGTTCGACAGCGCCAAGACCCTGGCCGCCTTCGCGCTCGGGCTCACGCTCTTTGTTGTCACGCTCATTCTCAATGTCATCGCACTGCACATCGTGCGTAAATACCGTGAACAGTATGACTAATCCAACCACTGCCAGCGGCCCCGCCCGCAGCCCGAAAGAGATCGTCGAGGCCAGCCTCAAGCGTCGCTATGCCGCCGAGCGCCGCTTCCGGCTGCTTGGCGCCAGCGGCGTGGTGCTGGGGCTCAGCTTCGTGCTGATCCTCTTCGTGAGCATCATCAGCGAGGGCTACACCGCCTTCTTTCAGTCCTATGTCGAGCTGCCGGTGGCCTTCGAGGCCGAGGCGATCGATCCGAATGGGACGCTGCGTGACGGAGTGCTCGATGAGACCGAGGTCGCGCGTCAGCTCAGAGCCGTGAACTTCAGGAAGCTCGCCCGTGATGCCTTGCGCGCCGAGTTTCCGCAGGTCACCGGTCGCACCGAGCGGCGCAACCTGGATGCGCTGTTGAGTCCGGGCGCGCCGCTGCAACTGCGGCGCATGGTGACCGATGATCCGAGCGTGATCGGCACCGAGCAGTCGGTGCGTCTGCTCGTCGATGACGATGTCGACATGTTCATGAAAGGCCGCTCGACGCCGATCGTGCGCTCGCAGGGCGCTGGTACGCTGAAGCTCGAAGGCCGCATGGGCGAGCGCGGTGACGAGGTGAGGATCGAGGGCAGTGACAGCGCCCTGCTGCCCATCCTTGAGCAGGCACGCCAGCGTCTCAACGACGTGGCCGATGAGCTCGAGCGCCAGCAAGGACTGGCGCGGAGTGATCGCGACCTGCGGGCCACTCAGCTCGAGCGATCCGATCTCCTGGCAGAGCAGGCCGACGAGTTCGCGCGTGAGATCGCCCGCAACGAGCGCGATATCGAGCGCTTGGAGACTCGGATCCAGGCCCTGCGCGAGGAGGCCACGGGCAGCGATGAGCTGGTGCTGAGTGCCGATGCGCCGAGCTTCCTGCTGCGCATCAACGACGGCCTGATCAAGCTGGTGGCCCTGGAGGCGGATCGCGCCCGCGGTAAGGTGCTGGTGCCACCGGCCTCAGAGGCGCCGGCCGAGTCGGGCACCTGGCACATCATCGAGCTGACCACCCCCGAGGATGCGCGCCGTCTCAGTGATCAGCAGCTCGCCTGGGTGCTGCAGTTGCAGCACGACGGGCTGCTCAGCAAGCGCTTCAATCTGCTCTTCTTCAGCAACGGGACCTCGCGCGAGCCCGAACTCGCCGGTATCGGCGGCGCCGTGGTGGGCTCATTCTACACCTTGGTGCTGACACTGCTGTTCTCGTTCCCGATCGCGGTGGGCGCGGCGCTGTACCTGGAGGAGTTCGCGCCGAAGAATCGCATCACCGACCTGATCGAGGTGAATATCAACAACCTCGCCGCCGTGCCCTCGATCGTCTTCGGTCTGCTGGGACTGGCGGTCTTCATCAACTTCTTCGGGGTGCCGCGCTCGACACCACTAGTGGCGGCGATGGTACTGACCTTGATGACGCTGCCGACCATCATCATCGCCAGCCGCGCGGCGCTGAAATCGGTGCCGCCCTCGATCCGCGAGGCCGCGCTCGGGGTCGGCGCCTCGCCCTTGCAGACCAGGATGCACCATGTGCTGCCCCTGGCGCTGCCGGGGATGATGACCGGCACCATTATCGGCATGGCGCAGGCCCTTGGGGAGAGCGCGCCCTTGTTGATGATCGGCATGATCGCCTTCATCGTCGACGTGCCGCAAGGATTCACTGATGCGGCGACGGTCCTGCCGGTGCAGATCTTCCTCTGGGCCGATAGTCCCGAGCGTGGCTTCGTCGAACGCACTTCGGCCGCGATCATGGTGCTGCTGGCCTTCCTGATCCTGATGAACCTGACCGCCGTGCTGCTGCGCCGGCGCTTCGAGCGGCGTTGGTAATGATCATTGCCCGGCACAGTATCCGCCTGCTCCGCGACAGTTGCTATGTCCCTGCAGTGCGCTGCGGGCAGAGAGCACCCTATGACGAACCAGAGTGATGATTCAAAAATCTCATCGACCATCTTCAGAGTATCCAATGAACGCGAGCGCCGAAGCCATAGCAGCGAAACCCAGTACAGTGACTGCCGATAAACTGGGCCAAGATCAGTCCACCGCAACCACTGTCGGTGAGATTACCTCGGCGAATCCCCGCATGCGGTGTCGGGAGGTCAATGTCTGGTACGACGACAATCACGCGATCAAGGACGTCAGCCTCGATATCGGGCAGAACGAGGTCATCTCGATGATCGGCCCCTCGGGGTGTGGCAAGTCGACCTTTCTGCGCTGCCTGAACCGGATGAACGACACCATCTCGACAGCGCGGGTGGAGGGCTCGATCCAGCTCGACGACCAAGAGATCCAGGACAAAAGCATCGATGTGGTGCCGCTTCGTGCTCGGGTCGGCATGGTATTCCAGAAGCCAAATCCGTTCCCGAAGTCGATCTACGAGAACATCGCCTACGGCCCCCGTATCCATGGTCTGACCAACAGTCGCGCCGAGCTTGATGAGCTGGTCGAGACCAGCCTGCAACGCGCGGGCCTGTGGAAAGAGGTCAAGGATCGGCTCGATGCGTCCGGTACCAGTCTCTCCGGCGGTCAGCAGCAGCGCCTCTGTATCGCTCGCACCCTCTCGGTCTCACCCGAGGTGATCCTGATGGACGAGCCCTGCTCGGCCCTAGACCCGATCGCGACCGCGATCATCGAGGAGCTGATCGATGAGCTGCGCGCGCAGTACACGATTGCCATCGTCACGCACTCGATGCAGCAAGCGGCGCGTGTCTCTCAACGCACCGCCTACTTCCATCTCGGCGATCTCGTCGAGGTCGGCACCACCGATGACATCTTCAATCAGCCGCAGCACAAGCTGACCGAGGACTACATTACTGGTCGCTTCGGCTAAGGTGTCGAAGCCCCGGCATGGCCGGGGCCATCGGTTTCAGCTCTGGATAAGAGCGGTGAGTCGCGGTGGTGATTAGGCGCGTCGCCAGTTGCTCAGGCTATCGATGAGCAGCTCGCGGTTGCGGAAACGCACATCCTCACCCGTGATCACATAGGCCACCTGCTCGGCGATATTGTTGGCGTGATTGCCCGTTCGCTCGAGCGCATGGGTAATCGTCAGCAGGCCGGCGAAGTGGTCGCCACTCAGTCCTGCGGCGGGATCGAAGAGGGCGGTGCGCAACTGTTCGCTGGCGTCATTGAGCCGTGAGTCGGCTTGGAAGACGGCGATCGCCTTGTCGAGATCAGCCTCGACGAGACCGGCAACGGCCCCCTGTAGCAGTTCACAGTCAATATCCATCAGCCTGCGCATGGGTTCGAGGGCCTGCTCGGGCACAAGGGGTGTCCTCTCGGCCTCGAGCAGCTTCAGGGTGTGCTTGGCGATGCGCTTGGCCTTGTCGCCCGCGCGTTCTAGATCGCCGACGATGCGAGCCGTTGCCAAGACCAGCCGCAGGTCGATTGCTGTTGGCTGGCGCTTGGCGATGACCCGAAACACCTCTTCATCGGCGGCGAGGCTCTGGGCGTCGATCTCCGGGTCGCGGTTGATGACGGCACTTGCGTTGCTATGACTGCTCTGTGTGAGTGCTTCGGCCGCGGTACGCGTTTGTTGCACCACCGAGGCGCCCATCTCGACAACCAAGCTGCGAAGATGGGCCAATTCGAGGTCGTAGGCACTTACGATGTGATGGTGATCGTCATGCGGCTGCATCGCTTCTAGTCTCTGGTGTCGGGCAAGGGTGAGTGATTGAATTTTCGCATAGAAGCGCTTGGTTGGGGGGCTTCTCTCTGCCCCGGCGCTGCCGATTGGCCGGCAGCCAGGGCGCGCTGGAGCGCTCGACTCACTCGTCCTCAGTCGGCGCCGACGGGAGCAGTTGGTTATCGTTCGGATCGGTAACCAGCGGTGCGACCGGGGGTGAAACCGGAGGCTCGATCTGGGACGGGTCCTCCTCGTGCAGTACCGTCCGGTTGAGGGCATTGAAGGCCCCGTCCAATGAAGGCTCCATCGAAACCCGATAGCCAACGTTGGTAATGAAGCGCACCAGTTGCGGGATGTTCGCGCCAGTCTGAGCCTTCAGGAAGACACCTTGGATATAGGTGATCACGCCATCGATCGGCATCACGATGAGACGGCCCCGCTGTGCTTGCGCGCCGCGCCGGTTCCAGAGTGCGAATTCCTGGGTGACGACCGGATCCTGCTTCAAGAAGCCATCCGCCTGCGCGGGACCATAGACGAGTGAGCCGCGGGGGAAGCTGTAGGCCATGATGCGGCCATAGTTTTCACCGTCGTTTCCGACCACCAACAGGGCGCGCATGTTGTTCTTGTCCTTGGGGGTCATCGGGGCGAGCAGGCTGAACTCGAACCGGTCCGGATCGAGAAGATTGATCGTCACATAGTAGGGCGTCATGACATGGAGTTCGTGCTCCCATTGCACCTCGGAAAACTCCCAGAGATCTTCCTGTTTGAAGAAGATGCCGGGGTTGGTCTGGTGATACCGGCTGTAGACATCGAGCTGGATTTTGAACAGGCGTTTCGGATAACGCACATGCTGCTTTAGCTCCTCCGGCATCTCGTCGAAATCCTTGAGCAAGCCGGGATAGGCGCGGGCATAGGCGCGAATGATCGGATCATCGGGCTCGGTGATGTAGTAGTTGACACTGCCGTCATAGGCGTCGACCACCACCTTGGCCGCATTGCGGATGTAATTGAAGTGGCGGCTTTTGCCATCGACGTCGGCGGTCGTCGAGAATGCATAGGGGAACCAAGAGGACAGGGTGTAGGTATCCTGAATCCAGTACACCCGCTCGGAGGTCACGACCGGATAGGGGTGGGGGTCGAGATGCAGAAAGGGCGTCAAGCGCGCGATCCGCTCGGTAATATTGCGCCGAAATAGGAGGCGGCTGTCCTCGTTGGTTTGGTTGGTGAGGAGCAGGTTCACCTCGCGAAAATAGAGCGCGAAGATGGCGCGTCGGAACAAGCTCGAAAAACCAACGCCGCCCTTGCCCTCATAGTCCGACAAGACCAGTTCGTCATCGCTGGCGTAATCGATCTCGCCGCTCTCGTTCGGCGCGATCACTGGCGAGGCGTGTCCAGTGCCGTAATAGATGCCCGGCTGCTCGATGGCGAGATCAGAATTTGAGCGCGGCGGGATGCCTTGCATCAGCCAGTCGATCGGGCCGGCCTGGATTTGCGTCGTGGGCGCAATCACGGCCCCGTAACCGTGGGTATATTTCATCCATTCATTGACCCAATTACGGGATTCGGCCGGTAGTTTGTCGAGATCGATCTCGCGTGCGGCGACCGCGACCTGCTGGTAATGGTCGTTCACCGTATAGCGGTCAACGTCCACCGTGTTGAAGATGTAGTAAGCGCGAATCTCCTGGAGTTCTTTGAAGACCTGGCGCAGCAGGGCTTCATCCCAGATCGGGATATTGACCAGGGTCTTCGTGAAGTCGGTGGCGCCG
Source organism: Halochromatium salexigens (assembly GCF_016653295.1). Taxonomy (GTDB): domain Bacteria; phylum Pseudomonadota; class Gammaproteobacteria; order Chromatiales; family Chromatiaceae; genus Lamprobacter; species Lamprobacter salexigens. The sequence goes on along the minus strand of NZ_NHSF01000045.1, from coordinate 33,274 downwards.
GTATCCCAGGGGATGTCCTGCACCGGGTATTGCCGGGTTTCGACATCTTGTAGGTCGTAGGCCGCGAGTGTCGCTTGGATATTCTGCTTGATATAGGGTGCCTGCAGATCGAGTTCGTTGGGCTTGACGACGTATTTCTGGAGCTGTTCCGGGACGTACGACGAATAACGGAAGGATAGGGTGCCCACGAACAGGATCGCGATGGCAAACAGTGCGAGCAGGCCCTTGCGCGTTTCGAGATACAGGATGGCCAAGGCGCCCAGGATCAGGAACAGGATCAAACAGGCCCAGATCAGCGCTAGGATGAAGGTCATCTCCACATGGCCAGGGCCGGAAAAGATCGGCACATGCGCATCGCTGTAGAGCAGCATCTGGCGATCCATGACGAAATACCAGGCGCCGACCAGGACCACGAAACCCATGGCGAGCCCTAGGTGAATGCGTGCGCCAATGCGCATCCTTCGGCGGTTTCCCGCCACCATCTGCTGTTCAAGCCAATAGAGGGAGGCCAGGCCGACGAGCAAGATCAGCGAGGCCGCGAGCAGCTCATGCCAGATCAAGGAGAACAGCGGCAGCGAGAACAGGTAGTAGCTGATGTCCTTGCCAAAAGCGGGGTCGGTCAGACCGCTGTTGGGCGCGAAGAAGAACAGCAGCGCCTGCTCCCAGTGCGAGAACACCGGCAGCGCGACCAAGAGGGCGAGGCCCAGGCACAGCGGCAGGTAGAACCACAGCGAACCGCGCTGGAACTGATCATACAACCGTTGGTACTTGGACCTGGGTCTTGCGCCCGCGCCGAGCGCCGTTGGATCATCGGGCGTTGAGCCATGTTCGAGGTCGTGATGGGCTGGGGTTTCCGCGCCCAAATAGCGTGATCCGATCCAGAAGTTGAGGAAGAACAGTAGGAAGAAGAACAGGGTGAAGACCAGGAAGATGAGCGATTGGTAGAGCACCCGCGCCCAGAAGTACAGGCCATAGTCGAGGGCGTTAAACCACCAGAGGTCAACGACGAAGGCGTTGAAATAGAAGACGGCGAAGAGGAGTCCGGCGGCGGCGAGAACGACGCCCAAGATGATCAGTAGAGGTTTCCAGGACATCGACGGTTGTCTCCGTATGCTGAGGGCCCCGCGTGGGGTGAGCGATGCCAACCTGCGCCTTCCAGCCTGCTGATGGGGCTCGAACCAGCGGGCTCCATGTTGAGCATGATACGCGTCGCGATTCTCGCCTGTCAGGCGCCTCTGGCAGGGCGCGAGCGCTCGATTAGCCGGGGCTTTCGCGGACCCAGTCACGCGCCTGAGCTGGCCCCGGCACCCCACCGGAGTGCACGACGACGCCATCGACGACGACGCCAGGCGTGGATATCACACCATAGCCCATGATCGCGGCGATATCGGTGACCTTCTCCAGCTCGATCTCGACACCGGCCTCCGCCGCAGCTTGGTTGATGACCTTGGCGGTGATCTCGCAATTGCGGCAGCCGGAGCCCAGGACTTTAATCTGTTTCATGATGGGTTTACCTCGTTGGCGGGTTGGGACACGAGCGTAAGGATACGGTCACACACTTCCTGCGTCTGCAGCGTGCCGGCGTTCCGTTCTATTGGATTGTCTCACCCGAGAGGGTGCGGCATCGGCGGCGGCGTCGGTGAATGAACCGTCGTCATTCGGGTTATTCCGGCTCCAGCCCCTGGGACTGCTCCAAATAGCGGAAGAAGTCGGAGTCTGCTCGCAGCATCAAGGTGCTGTTGGCGCCGAGGGCCTGGTAGCTCTCCAGGGTGCGGAAGAAGGAGAAGAACTCGGGGTCGGCATTGAAGGCGACACCATAAATGCGCGTCGCCTCGGCATCCGCGTTACCGCGGATCTCCTCGGCCTCGGCGGCATTTACTTGATCCATCATAACGAAGAACTGCGGCATTCAGGTGACCACACACTGATGCCTAGGATTCAGGATCTTAAGTGATCACATTGAAGGTCCAACCGACCATTACGAAGGACACCCCGAGCACGCCGGCGAACAGCGCTAGCGCATGCCAACGGATGACCTTGCGCAGGATCAGCATCTCCGGCACCGAGAGCGCGGCGATGCTCATCATCAACGCCAGCACGGTACCGACCGCGACACCTTTGCCGAGCATGGCCTCGGCCACTGGAATCACGCCAGTCGCGTTGGAATACAGCGGGATGCCGACTAGCACCGCACCGGGCACCGCCAGCCACTGACCATCACCCAGGTTCTCGACCACCCATTGCTCCGGCACGAAGCCGTGGAAGAGGGCGCCGACGCCGATGCCGATGAACACCCACATCCAGATCCGGCGCAGGATCTCACGCACCTCGGCGACGGCGAAGCGATGCCGACCCCGCAGGCTGGTATCCGGGCGCTGAGCCGCGGCATCGCCCATGTGGATCTTCCAGACGTAGTCCTCGACCCAGCGCTCGGGCTTGAAGCCCTGCATGATGATGCCGCCGAACCAGGCGACGATCAGCCCGGCGGCGATGTAGAGCAGCGCCAGCTTCCAGCCGAGGATGCCGATCAGCAGCACCGCCGCTACCTCATTGATCATCGGCGAGGCGATCAGGAACGAGAAGGTCACCCCAAGCGGGATGCCGGCCTCGACGAAGCCGATGAACAGCGGCACCGAGGAGCAGGAGCAGAACGGCGTCATCGCCCCCAGACCGACAGCCATGCCGCGCGCCTGCCAGTCCGGCCGCCCGCGCACGAACTCGCGTACCCGCTCCGGCGAGACCAACGCGCGCAGCAGGCCCATGAGATAGATGATGATGACCAAGAGCGCGAAGATCTTCGCCACGTCCATGACGAAGAACTGTAGCGCCGTACCGGCGGCGGAATCGGGTCTCAGGCCGATGAGCGAATAGGCGATCAGGTCGCCGAGCCAAGCGAAGGGATCAGGCATGGAGGGGTTCCAGAAAGGGTGGTGTCGCCTACCACAATGCGTGGCGACATGACATCTGACGCCAAGACTAACAGATATGGAATTCCATATGCTTGAGTCGGACTCTCTTTCAAACGCCCCCAGGCCTAGGTAGACATGGCTTCCATGAGCGGTGTCGAAGCGGCCAGTTGCCCGACGATGGCGGGCTCAGCGCGCACCCGAGCCACCATGCCGATGGCAACGTCAGTCTGCGCGGGAAGGCCTGCCTCGAACACGCGCCGACCCGTCTCCGGGTCGAGGGCCGGCCAGGCGCGCGTCAGCCTGAGTTCGAGGGGGCTACCCGAGACGCCGTCGAAGCGGGCCTGCAGCCTTTGGCCGAGGACTAGGGCCTGTGCCTGCGATCCGTCGACGGAGAAGCGCAGCACCAGGCTGTTCGGATCGAAGAGTTCGAACAATAGCGTCCGCGCCGCGACCTCGCGTCCTTCGACGCGGGCATGCGCGCGCGCGATCGAGCCATCCCAAGGCGCCTGGATGCTGTGCTCGGCGGTGTCGGCCTGGGTCGGCACGATGCGCAGCAGGACCTGTCCGGCGCTGACCGCGTCGCCCTCACGCGCCGAGCAGCCCTGAACCCGACCGGAGATCGGCGCATAGAGTTCAGCCAGCCGCGTCGGCTCGACGACGCCATCGGCGTCGACCAGGTTGGGTTGGTGCGGCAGTGCCGCTGGACGGGCGGCTGCCTGCGCAGCTTGGGAACCGCGCGGCAGCCAGAGCGAGAGCAGGGCGGCGGCGAGCACGAAGCCGGTCGACCACCAGAGGCAGCCCGCGAGCCCCTGGGTCTGGTAGATCAGGCCCGAGAGCACGGTGCCGGCGAGCCGACCACCGGCATTGGCCATGTAATAGAAGCCAACGTTGAGCGCGACCTTGTCGGCATCGGCATAGGCCAGGATCAGGTAGGAGTGCACGGCGGAGTTGATGGCGAAGACGATGCCGAACAGCATCAGTCCGCCGATCAACACAGCGCCCTGAATCTCGGCCGGCGTGGCCGCCGCGAGCCAGCCGAAGTCCGCGCCGGTGACATCGGTCAGCGTCGTCACCAATGCCGGCGCGAGCCCTGGCCCCTGTGTCATGCCCAGCGCGATGCCGGCCGGGATCAGCGCTAGCACCAGCGCACCGAGCAGGGCCGTGCGCCCGCCGGGGCCCTGTCCATGCGTGTTCGAGCGGATCAGGGCCGGGGCGCCCGCCTGGACGACGCCGTAGCCGATGACCCAGAGCGCGAGGAAGGCGCCGACAGCGGTGTACTCCCAGCCGAGTACGTCGTAGAGGAAGACCGGCAGCGCGACCACGAACCAGATATCGCGGGCACCGAACAGGAAGAAGCGCGCCCCCGAGAGCCAGTTGATCGCCGGGGTATTGGAGAACACCTGGGTGAACTTGGCTTTCTCCTTGAGCTTGCCGACCCCGGAGGGCAGCAGAGCGATGGTGATGACCATCACCAGGAACAGCGCGCCAGCGAGGATGAAGAGTGCGTTGCGGAAGCCGAACGCCTGCAGCAGCGCGGCGCCGACGAAGAACCCGGCGCCCTTGAGCGCATTCTTGGAGCCAGTGAGCACGGCGACGTACTTGAACAGCTTCGACTCGCCGGCCGCACCGTCACCGGTCAGGGTCTTGACCGTGGCCTTGGCCGACATCTTGTTCAAATCCTTGGCGATGCCGGACAGCGCCTGGGCGGCCATCACATAGACGACGCCGAGCCAGGCATCCGGCACGGTGAGCATCATCAGCGCGAACACCTGCAGGCCCATGCCGATGTGCATGGTGAGATTGAGCCCGATGCGCGCACCGAGCCAGCCGCCGACCAGGTTGGTGATGACGCCGAAGACCTCGTAGAAGAGGAACAGCATCGCCACCTCGAACGGCGAGTAGCCGAGCTGGTGGAAGTAGAGCACCACGAGCATGCGGATGGCGCCATCGGTGATGGTGAAGGCCCAGTAGCCGGCGGTGACCGTCAGATAGTTGCGGGTGTTCTTGTCCATGCGCGTGCGGCCGCTAGAGCGCGTCGGCGACCATCTCGGCGATGTCGATCATCCGATTCACATAGCCCCATTCGTTGTCGTACCAGGCGTAGAGCTTCACCTGGGTGTCGTCGATGACCATGGTCGAGAGGGCGTCGATGATCGAGGAGCGCGGGTCGTTGAGGTAATCGACCGAGACGAGTGGGCGCTCTTCATAGCCGAGGATGCCGGCCAGCTCGCCCTCGGCGGCGGTCTTGAGCAGGGCGTTGATCTCCTCGGCGGTGACCTTGCGCGCGGCCTCGAAGACGAAATCGGTGAGCGAGGCGTTGAGCAGCGGCACGCGCACGGCGTGACCGTTGAGCTTGCCGGTCAGCTCGGGGAAGATCTTGGTGATCGCTTTGGCGCTGCCGGTGGTGGTCGGGATCAGCGATTCGCCGCAGGCGCGGGCACGGCGCAGGTCTTTGTGGCCGAGGTCGACGATGCGCTGGGTATTGGTGATGTTGTGGATGGTGGTCATGCAGCCGTGATCGATGCCGACCTGCTCGTGCATGACCTTGACCACCGGCGCCAGGCAGTTGGTGGTGCAGGAGGCGGCGGTGAGCAGGCGATGCTCGGCCGGATCATAGCGGTCGTGATTGACACCGTAGACGATGTCGAGCGCGCCTTGGGTCGGCGCGGCGACGATCACGGTCTTGACGCCCTGGTCGAAGTAGCCGGCGAGCCGTTCGGGCTGTTTGTGGTGCTTGCCGGTGGCCTCGAAGACGATGTCGCAGTCGGACCAGTCGCCCTCGGCGATGGTCTTGTGCTGGCTGTAGGCGAGCGTTTGCTCGTCGATGACAAGCTGCTCGCCCGTGCCACCAGTGCTCGCCGTCGTGCCGTTGCAGGCGTGGTCCCAGCGCCCGTGCACCGAGTCGAACTGCAGCAAGTGGGCCGAGCCTGCGGCGTCGCAGGCGATCTCGTTGATGCGGGTGAAGGTCAGGTCCGAGCCAGTGCCTGGACCGGCTGCGCGATTCATGGCGGCGCGCAGGGCGAGCCTGCCCATGCGACCAAAGCCGTTGATGCCGATGCGGATGCTCAAGGGGCCCCTCCGAGGGTCGTGGTCTGTGATGCGAAGGCTAGTTCAACATATATGGATTACCAGATGTTTACGAAAGGATGACCGCTGATTGACGCCAGGACAACAGACTCGGCTTGGGAGCCTGCTAGGCGCAGCGCGGGGCGTCGGGGCGGTTGGGCATGGCACTTAATCTGTGAGCGTCGTCGATGAAAGGAGGCGCGCTGCGCAGACCGCGTTCGGTCTCGCGCAGCACCGCCTTGGCCCAGTCGGGCAACGCCGGATTGATGCGGTAATAGATCCAGGTGCTGGCGCGTCGATCCCTCACCAATCCCTGCTCGCGCAGTTGCGCCAGGTGGCGAGAGAGATGTGGCTGACTCACGCCGATCGCCTCGGTGAGTTCGCACACACAGAGTTCACCATGCTGGGCCAACAGCACCAGGGTTCGCAATCGCGTGTCATGGGCAAGGGCGCCAAACAGGGCGCTGGGAGCGAGGGACATGGACACAGGCGTCTTGGGTGCGCGCGCGAGCGCATGTCGTCAGGGGATGACCAGGGTAAAACCAGGCAGCACCTGGTCGGGATCATCGAGCAGGTGACGGTTGGCCTCGAAGATGCGCTGCCACCCCTGGGCGTCGCCATAGACGATCGCGCTGATGCGCCCGATCGTATCCCCTGGGCGCACACGATAGACGGTTCGGCTGCCCTGCGTGCGGGCGAGCAGAGACTGACTGTCATGCAGCTCATGTTCGGCTGCGCGGATGCGCGCTCGCAGTTGTGGATTGTTGATGCCCTGTCCCCCGCGTATGAGCCGCTCGAGGGTCTCGGCCTGCTGCTGGGCTTGGTCGCGAACCTGTTCTGCGGTGATGGTGCCGCCTTCCGGGACCGGCAAGCGTGCGCGCAGCTCGTCGAGCCGGGTCTCGAGCCGCTGTTTTGTCTCCGTGTGGCGCTCATCGGCGGTTCGCAGTCGTTCGATGTGGGCCTCACGCTGGGCGAGCTGCTGCTCCAGGTGCTGGATCCGGGCCTCGACACCTCCGAGCCGATCCTTGTGCTCGCGCAGTCGCAGCTCGGCGGCGGTCAGTTGCGCGCTGTGTTCCTGCGCCGCGCTATCGCGTTGTTGTTTGAGCTGCTCGATCTCCTTGCGCAGCGCCTCGGCGTGGGCCTCGGCGCGTTCGGCGGCGGTTTGGCTGGCGTTCAGTTGGCGCTCGAGCGGGGCCACTCGTGCCGCTCGCTCCTGAAGCTCGGCGTGTTTGCGGTCGAGTTTATCGAGCTGCGTGCGCAACGCCGTCTTCTCGCGTTCGACGTCCTCGAGCCTTGTCCGCAAGGATGAGACCTGATCCTTGGTGTCATCGGTGGCTTCCCGCGCTTGCTCGAGCTGAGTCTCGAGCTTGGCCTTTTCCTCCTCGAGTGAGGCTCTGTCCGCCTCGAGTGAGGCTCTGTCCGCCTCGAGTGATGTCTTGTCCGCCTCGAGCGTGGCTTTTTCTTCCTCGAGCGTGGCTTTCTCTGCATCGAACTCATCTGAGCGTTCAGCATCCGTGATGCTCACCGGTTCCGGGTCGCTCGACGCGGAAGGGGCTTCATCGGCCAATAGGGTCACGCTACAGAGCGCGATCGCGCAGGCACCCGAGGTTGGCCAGAGGCCGGCGAGGAAAGGCCGGCGAGGCGGCCCGTTTCGATTCGCCTGGGTGTTTGCAGAGGGTGTGAACATAGCAAATCTCCTTGGTGAGGGTCGCAACGGGCGTGCGTTCAACGCTGTGAAGGCTTGTCTAGCAGCCGCTCGGCAGTCCAGCGAGGGCCATTGCCATCTCGCCTTCGTCGTAGCTCAGATCATCGAGTTTACCTTCCTTGTAGTCCATGTAGGCCTGCATATCGAAGTGACCGTGGCCGCAGAGATTGAACAGGATCGCCTTGGACTCACCGGACTCGCGGCACTTTTCGGCCTCATGGATCGCCGCGCGCACGGCATGATTGGCCTCGGGGGCTGGCAGGATGCCCTCGGCCTTGGCGAAGCGGATGCCGGCGTCGAAGCACTCGAGCTGGTGGTAGGAGCGCGGCTTGAGCAGCCCGAGCCTGGCCAGATGGCTGATCTGCGGCGCCATGCCGTGGTAACGCAGGCCGCCGGCGTGGAAGCCGGGGGGCACGAAGCCGGAACCGAGGGTGTACATCTTCACCAAGGGGGTCAGATGCGCGGTGTCGCCATAATCGTAGGCGAAGCGGCCCTTGGTCAGCGTCGGGCAAGCCGAGGGCTCGACGGCGATGAATTCGGTCTTGAGATCATCGCGCAGGGCCTGATACAGGAACGGAAACGCGATGCCGGCGAAGTTGCTGCCGCCGCCGGTGCAGCCGATCACCAGGTCGGGATAATCGTCGGCCATCTGCATCTGCTCGATCGACTCCAGGCCGGTGACGGTCTGATGCAGCAGCACATGGTTGAGCACGCTGCCGAGCGCATAGCGCGTGTCATCGCGCTGCACCGCGAGTTCGACCGCCTCGCTGATGGCGATACCGAGGCTGCCGGTGCTGTCCGGATGCTCGGCGAGAATGGCGCGGCCGGATTCGGTACGCTCGCTCGGGCTGGCGATGCACTCGGCGCCCAGCGTTTCCATGTAGGCACGCCGATACGGCTTGTGGTTGAAGCTGACCTTGACCATGAAGACCTGGATCTCGAGGTCGAAGAAGGTCCCGGCCAGTGCCAGCGACGAGCCCCATTGGCCGGCGCCGGTCTCGGTGGTGATGCGTTTGACGCCCTCGGCCTTGTTGTAGAAGGCCTGCGCGATGGCGGTGTTCGGTTTGTGCGAGCCGGCGGGGCTGACGCCCTCGTACTTGTAGTAGATGCGCGCTGGGGTATCCAGCGCCTGCTCCAGGCGCCGGGCGCGGAACAGCGGCGCCGGGCGCCACTGGCGGTAGACCTCGCGCACCGGCCGCGGAATCTCGATCTCGCGCTCGGTGCTCATCTCCTGCTCGATCACGGCGCGCGGGAAGATCGGCGCGAGATCATCGGGCGTGATCGGCTGTTTCGTCCCTGGGTGGAGGACCGGTGCCATCGGCTCGGGTAGGTCGGCGTTGATGTTGTACCAGAACTTCGGCAGGTGCTCTTCGTCGAGCAGGTACTTGACGCTATCGCTCATGATCGTTCTTTCGGTGTCCCCAGGGGTTGATGCGGTGTGTTATACACGAGCCGCCGGTTCGCTAGCGTTGCTGCAACAGGGGCTCGGGCCTACTTCGGCGTGGGTGATGCACGCCGAGAGCACCGGCAAGTGTGCCAGGTTCTTGGTGTTGGCTGAAGAGCCTCACCGGGTAATCGCCCTCCATGATCCTGATGGCAACCGATTGGTGATGGGCGTGCAATGAGCGCAGGCTCGATGGCCTCGGCGCCCATGCTTCGGAGCTGATTCGAGTTCAAGCAAAGGCGATTAAGCGCAGGGCGTCGAGGCGCAAGCGGCTGTTGGCAAGCGTCTCGGCGAGCGCATCCCGCTCGGCCTCCAGCGCCGCGATCTCTTCGGCCCGCACCGCTGGATTGCGGCGGGCGAGGTCACGCAGCCGGTCCAGCTCGGCATCGAGCTGCGCGCGCATCTGCGCGCCTGCCTGCTCGCGTAGCGCTCGCGTCTCGCGCGCGGCCTCCTGCTCGGCCAGCGTCACCATCGCCTCGATCACCTTGCTCTTCGCCTGCAGCAGCGCGCGCGCGAGCGGGCGCCGGGGACGCAGACATTTGCCGCCGAGCGCGTCCGGGTCGATCTCGACGCTGCGCTCCTGGCCCTGTTCGTCGATCAGCATGCGCCGCGCGGTCGGCGGCAGGAAGCGCTGCGCATTGAGGGCGGGCGGCGCTGGGCATTCGGCGACATAAACCGCTTCCAGCAGCAAGGCACTGGAGGGGAAGCGCTTGTCCTGCGTCAGCACCAGCGCGCTGGTGCCCAGATGCGAGCCGGTGACCAACTCGAGCGCGGCTCGGGTCAGCGGATGCTCGCGGGTCAGGAACCGCCGCTCCTCGTGGGCGAGCGCGTGCTGGCGATTGAAGGTCGCGGTCAAGCCCTCGTCTGGCAGTCCGGGGAAGCGCTCTTGCAGCATGTGGGCACCGGGACGCACGACGAGACTGCCGCCGGGCCCGGGCTCGCGCTCGACCCCGAAGGCATCCCAGAGTCCGGTCAGGAAGATCTCGATGGTGGGGTCACGGTCCTCCTCCTCGAGCGCCTGCACCAGGGCACCGCCGCGCGCCGGGCGATGCGAGCTGAGTTCGAGGAGTCGATCGCGGCCGGCGGCGAGTTCGGTATCCAGGCGTGCGCGCAACGCCTGGGCCTCGCCGATCAGCGCCTCGATCTCGGCCGGCTCCGGCGCTGGGTCGGAAAGCAATGCCTGCAGCGTCTCGCGCTGTTCCCAGAACACCGCCGGCGCCGCGGGCTGGTGCGCGGAGAAGGCATCCAGCCCCTCGTGATACCAGCGGAATAGCAGCTCATCGGGCGTGCCGGCCCGATAGGGGACATGGATGCGGATGGTCTCGGTCTGGCCGATGCGATCGAGCCGGCCGATGCGCTGCTCGAGCAGTTCCGGATCGGCGGGCAGGTCGAACAGCACCAGGTGATGGGCGAACTGGAAGTTGCGCCCCTCGCTGCCGATCTCCGAGCAGAGCAGGATCTGGGTGCCTTCCTCGGGGTCGGCGAAGAAGGCGGCGGCGCGGTCGCGCTCAACGATCGGCATCTCCTCATGGAAGATCGCGGCCTGGATGCCGGCGCGTTCGAGCAGCGCGCGGCGCAGATCGAGCACGGTCTCGGCGGTCGTGGTGATCAGCAGCACCTTGGCGGGCGCGAGTTCACGCAGTCGTGCGATCAACCACTCGAGGCGCGGATCCTGCTCCAGCCCCTGCGGATCATCGATCGCCGCCCAGAGTGCATCGAGCGGATCGACTTCGTTGTCAGCGCCCGCATCGTCGGCGTCAGCGCCCGCCTCGAGCCGCGCCGGATGCAGCACGCGCTCGGGAAAACCGCTGATGGCGGCGCGGGTATTGCGAAACAGCACCCGGCCGGTGCCATGCCGGTCGAGCAATTGATCGATGAGCGCCTGGCGTTCGCGCGTGGCTGCGCTGGTTGCCCCGCACTGTTCTGTTGCGGGGGGCTTGCCTGCTGCCTCGAGTTCGCCCGCGGCCTCGTCGGTGTCGGCAGCGCGTGCCGGTTCGGCGCTTGATCCGTCTGCGTCCGCGTCTCCATCGAGCAGCGTGTCGAGCCGTGCCTGTTCGTCCGCGCTCAAAGGCGTCTCGTCCAGCAGTCGCGTTACCAGCTCGGCGACTGGCGCGTACCCTTCCTCTTCGGCGAGAAAGGCCGCGTAGTCGCCGAAGCGCTCCGGGTCCAGCAGCCGTAAGCGGCCGAAGTGTCCGGCGCGACCCAGTTGCTCCGGGGTGGCGGTGAGCAGCAGCACCGCCGGTATCTTGGCGGCGAGGCCGGCGACCAGTTCATAGCCGGGACTGCTCGCCTCGGGCGACCATTCCAGGTGGTGGGCCTCGTCGCAGATCAGCAGATCCCAATCGGCGTGCAGCACGGCATCGGCCAGACCGACATCCTCGGTGAGCAGATCCAGGCTGCAGAGGATGCGTTGCTCAGACTCGAACGGATTGGCGCCTTGCCGCACCAGCGCCTGTACTCGCTTGCGATCGAACAGGGCGACGCTCAGATTGAAGCGGCGCAGCAACTCGACCAACCATTGATGCAAGAGCGGCTCGGGCACCAGGATCAGCACCCGATGCACGCGCCCGGCCAGCAACAGCCGATGCAGGATCAAGCCGGCCTCGATGGTCTTGCCAAGCCCGACCTCATCGGCCAGCAGCACGCGCGGATGGTGACGATCGGCGACCTCGGCGGCGATGTGCAATTGGTGCGGGATCGGGCTGATGCGGGCGCCGAGCAGCCCGCGCGTGGGGGCCGTGGCCAGGCGCGCGGTCTGCTCCAGCGCCTGCACCCGCAGCCGGAACCAGGTGTCGCTGTCCAGGCGCCCGGCGCGCAGGCGCTGCTGCGGGCGGCTCAGGCGCAGCCGTGGATCGATGCGAGTCTCGGGCAGGGGCTCTTCGTGGCCAGCGCTATCGCGCACCAGATAGGTGACGAAGCCATTGTGCTCGAGCAGGTCGACCACGGTCAGGTCACGGCCTTCGAGATCGCGCAGCAACTCACCGGCGGCGAGCTGCGCGCGCCACAGCGGTGTATTGTCGGCGGCATAGGTGCGGCGCTCGCCGGTGGCCGGAAACAGCAGGGTGACGCGGCGATGCTCGACCGCTTCGACCATGCCGAGGCCAAGCTCGGGCTGTGTCTCGGAGAGCCAACGTTGGCCAACGGCAAAGGCAGGGACGGGCTCGGACATAGGGCAGCTCGGTCAACAGTCAAACAAGACCCCCGAATTATCCCGACTTTTGCCTCACTTCGCACGACGACATTGCTGAAATTCTCCATCATGCCCCCGAGATCGCCGCTGACACTGGTCATCGCGCCCAACGCCCTCAAGGGCAGTTGTTCGGCGCGTGCGGCCGCTGGCGCGCTCGCCGCCGGTGTGCGCCGTGCCGCGCCCGAGGCCGAGATCCGGCAGGTGCCGGTCGCCGATGGCGGCGATGGCCTGCTCGAGATCGCCTGCACGAGCCTCGGCGCCGAGCACTGCGAGCGGCGCGTCACCGGGCCGGATTTTATCCCGGTGGAGGCGGCCTTCGCCTGGTTGCCGGGGGAGCGCACCGCGCTCATCGAGATGGCGCTCGCCAGTGGGCTTGCGCTGCTCGCTCCTGCGGAGCGTGATCCGAGTGCGACCACCACCCTCGGCACCGGTGAGCTGATGCGCGAGGCGCTGGCGCTCGGTGCCGAGACCCTGTTCATCGGGCTCGGCGGCAGTGCCACCAACGACGGCGGCATCGGCATGGCGAGCGCGCTCGGCTATCGCTTTCTCGATGCGCAGGGGCGGGCACTGCGGCCGGTCGGCGCCGCGCTCGCGCACATCGCGCGGATCGATAGCACCGGTGTCGATCCGCGGCTGTCAGGGGTGAGGATCGAGGCGATGTGCGATGTCGAGAATCCGCTGACGGGCGCCACGGGGGCTGCCGCGACCTACGCACCACAGAAAGGCGCCACCCCCGAGACCGTCGCCGTGTTGGAGGCCGGTCTGCGGCAGTTGGCCGAGCGCCTGCGCCAAGACCTCGGCTGCGAGGTCGACGCGGTGCCGGGCGCGGGTGCCGCTGGTGGTCTGGGCGCCGGACTCATGGCCTTCTGCGCGGCTGCGCTACGTCCCGGCGCCGAGTTGGTGCTCGATCTGGTCGGGCTGGAAGGCGCGCTCGAGGGGGCGGATCTGGTGTTGACCGCCGAGGGCCGAATCGATGCGCAGAGCGCTTCCGGCAAGGCGCCCGCCGCCGTTGCCGCGCGCGCGCGCCGACATGGCATCCCGTGCATCGGGGTTGGGGGGAGCGTCGGCGATGAGATCGGCGCGCTGCATGGGCTGGGCCTGGATGCGGTCTTCTCGCTCTGTCCCGGCCCCATGGAGCTGGCCGAGGCCGAACGGCGGGTCGAGGAGTTGCTGGCCAAGACCGCCGAGCAGGTGGTGCGCGCCTTCTTGGCTGGGCCCGGCTAACGCTGACAGGCCGCGCAATAGAAGCTCGAGCGCTGGCCGATGCGCCGCTGACGGATGCGAGCGCCGCAGTTCGGGCAGGGCTGCTCAGCGCGCCCGTAGACGCGCAGTGACTGGGCGAAGTAGCCCGGCTTGCCGTCCTCTTGCACGAAGTCGCGCAGGCTGGTGCCGCCCTGGGCGATGGCGGCGGCGAGCACCTCGCGAATCGCACCCGCCAGCACCTCCAGGCGCGCTCGGCTGATGCGCCCGGCGGCGCGGCTCGGATGGATGCGGGCCAGATGCAAGGCTTCGTTGGCGTAGATGTTGCCGACGCCGACGACCACCTGGCTGTCCATGATGAAGGTCTTGATCGCGGCCCGCCGTCCCCGCGCGCGCCGGTGGAGGTAGGCGCCGCTGAAGGCCGGTTCGAGCGGTTCCGGTCCCAGGTCGCGCAGCAGGGGATGCGCCTCGGCCGGCGCCGCCGTCCATTGCAGCATGCCGAAGCGGCGTGGATCGCGAAAGCGCAGGCACGGCCCCTCGTCGAGACAGAGATCGACATGGTCGTGCGGACCCGGCGGCGTGCTCGCTGGCAGCACCCGCAGGCTGCCAGACATGCCCAGGTGCAGCATCAACACGCCCTGTTCGAGGTCGAGCAGCAGATATTTGCCGCGCCGGCGCAGCGCGAGGATGTGCTGGCCGGCAACGCGCTCGCCGGTGTCGGGCGGGATCGGCCAGCGCAGACGCGGCTCGCGCACCTCGAGGCGATCGATCAGATGCCCGCGCAGATGCGGCTCGATGCCGCGCAGGCTGGTCTCGACCTCGGGCAGTTCGGGCATGTCGGTGTTGTCTCCAAAAATCTCACCATCTTCAGGGCTCCGCGCTCAGGTAGCAGATCCAGCCAGCATCGGGCTCTGCCCGCGTGACCGGTTTGAAGAGCCCGTCCGGCTCGCCGTGCTCATCCCAGCCCTGCCAGTAGATGCGCGGCGGGCGAAAGCCCGCCTCGATGAGCAACTCGCGCAGCTCGGGCAGGGTCCAGAGCCGCCAGCGATAGGAAAATGCCTGATCCAGGCGTGAGCCGTCCGGGAAGGCGAAGTGGATCGCGCACTGCATGAGCCCGCTGATCGGGTCGTAATCGGTCTGGTCCCAGGCATAGGTGAAGGGCGGGCCCGCGTCGTCCTCGATCTCGCGCTCCTCGGTGATGACGCGATGGGCGTCGTAGCCGCCGTAGCTGTCGAGGATGAACAGCCCATCGGCGACCAGGCGCTCGCGCACGCGCTGGAAGTAGCGTCGCAAGGCCGCGCGCTCGGTGATCAACCACCAACTGAAGTTCATCGCCAGCACCAGATCGACCGGCTCGCAGCGCACCTTGGCGGCGGGTTCCGGGCCAAGGTCCAATACATCCGCCTCGATCAACCGCAGGCGCGCGCGCTGCTCCGGGGACAGCGCGGGCAGCCGTTCCTCGCGCGTCCATTGCAGCACGGCGGGGTCATTGTCGATCCCGACCGCCCGATGATTCGCATCGCGGTTGACCCATTCGCAGCACACGGCGGCCGTGCCACAGAAGTCCTCGGCGAGCAGGCGGGCAGGGCGCCCGCGCAGAGCGTGAAAGGTTTGCTGGATAAAATCGACCTCCGCTTGCGGGCATTGCACCGCGCGTTCGTAGAGCGCGTGGCGATCGGCTTGATCGGCTTGGCAGGTGCTGGCGGGGGTGTTGGAACCCGTGCTAGGGCGGATGTTGGCGCTGGGCGCGACCGAGAAGGAGCGGGTTTGGGTCCTGTGATCTGGACTCATCGGTGAATACTGGGCCATGGGTATTTGCAAGAGAACAGGGATTTCGCTTAAGCTGTACGGCTTGATGCGTTGCGATGCAACTGTCGGATTCCGGGCATGGTCGCCTGAATGACCCGCGAAGCGGCACCGCAGGCGGCTCCCCCGGAGAACGCTAGGCGCGGCCCAGCATCAACCTGCATTACTGGAGAGGTGTCCGAGTGGCTTAAGGAGCACGCCTGGAAAGTGTGTATAGGTTAACAGCCTATCGTGGGTTCGAATCCCACCCTCTCCGCCATCTGAAAACGGATAACGCCTTTATAATAACGCCTTTATAAACAGAGTGACCGCGTATTTCCGCGCGTCTTGCGTGTCGAGACCCAACTGACGCGCGTGCTTGCGGTGCCTCGATTCGCTTATTGATTGGCGGAATCCCACCAGGGCGCGTCTTGGAAGAGCCGCAGGGCGCTCGGGGCATCGACAGGCCGTGAAAACAGGTAGCCTTGACCGCCGCCGCAGCCAAGCCGCTTCAAGGTTGCGTGCTGCTCGGGCGTCTCGATACCTTCGGCGATGACCTGTTTGTCTAAAGTTTCCGCGAGCCGGAGGATGGCGGTGACGATGGCCTCTGTGCGTACATCCTCGGTGAGCGAGTTGATGAAGCTGCGGTCGATCTTGATGTAATCGAACGGGAATTGGTGGATGTAGCTGAGCGAGGAGTAACCGGTGCCGAAGTCGTCCATGCTCAGCTTGAAGCCGCGCGCATGCAGCGCCTGCATCCCGGCCAGGGCCATGTCCTTGTCGGCGAGGATGGCGCTCTCGGTGATCTCGAGATTGATCAGCGAGGGCGGGCAGCCGTATTGGGCGCTCAGGTCGCTGACCTCGTCGGCGATCTGGCTGCTGATGAACTGCCGGCCAGAGAGGTTGACGCTCACCACCGGCGGCTCGGCGAAATGCGCCGCCCAGGCCACCGCCTGGCGGCAGGCCTCAGCGAGCACGAAGCGGCTGAGGTCGAGGATCAACAGCGTCTCCTCGGCTAGCGGGATGAAGCGATCCGGCGGCACCAACCCGTGCTCGGGGTGCTGCCAACGCACCAGCGCCTCGAAGCCCTTGACCCGCCCCGTGTCGAGCCTGACGATCGGTTGATACTGGAGCACGAATTCATCGCGCTCCAGCGCCCGCCTGAGATCGCGCTCCATTTCCATATCCGCCAAGGCGCGCGCGTGCATGGCCGGGTTGAACAATGCATAGCGGTGCTCACGGCCCTCGCGACGCTTGGCCTGATACATGGCGATATCGGCATCGCGCAGCAGCGCCTCCGGTTGATCATAACGCCCGTCGGCGAGCACGATGCCGATGCTGGCGCTGGTGAAGATCTCCTGGCCGCTGACGGTGAAGGGGGTTTTTAACGCCTGCTCCAGGCGTTGCGCCATGGCTTCAGCGGCATCGGGGCTGGCGATGTGGTTGCTCAGGATCAGGAATTCGTCGCCGCCAAGCCGGGCGATGCTGTTGTCCTGCTCGAGGCAGGCATTCAGGCGTTGGCCAATGACGATCAGGAGCCGGTCACCGAGGCTGTGTCCGAGGCTCTCGTTGACGGTCTTGAAGCGGTCGAGATCCAGAAAGAAGAGCGCGAACCGATAGCCAGGCTCTTGGCGCTGGCGCTTGATGGCGGCTTCCATGTGCCGATACATCAGGGCGCGATTCGGCAACTGCGTGAGTTCATCGCGGAAGGCGTAATGACGCAGGCGCTCCTCGGCCTCTTTGCGCTTGCTGATATCACGCGCGATCAGCAGCAAGCGTGCGCGCTTGGCCGCGCCGATCCTGATCAGGCTCAGCTCGGCCCAGAACGGCTGCCCGGCGGCGTTGCGCAGGCGGCATTCGACCTGCTCGCTACGGCCGGTCAAGGCACGGCGCCAGCGCCGGCGCCAAGTGATGGGGTCCGGTGTCTCTAGCCAGCTCAGGAGTGGCCGTTGCCGCAGCTCGGCGAAGTTGGCACCAAGCAAGCGTTGCGCTTGGCGGTTGGCATCGATCAACTGAGTGTTGCGCCCGTCGATGACTAGAAAGGCATCCTGCGCGCTCTCAAACAGGATGCGGTAGTCAATCTTGGCGCTCTGCAATGCCCGTTTCGCATGACGTTGCTCGGTCAGCGCGAGATAGAAACCGAGCACCGCCTCGGCGATCGCCTGATCGCCGTCGTCGAAGGTGAGCGGCGTTTCCAGCGTCTGTTGGTGCCGGTGGGCGAGCAGCAGCGCCATGCCACTCGGCGCGGACACGGCCAAGAGCCAGTGCTGTAAGCCTTGCGCCCGCAGCGCCGTGTTCAACTCGGACGATACCTGCTCCGTCAACTTGTTGGCGAGTTGCTCCGAGAGCGGCGCCGAGGACGACAGTTCAAAGGTCGCCTTCAGGCCCAGCGCATGCTTTATGACCAGTGTGCCGGTGCGGGTCTGAGTCAGCAGCGCCGCGCAGTCGATTTGCAGGATCTCAACCAGCAGTGCCACCAGATGCTCGCCGAGGTGCTGGTCTACCCGCTGATCGCCCGTCTCTTGGCCGTCGAGCGCGAACAGGCGTTGAATAATGCGCGCGATGAGGCGCTGGCGGGACGCATCGCGGCGCGCCGCCCGCAGTTCGTTACGCGCGCGTAGCAGACGTGAGCCGAGTTCGTCATATTGCTGGCGATAGAAGTCGATGGCCTGTTGACTTGTCTGTGTCTCTCCCACGGAGCGGCTCCTCGGCAAGTCTGTATTCAACCCTGGGCGCTCGGGTTGATGGTGTGGATGCGGTCGTTGTGGTAAAAACAAACACGATTGCGGCCCCCGTCCTTGGCGGCATAGAGCGCTTTATCGGCGGCGCTCAATAAGGCATCAAAATGGTCATGCTCTGCCCCTCGCTGCGCGACGCCTAGGCTGATGGAGAGCTGGATTTCATGCTCGCCATAGTCGATGCGGAGAGCGGCGATGCGCCGTCTCAGGCGTTCGGCGACGACGATGAGTTGCTTGATGTCCGACAACGAACTCAGCAACAGAAACTCCTCGCCTCCCATGCGGTAGATCCCTTCACCTTGGCGAATATCGGCCTTTAAGGCCTTGGCGACATCGGTCAGCACCTGATCGCCCGCCGCATGCCCGAAGTGATCGTTAATGTGTTTGAAATGGTCGATATCGATCATGATGACCGACATTGGCTGATCGGTGCGCTCGCTCATGCTCCAGGCCTGGCCGAGGGCCTCGATGGCCGATCGGCGGTTGGGCAAGCTGGTGAGCTGATCCGTCAGGGACAGGACCTCCATGCGTCTGTGACTCAGCGCCAGTTCATTGGCGATCCGGCGTAGCTCGGCGCGATCATGCTCCCATTTCGCTTGCAGATCGAAGAATCGCTGCACAACAAGCAGATGGGCCTCGAGTTCTTGCGTGCCGATGTCCTGGCGAACGCAGATATCGGCTCCAGAGGACAGGGCTTGTGTGGTCTGCTCGCTATCGCAGCAGTCGAGTATCGACATGATGTAGACCTTTTTGCCCCATTCAGTCGAGCGGATCAGTCGGCAGAGCCGGTCTTTTTCGACCGCCGCGTCCTCTCCGATCATGATGAGTTGGGGCTGGATTTGAAGTGCAAGCCTCAGGAATTCGTTCTGCTCATGACAAGCGTGTACATGGATGGATCTCGTCTCCAGGAGCTGTTGGAGCGCATGGTCGCTGCCCACAGCATGGATCAACAGCGCCTGCAGTTTTTTGCTCTTGGAATCGGGAGTGGCCGCGTCGGGGTCATCCGCTGCGCCCGGGGTACCAGCCGGTGGCAGTGGAGCCTCGGGGAGTTCCAAAACCTTCGACCATTCCTGCCATTGCTTGAGACTCTGCCTCAGCAGCGGCGAGATTTGCTCGACGGGCAGGCCGAGTCGTCTGGCTAAGGTCTTGGTTCGATTCGCCTGGCTCGCCTCGCTGATACTCGTTTCTAGACAGGATTCCGCGAGCTGATGGCCGAGGTGGAAAAGCGTCGCTAGCTTCGCGCCGCGCGAATGCTCGGCGAAGTCCGCCTTGCCTGAGTTCTCATGGAATTTGGCCGGCTCCACCAAGGCTTCGGGAAGACCGAAATCCTCTAGCATCTCCGCGGATAATTCATTGTGGTCGAAGCCAAACCGCTGGCGTTCCGCGGCAGCGAGATCGGAAGGCTTGGCGTCGAGTAGATCGGAAAACGCCTGCGGATAGATCGTGGCGAACGCCAGTAGCCCGATGCGCGCCATCAGCGCGCATGTAAAAAGCTCCTCGGGTGGGGCGAGGTAGGTGACGCGTCCGAGTTCCCTGCAAATCAAGGCCATCAGCAGACATTGCGACCAAAACCCGAGATAGTCGAAAGATTGGCAGCGCTCATCGTAATTGTTGACATCGATCAGCGAAAAGGCGACGGCCAACTCCCCAACGGTCTTCAAGCCGATTCTGACGATGGCCTCGGGGATGGAGGTGACGGGTCTGAGGCCGGTGCTGGCGGAGTTCGCGAGCTTGAGGAGACGGCCGCAAAGCGCAGGGTCGGTCTGGGCGAGATGCGCAAGCTGATTGACGGTTGCATGCTCATCCTCCCAGAGTTCCATAATGGCGAGCGCGACTCCGTTAGGACTGGGTAGTTTCTCGGCTGCGTTGTCGAGCAGTGTTCTCGCTGTGCTCAAGGGGGGATCTCCACTGACTACCAGCATCATGCGTTGCCCACCTGCATAGTACCCCGTGGCTGCGGCATGATAAAAGCGAGATGCGCCAGCATGGGAACTGGCAAACCAACGTAACAAACCTTTAAACTAGGTCATTGATCATTGGTAGGGGTGCTGGATGTCTTGGAGTACCACGAACCCGGCCCTGGGTGAGGCGCGCCATAATGACGCCTTCACCGCGGCCCAGAGCGCCGCGCGCCAAGCCCGCGAGCGCCTTGGCGCGACGCCGAGCTGGGCCTTGGCCTTCGGCGGTGGTCGGCTTGACCCGACCGCGTTGCTGACCGGTCTGCGCAGCGTGCTTGGTGAGATCCCGATCGTCGGTGGCAGCGCCGCCGGCCTGATCACCGCCCAGGGCGCAAAGCTGACTGGGTTCGAATGTGGCCTGCTGTTGTTTGCCGAGCCGCTGGTGCCAGGCGCGATCCTGAGCGAGACTCAGGCCGGACGCTGTGACGCCCGGGCTACCGGGCAACGCCTCGGCGCCGCGCTGCGCGCGACCGACGCCGAGGCCTCAACGATTTTGCTGCTCTACGACTCAGTGCATGCAACCTCCCCGTTGCAACTGCATATTGGCAGTTACCTGGTCAACGGTTTCCGCGAAGGGCTCAACGGGCTCGAGGCACAACTGATCGGTGCTGGAACCCTGGGGGAGCTGGGAATGGAAACCAGCGTCGTCTTCGATGGTCGCGAGGCGCGACGTCATAGCGTTGTCGCGGTGTCGATGCCGAAGGGGCTGCGCAGTCATCTTCGCATCACCCATGGCTGTTACCCGGTCAGCGATTTCATGACCATCACCCGTGTCGAGGAAGAACGCATCCTCGAACTCGACGGTCGGCCGGCCTTGTCGGTGGTGGCCGAACGTTTGGCGATTTCCGAGGCCGAGCTGGCGCGCATGGTGCCCCCAGTGCTCGCGTTGGCCCTGGGCGAAAAGCAAGGCGATCCCTTCGCCCCCTTTGCCGACGCGAACTATAATAACCGTTTGGTGTTCGCCGCAGATGCCGAGGACGGGGCGTTGATACTCTGCGAGGCCGATTTCGCCGTTGGCAGCCGCGTCCAGCTGATGGATATCGAACCGCAGAGTATGCTTGATTCGGTGCGAGAACAGACCGACTCCTTGCTCGTCGAGCTGGGCGAGGCCAGGCCCTTGTTCGGGCTCTACATCGACTGCGCGGGTCGCTCGATGGCGTTCAGCGGCACGGACGAGGACGAGTCCGCGCCCGTGCGTACCCTGATCGGCGAGCGTTGTCCGCTACTCGGGTTCTTCTCCGGTGTCGAGATCGCTCCGGTGCGGGATTGCGCCCGGCCGCTGGATTGGACAGGGGTCATGGCGGTCTTCACCATGGCCGCGGACTCGGACTGAGTCTCCCGCCCCGATTGAGTGCTGTTGTTATGGAGCCGTATTATGGATGATCCGCACGCAAGCCAGCAGGCGATCGACTTCTACCGCCAGCAGTACGACGAACTCGGGGCACGTCTGCTACAAGCGCGCCACGAGCTGCGGGCGGCGCGCCGCGATGCGTATCGTCAGCGGGCCATCGCGCGTATTATTCAGCGCTTGTCCCTGCTCGCCGGTCGCGAGCTGAGCAATCGGCAGGCGGACGAGCGCCTCGGCGAGCATCTCGTGGCGCTGCTGGTCGAATCCCTACAAATCGACTGTGCCGCGGTGCTCACCCAGACCAACGTCGATCCCCCCGGCGCCGATACCCTGGTCGTTGCGCATGCGCTTGGCCTAGATATGACCTTTCAAGTGACCCTGTCGGTACCGCTTTCGGAACAGCCACTCAACATGGTTACGGAGCAGGTGCCGCCCGAGGCGCGCGCGGCGCTGCGAGGCCAAGGCTTGCGGCACTGGCTTTGGACGGCGTCTCCCCGCAGCGGGATAGTGCTGCTGCTCGGCCAGCGGCGCGAACAAGTGCAGGGGTTACCACTATGCTTCGAGGAAGACGATCTGGCGATTGCCGAAGCCGGCTTGTGCTTCTTCGAGGCGACCAGGCTCTCGGTGACTGATCATTTGACCGAGCTGGTTAATCGCACCCGCCTGGATCAGGTGATGGAAGAAAACCTGATGCGATCAAGGCGTTATGCAACGCCGTTTTCAGTGATCATGGTGGATATGGATCACTTCAAATTGGTGAACGACCAACATGGTCATCAGGTCGGGGATGAGGTGCTGGTGTGCCTGGCCAAGGTACTGATGAACAACACGCGGGCGGTGGATGTGGTTGGGCGCTGGGGTGGCGAGGAGTTCATGGTCGTGGCGCCGTCCACGGACCTTGCGCAGGCCGTCCATCTGGCGGAAAAACTGCGCATGGCGATTGCCAACAGCGAGCTTCCCGCGGTGGGATTCAAGACCGCGAGCATTGGCGTGGCCAGTTACCACGCCGGGGATGATCGTGAATCGATGATCGGGCGCAGCGATGCCGCCTTGTACAAGGCGAAAAGGAACGGTCGCAATCAGGTTTGGTATTGAGCCCTGCGCCGCACCAACCTAGCGCAGCAACAACGTTGGCACCTTCGCCGAGCGCAGCAGGTCGGTGGTCTTGCTGCCCAAGAACAGGCTGCGCAGCGGTGAATGGCCGTAGGCCCCCATCAGCAGCATGTCGATCGACTGCTCATGCACGTATTGGGCGATGACCCGCTCGGTGTCGCCGTGGATGAGCGCCAGACTCACCTCGAAGCCGGTCTCTTCCAGCGTGCTGCGCGCCCAGTCGAGCTGCTTCTCGCTGTCGCGGCGCGGCTTACCGCTCATCAGCACATGCACCGATAGACCCCGGAACAAGGGACTTGCCGCCACCATTTCGACCCCGCGGCGGGTCATGCTGCCGCCGTCGAAGGCGATCAGCACCCGTTTGGGCTCGGTGAGGGTGAACACGGTGACCGCCACGGTAGCGATCATGACGATATTGGCGTCCAGCGAATGCTCGCGCAGATTCTTGAACGAGGCCCAGTTGAAGGTGCCGATCGAGACCATGATCATCACCGCCACCAGCGCTGCCATCGGGATCTTCGCCACCCATTCGTTGGCGAACACCACCATCAGCAGCAGGAACACACCGCTGGCCAGGGTCGAGAGCCGCCCACGACCGCCGGATTTCACGTTGATCACGGTCTGGCCGATCATCGCGCAGCCGGCCATGCCGCCGAAGAAGTCGGTGATGACATTCACCGTGCCCTGGCCGATGCATTCGCGGTTCTGATGCGGCGTCCGAAGGGCGAGCGGCCATAGCCGGTGTCTGTCAAATCCGGCACCATTGGGCCCAAAATTATCCAGCAATCGTCGCAATCGACCAACGCTTGGGCAAGAACGACATTAGCTTTCGGGTCTTGGCAAGTCCTGGTTCTGTTGGCGAAGTCGGATTGCACGCACAGCTGCCACGCCCTGATGGATCGCGCTCGCAGATGCGGCCATGATCTTCGATCCAGACCCAATGGCCGTTGCGATGCCGCATCCGGTATTCGCCCTGAAAGTCATCCTGATCGCCGCGGATCGCGCGTTCAAGCGCGTCTAGCGTGGCTACGGCATCGTCCGGGTGCAGTTGGGCCCGCCACCAGTCGATCGTGGGGACGATCTCATCGGGGGCATACCCAAGCATGGCAAAGTATCTGGCATCCGCGCCGGCTTTGCCGGTCTGGATGTTGGCCCAGTAGACTCCAGTCCCGCTCGCATCCAGGGCGATATCCAGGCGTTGTTGGGTTCTGATGAGGTGCTTTTCGGTCTCGGCCTGCTCACTGATGTCGAGGACAAAGCCCACCAGATCAGCGCTGTTTGAATCCTGCCTTGGTAATGCCGATCCGTAAACGCGGGCGGTGCCTGAGCTGCCGTCCTCGCGTCGAATGCCGACGGTGATGGCATAGGCCGTGCCTTGCTCGCTGCAGCGGGTTACTGCGTCGCGCAGCCTGGGCCAGTCTTCGCTTGCGACATAGTGCTCATGCTGATCAAAGCTGGGCTCGCCGAGGGCGGGATCACGTTGGAAGATCGCAAATACCTGGCTCGACCATTGCGGGCGCCCCGTTGCAACATTCAGCCGCCAATGCCCGATCCGCGAGATCGATTCCGCGACATTCAGTAGCTCCCGCAAGTGCCGCAGCTCGTCAATTTCATCCACTTGCGACGCAGCCTCTCGGGCATAGAGGACGACTTCGGATGCCTCACCGAGCGAAAACAGGCGGATACTGAGGTCGACCTCGAGCCTGCTGCCATCACGGTGGCTGAATGCTTCGACGGCACGGACAAGCGACAGCTCATTGAGCCGCTGCCAGAGGCCGTTCCAGCGCTTGCTGGACCAGTTGGGATTGATCTGCCAGATCGAGCGGGTAAGCAGCTCGTCACGGGGATAGCCGAGCCATAGGCAGGCGCTGCTGTTTGCGTCGAGGATGCGACCCTGGGCATCGATCCGGAGGATTGAATCGGGTGCTTGCTCGAAAACGAAACGATCGACGATCATGGCTGCCTCCTGCCAAGCGTGCTACGGATGTCGCTGGTGGGGGCAGCGACACGCCTTGCCTATTCCATACACTCAATCAAAGATTAGCACAGGATGCGACAGCCGTTGTTTGGCCAGCTTGAGGCTCCTAACTTGGGGGGCTAGCGCCTTTTTCCTAGTGGGATTACGATGGGCGAGCAGACTTGAGCTAAAACAGCATCGGCTTTTCAGAGTCCTCGGCTTCGCCAAGCTCTCTCCAGCTGAAGCTGGTGCGCAATTCGGGATGACGTTGATAGCCCCGCTTTTCCCAGAAGCGGTCTAGGGGCACATAGGCTGGCGGTTGGCGTGGGTCAGTCGCGTCACGCTGCACGGCGCAGAAGGTGTACCCGTAGCTCGGCCAGTGCGGGGATATGACGCTCGAGCTCGGCGCCGGTGGCGGTGAGGATCTGAAGATTGTCGGTCATCGGGGCGTTAGCGTTCTTGGAGTAAGCGGCTATTTGCAACGCTAGGCTCGATCATCCCCTGCGTCCATTTGAGTATCGCCAGGACGGATGCGGATGCGCTCGGCGGTCGCCGTCAGAATGGCACCCTCGGACAACTCGGCACCATAGCGGGCAAGAATCGTGGCACAGTGAATGCCCTGCCGACGTCCCGGCAGGCCAACCAATCGTATGATGCCTCGGTGGGGCCGGCCATAGACGATCGCTAATTCGCCGAAGTCCTTGTCCAAGGTGACGAGTACCCGATTCTCCTCGAAGGCTTGCTGCATGATCGCCGTATCGCCAGGATCGGGCTCCGTCTCGCCCATCCAACGCACGTCATGGCCAGCCTCGCTGAGATCGCGCGCAGCGCCACCCCAGACGCAGCTGTCCAGCAGCACCTTCATGCGGCATCGACCATCAGCGGCTCGACACGCTCGTGCTCGACCAGACGATGGGCATAGGCGAGACAGGCCAGCACGTCCTCGCGCTCCAGCCATGGATAGCCTTCTAGCAGGGTGTCGATGTCGTCGCCGGCGGCCAGCATGCCCAGTACGTGCTCAACGGCCAAGCGACGACCGCGAACAATGGGTTTGCCACCGAAGATGGCGGGGTTGATGGTGATGCGTTTCAGGGTCTGATCTTCTTGCATGGTTTTTTCCTCTCAAAGACTTTTCCAATTTGGGCAGCCGATGAGGCGTTTCGTTTGGGCTGTGTTTGCATTAGCGGCCAGGGGCTGGCCTCGCAGGTCGATGGGTGAAGGTCAAGATACCATTCGGCTGGCAGAGTGGGCAGATCCCGTGCAGACTGAGTTGAAGAATCAGGTATGCTCGCGCCCGGTCCCGAGCCTGATCCTTCATGCATCGGTTGGTTTGGTTAACAGCCGGAAATTCCGTTTGCGGAGTAAAAGCTCGGTGGGCTATGTCTATCTTGCAATCGCGATCGCCTTCTATCTGTTTGGCATTATCGGCATGGCGCTGATCGTCGCGGTGGTGGTGATAATCAGCGCCCTCTCGAGGACGACTGGACATTGACTTGACCTGACTTGACCAGCTCAGCGCAGCAACAACGTTGGCACCTTTGCCGAGCGCAGCAGGTCGGTGGTCTTGCTGCCCAAGAACAGGCTGCGCAGCGGTGAATGGCCGTAGGCGCCCATCAGCAGCATGTCGATCGACTGCTCATGCACGTATTGGGCGATGACCCGCTCGGTGTCGCCGTGGATGAGCGCCAGACTCACCTCGAAGCCGGTCTCTTCCAGCGTGCTGCGCGCCCAGTCGAGCTGCTTCTCGCTGTCGCGGCGCGGCTTGC
>NZ_NHSF01000045.1:0-6999 GCF_016653295.1 Halochromatium salexigens | reverse complement strand
CTCATGCACGTATTGGGCGATGACCCGCTCGGTGTCGCCGTGGATGAGCGCCAGACTCACCTCGAAGCCGGTCTCTTCCAGCGTGCTGCGCGCCCAGTCGAGCTGCTTCTCGCTGTCGCGGCGCGGCTTGCCGCTCATCAGCACATGCACCGGTAGACCCCGGAACAAGGGACTTGCCGCCACCATCTCGACCCCGCGGCGGGTCATGCTGCCGCCGTCGAAGGCGATCAGCACCCGTTTGGGCTCGGTGAATTGGTCGGTGACCGCCAGGATCGGCTTGCTCAGCGAGCGCACCATGCGTTCGACATTGCGCCCGAGATCGCGCTGGGTGGTCTCAGCCGACTCGCCGCGGCGCCCGAGCACGAACAGCCTGACCTGGTCCTCGGCGCCGACCAGGGTCTCCTCGAGATCGCCATAACGCTGGCGCACATCGGGTGCGGCGACGCCGAGCGTGAGT
This sequence comes from Halochromatium salexigens, assembly GCF_016653295.1. Lineage (GTDB taxonomy): Bacteria > Pseudomonadota > Gammaproteobacteria > Chromatiales > Chromatiaceae > Lamprobacter > Lamprobacter salexigens. The sequence goes on along the minus strand of NZ_NHSF01000045.1, from coordinate 6,542 downwards.
GCGCGTTCGCGCAAGGCGTTGAGGAATTCGCGGCCACGCTCGCGGTTGGCTTTACTTTGCGACTCATCACGATCGGCCAGTTCGGTCAGCAGATTCTGCTGCGCATTCACACCAATGGCGCCACTGTGGTCCTTGCCGAGCGCGACTTCCTTCTCGCGATCGAGGATATGCAGCAACTCCAGCGGCGCGTCCATCTGGCGGGCCGCCCAGGCGGCGGCATCGGTGACAAAGTCGGCGAAGTGCGACTGATCGACACAGGCCAACACCTTGGCTTGGGTTTGCATGGGGTCTTCGGGTTGCATCGGCATCGGTCCTCGTTCGTGCGCGGGCGCTTCAGTCAGACGGGTCAATCAGGGGGTCGGGCAGACCTGCTGCCGATCAATGCCCCATCAGGCTCTCGACCGCGTCGGGCTTATCGTGCACCGCAAAGCGATCGACCAAGGTGCGGCTGGCCTGGTTGAGACCGACCACCACCACCTCGGTGCCCTCGCGGCGGAACTTCAGCACCACCTTGTCGAGCGCGGTGACGGCTGTGATATCCCAGAAATGCGCGCGGCTGACGTCGATGCAGACCTTCTCGATGACCTCCTTGTAGTCGAACGCGGCGATGAAGCGATCGGCCGAGGAGAAGAACACCTGACCGACGACGTGATAGACGCGCTCGCGGCCTTCACGGGTCGGGGTCGAGCCGACCGAGAGGAAGCGGCCGACCTTCTGCGCGAAGAAGAAGCCCGAGAGCAGCACCCCGACCAGCACGCCCTGGGCCAGGTCATGGGTGAACACGGTCACCGCCACGGTGGCGAGCATGACGATGTTGGCGTCCAGCGGATGCTCGCGCAGGTTCTTGAACGAGGCCCAGTTGAAGGTGCCGATCGAGACCATGATCATCACCGCCACCAGGGCCGCCATCGGGATCTTCGCCACCCATTCGTTTGCGAACACCACCATCAGCAGCAGGAACACACCGCTGGCCAGGGTCGAGAGCCGCCCACGGCCACCGGATTTGATGTTGATCACGGTCTGGCCGATCATCGCGCAGCCGGCCATGCCGCCGAAGAAGCCGGTCACAACATTCGCCGTGCCCTGGCCGACGCATTCGCGGTTCTTGTTGCTCTTGGAGTCGGTCAGATCATCGACGATGGTCGCGGTCATCAGCGATTCGAGCAGGCCGACCACGGCCAGCGTCGCCGAGATCGGCAGGATGATCTGCAGGGTTTCCAGATTCAGCGGGATGTCCGGGATCAGGAACACCGGCAGGGTGTCGGGCATCTGGCCCATGTCGCCGACGGTGCGGATGTCCAGGCCGAGGTAGAGCGTCGCTGCGGTGAGCCCGACGATGGCCACCAGCGGCGAGGGGATGGCCTTGGTGATATAGGGGAACAGGTAGATGATGCCGAGGCCGGCGGCGAGGACGCCATAGACCTCCCAGGTCAGCTGGGCGCCCGTGATCTCCGGCAGTTGCGCCATGAAGATCAGGATCGCCAGCGCATTGACGAAGCCGGTGATGACCGAGCGCGAGACGAAGCGCATCAGGTTGCCGAGCTTGAGCCAGCCGGCCAGGATCTGCAGCACGCCGGTCAGCACGGTGGCGGCGAGCAGGTACTGCAGGCCGTGGTCGGCGACCAGATCGACCATCAGCACCGCCATGGCCGCGGTCGCCGCCGAGATCATGCCCGGCCGCCCGCCGACGAAGGCGGTCACCACGGCGATGCAGAATGAGGCATAGAGGCCGACCTTGGGATCGACCCCGGCGATGATCGAGAAGGCGATCGCCTCGGGGATCAGTGCCAGCGCCACCACCAGGCCGGCGAGCAGGTCATTGGGGATATTGGACAGCCAGTCCTTGCGGAGTGATTTCATGCGGGATCGGTTCCAGGGCTGACGCGGACCTCAGGGCCAGCGATGGGCAATCAACTAGGGTGGCGCGGCTCCCGAGGGGCGGGAGGCATCCAGAGAAGGGGAGCGGCTTCGGGGTCGATATTGCTGCGGAGTATACAGGCAATGGGAACGTGCTGAAACCAAGTCCGGCGGCAAGCAGTAGGGGGCTCCTGCTACCCGGGTTGATGCGGTTGCTGGTCGTTGCCAGCTGGGTGTCGTTCGTCATTTGATCTCGACCCGGCAGCGTCAGCGGCCAGGTTTCAACGTCCAGCCCTATCAGGCTAACGCCGTCGAGTCTGTATTATTCTCAGAAAGGTCGCGCCGAAGCAGCGCCATCTGGCTCGCGCCACCATAGAGCGGATGCACGCCGCCGATGTCGCGGTGACGCAGCCTGTAACCGTGCCGCTGGGCGAGGCCGCACGCCCAGCGCTGGAAGCGCGCGCGGTCCCACTCGAAGCGATGATCGGGATGGCGAAAACGATTCGGCGGCACCTCGAGCAGCGGGTTGTACTCGGCATTCGGGGTGGTGATGACGACTGTTTGCGGGCGGATCCGGGCGAAGATCGCTTGCTCCACTTGGCCCAGATCACGCGGATCAAGATGCTCGATGGTTTCGACCAGAAGGGCGCAGTCGAAGCCGAGGAGATCGCTATCGGGCTCGGTCAGCGAGCCGTGCCGTAGCTCGATCTTGGGGCCTTGTTGTTCGTGCTCGGCCGGAATGGGCTTCTCGGGCGCATCGCTCGCATCCGCACGGGCGCGAGAACAGACTTCAGCATTGAGTCGCAGGCGCACCTGCTCTAGGCATCGGTCATCGAGATCCAGCCCCATGATGTGCTCAAGTCCAGGCTCGCGCGCCAGTCGCACCAGCACATCCCCATCGCCGCAACCAAGATCGAGCAGGCTGCGGGCGGCACTCGCGCGCACGACGTTGACCACCGCCTCGAGGCGTTCCTCATGCAGTGGTGTTGTGGCCTCGTTGTTCCAATGTGTTGACATTAATCTGATGACGCAAGCAACTTAGCTTCGGCATGCTGCTTAGCAAGTTCAGCGGCGAGTGCCGAGTGGGCTGAGGTCTGCTTGGCGAAGATCGAGTAGATGCTTCGATCTCGGCTCGTTCGACCGGCGCGACCTCGACCAATGGTGGCGGCCTGTCTGGGGCTGTCGAGGCAGGGGACTCGAGCAACGCGAGCAGCGTCTCCCGGTGCCACTGTATACAGCGGGTGTCCGGTTGGTAGTCGAGGAGTCGGTCCGCACAGGGTGCTCGTGCGCTAGGACGCCCAGTGCCGGTGATGGAGTTGGGGTATTTAAACTGAGAAGTGGTTGCTATCAGCCGGTTGTACTGGGAATGATTGGCGGCTGGTCCGGGCACGCCACGATGCTGCCGTGCTGACCCGTTGCTCATCGTCGAACTCAGGTCAGTTCGCCTGAGATCTCAAGTTGGTTCGAGACCCCGCGGACATGAGGCGCGAACCAGCATAGCGATTCGGCGAGCTGCCGCTTTTCATCGTCGCTTACTGTGCCGGTGAGGGTCGCTTCTCCGAGCTTGACATCGATATGGATCGGTTGGTCGTTAAGACGCGGATGTTCGCGCATCAGGGTCGTCGCGGCTTCGGCGACAGCTTCGTCCGGGTTCTCGTGCAGCGGCTGATAGCTGATCAGGTTGCGCACATCAAGGCAGGCATTCGTTTCCCAAGCCACGCCTTCAGCCAGCACCGCGAGCGACTGCTCAGGGACCCATCCGCCCAAATGGATGACGCCGGTGCTGACGATCACACCGATCCACGGTTGCTCGAGAGCGGGCGGGCGGTCGCCAGAGTCAATGACTCGGGCCTGACTCAGCAGTGGCTCGGTCCGGAGGGTGCGGCGCACCTCGGCGGCGAGGGCTTCATCCGACTCACGGATCGCCGGCTCGAGCAAGACATCGTCCTCGACTTCCGCGGTCGCTAGCGCATCGCGCGCGAGTAGGGTGGCTTTGCGCCGCGCGGCAATCGAAGGAACCTCGCCAACGACTCGCCAGTGGCTGGCCGGATGAATCTTTTGCGGTATGAGGTGCAGACGGTCGGCTAGCTCGCCGATGTCCGGATCGTCTTGCCAGGCCTTGTACACAGCGTCGATCTGTTCGTTATCAGTGCTCATAAGGGATGGCCTCGGTGTGGTTGTAAGCAGCCGTCATTTGTTGACGGTCCTATTCAACAAGCACGGCGCATTCCGGAATCTGACGGCGGTCGAGAAGAACCCGAGCTGAAGCGGATGGGGGAGAATCCATAAAGCATCAAGTCGGTGTTGGTGGGGCAAATAAACCGTGATCGGGTGAAATCGCATGCTGGGCGCGGATCTGTTGGGGCCCCGGCGCCCCGGATGCTTGGCGTCGCGGACGCAAGCCCGGGAGCACACAATCCGGCGCGTGCCGTTGAATGTGCGTGCGGTTGGCGGTCGGTGAGTGAGCCCGGGGACTGCTCGCTTTAACTTGGCATCGCCATTGCTCATACTCAGGGTGAACGCGCCGAAAGCGATTCGAATGTTTCAATCAACAACAGCGTTAACATAAGGAGTTCTAGCATGAGCAAAAGCTTACAGCGTATTGTGGCACTCTCGCTCGCCTTCTCCATGAGCGGTGTCGGTGTCGCGCTGGCGACGGAAGCCGCGATGACTGACAACGAGGTTCCAATCGATCAAGGGACCTATCTTGGCACTCCCTGGGCGAGCGGTGGTGTCGGAGACTCGGCCCGTGAAGCGCTGATGAAAGAGTATGACGATTACAATCTGAAGCTCGAGTTTGCGGTTGCCGATGGCAATTATCTGACCGATGTCGCGGTGAGCATCACCACGCCAGATGGGGTTCCTGTGCTGCGGGCCTTTTCCCCCGGTCCCTGGCTGATGACCAAGCTGCCGGCGGGTCGCTATGACGTGGCTGTGAACGGTTTCGAGAAGACCTTCGTCCGCGAGGTCACCGTGCCCGCGCAAGGGATGGAGACCCTCATCTTCAATGATTGGACGAAGGCCGGCGTGGCTGAAGCGACTCCCGGTCCGAGCTATTGATGATTCGCTATATGAGGGCTCGATAGCTCGCTGATCAGCGGGGCGTTGATCCAGGGCGGACTGGCTATTGCGCATCCCTGCGCCTGCAAATCGGGCAGGCCGCGTCGGCAGGGATGTTCAGCGTTCGTATCCCCATGGTCTGCGCATCGAGGAGCAAAAGCGTTGAGAACAGCGGCGCGCCGTAGCCGGTGAGAACCTTGATCGCTTCGGTAGCTTGGATACTGCCGATAATACCGACTAGCGGCGCGAGTACGCCTTCGCGGGCACAGCGCTCGCCTTCTTGTCCGTCATCGGGATACAGGCATTGATAGCAGGGATTGCCGGGACGCCCCGTGAAGACCGCGACCTGACCCTCGGCGCGGATGGCGGCGCCGGAGACGAGGGGGATGCTCGCCTTGACGCAGGCGGCATTGACGGCATAGCGGGTCTGGAAGTTATCGCTGGCGTCGACGATCAGGTCGACCTCGGCGCTGAACTCGGCAAGGCGCGCCGGGCTCAGGCTGCGCTTGATCGGCACTAGCTCACAGTGCGGGTTTAGCGCCTGCAGCGTGGCAACGGCGGAGTCGACCTTGGTCCAGCCGATGCGCTCACTAGTGTGCAAGAGCTGGCGTTGTAGGTTAGAGAGGTCAACGGCGTCGAAGTCGGCGAGCAATAGGCGACCAACGCCGGCGGCGGCCAGATACATTGCCACCGGTGAACCGAGGCCGCCGAGTCCGACGATCAGTACCCGCGACTGTTTTAGCGCGTCCTGTGCTTGCTCGCCAAATCCAGGCAGCAACGTGTGACGGCTGTAGCGGGTCTGTTCATCCGGTGTCATGGTGTTCGCTTATGTTCGTTCGTCTTCACTCCCGAGCCTGAGGTTCCATGGCTACTCGGATCTATCGTGGATTCGGTCCGGCGATCAGCTTGAGCGACTATAACCGCCCGCTTGTTCGGTGACGGGCGTGGCGCGGCCAATGTCCGCGACATCGACGAAGTAGTAGCCACAGGTGGCCGGGGTGATGTTTTCGCTCGCGGTCCGCGGATATTTGCGGCAGCTCGGCGGGCGCGCATGATAGACGGCGCAGCTGCTTAAACCTTCGGCGCCGTAGCGCAGGAACGGGCACGGATAAGGCAGCTTGCAGCATGCACCGCAGCGGTTGCAATCGCCACGCCGGCCTGCGTCGACCGGCATGAGGGATGTTGCGAAACGCTGAACCTTGCGGCCTAGGCCGGCCGCAACTTCGCGCAGGGTCTGGCGCCTTGTCAGTGGCGTCGTTTGCATCGGATAGGACTCCTGGGGAGAAGGCTAGGGGAGCGCATTTCGCGGTCCGGTGCTGGTCGTGGTTTGTCGCATGTGACCAAGAGGTGGTGATCTCGGTCATCATTTCGTGATTGGGTCGTTATCCTACGTGCCTCGCGATTGTTTGACCATGAACAGCGCTCTCGGGGGCAGGGCGAAACCGTTCTGACTCTGACTGACCAGCAGTTGAGGGATTTACCCTCGATTCTGGACAATTCCCTTCGTCTGGTCCAAACTGCCCGCCACTGTTGGTTGGCGAGGTAGCGGCGTGAACGTGCACGACATCACCCTGCGCCCGGTCGCGCACGAGGAAGAGCCGCGCTTCAAAGCGCTGCTTGATGCG
>NZ_NHSF01000044.1 GCF_016653295.1 Halochromatium salexigens | reverse complement strand
GGCCATGGTGACCCCGGGGGTGGGTTCAGGCTGAGCCCAAAACGGGCGGATGCTGAACGAAATGGATATAAAACGCCCCCACTGAACGCGCGCCGCGCGCGAAGCCTGCGCGCGCCGGGCCACGCGGCCGCCGCAAGGCCGGCTGACTCGGCGCCGTCGGGCCGGGCCTGCGCGCGCGGTCGCGGCCAGGGGAGGAGGGGGGATAAAAAAAGTCGCACCGGGGGCTCGACAGCCTCGAGCCGATGCGGCTAGGATAGGTGCCACTGTCGCGGGGGTGCTGGTAACACCTCACCGCGTCAAGCCCCGACTGACGCAGAGTCGAGCGCACCAGTGGCCAGCGGTATTCTAGCAAAAAGCCCATCCTCTCGGGATGGCGTCTGCACACCGAGACATTTGCGCTGTAGAGATTTCGGCCGCCCAGCCCCTGCAGCGCCAGAGCGATTCCGCTGGCGGAGCAGCGCGAACTAGGCTTCCAAAGCGCACGGGAGCGCCACCAGGCCCTTCAGGTGAGAGCCATTCTCATCGCTCGCGAATCATAGGCAAGCGCCACCCTCGGGAGCCTTGCCCCGATCCAAAACCGACGGCTTGAGCGGAGGTCGAGCTAGCCCGTCGCGGGGATCGGCTGCACCAGCGAGCGCATCTGCTCGGGACGGCCTTGTCGGACATGGCCCAGCGCCATGGCCATCATCACCGCGATGGCCAAGCCGACGCGGGTGGTCATCTTGGCGATGCCGCGGATGAAATGCAGCTCAAAGCCGAAGTGGCGATCGATGCGGTTGTTGATACGCTCCAAGGCACTGCGGCGGTGGTAGCCACGCTGCCAACTGGGGCTGCCGTGCGGTGTGGGGACGAAGATGCGCCGATCCTGTTCATCGAGCTTGATGCGCACCACGCGCCCAAACTCCCCGGGCGTCACCCCACCGGCCTGATGGCACTGGGCCTGACCTTGGCACTCTAGGCCATAGGCAGCGGCCGGGCAGCGGTACTTGAGGGCGTTGCGAGCGTCCTCGAAGCCCTGAAAGGCCAGCTCGCGGTGCTCACCCGTGGCGGGGCAGACGCACTGAACCGAGCCCTTTTCGGTATGCACGATCGTGTCGGCCCGCTCGGGATTGAGGGGGCGGGTGATCGGCTTGGAGGGGTCATAGTCCGGGTCGTTCTTCTCCTCACGCCACAGCTCACGGGTGTCGATCAATGGGCGGATGGCGTAGTCATCCCACAGGAGGGCCTTGGTCTCGGCGCTATCGAGCCCGCGATCGGCGCTGAAATCCCGGCAGCGTTCAGCCAACGCCGGGGTCTCGCTGAACAGGTCGCGGATCATCGCGCGCAAGGTCGGCTGTTCCGACACCGAGGCGGGCGTGAGCTCAAACGCCACCGGGATCTCATACTGGGTATCGGCGATCAGGTGCAGCCCATAGCCGAACCAGCGCTTGATCTTTTTCCAGGCCTTGCCGGTGGCGGCATCAACGCCTTGGGTTTCGTGATGGCCCCAATCGGCATCGGGGTCGGAGGTCTGAGCGCTCGTGCGATCTTTCTGACCGGTGCTGTGACTGGCAATGTCGGTGCCATCGAAGCCGAGATGCTGGCCGAAGTCGGGCAGCACCGCCATGAGCTGCTCGCGCAGGATCACCGCCATCTCACTGATCATGCCAAGCGACGCTTCGAGTTCGATGACCTTGGCCAGAAAGCGCGAGACGTTCCAGCTCGAGGGCACCGCGTGGACCGGCTCCAAGGGGACTGGCACCTCAATGCGCGAGACGCCTGTGTCGGGATCAGTAACGATCCGGGCGTTGGGCTTGCGCTGAATCGGCAGCGGGTCGAAGCCGCAGGCCTCCATGAGGCTGGGATTGCGGGCGAGCTCGCGCAGCAGCGACTCGATGCTTGGATGCTGGAAGACAATACCGGCAAGCAGGGCGTTCCACATCGGGCGCACCGGATAGTCGTTGCGCCCGTGTTGGCGCAATACCTCGAGGTATTGCACCAGGCGCTCATCGGGGAGATGATCGATCACCAGCTGCAGGCGATCGAGGTCGCTGCGCGCCTCGATCGCGTCCCAGGAAAACAGGTTCGTTTGTGTCATGGTCACCAAGGGGTTTCTCCTCTTCAGGGGTGTCGTCTCGACAACGACAATGATCCCTTGGTGGCCGCCCTTTTTCATCCCCTGCGGGACGGCTGGGGTGATTTTTCCCCTTCTCGGCCGAGCGTCACGCGCAAGTCATTGATTGTTCGTTCGCCGCTGGGGTAAACGAAATTTTTAACGGTTTGAAGAACGATTCAATTCAGGGGGTTAGAGACTGCGCAAATGTCTCACACCGCGTCCAGCTGTGATCTCACCCGTTCAGTCGGTGGTCTCCACCCCTGTTCGATTTGGAGATTACCGATGGTCCAATCCGCCACCGTTCCTCAGTTCGCCACTTCGCCCGTGGATATCCTGCGCTGGCAGCGCGCGCTGTGCGCCGAGCCTGCGTTGACCCACGCCGCGCGCTCGGTCGCCACCTCGCTGTCGCACTTCATCAATTCCAAGAGCGGTCTCGCCTGGCCCTCGCTGCGCACGCTGGCGAAAAAGTCCATGAGTTCGCTCAGTTCGGTCAAGCGCGCGCTCAAGCAGCTCGCGACGCTGGGCTTCTTGCAGATCGAGCCGGGTGGCTGCCGGCGCACCAATCGCTATCGCGCGGTGTTGCGGCGCGCGGCGCCGCAGAGCGTGCAGGGCGGTCAGGTCGATCAGGCGGTGCAGGCGGCACCGCCGGTGCAGGCTGCGCAGCCCGTTCAGGCCGTGTTGCCGGTGACCACCGAGCCGGCACCGGTGACGGAGCGGTTGGCGCCAGACGTGACCGCGCCGGCTGCGGCGATGGCACCATCGACGCCGGCGACACCCGCCATGCCTGTCGCACCGGCTGCGCCTGCTGCACCCGCCGCACCTGTCGCGCCCGCCGCACCTGTCGCGCCCGCCACACCTGCTGCTGCACCTACCGCGCACGCTGCACCTGCCGTACCTGCCGTACCTGCCACGAACGCTGCACCTGCTACTGCGCCTGCTGCCGCTGCCGCGCCCGCTGCGCCGGCCAAACAGGCGGCATCCAGCCAACGCCCGTTCGATGCCAGCGAGATCACCCGCGTGATCGATCATCTCAACGAGCGCGCCGGCACCTGCTTCCCGAGCACCCCCGGCACCGAGAGCTATCGCCTCACCTACCACGCCCTGCGCATGCAAACGCCCGAGACGCTCTGCGCGGTGATCGATCTCAAAACACGCCAGTGGCGCGACACCGAGCGCGCCCGCTATCTGCGCCCGGCGACGCTGTTTGCCCCGGAGAAGCTCGAGAATTATCTCTCCGAGGTCCATCAGCGCCGCGCCCAGGCCGCGCGCCATCGCCCCAGCGCCGCTTCACGTGCCGCCCAGGCCGCAGCGAACCGTGTGCCCGCAAGCACACCGCCGACGCACCGCGAGCCGCCACCACCGGACAGGCCTCCGAAACATGTGAGTGCCCATTTCGATGAGCTGTTCAAGATCCTCGGCAAGA
>NZ_NHSF01000043.1:16930-47241 GCF_016653295.1 Halochromatium salexigens | reverse complement strand
GTGGCTTCTCCGATATCTTCGGCGATGTCTTCGGCGACATCTTCGGCGGCCGTGGCGGTGGTGGCCGGCGCACCGCGCGCGGTGCCGATCTGCGCTACGACCTCTCGCTGACCCTGGAGGAGGCGGTCACCGGCAAGGATGTCAAGATCCGCATACCGACCACGGTCGAATGCCATCACTGTGGTGGCAGCGGCGCCAAGCCCGGCACCAGCCCGAAGGACTGCCCCACCTGCCACGGCATGGGCCAAGTGCGCATGCAGCAGGGGTTCTTCTCGATCCAGCAGACTTGTCCCGAGTGTCGCGGGACCGGTAAGGTGGTCGAGGACGCTTGTCGGCATTGCCGTGGTGTCGGGCGCTTGAAAGAGGAAAAGACCCTCTCGGTCAAGGTCCCGGCGGGTGTCGATACCGGGGATCGCATCCGCCTCGCCGGCGAGGGCGAGCCGAGCGAGCATGGCGGCATGGCGGGCGATCTCTATGTGCAGGTCGTCGTCGAAGAGCATCCGATCTTCAAGCGCGAGGACAGCCATCTGTTCTGCGAGGTGCCGATCAGTGTCGTCACCGCCGCGCTCGGCGGCGAGATCGAGGTGCCGACGCTCAATGGCAAGGTCGTGCTCAAGGTGCCGGCCGGGACGCAAACCGGTAAGCTGTTTCGCATGCGCGGCAAGGGCGTCAAGCCGGTGCGTGGCGGTCCGGTGGGCGATCTGCTCTGTCGCGTGATCGTCGAGATCCCGGTGAATCTGACCGAGCGCCAGAAGGAACTCCTGCGCGAGTTCGAGGAGAGCGTCAGCGCTGGCGGCAAGCACCACAGCCCGCAGTCGAGTTCCTGGCTCGATGGGGTCAAGCACTTTTTCGAGAAGATGGGGCTCTAGCCCGGGAGAAGACAGATGGAACCGATTCGTGTAGCCGTGGCCGGCGCGGGTGGTCGCATGGGTCGTACCCTGATCAGCGCGGCGCATGCGACCGACGGCCTCAGCGTCACCGCCGCGACCGAGCACTCGGATAGTAGCCTGGTCGGTGTCGATGCCGGTGAGTTGGCCGGTATCGGGCCGATCGGTGCCCCCATCCGCCCCGATCTCGACGAGGTGCTGGCGGACTTCGACGTGCTGATCGACTTCACCACGCCGCGCGCGACCATGCATCATCTGGAACTGTGCCGCGATGCCCGCTGCCGCATGGTGATCGGCACCACTGGCCTGACGCCGGAGCAGCGCGAGGCGGTCAGCGAGGCGGCCATCGACACCGCCGTGGTGCTGGCGCCGAACATGAGCGTGGGCGTGAACCTCTGCTTCAAGCTGCTGGATCTGGCGGCGCGCGTGATGGGCGACGAGGCCGATATCGAGATCATCGAGGCGCATCACCGCCACAAGGTCGATGCGCCTTCCGGCACCGCGTTGCGCATGGGTGAGGTGATTGCCGATGCGCTCGGGCGCGATCTCGGCGAGGTCGCCGTTTATGGGCGTGAAGGCCACACCGGCGCCCGTGAGCGCCAGACCATCGGTTTCGAGACCATTCGCGCCGGCGATACGGTGGGCGAGCACAGCGTCTGGTTCGCGGCCGATGGCGAGCGCGTCGAGATCGCGCACAAGGCGACCAACCGCATGACCTTCGCGCGCGGTGCCTGCCGTGCCGCGCGCTGGATCGCCGAGCATGAGCGCGGCCAGTTCGACATGCAGGATGTGTTGGGGCTGCGTGATCAGGCCAACTGATGCTGCTCGCGCATGTAGCGATAGACGAGCCCCGACACCTCGCGCATGGCGTTGCTGCGATTGGTGATCCAGGTCGTGTAGTAGTTGGTGCGCTGGTTCTTTTGGATGATGCCGATGAAGGTGTAGGGCCGGGGGCGACCTCGCCGGTCGTAGCACTCGATGATGCCCATGTTGCCGCAGAGCATCGCCGTGGAGCCGCTCTTGTCGTAGACGCGGATGTTGGATGGCATGCCCGCGACGCGCTTGGTGATGCGGTCGTGATTGGGGAGGGCCATCAGATCGCGCACCTCGCTGGCATACGGCATCCGATTGTTCCAGAGCGCCCAGAGGAAACGGCTGTAGTCGTGTGCCGAGGCCAGATTGCGATAGGTGCGCCCGTTCGCGGGGATGTACTCGATGATGCTCGTCTGCTGGAAGACGCCGGGTGCATGGCGCTTGAGGACGTGTTCCACGTCCCGGGGGCCGTTGCCGCCGTTGTAGCGGCTGATGAGCTGCATGAGCTCGGTGGTGGCGGTATTGCTGCTGTCACGGATCATGCGCGTCATCGTCTCTCGCACCTTGGCCGTGTAGCCTAGCCGCGAGCCCTGCTCCTGCAGGGTGTAGAAGAACGCCTGGGCGACGAAGGGCTTCAGCATGCTGGCGGCTTGGCGTGGGGTGTCTTCATTGATCGACACCAGCTTCTTGGCCCGGGTGAAATCGTAGATCGACCAGGAGGTCTGCTCGTCGGCGCGAATCAGCCCTTGGGCGCGCTGGCGTTTGACGAGACTGACGAGCTGGCGCTCCAGGCTGGAGCCTTGCGCGGCGGCGCTCGGCATGAAGGTTGCGCACAGCAAGGCGGCGGCACCGCCCATGTTGGCGATGAAGTCGCGGCGATCGATGTGCTGCCGCCCCCCGCTGCGATCATCGCAATTGTCTTCGTGATGGGATCCCCAAAGCCCGGCGTCTTCTCGAGCGCTCATCGCACAGCCTCGATGCGTGTTAAGCCTGTTTGTCGAAACGGCTGGTGCCTGCGCCTGGCATCAGGCGCGGTCCCGCGCCAGCCCCCTGTCGTCCTTCAGAATAGGCTGGGCGGCACATAAAAACAAGATGAGTCCGATAAAAATTGGCTGTTCAGTCAGTGCGATCGACATCTTTTCTCGACTGCGCCTCAGGTTCTATGGGCGGCTCGGTCAGGATGCGGGCAAGGGATGGTCGGCCTCGTAACCGGCCAAGGTCTCGTCGATCTTGCGCGTCAGGCGCTCTTCGATCTCGGCCTTCATCGGGCTCAGCAGCAGCCCGAGGTCGATCCAGAGATCCATGGAGTCATCGGCGAGCGCGATCAGGCCGGCGCCGATCCCGGCGCGCTTGAAATGGAGTACATCACCCTGCCAGTGATATTCGGCGCCGTACTCGTCGCGCACCCGAGCGGCAATGCGCTCGACCTCGGCCCGGGCCGCGGTCAGGCCAAGGCGGTGTGGGCGAGCAACGTGGATCTTCGACATGGAGCTGTCCATTATCTGACGATTGTCCCATTAGTGTAAGGTAGTGGTCGCTTGCTGTAGCGCGCGGCGATAGGCTCTCGAGCGCCGATCACCGCCGCGTGGGCGCGGCCGCGCCCGCCGATTGAGCTTATCCTCGATGGCCTGGCAGAAGTGCTCATCGCCGAGCACCCAGGCTTTGTTGGTGTAGGCTCTGATATGGGCGATCAGTTCCTGGCTCAAACCGGCGTCGAACTGCGCTCGGTAAGCCCGTTGGCGTTCCGCATCGCTAGCGCCGAGGGCGCGGTAGACCGGATGCGGGCGGATCAACTCGTCCTCGACGCCGAGCGCGTTGGCGGCATAGCTCGACCACTCATACTCATCGGCGCGCGCGACGAACGCGGCGCGCACGGCGTTGGTCTCGATGTAGCCACTCACCGGCAGCAGCAGGGCCTGTGGGTCGAGCAGGGTGGCGCGGTAGCGTCCTTCCCAGAGCGTTCCGCGACGCTGATAACGGTGGTTGATGTGCGGCACGAAATAGCGCCCGGTGTACTGCATCAGCTTGCCGATGCCATCCTCCCGCCAAGGGGTGAGCAGCAGATGGAAGTGATCCGGCATCAGCACATAGGCATGGATGTCGCACTCGAACTTGGCCGCCGCGTCACCCAATCGGCCCCAGAGGAACCAGTAATCCTCCTCCTCGCGCAGGATCATCTGATGATGATTGCCACGTTGGATCACATGCTGCGGAAAACCGGGAAGAAGGAAACGCGGAAGACGGGCCATGGGTGATCACTCCCTGCAGCGAACGGGCCTGACTCCAGTATAGACGATCGATGGGGCATGACCATTTTTTGCCTACGATGATGAGGCGGGCTAGGGTATCATGGTGTGTTTTTCATCCAGCGGAGACCCTCATGGAAGACATCAACCCGGTTCGCGCGCAGATCGCCGACCTCAAGGGGCGCCTCGAGCTCCTTAGGGGGTATCTTTGACGTCGCCGGTAAACAAGAACGCCTGACCGAGGTCCTGCGCGAACTCGAGGAACCCGAGGTCTGGTCCGATCCCGAACGCGCCCAAGCACTGGGGCGCGAGCGCGTCTCGCTCGAGACCGTGGTCGATACCATCCATGAACTCGATGACGGGCTTGCCGAGGCCGACGATTTGCTGGCCATGGCCGCCGAGGAAGAGGACGCCGAAACGGTCGCGGCGGTGCTCGCCGACCTGCAAGGCGACGAGCAACGCGTCGGCGAACTCGAGTTTCGGCGTATGTTCTCCGGCGAGATGGACCCCAACAACGCCTTCATCGATATCCAGGCCGGCTCCGGTGGCACCGAGGCCCAAGACTGGGCCGAGATGCTGCTGCGCATGTACCTGCGCTGGGCCGAGACGCACGATTTCAAGGCCGAGCTGACCGAGGTCTCGCCCGGTGATGTGGCCGGGATCAAATCGGCCACGGTCTCGGTGCAGGGCGATCATGCCTTCGGTTGGCTGCGCACCGAGACCGGTGTCCATCGGCTGGTGCGCAAGTCGCCGTTCGATTCCGGCAATCGGCGCCACACCTCGTTCGCGGCGGTGTTCGTCTCGCCCGAGATCGACGATTCGTTCGAGATCGAGATCAATCCCGCCGAGCTGCGCATCGATGTCTATCGCGCCTCGGGGGCGGGTGGTCAGCACGTCAACCGCACCGAATCGGCGGTGCGCATCACCCATCTGCCGACCAACACCGTCACCCAATGCCAGAACGGCCGCTCGCAGCATGCCAACAAGGACCAGGCGATGAAGCAGCTCAAGGCCAAGCTCTATGAGCTGGAGATGCAGAAGCGGCGCACCGAGCAGCAGGCGCTGGAAGAGAGCAAGTCTGACATCGGTTGGGGCAGCCAGATCCGCTCCTATGTGCTGGATCAGTCGCGCATCAAAGATCTGCGCACCAATATCGAGACCGGCAACACCCAGGCGGTGCTCGACGGCGGCCTCGATCCCTTCATCGAGGCGAGCCTCAAGAGCGGGCTTTGATGCCCGCCCGAGACAGGGCCTGCGGATACGCACCACCACCACGACACGTGCGGATAGGCGCCACGCATCCGCCAACCACGCTGATTGGGAACCATGAACCAGACGCAGTCGAACGACGCCGAGCCGGCCACCGAGCAGGGCGCCGCACCCTCGCAGCAGGAGGAGAACAAGCTGATCGCCCAGCGCCGCGAGAAGCTCAACGCCATCCGCGCGCAGGGCATCGCCTTCCCGAACGATTTTCGTCGCAGCCAGGTCGCCGGTGAGTTGCACGCCCAGTATGAGGCGATGGACGGCACCGAGCTGGAAACGCGCAACGTGCGCGCCACGCTCGCTGGCCGGCTGATGAGCCGGCGCGTGATGGGCAAGGCGAGTTTCGCCCATCTGCAGGACATGAGCGGGCGCATGCAACTGTTCGTGCAGCGCGATCAGCTCGGCGTCGATGACTACGCCTGGTTCAAGAAGGAGCTGGATATCGGCGATATCATCGGCGTCTCCGGCCAGGTGTTCCGCACCAAGACCGGCGAGCTGTCGCTCAAGGTCGATCAGCTGCGGCTGCTGACCAAGTCCCTGCGGCCGCTGCCGGAGAAATGGCACGGGCTCGCCGATACCGAGAGCCGCTATCGCCAGCGCTACCTCGACCTGATCATGAACGAGGCCACGCGCGAGACCTTCCAGGTGCGCACGCGCTTGGTGCAGGGCATCCGCGACTATCTCAACGAGCGCACCTTCCTCGAGGTCGAGACGCCGATGATGCAGGCGATCCCAGGCGGCGCGGTCGCGCGGCCCTTCGTCACCCATCACAATGCGCTCGATATGCAGCTGTTCCTGCGCATCGCGCCCGAACTCTATCTCAAGCGCTTGGTGGTCGGCGGCTTCGAGCGCGTCTACGAGATCAACCGCAACTTCCGCAACGAGGGACTGTCGACGCGGCATAACCCCGAGTTCACCATGCTCGAGCTGTATCAGGCCTATGCCGACTACCGTGACCTGATGGACCTGACCGAGGATCTCCTGCGCACGCTCGCCGAGCGGGTGCTCGGTACCACCCAGATCGCGTATCAGGGCGAGACCTACGACTTCTCGCAGCCATTCCAACGCATGAGCGTGCGTGAATCGATCCTGCACTTCAATCCGGATCTGAATGATGCGGATCTCGACTCGGAGGAGCGCGCGCGCGCGGTAGCCGAGCGCCTTGGCATCCATTGCAAGGACAGCGATGGTCTGGGCAAGCTGCAGATCGAGATCTTCGAGAAGACCGTCGAGAGTCGGCTGCTGCAGCCGACCTTTATCACCGCCTATCCAACCGAGGTCTCGCCGCTGGCGCGCCAAAGCGATGCGGACCCCTTCGTCACCGATCGCTTCGAGTTCTTCGTCGGCGGGCGCGAGATCGCCAACGGCTTCTCCGAGCTGAATGACCCCGAGGATCAGGCCGAGCGTTTCCGCAAGCAGGTCGCCGACAAAGACGCCGGCGATCTGGAGGCGATGCACTTCGACGCCGACTACATCCGCGCCCTCGAGCACGGCCTGCCGCCGACCGCCGGTGAAGGCATCGGCATCGATCGCCTGGTGATGCTGTTCACCGATGCGCCTTCGATTCGCGACGTGCTGTTGTTCCCGCACATGCGACCGCAGGATGAACCCTGAGCATCGATCATGAGCGCCACGCGATTCGATCTCGAATTTGCCGGCGAACTGACGCCCGGAACCGATCCGGGCCAAGCCCGCGCGCGCGTCAAGCGCCTGTTCAAGCTCTCCGACGAGGCCGTCGCCCAGCTCTTCAGCGGCACGCCGGTGACGGTCAAGCGCGGGATCGATAGCGCGCTCGCGTCCCGATTGCACGCGGCCTTTGCCCAAGCCGGCGCGCTGGTGCGCATCATCCCCGCTGGTGGCGAAGGGCTGACGCCAGCGCCGAGCGATCAGCATGAGAGTCCGGCACCCGCCGATCTACCGGGGCTGGATCCGTTTGGCATCGCCAAGCCCAAGCATCGCCATCCGATCCTGCATGCGCTCTTCCATTACTTCGAGCGCAGTCTCGCCTTTGTGCTGCTACTGTTGATCGCCGGTGTCTCGGTAATCGCGCTGATCGAACTCTGCTTCATCCTCTACCAAGACCTGGTCAGCACTGATGGTTTCCTGCTCGGACTCAATGAACTGTTCGAGGTCTTCGGCATGTTCCTCATCGTTCTGATCGCCGTCGAACTGATGGCCAGCATCTACATGTACATGGTCGATAAGTCCGTGCATGTAGAGATGATGCTGTTGATCGCTATCACCGCGCTCGCGCGCAAGGTCGTCGTGCTCGACCTCGAGGGCAAGGGCGATCCGGCCATGTACATGCTCGGCATGGCGGCGCTGCTGGCAACGCTGATCGGTGGCTACTACCTGATGAAACGTCTCGACACCTCGGTGTATCGGCGCAAGTCTGGCTAGTCATGTTGGTCTTGATCGCCACTGGCGATGGTGGCCGTAGCGTCGCGTGCCTTGGGGAGCGGGCATGAAGCGCTCCCTGCTCGGTGCCGTGCTGCTGAGCGGCGCGCTGCTGCGCAATGCTGACATCGCGATGTACCACGCCAAGGAAGAGGGCCGTAATACCTATCGCTTCTTCACTGGGACAGAATCATGCCTAAGCTGACCACCTTCTACGATGGCGGCTGCCCGCTCTGCAGCCGCGAGATCGCCCATTATCGCAAGATCGACCGGGAGGGTCGGATCCACTGGGTCGATATCACCCAAGAGGCCGACGCCCTGGCGAGCGCTGGGCTTGATCTGCCGAGCGCGATGCGCCGCTTGCATGTCCAGGAATCGGACGGCCGTTTGCTCAGCGGTGTCGACGCCTTTGTCGCCATCTGGCAGCGACTGCCCCGCTGGCACCTGCTCGCAGGGGTGGTCACCGGGCTGCGACTGACGAGGCCGCTGGAATGGGGCTATCAGCGTTTCGCCGAGCGCCGCTTCAAGCGCCGCTGTGAGGAGGGGGCTTGCGTGCTCGACTGAATTCTAGCTCGGGCTAATCCGCCGGTTGCAGCGTCGGCCGGATGCATTGGCGACATCGCCGGGGCAAATCGCTAGACTAGGGCGCCCTGTTGACCCGCTGATCCTTGGAGCGCCCCTTGTCGTTGGAGCCCCGTTTCGTTCATCTGCATCTGCACTCCGAGTACTCGCTCATCGACGGTTTGGTGCGGATCAAACCGCTGGCGAAGACCGTTGTGGCGGCGGGGATGCCAGCGGTTGCTGTCACTGATCATACGAATCTCTTTTGCCTGGTGCGCTTCTATAAAGCAGCGCTGGCCGCTGGCGTCAAACCTATCATTGGCAGTGAGCTGGAGGTGCGCAATCCGGCTGATCCGGGCAAGCCGCATCGATTGGTGCTGCTGGTGCACGAGGAGCACGGCTACACGGCGCTGACGAGGCTGATCTCGCGTGCCTACACTGAGGGGCAGAAAGATGGCATTGCGCAGGTCGAGCGCGCCTGGGTGCTCGAGGCCGCTGACGGGCTGATCGCGCTCTCCGGCGGCACCGGCGGCGATGTGCAGCGGGCCTTGCTCAGCGGTTACCGGGCCGAGGCCGAGGCGCTGCTCGATGACTGGCTGGCGGCCTTTGGCGACCGCTATTATCTCGAGCTGATCCGCACCGGGCGCGAGGACGAGGAGCGCTGTGTCGAGGCCAGCGTCGAGCTGGCGCTGGCCAAGGATGTGCCGGTGGTGGCGACCAATGATGTCGCCTTCCTCGCCGCCGATGACTTCGACGCCCATGAGGTGCGCGTGTGCATCAACAGCGGCCATACCCTCGATGATCCACGTCGCTTGCGCCGCCACAGTCCGCAGCAGTACCTGCGCACGCCCGAGGAGATGGCCGAGCTGTTCGCCGATCTTCCCGAGGCGCTGGAGAACAGCGTCGAGATCGCCAAGCGCTGCAACCTGAATCTGCGCCTGGGCGAGACCTTCCTGCCCGATTCGCCGGTGCCCGAGGGACTCGGCATCGCCGAGCATCTCGCCGCTGAGGCGCGCGCCGGGCTGGAGTGGCGCCTGGAGCGGACCTTCGATCGCGCCGCGCCGGCGTTCGCCGAGCAGCGCCGCGTCTATGACGAGCGCCTGCAGCGCGAGCTGGATGTGATCTGCCAGATGGGCTTCCCGGGCTACTTCCTGATCGTCGCCGACTTCATCCGCTGGGCCAAGGACAACAAGATCCCGGTCGGCCCGGGGCGTGGTTCCGGTGCCGGCTCGCTGGTGGCCTATGCGCTGAAGATCACCGATCTCGACCCGATCGAGCACGAACTGCTGTTCGAGCGCTTCCTCAATCCCGAGCGCGTCTCGATGCCCGATTTCGATGTCGACTTCTGCATGGAGCGCCGCGACGAGGTCATCGAGTATGTCGCCGACAGGTACGGCCGCGAGGCGGTCTCGCAGATCATCACCTTTGGCACCATGGCGGCCAAGGCGGTGGTGCGCGATGTCGGCCGCGTGCTCGGCCATCCCTACGGCTTCGTCGACAAGATCGCCAAGATGGTGCCCTTCGAGCTGAAGATGACGCTCGACAAGGCGCTCGCGGAGAGCCCGGACCTGGCCGCCGCCTACCAGGACGACGAGGCCGTCACCGGCATCATCGACATGGCGCGCAAGCTCGAGGGCATCGCGCGCAACGCCGGCAAACACGCCGGCGGTGTGGTGATCGCGCCGACCAAGCTCACCGATTTCGCGCCGCTCTATTGCGAGCAGGGTGGCAAGGATCTGGTCACCCAGTACGACAAGGACGATGTCGAGCAGGTCGGGCTGGTCAAGTTCGATTTCCTCGGTCTGCGCACCCTGACCATCATCGATTGGGCGTTGAAGACCATCAATATCGAGCGTCAGGCCCAGGGCGAGGAACCGCTCGATATCAATCTGATCGATCCGCACGATCAAGAGGCGTTCGCGCTGCTGAAGGCGTGCAAGACCACGGCGGTGTTCCAGCTCGAATCGCGCGGGATGAAGGAGCTGATCCGCAAATTGCAGCCCGACAGCTTCGAGGACATGACCGCCTTGGTGGCGCTGTTCCGGCCCGGCCCGCTGCAATCGGGCATGGTCGATGACTTCATCGATCGCAAGCACGGCCGCGCCGAGGTCGCCTATCCGCACCCGGAGCTGGAGCCGATCCTCAAGCCCACCTACGGCGTCATCCTCTACCAGGAGCAGGTGATGCAGATCGCCCAGGTGCTGGCCGGCTACTCGCTCGGCGGCGCCGATCTGCTGCGCCGGGCGATGGGCAAGAAGAAGGCCGAGGAGATGGAGAAGCAGCGCGCGATCTTCGAGCAGGGCGCGGCCGCGCGCGGCGTCGACCCGAAGATCGCGACCCACATCTTCGATCTGATGGAGAAGTTCGCGGGTTATGGCTTCAATCGCAGTCATTCCGCCGCCTACGCCCTGGTGTCGTACCAGACGCTCTGGCTCAAGGCGCATTATCCGGCGGCGTTCATGGCTGCCGTGCTCTCGGCCGATATGGACAACACTGACAAGGTGGTGACCCTGATCGATGAGTGTCGCGGCATGCAGCTCAAGGTCGAGCCGCCGAAGATCAACCGTTCCGATCGGATGTTCACCACCGACGGCGACGAAACCGTGGTCTATGGGCTTGGTGCGATCAAAGGCGTGGGCGAGTCGGCGATCGACTCGATCCTCGATGCACGCCGGCAAGGCGAGGCGTTCGAGGATCTCTGGGCGTTCTGCCGCCGCATCGATCCGCAGAAGGCGAACAAGCGCGTACTCGAGGCGCTGGTGCGCGCCGGCGCGCTGGATGGGCTCGGCGAGAATCGTGCCACGCTGATCAACCGGCTGCCATTGGCGCTCAAGCTCGCCGAGCAGCATCACGCGCAGGCGGCGGCCGGTCAGAGCGACCTGTTTGGCGCGCTGGCGCCGCCCGATGCGTCCAGCCCGGATCAGACCACGGCGGGTCCATCCAGCGCGGCGGCGCCGGACCCGCAGATCGCCGCCCAGACCTGGCCGGATTGGGACGACGACGAGCGCCTGCGCGGCGAGAAGGAGACCCTCGGGCTCTATCTGACCGGGCATCCGATCAACCGCTACGAGGCCGAGCTGACGGCGATGGGCTCGCAGCGCATCGGCCGGCTGCTCGAAAACGCTCAAGGCATGTCCGGCGCCGGCTGGGGGCAGGAGCGCGAGCAGCGCACGTTGATGGGGCTGATCATGGCGATTCGCGCCAATAAGACCGCGCGCGGTCGCATGGCCACCGTGACGCTCGATGATCGCACCGGTCGGATCGAGGTGACCGTGTTCCCGGAACTCTACGAGCAGGTCCGGTCCCTGCTGGTGCCGGATGCGATCATCGCCGTGACCGGCAGCCTGCGCCCGGACAACTTCACCAATGGCTGGACGCTGACCGCAAGCGAGGTGCGCACCCTGGCCGAGGCGCGCGCGCGCCTTGGTGATCATCTGCTGCTGAGGCTCGACCTGAGCGATCCAGCCGCGCATGCGCACGGGGCTCAAAAAGTGCAAGCGTTGGCAACGCTGCTCGAAAGCCATCGCCTCGAAACCGGGCTGCCGATGCAAATCGAATATCAGTGTCCAGGGGCCTCGATGTGCTTGCGGCCGAGTCTCTACTGGAGGGTTGACCCCAGCGATGCGTTGCTGAAGCGATTGCAACAACTGCTCGGCGATGCGACGGCTGTTGAGGTGGTTTATCAACGTTCGCGGGTCGGGCGCGGTGTCGCGTCCGGGGCATCACCGCGGACACCCCGGGATTCAGCGGTGGAGGCGGATGTGGTGCGCCCTCCGGCGGTGGCTTGATGAAAAATCTCCGCTGTCAATGTGGTTGCACCTTGAACCCGAGCGCGGATTCAGGCAGTCTCTACACGGTTTTGACCTGCCCCCTGTGCGGTGCGAACGTGCGCTGCGGTGCGAACTTGCGCGAAGAGGAAGATTTCAGTGAGTGAAAAAACGTCCGGTCTCGGTTCCCTATCGGAGACCCTGAAGACTCAAGACCTCGGCATGTTATCGGTCAAGGCCGTTGCCGTGTTTTTGGTGGTTGGTACTGCCTACCTCATCTTTGCGGATGATGACTCTGGCGACGACCAACTCCCGCCTGCCGCCATCTCGGCGAACCTCGCCCCAGTTGGCGGTGTGCAGATCCAGAAGGCGGAGCCCGAAACTGCTGAGCCCGAGGCCGCTGAGCCGGCGGCACAGGCTTCGGCGGCGGGCGCCGACACCGAGCCTGCGGATGAGGAGTCCGCGGCGGAGACGGCGCCTGAGACGGCGCCTGAGGCTGAGGACGCTGCTGCCGCCGAGCCGAGTGGTACTGCGGATGAGCCTGCCGAGGCAACAGCAAGCGAGGATGCTGCGGCTGAAGAAGATGCTGCGGCGGAAGCTGAACCTGCGGTGACCGAGGACAAGGCCGAGACTGAGTCCGAGACCGCTGAGGCACCGGCGAAGGCCCCTGCCGAGGAGGCGTCTGCCGCGGCGCCGTCCGAGGAAAAGGTTGCTGCCACCGAAACGGCTGCCGCGCCCGAAGAAGACTCAGCGGCTGACAAGGCTCCGACTAGCGAAACCGCCACGGCGCCTGCTGACGAAGCCGCGTCGGAGGATGCTCCGGCTGCTACCGAAGAGAGCGAGGCTGCTACCGCTGACGAGGAAGGCGCCGAGACCTCCAAGCAGGCAGCCGCCGAGAAGCCAACGACCACCGATGAGAGTAGCGCCGAAGCTGCCCGGGAGGAGACGCCGGCAGCCGTTGCGCCAGAATCGGCCGAAGAAGAGGCAGCGCCCTCGGCAACGGAGAGCACTGAACCGGCTGCCGAAGAGACAGCATCCGATCAAGCGCCTCCGCAGCGAACCCCTGGAACCTTTACGCCACCGGTCGAACAGCGTAAGTTGATGCCCAGCCTTCCGGTTCCAACCTGGGGGCCGCAGTTCTCGCCAATGCCGCCACGTCCAACGGCGAGCCAGCGCTAAGCGAGCAACGCTCGATTGCCCTGCTGGGTAGAACGCCACGGCCCTGGAGACGGGGCCGTGGCGTTTTGGTTTTTAGCGCCTTGCCGGTGTGCTGTCTAGGTCTCGGCAATGCGGCGGTAATAGCGAGCACGGTAGAGCAGTCGGGCCTGGTTGGCGCTGTCTTCGAAACGGCTCCGGTTGTGTAGCACGTTGTTGCAGACAACCCCCTGACCAGGAGCGAGTCCGGCCTCGAAGCGCGGTGTCAACGGGTCATCGAGGAGGTCACGGATGGCCTCGACGGCGGCCTGTGTCGCGGCATCGTCTTGCCATTGGATGTTGCGTCGCCGATCGGTATAGCGCAGCGCTAAATGGCCGTGATCGCCGGGGCGAAAAACAGGGCCAATGCTGGCTGGCCTGATCTCGGCGCCGTCAACGATATTGGGCGGAATGGTCATCGCGGTTGGGCTCGTGAGTGCGCGGATATGGGCGGGGTCGCGCTCGCGCAAGCGGATATAGAGCATCTCGGGGTCGATCAGCCCATTGATTCCACCAGCAGCCGCGGGTCGAACACAGTGCAGTATGAAGGCGCTGATCTGGCGCCGCGGGGCGTTATAGTAACCGTCGGTATGCCAGGCGATGGGGCGATCGGTATAGGGTATATAGCCGCGATGAAAGGCGTCGGATTGAACGCTTAGCGAGGTCACGGCGTCCTCGTCGGCGCCTGGATTCTGATCGAGCTGACCGAGCCCGAGTTGCTCACCGAGCCGACGTGGGATGGCCTTATCGGGGTCGTCTCCGCATGGTGTGACATAGATGGCCATGTTGGCGCGGCGACACCGATCCAGAATCGCTTCATGTTCGGCCTCGCTCAGCTGCCTCGGGTCGCGCACCTCGACAATCAGCTCCTCGAGCCGTTGCGGTGCTTGGGCGAGCTTCTGGTCTCGCCAGCGCGCATAGTCGTCGAAGTGATCGAGGGTGAGTAGACTATCGAGATCAGGCATGAGGTTTACTGGAGTGAGCGTCAATCAAGTGGGGATGAGACAATTTCAAGCACTCTCTCTAGACTAAGCAAGGGGTACACCCATCTCTTAGTGGGCTTGGATTTTGCCTCCGAGTCCGAGGTTGTCCTCGAACGGGCCTTAATGATGCGAGATCGGTTCGAGGCACGTTTGTCGCTCGTGAATGTGGTCGACTATGTGGCGCCAGGCAGCGAATACGCGGGTGATGCCTTCGTCGGCGAGCCCCTACTGCCCGATGATGGTCGTCTCGAGAGAGAACTCCTAGAAGAGAGCGCACAACAAGAGATCGACGCCCTGGATGAACGCCTCTCGGTGCCGGTGCGGGATCGTAGCATCGATCACCTTCCATGGAGTCATGAGACTGTCGTCGGTCCGTCACTCAAGCGAATGGCTATACCGCCTCGCTTGGAGAGCGCTTTGTTTATCGTTTCGCTGGATATCGTCTCGAGATGCCCTTGGATTCCCGTCGTCGTGCTGCCTTGGATGCCATTGGGCAGTGCCTACTCAAGGATCGCCGCCGGCTGAAGCGCCTGCTGAAGCGCTTACCTGCCGGAGGCGATCAAGCACCCCCTGAGCAAGGCACGCATCGGGCCGAACAGCAGGGCGCACATCGAAGCAAGCAACAGGCCGCGCGGCAAGGCACACCACAGGCCGATGCCTGGCTGGCGCTGAGGCGCGCGATCGAGCAATCGCGCGCCATCGTCGACGCCCGCCGCACTGCGGTCCCAGCACAGATCCACTTTCCGCCCGAGCTACCGGTCAGCGAGCGCCGCGATGAGGTCGCTGCACTGCTGCGCGCGCATCAGGTCATCGTGCTCTGCGGCGAGACCGGCTCGGGCAAATCGACCCAGCTGCCGAAGCTCTGCCTCGAGCTTGGCCGTGGTGTCTTTGGCCGCATCGGTCACACCCAGCCGCGTCGCATCGCCGCTCGCAGCCTAGCGAGTCGGGTCGCCACCGAACTGGGTACCGAACTCGGCAACACGGTTGGCTACAAGGTGCGCTTCCATGATCGGGTGCGCCCAGAGACGTCGGTCAAGTTGATGACCGATGGCATCCTGCTCGCCGAGATCCAGCGCGACCGCTATCTCAACGAGTACGACACCCTGATTATCGATGAGGCCCACGAGCGCAGCCTCAACATCGATTTCCTGCTCGGCTACCTGAAGCAGCTGCTACCCAAACGGCCTGATCTGAAGCTGATCATCACCTCGGCCACCATCGACCCGCAGCGCTTCTCCAAGCACTTCGCCGCTGACGGTCGCACAGGCGATGGCGCAGACGATGGCAAAGCCGCGCCGATCATCGAGATCTCCGGGCGCACCTATCCGGTCGAGGTGCGCTACCGCCTGCCCGAGGAGGAGCACGCCGGCGAGCGCGACGATGCGATGCAGCAGGCGATCTCCTCGGCGGTCGGTGAGCTGGCGCGGGTCGGGCCCGGCGACGTGTTGGTGTTCCTCTCCGGCGAGCGCGAGATCCGCGAGACCGCCGAGACCCTGCGCAAGCAGCATCCGCCCTCGACCGAGGTGCTGCCACTGTTCGCCCGCCAAGGGCCGGCCGAGCAGGCGCGGGTGTTCCAACCGCACGGCCGGCGTCGGGTGGTGCTGGCGACCAACGTCGCCGAGACCTCGCTGACCGTGCCGGGCATCCACTACGTCGTCGATCCCGGCTTCGCGCGCATCAGCCGCTACAGCCATCGCAGCAAGGTGCAGCGCCTGCCGGTGGAGCGCATCTCGCAGGCCTCGGCCGATCAGCGCAAGGGCCGCTGCGGGCGCGTTGCGTCCGGGGTCTGCATCCGCCTCTACGACGAGGACAACTTCGCCGCCCGCGCCGAGCACACCGAGCCCGAGATCCGCCGCTCGAATCTAGCCGCCGTCATCCTGCAGATGAAACAGCTCGGCTTCGGCGAGATCGAGCGCTTCCCGTTCGTCGATCCGCCCGATTCACGGCTGATCTCCGATGGCTATCGAACCTTGGAGGAGCTGGCCGCGATCGACGCCGAGGGCCAGCTCACCACGATCGGCAAGCAGCTCGCGCGCCTGCCGGTCGATCCGCGCATCGGTCGCATGCTGCTCGCCGGCGCCGAACACCATTGCCTGCGCGAGCTGACCATCATCGCCTCGGCGCTGGCGGTGCAGGACCCGCGCGAGCGCCCGCTCGAGCAGCAGCAGGCGGCCGATGAGATCCATGCGACCTTCCGCCATCCGGATTCGGATTTCCTGAGCTTCCTCAACCTCTGGGCCTTCCTCGAAACCGAGCGCCGGCATCTGACCCGGCGCAAGTTCCAACGCCTGTGCAAACAGCACTTCCTGTCCTGGACGCGGGTGCAGGAGTGGCGCGATACCCAGATCCAACTGCACGAACTGATGGCCGAGATGGGCTATCGCGATCGGCTGGGCGGTGACCAGGGCGAGAACGCGAACAAGAACGCCGGCAAGAACCCGGACAAGACCCTGAGCAGGCATCAGGCCGAGGGCACCTATGAGGAGGTCCATCGTGCATTGTTGACCGGGCTGCTCAGCATCATCGGCCGCAAGGATGAGCAGCGTGAGTACCAGGGCGCGCGCGGTGGGCGTTTCTATATCCATCCCAGCTCGGCATTGTTCGCGCTCACGCCGAAATGGATCGTCTGCGCCGAACGGGTCGAGACCACGCGCGATTACGGGCGCATCTGCGCCAAGGTGCAACCGGCCTGGATCGAGCGCGCCGGCAGTCATCTGCTCAAGCGCAGCTACTCGGAACCGCACTGGCAATCGCGCGCCGGGCAGGTGGCCGCGTTCGAGACCATCACCCTCTACGGTCTCACCCTGTTCAGCCGCCGCCGCATCAACTATGGGCCGATCAACCCGGCCGAGGCGCGCGAGGTGTTCCTGCGCGCGGCGCTGGTCGAGGGCGACTTCGAGACTCGGGCGCCGTTCTGGCGCCACAATCAAGCGCTGATCGAGGAGGTGCATCAGCTCGAGGCCAAGTCGCGCCGGCGCGACATCCTGGTCGACGAGGAGGGCATCTACGCCTTCTACGACGAGCGCGTCCCGTCCGGCATCTACTCCAAGCCCCAGTTCGAGCGCTGGTTGCGCAAGGCGACGCGCACCACCCCCAAGCTGCTGCATATGGATCTGGAGCAGGTGATGCAGCACGACGCGCGCGCGATCACCGCCGAGCAGTACCCGAATCACTTGCGCATCGGCGCCACCGAGCTGCCGTTGGAGTATCACTTCGAGCCGGGGCAGGAGGCCGATGGCGTCACCTTGGTGCTGCCACAGCTGCTGATCAATCAGGTCTCCCCGGAGCGGCTGCAATGGCTGGTGCCGGGCCTGCTCACCGAGCGCATCACCGCAATGCTGCGCGGCCTGCCGAAAACGCTGCGCCGCGCCTTCGTGCCGGTGCCGGATACCGCAGCGCGGGTCGCGGCGCGATTGACCCCCTCGGATCGGCCGCTGGTGCGCGCGGTGGCCGAGGAACTGAAAGCGCTCACTGGCGAGCAGGTGCCCGAGGATGCTTGGGACGACAGCGCGCTGCCGCCGTATCTGCGCATGAAGGTGCGGCTGGTGGATACGGAGGGGCGCACGCTGGCGCTCGATGACGATCTGCTGCGGCTCAAACGCCGTCATGCCAGCAGTGACTTGGGTGGTGATCTCGGTGAGCGGAGCGAGGATCGGCGCGACGGTCGTGCGTCTCCTGGGCTTGGTGCCACGCTCTGGAATCACCCGATCGAGCGCGATGGCCTCAAGCGCTGGGACTTCGGCGACTTGCCCGAACATCTGGATCTGGATCGCGCCGGGATTCGCCTGCGCGGCTGGCCGGCGTTGGTCGATCAAGGCGATGCGGTCGCAGTGCGGGTCTTGGACTCGGAACAGAGCGCCGCGCTTGCGATGCGCGCCGGACTGCGGCGGTTGATCATGCTCACGCTGGGCGCGGAGCTGCGCGTGCTGCGGCGCGGGCTCTGCGAGACCGCCGGTGGGCTTGACCGGATGCGTTTGCTGTATGCCAAGGCCGCCCAGCCGCCGGCATCGGCCACGCTGGCAAGCGTCACACCGGCAGCCGCCACGTCGGCAACAGCGCTCGCCGTCTCTGACCAGGCGGCGGCCGCAAAGCGGACCACCAATGGCCCGAAACGTGGCAAGAAGAAGCGCAAGGGGGGCGGCAAGGGCAGTGCTGGTGCCGCCTCCGGTGCAGCCGGGACGGCCCTTGCGGGCGTGGACCTCGTCGATGAGTTGCTGGCGCTGATCCTCGACCTGACCTTTACGGAAGGCCAACCGCCGATCCGCGATCAAGCCAGTTTCGATCAACGCTTGAGTGCCAATCAGCCACGCTTGTTCTCGGTCGCTCAAGAGGTGTGCGCCCTGGCCACGACCATCCTCGGTACCTACCAGGCCGCACGCAAGCGCCTGGACGGCATCACCCAGGTCCAATGGATGCCCTCGGTGTTGGATATGCGGGCGCATCTGGATGCCTTGGTGTATCGCGGCTTCTTCGTGCAGGTGCCATTCGGCCATTTGCAGGACTATCCACGCTATCTGCGCGCGCTAGAGCAACGCGCCGAAAAACTGCCACTGGCGGCCACGCGCGACCGCGAGCGCATGCAGGCGCTGGCACCACTCGTCGAGCGCTGGCGCGAACGCTCGAGCGCCGCCGAGTCCGCCGAGCGTGAGGATGAGCGCCTTGAGGAGATTCGCTGGATGCTCGAAGAGCTGCGCGTCTCACTCTTCGCCCAGCAGTTGGGCACGGCTTATCCGGTCTCGGTCAAGCGCATCGAGCGACGCTGGCAGGAACTGGGGCTGTGAGCGAGCGGCGACCGCCAATGCCGATCACAGGCTGGATTCGCTGAACAACTCGCGCGGCGCGGCGCCCAGGTCGCGCCAGTGCTCGGGGTGACAGGTGAAGAGCAAGACCTGATGGCGCTGGGCGGCATCGAACAGGATGCGCTTCATTTGCGCGAGTCGGTGGCTGTCGCTGTGCACGAGCGCGTCGTCGAGGATGATCAGGGTCGGCTGGCCGGCTTGCTGTAGCAGATCGGCGTAGGCGAACCGGCTGATCAGGCCGAGCTGCTCACGGGCGCCAAAGCTGAGCGAATCGATCAGCTCGTGTTCGGTGCCGGCGTTGCCGGTGCGGGTGATCTGGTGCGGGATGAGCTGCTCATCGACGCTCAGGCCGGCGTGCGGGAACAGCAGCGACAGGTAGCGGTTGATGTGCGTCTGCAGCGGCGCCTGCAGACGTTGGGTGAGTGCCTGTCGCTGCTGTCGTAGCAGCGTCTGTAACAGCGAGAGGGCCTTGGCGCGGCGCTCGAGTTCATGCACGGCGCGCTCCAACTGCTCGCAGGCGAGCTGGCATTCTGCGCGTTGTTCCTCCAAACCCTCGGCGCTGAGGGCTTCGAGATGGCTTTCGAGCCGGTTCAGCTCCAGCTCGCGCGCCCGCGCCGCGCTCTCGCTTTGCTCGGCACTGCTCGCGAAGCGGCCGACATCCTGCTTCAGGATCTCCGGGCGCGCGGCCTCGATCTGCTGCTGACGCGCCTCGATCCGCTGCGCGAGAATCTGCTGCTCGGCAAGCGCGTCGGTCAGGGCCTGATTCAGTGAGTGCAGTTGGGTCTGGCGCTCGGGAGCCTCGAGTTCTGCCTGCAAGCGTTGCCGTTCGTTGGCGCTGCTGCGCGCCTCGCTCTGCGCGGTGGTGAGCGCGAGCTGATGGTCTTTCTGGGCCTTCTCGGCGAGATCGAGCGCTTGATGCGCCGTCTCGAGCTGGGCCTCTGCTTGGTTCGGGTCTAGCGCTGAATCGGCGTCCAACGCCTGATTGGGTGTTGCCGACCGAGTGTGATCGGCAGGCTTTTTAGTCAACGATTCAGAGGTGGCCTCCAACTCGGCGCCGAGGGTGGCCTGTTGTTGTCGCAGCGCTTGCTGCTGTTGCGCGAGCAGCTCGATGCCCTCGGGGGCGAGTGAACTCAATAGCGCCTGATTGGCCTGGATCTTGGCGGTGAGGGTTTGCTCGCTCGCCGCGCGCGCCTCGGCTTCGATGAGATCGGCGACCTTGAGTTGTGCGCGCAGTGCGCTGATGCGTTCGCTCAGGCGCTGATGCTCGCGGGCCAGGGCGCTCAGATCCTCACCGCCGGGGATGATCTGGAGTCGGCCGGTCTCAGGGATCAGCAACTCTGCCGGCTCAAGCAGCAACTCCTCGCCGCTGTCCGCGAGGGTCGTGTTGCCTAGCGTCAGCTGCTGCCCAGGCCGCAGCTCGAAGCGAACGCGAGTGGCGATGCCTTGGCGGCGGATCTCGAGTTCGCTGCGGGCTTGCTCGGCGTGGCGCAGCTCCTCGAGCAGGTGCGGGTCGATCTGGTCGCGTTGCAGTTGCTGGCGCTGTTCGAGCAGCTCGGCCTGGACCTTGCGCGCCTGCGTGAGGCTGTGATCGAGCGCCTTGAGTTGTTGCGCGAGCTGCGCGAGGGTTTGCTGGAGGCTGTCTCGCCGCTGTTGTCGTTGCGCCTGCTGCAGGCGAGCGCGGGCTGCTTGGTAAGCGGCTTGAGCCTGTGCCAAGGCCTCGGCGAGGGCGGGTTCGCGGGCGCTGAGGGCGGCGAGCTGATCGCGCGCTTTCTGCTCGGCCACTTGCCGTTGCTCGAGGGTCTTGCGTTGCTGCTCGAATCCGTCGAGCTGGTCGCGCAGCAGATCGAGCTGGCGCTGGAGCGGCCCGCGTTGTTGCTCATCGTGCCGCTGTACCTGTTGCAGCTGCTCGACCTGATCGAGCTGAGCTTGGGCGGCGTGCTGTTGTGCGCGCAGCGCCTCCCAGGGCTTGTCGCGCTGATCCTCGGCATGCTGTTGGCGCAGTGTCGCCAGGCGATCGACCTGATCGCGGTAGGCGGTGATGCGTGCGTCCAGCTCGGTGAGTTCGCGCCGCTGTTCCTCGAGCGCTTGCTGTTGTGTTTTGTAGTCGCCGTGCGGACGGCCGGTGGCGGTCAGCAGGGCCTTTTTCTGCGTGTCGACGGCCTGGAGGATCGCATCGCCGCTGCTGCTGGCGACCTCGCCGAGTTCACCGAGTTCGCCGCCGAGCGCTGAGTGCAGGTGATTGCCCGCATGCGCGACCGCCTCGCGTAGCTCATGGCCGGCGCCTTGCTCGATCCAGAGCAGGCCGGGGATGCCCCAGTGCTCGGCCTTGCTGGCGCCGCGGCCAGGGTGGCTGAAACCGAGCAGTTCGGCTAGGCGCTCCTCGGCCTCGTCGCCGTTGAGCGCTTCACTTGCCTCCGTGCTCGCCGCGCTGGCGAGGCGATCGATGCGCAGATCGCAGCGCTTGCGAGCCAGGAAGCGCTTGTTGAGATGCCAGGCCTGATCCTGCCAACAGAACTCGAGTTCGACCTCGGGCGCGGCCGAGGAGTCGCCATGCGGTTGCAGATCGGTGACGCTGCTCGAACGATGGCGCTCGAAGAAAGCGGCACGGATGGCGCGCACCAGGGTGCTCTTGCCGGACTCGTTCGGGCCGGTGATGAGGTTGATGCCGGGCGCCAGGTCGGCCAGCTCCAGCGGTTGCTGAAAGCGGCGCAGTTGGGCGACACGCAGGCGTTTCAGCTGCATGTCGCCTCTCCGTCGAGGGAGCGCTGCTCGCGCAGCAGATCGGCGAGGATGACCAGCGCCTCACGGGCGATCTCGCCCTCGTCGCCCTGCTGGCGCTCGCGCAGTTGGGCGACCACCTCGCCGAGATAGCCGTCGACCTGGAGGGCCGCGAGATCGGCATCGGTGGGCGTCAGGCGCAGAGCGTCGGCGTCGATCTCGAGGCTACGGCAGCGGCCTTCGGCGACCCCGAGCGCGGCTTGGAGGCGTTGATGGGCGCTCAGGTCGAGCGTGCCGCTGAGTTGGAGGCGCAGCACCGTGTTCGTCGCCAGCGTTTGCAGGCGCTCGATCAGCGCCTCGGCATCGCTGGCCAGCCGCAGGTCCGCTTGCCAGCGCTGCCAGTGGTAGGTGCCGATCGGGGCGGGGGTGACACGCGGTGCGGCTGGGGATATCGCTGCGGATGTGGGCTGAGCAATCTCGACGATCAGCGCCTGGCCGGCGCCATTGTCCTTGAAGCGTTCCTGCTCCGGCGTGCCGCTGTACCAGGTGCGCGCATCGATCTGTTTCAGGCCATGCCAGTCGCCGAGCGCGAGGTAGTCGAGCCGGGCGCGCTCGGCGCGCTCGGCTGCGATCGGATTGGCGGAATCGATCTCCTCGGCGAGCAGGCCCTGCACGCTGCCGTGCGCGAGACCGATGCGCAGCAGTTCGGGCGGCGTCTCGGCCTGGTCGAACCAGGCGGTCAAATCGGCCATGGTCTGGCGCTGGGTGAGGGGGGCCGGGAGGATCGCGAAACCCGCCTCGGGATAGAGGTGCGGCTCGGGTTCGAGCAGCAGCTCGACGTTGGCCGGCACCGCGCCGATGCGCCGTGCCCGGCTCCAGACGCTCTCGGCGAGCGCGGCGTCATGATTGCCCGGCAGCAGCAGCCAGGGGCCGGCATAGCCCTGCAGCGCATTGAACAGCCGGCGGATGGTGCGATCCGAGACGGTCTGCGCATCGAACACATCGCCGGCGACCAGCACCGCATCGACCTGCTGTGCGCTGGCGAGCGCGGCCAGCCGTTCGACCGCAGTGAAGCGTGCCTCGGCGATGGCGGCCGCGTCCTCAGGCTTGAAACGGCCGTATTGACGGCCAATCTGCCAATCGGCGGTGTGCAGGAAACGCGGCATCCTGACCTCCTAACTCCTTGATGAAACAGTCCGCTCAAGCGAAATCATTCAGTTGATGACGCGCCAGTATAAACCGGATTGACGATCACTGGATTGGGGCCGACTCGAGCAGCGACGAGGCTTTGTGCTGGGCTTCGTTTATGATGGACAGATGGTGGCGAATGCCATGCAAGTGTCGATTTACGAAAGTCATCCCCGACAGTCATGCCATGACGAGAACAGCAATCCCCAAGGTCGGCTTCATCAGCCTCGGTTGTCCGAAGGCGACGGTCGATTCCGAGCGCATCCTGACCCGGTTACGGGCCGATGGCTATGCGATTGCCGCCGACTACGCCAGCGCCGATCTGGTGGTGGTGAATACCTGCGGCTTCATCGATGCGGCGGTCGACGAATCGCTGGAGGCGATCGGTGAGGCGTTGGAGGAGCATGGTCGGGTGGTGGTGACCGGCTGCCTGGGGGCGCGCGCGGCGCTGATCCGCGAGGCCCATCCCGAGGTCTTGGCGGTGACCGGGCCGCAGGCCGAGACGGAGGTCTTGGCGGCGGTGCACGCGCATCTGCCGCCGCCGGCGCATCACCCCTTCACCGATCTGCTGCCGGCGCAGGGGGTCAAGCTGACCCCGGCTCATTACGCATACATCAAGATCAGCGAGGGCTGCAATCACCGCTGCCGCTTCTGCATCATCCCAAGCCTGCGCGGCGATCTGGTGAGCCGACCGATCGGCGGCATCCTCGACGAGGCGCACGCACTGGTCGAAGCTGGCGTGCGCGAGCTGTTGGTGATTTCGCAGGATACCAGCGCCTACGGGCTCGACACCCGCTATCGCACCGATTTCTGGCAGGGCCGGCCGCTGCGTACCGATACCGAGACCCTGGCACGTACCCTCGGCGAGCTACAGGCCTGGGTGCGACTGCACTACGTCTATCCCTATCCGCAGGTCGATCGGCTCATCCCCTTGATGGCCGATGAGCTGATCCTGCCGTATCTGGACATGCCGTTGCAGCATGGCAGCCCAAACGTGCTCAAGGCGATGCGCCGTCCAGCGGCGACCGAGCAGGTGCTCGAGCGCCTCGCCGACTGGCGCCGGATCTGTCCGGCGCTGGTGCTGCGCAGCACCTTCATCGTCGGTTTTCCGGGCGAGACCGAGGCGGATTTCGAGCAGCTCCTGGACTTCCTGCACGAGGCGCGGCTGGATCGGGTCGGTTGTTTCAGCTACTCACCGGTCGCGGGGGCGGCGGCGAATGCACTGCCCGACCCGGTGCCGGAGGCGTTGAAAGAGGAGCGCCGGGCGCGCTTCATGGCGCTGCAGGCCGAGATCAGCCGTGAGAAGCTCGCCGCGCGGGTCGGCCAGCGCGCGATCGTGCTGGTCGACGAGGTGCTCGAGGAGCAGGTGATCGCACGCAGCGGCGCCGATGCGCCGGAGATCGATGGTCGGGTGCTGATCGAGGGCGCCTGGGAACTCGAGCCTGGCGATTTCATCGAGGTCGATCTCATCGCCAGCACCGAGCATGACCTGATCGGCGAGCCCGTGACCGGCGATTGATCGCGCGCTGAAACGCGATCCTGCGGCGGTTTCCTTAGCCCTCGGCCTCGGCGCCTGTCGCCTCCTCGGGCGGGCGCGGCACCTGGCAGGCATCGAAGAAGCGATAGTGCTCGATCGCCTCGAGGATGCCGGCCGCGAACGGCTGCTCGGCGAAGTAGATGCTCTCGGTATCGGTCAACTGCGAGAGTTCCTCGTGGTGACGGTTGGCGACCACCACGGCGAGGGTGTTGCCGCGCATCATGTCCTCATCGGCGCCGGAGCCGCCGGCGGTCAGGCAATGCTCAATCGGGATGCTGAACTGATCCGCGACATAGCGCAGCGCCAGGCCCTTGGAGGCGCGCGCCGGCACCACATCGAGGAACTGACCGAAGGAAAGGTTGAGATGCACATTGAGATCGGCCTGGTGCAGGATGCTGCCGATCTCCTCGAGACAGGGCGCATGCTCGGGATCGATATAGAAGCTCACCTTGTAGCGGCTCTGTTCGGACTTCGGCTGGCGCTTGATGCCGGGCAGATCGGCGAGGACATCGCGCACCCGGCGCGGATACCAAAGATGGTCGATGTGGCGCGCCCAGGCGTCATCGGCGGTTAGCTGCGGGGCATAGTAGATCTCGGTGCCGAGTGCGGTGATCAGCACATCCGGGCGCGGGATGCCGTAGCGGCGCATGACGGCGAGTGCCGAGTCCAAGCGCCGCCCGGTGGCGATGCCGAAACTGGTGCAGCGGTGGTTCTCGCGCATGATGCGCAGGAAATCGGCGAGCGAGTCCGGATCACCGAGCAGGTTCTGATCGAGATCGGTAAAGATGGCGCGGTCGTGGTAGAGCATCGGCCGGCGCGCGACCGGTGCCATGGGTGGCGGTTCGACCTGCTCCAGCAGTGGCCGGATGGCCTCCATGTAGCTCTCGGCGTGTGCCTCCCAGGAGTAGTGCTCCTTGACCCCGGAGAGGCCGTTCTTGGCCAGGGTGCGCCAGCGCGAGGCATCGCTGACCACCTTCAGCAGGGCCTTGGTGATGTCCTGCTTGTCGAGCGGGTCGATAAGGATGCCGTTGTTGCAATGGTCGATGATGTCGATCGGTCCGCCGTCCTCGGTGGCGACGATCGGCAGGCCACTGGCGGCGGCTTCGATCAGGGTCAGGCCGAACGGCTCGGTCAGCGCGGGATTGATGAAAACCCCGCGCGAGGCCGCCGCAAGCTGGTAGAGGATCGGCACCTCGTCGGAGGAATGATGCTTCGGGTAGGCGACCTTGCCGTAGAGATCATGCAGGTCGATCAGGATCAGAATATCGGTCAGTACTTGCTGGGCGCCGCTGTCGAGATCGCGGATATCATCGCGGTTGCCGGCCACGATCACCAGGTTGGCCTGGCGCCGGAGTTCCTCGGATTCACCGAAGGCATCGACCAGGGTGGCGATGTTCTTGCGCTCGTCCGGGCGCGAGAGGGCAAGGATGATCGGTTTCTTCGGCTCGCGCAGGAAGCGCGCCAGCTCCTGCTTGATCGGCGCCTTCTGCTCACTGCCATCCGGTGGATGAAAGCGCGTCAGGTCGGTGCCGGGCGGAATCACCGACATGCGCTCGGGCTGGTAGTGATCGTAGAGCCCGTATTGCTCCTGGATCTCCTGGCTGGTGCTGGTGACCACCAGACTGGCGGCGCCGAGCGTCTCCTCCTCGGCATCGATGCGCCGATCCATGTTGTAGCGGTTGTCGATGACCTCCTGCTTGACGCCGGAGGCCAGCAGCCGGCGGCGCTTGACGCGTCCGAGCGAGTGCCCGGTATGCACCAGCGGCACGCCGAGCTGGTTCGAGACGCGGGTGCCGACATAGCCGGCGTCCGCGTAATGGGTATGGATCAGGGTCGGCGCGATGTCCTGATCGCGCAGGAAGCCGAGCATGTTGTCGGCGAAGATATCCAGATAATCCCAGAGCTGCTCCTTGGGCAGATATTCAGCCGGGCCGGCATCGATGCGCACGATGCGCGCATTCGGGCCGATCTCCTCGAGCGGTTGGCGATAGTCCTCGCTCACATGGTCGTCATCGACGAGCCGGGTGAACAGATCCACACGCTCGACATCATCGCGCTGGGCCAGCGCCCGTGCGAGTTCGACCACGTAGAGTGTTTGGCCGCCGGTATCGGCATCGCGACCGAGTTCGAGTTGCTGACCGCGGATGAGTCCGTGGACACTGATCAGGACGATGTAGCGGGAGTCGGGTTGTGGTGTCATGGATGTCGATCGACTGGAAGACGCCTAAGCGCCGAGAATATCCGATCCGCAGCCGTGATGTCTGCGGCAATCGAAAAACCAGACTGTCACCGCCCCTGTGTTTTCACGTAGAATCCACGCCCCATGGACCTGAACTTTCTCGAATTCGAACAACCGGTCGCCGAGCTCGAGGCGAAGATCGAAGAGCTGCGGCATATCGGCGCCACGCTGGGTGCTCAACATCTCGCTCGGCACGATGCCGACGATGAAGATGGCATCAATATTGCCGACGAGATCAAGCATCTCGAGACCAAGAGCCGGGCGCTGACCGAACAGATCTTCTCGTCGCTGACGCCGTGGCAGATCTCGCAGCTGTCGCGCCATCCGCTGCGGCCCTATTTCCTCGATTATGTCGATCGTATCTTCGACGGCTTCCAGGAGCTGCACGGAGATCGCGCCTTCGCCGATGATCGCGCCATCGTCGGCGGCTTGGCGCGCATCGAGGGCCAGGCGGTAATGGTCATCGGCCAGCAAAAGGGCCGCGATACCAAGGAGAAGATCCAGCGCAATTTCGGCATGCCGCGGCCCGAGGGCTATCGCAAGGCGCTTCGACTGATGCAGCTCGCCGAGCGGTTTGGGTTGCCGATCCTGACCTTCATCGATACCCCGGGCGCCTATCCCGGCGTCGGCGCCGAGGAGCGCGGGCAGAGCGAGGCGATCGCGCGCAACCTGCAGGTGATGGCCGGGCTGCGGGTGCCGATCATCGTCACCGTGACCGGCGAGGGCGGCTCCGGCGGCGCGCTGGCCATCGGTGTCGGCGATCGGCTGATCATGCTCCAGTTCAGCACCTACTCGGTGATCTCACCGGAGGGTTGCGCCTCGATCCTGTGGAAGAGCGCCGAGAAGGCGCAATCCGCCGCCGAGGCGATGGCCATCACCTCCGATCGGCTCTACGAGTTCGGGCTCGTCGATGCGGTGGTGCCGGAGCCGCGCGGTGGCGCCCACCGCAATGTCGACGATACCGCCTCCTCGCTGAAGATGGTGCTGGTCGACGAGCTGGCGCGGGTTTCCAGTCAATCGCTCGATGAGATCATCGAGGCGCGCTACCAGCGCTTGCGCGGCTACGGTCGCTTCAAGAGCTGATCGCGTAGACCCGCCATCGTCGACGCGCGGCATCACGTGATGTCTGAGCCGTTGCCATAGGTTGCGACAGGGTGATCAACGGGTGCCCGCGTTCTCGATCGATCGCCTGCGCGCCATCCTCGGCCAAGATCCACGCCCGGCGCGGCTCTGGATCGCCTACAGCGGTGGTTGCGATTCCCATGTGCTCTTGCACGCTTGTGTCGCGCTGCGCGCGACGCTTGAACTCACCCTGAGCGCGATCCACGTCGATCATGGCCTGCATCCCGAGGCGGGCCGCTGGGCGGATCACTGCCGTGGTGTCTGTGATCAGCTTGGTGTCGATTACCACGAGCGCAAGGTCCAGATCGACCGCACGCCCGGCGAGAGTCTCGAAGCGCTCGCGCGCACAGCGCGCCAGCGTGTCTTTGCCGACTGCCTGGGGCCTGGCGATTGGCTCGCCACCGCGCAGCATCGAGACGATCAGGCTGAGACCCTGCTGCTCGCGCTGCTGCGCGGCAGCGGCGTGCATGGCCTGGCGGCGATGCCCACGCGCGCGCCGCTGGGGGCGGGGAGGCTCATCCGCCCGCTGCTCGGATGCGCGCAGGCGGATCTGCGCGCCTACGCCGAGCAGCACCGGTTGCGCTGGATCGAGGATCCGTCGAATGAGGATCTCGGCTTCGATCGCAACCTGCTGCGGCATCGGATCATGCCGGTCTTGCGCCAGCGCTGGCCCTCGGCGACGACCACCATCGCCCGCAGCGCCGCCCACTGCGCCGAGGCCGCCGCGTTGATCGATGCGATGGCCGATGAGCAGTTGCCGACGGTTGCCGGCTCGCGACCAGGGACGCTGTCGGTCGCGCGCTTATCGGCGCTCGCGCCCGAGCGTGCGCGCGTGTTGCTGCGGCGCTGGCTGGCCCAGCACGGAGTGAGACCGCCGGCTGCGACACAGCTGGAGACGATCCTGAGCGATGTCCTCTCGGCCCGGGCCGATGCGAGCCCCTTGGTCGCCTGGGAGGGGTGTGAGCTGCGCCGCTATCGGGACGATCTGTTCGCGCTTGCGCCCTTGCCGCCACGCCCCGAGGGTGAGCTGCGGTGGGATGGTCGCCAGCCTCTTCGGCTCCCGCGGGGGCTGGGCAGACTCAGCCTCGAAGTTGCTGACCCCGGGCGGGCGATAGCGAGCCAATGGCAACCGATGACAGTCCATTTCGGGTCGCCTGGCGTATTCGGGTCACCGGGCTTGCGCTGCCGCCGTTCGAACCGACCGAGTCGTTCACTGAAGCAGCTGTTCCAACAGGCTGGCATTCCGTCCTGGTTGCGCCCCTATGTGCCGCTGCTGCTCGACACTCAAGGTGAACTGCTGGCGGTTGCCGGTGTCGCGGGCTGTGGGTCCACGCATCCGCGGCAGCGCCTGCGCTGGGAAGGGCATCCTTGGACGTCTTTCGACTGGTTGAGCGACCCCGTGGAGATCGACCTCAGCCCTCGCCGAGAGGCATAGATCGAGCGCAGCCTGCCTGGCTCAATACAAGCTGCTCAGCATCTTGGCTCGGTAACGGCTCACCAGTTCACCACCACCGAGCAGATCGAAGATCGCGATCATCCCCTTGCGCGCCGCGTCGTCACCGTACTGACGATCGCGCTTCAGCAAGGTCAGCAGGTGCTCGAGCGCCGCCTCATGCTCGCCGGCAAGCACTTGATGCGCCGCCAGTTGATAACGCGCCGCGCTGTCGTTGGGGTTGGCCTCGAGTTGGGCGGTGAGCGCCTCGGCCGAGGGGGCATCGGTGAGGGCGGCGCTGAAGGCGAGGCGCCCGCGCAGGGCAGCGAGTTCGGCATCATTGGCCAGTTCGAGCGGAGTGCGCTCGAGCAGCGCCAGCGCGCCCTCGGCATCGCCCTCGGCTGCTTTCAACTGGACCTGGGCGACGAACACCTGGCGATTGTCGGGACGAACCGACCGAGTCGTTCATTGAAGCAGCTGTTCCAACAGGCCGGCATCCCGTCCTGGTTGCGCCCCTATGTGCCGCTGCTGCTCGACACTCAAGGTGAACTGCTAGCGGTTGCCGGTGTCGCGGGCTGCGGTTCAACGCATCCGCATCCGCATCCGCATCCGCATCCGCATCCGCAGCAGCGCCTGCGCTGGGAAGGGCATTCTTGGACGTCTTTCGACTGGTTGAGCGACCCCGTGGAGATCGACCTCAGCCCTCGCCGAGAGGCATAGATCGAGCGCAGCCTGCCTGGCTCAATACAAGCTGCTCAGCATCTTGGCTCGGTAACGGCTCACCAGTTCACCACCACCGAGCAGATCGAAGATCGCGATCATCCCCTTGCGCGCCGCGTCGTCACCGTACTGACGATCGCGCTTCAGCAAGGTCAGCAGGTGCTCGAGCGCCGCCTCATGCTCGCCGGCAAGCACTTGATGCGCCGCCAGTTGATAACGCGCCGCGCTGTCGTTGGGGTTGGCCTCGAGTTGGGCGGTGAGCGCCTCGGCCGAGGGGGCATCGGTGAGGGCGGCGCTGAAGGCGAGGCGCCCGCGCAGGGCAGCGAGTTCGGCATCATTGGCCAGTTCGAGCGGAGTGCGCTCGAGCAGCGCCAGCGCGCCCTCGGCATCGCCCTCGGCTGCTTTCAACTGGACCTGGGCGACGAACACCTGGCGATTGTCGGGA
>NZ_NHSF01000043.1:0-16830 GCF_016653295.1 Halochromatium salexigens | reverse complement strand
GGCAGCGAGTTCGGCATCATTGGCCAGTTCGAGCGGAGTGCGCTCGAGCAGCGCCAGCGCGCCCTCGGCATCGCCCTCGGCTGCTTTCAACTGGACCTGGGCGACGAACACCTGGCGATTGTCGGGATCTTCGTGCTGCGCACGCTCGATCAGCGCTGCGGCCTCGGAGAGATCGCCTGCGGCCATCGACTGTCGGGCCTGATCGAGTAAGCGATCCGAGGCCCGGCTGAGATGGCGCGACAGGAATTCACGGATCTGCCCCTCGGGCAGCGCCCCCATGAATTGATCGACGACCTGACCCTCCTTGAACAAC
This sequence comes from Halochromatium salexigens, assembly GCF_016653295.1. Taxonomy (GTDB): domain Bacteria; phylum Pseudomonadota; class Gammaproteobacteria; order Chromatiales; family Chromatiaceae; genus Lamprobacter; species Lamprobacter salexigens. The sequence goes on along the minus strand of NZ_NHSF01000043.1, from coordinate 16,517 downwards.
TGCACCGTTGGCAGGCTGCGGATACCGGCCTGGGCGGCGAGGGCCTGTTCGGCCTCGGTGTCGACCTTGGCGAGCAAGAACTGGCCGTCGAACGCCTCGGCCAAGCGCGAGAGGATCGGCATCAACTGCCGGCAAGGTGCGCACCAATCGGCCCAGAAGTCGACCAGCACCGGCCGCTCGAACGAGCCCTGGATGACCACGCGCTCGAAGTCGGCGGTGGTGACGGCAGCGATGTGGGCGGAGTCGATCATGGCAGGCCTCTGGAATCTTGCATCGGTTGTCGTTTGCGCGGCCCGGAAGACGGCCGCGGTTGGCGGTTGTCCATGCGTTGGAAAATAATTGCCGGCCAGGCGCCAATCAAGCCGCCGCGATGCTGCAGTGCAGCACTGCCGATGGACAGCGCGCTAGTGTTTCGCTAACATTCTGTCCGTTTTGCAAGGTTGCCATCGGACGCCACGCGGTGGCCGGCGGCGATGATGAAACCAGCCTCGTGTCTGGGCCTGCTCATCCATTCCCGTTTTTCCTCAGGCGCGCTTCGGTCATCCAACGCGTCCTGCACCACCGACTGCCTCGGAGGCTGCGTTGACTAATCCTGCGGTTCTGGTCCTGCAAGACGGTTCGGTCTTTCGCGGGACATCCATCGGCGCCTGCGGCCAAGCCGTCGGTGAGGTCGTGTTCAACACGGCGATGACAGGCTATCAAGAGATCCTGACCGATCCCTCCTATCGGCGGCAGCTCGTCACCCTGACCTACCCGCACATTGGTAACACGGGGACCAATGACGAGGACGAGGAGTCGCCCAGGATCCAGGCCGCCGGTCTGATCATTCGCGATCTGCCGGTGCACGCCAGCAACTTCCGCCGCCGCGAGACGCTGAACGACTACCTCGAGCGCAGCGGCGTGGTCGGCATTGCCGACATCGACACCCGCCGCCTGACGCGCCTGCTGCGCGAGCAGGGCGCACAGAACGGCTGCCTGATCGCCGGCGATGGGATCGACGAGCAGGCCGCTCTGGCCGCGGCGAGCGCGTTTCCGGGCCTCGAGGGCATGGATCTGGCGCGCGAGGCGGGCGTCGATCAGCCCGTGCGCTGGACCCAGGGCACCTGGAGCCTGGAGCAGGGGCTGCCGGCGTCGCTGGCCTGGGATGATGGGCGCTTGCGCCACCACGTCGTCGCCTATGATTTCGGCATCAAGCGCAATATCCTGCGGCTCCTGGTCGATCACGGCTGCCGGGTCACGGTGGTGCCAGCGCAGACGCCGGTCGCCGAGGTGCTGGCCCTGGCCCCAGACGGGGTCTTTTTGAGCAATGGCCCGGGTGACCCCGAGCCCTGCGACTATGCCATCGCGGCGATTCGCGAGCTGTTGGCGCGGGATGTGCCGCTGTTTGGCATCTGTCTCGGTCATCAGCTGCTCGGCCTTGCCGCCGGCGCGCAGAGCGTGAAGATGAAGTTCGGCCATCACGGTGCCAATCATCCGGTGCAGGATCTAGCCACCGGCCGGGTGATGATCAGCAGTCAGAATCACGGCTTCGCGATCGACGAGCAGACCCTGCCGGCCGAGATCGAGGCGACCCATCGCTCGCTCTTCGACGGCTCCCTGCAAGGCCTGCGTCATCGCCAGCATCCGGCCTTCAGCTTCCAGGGCCATCCCGAGGCGAGCCCCGGGCCGCGCGATGTCGAGCCTCTGTTCGCCCACTTCAGTGCCCTGATGGCGGCGCGCGCGGGCGCCGATTGATGGGCGCCGATCAGCGACTTCAGACCTTCCTTTCAAGCCTCGGATCTCGGACACCCTAATCAGCCCATGCCCAAGCGCACAGATATCCAGAGCATCCTGATCATCGGCGCCGGACCGATCGTGATCGGGCAGGCCTGCGAGTTCGACTACTCCGGTGCCCAGGCCTGCAAGGCCCTGCGCGAGGAGGGCTTCCGGGTGATCCTGGTGAACTCCAACCCGGCCACCATCATGACCGATCCGGAGATGGCCGATGCCACCTACATCGAGCCGATCACTTGGCGGGTGGTGGAGCGCATCATCGCCCACGAGCGCCCGGACGCGCTGTTGCCGACCATGGGCGGGCAGACGGCACTGAACTGTGCCTTGGATCTGGTCAGCGAAGGCGTGCTCGAGCGTTACGGGGTCGAGATGATCGGCGCCTCGCGCGAGGCCATCGACAAGGCCGAGGACCGTGATCTGTTTCGCCAGGCGATGCGTCGCATCGGCCTCGATATGCCGCGCTCGGCGATCGCCCATAGTCTCGAGGAGGCGTTCCAGGTCCAGGCGCGGATCGGCTTCCCGACCATCATTCGCCCCTCGTTCACCATGGGCGGCAGCGGCGGCGGCATCGCCTACAATACCGAGGAGTTCGAGGAGATCTGCACCCGCGGGCTCGATCTCTCGCCGGTCAATGAGTTGCTGATCGAGGAATCGGCGCTGGGCTGGAAAGAGTACGAGATGGAGGTGGTGCGCGATCATCAGGACAACTGCATCATCATCTGCTCGATCGAGAATCTGGACCCGATGGGCGTGCACACCGGCGACTCGATCACCGTCGCCCCGGCGCAGACCCTGACCGACAAGGAATACCAGCGCATGCGCGATGCCTCGCTCGCGGTGCTGCGCGAGATCGGCGTCGATACCGGCGGCTCGAACGTGCAGTTCGCGATCCATCCCGAGGATGGGCGCATGATCATCATCGAGATGAATCCGCGCGTCTCGCGCTCCTCGGCGCTGGCCTCGAAGGCGACCGGCTTCCCGATTGCCAAGGTCGCCGCCAAGCTGGCGGTGGGCTACACCCTCGATGAGTTGCGCAACGAGATCACCGGCGGCGCGACCCCGGCCTCGTTCGAGCCGGCGATCGATTATGTGGTCACCAAGATCCCGCGCTTTGCGTTCGAGAAGTTCCCGCTCGCCGATGCCCATCTGACCACGCAGATGAAGTCGGTCGGCGAGGTGATGGCGATCGGGCGTACCTTCCAGGAATCGCTGCAAAAGGCGCTGCGCGGACTCGAGACCGACAAGGACGGTCTCAATGAGATGCTCGATCTGGCCGAGCCGCAAGCCATGAGCCGCTTGCGCACCGAACTGCGCCAACCGGGCGCCGAGCGGCTCTTCTATCTGGCCGATGCGCTGCGCGCCGGCATGAGCGTCGAGGAGGTGCAGGCGCTGACCGGGATCGACCCCTGGTTCCTGGCCCAGATCGACGCGCTGGTCGCCATCGAGCACGAGGTCAAGGTGCAGGGGATCGAGGCGCTCGATGCACCCCGGCTGCGCTGGCTCAAGCGCTGCGGGTTCTCGGATCGACGCCTGGCGACCTTGACCGCTCAGTCCGAGGGGGTGATTCGCGAGCATCGCCGTGGCCTCGGTGTGCGACCGGTGTTCAAGCGCGTCGATACCTGTGCCGCTGAGTTCGCCACCAGCACCGCTTATCTGTACTCGACCTACGAGGAAGAGTGCGAGGCGGCGCCCACGGATGGCAAAAAAATCATGGTGCTCGGTGGTGGACCGAATCGGATCGGGCAGGGGATCGAGTTCGATTACTGCTGTGTCCACGCGGCCTTCGCGCTGCGCGATGACGGCTTCGAGACCATCATGGTCAACTGTAACCCGGAGACGGTCTCGACCGATTACGATACCTCGGACCGGCTCTACTTCGAGCCGTTGACGACCGAGGATGTGCTCGCCATCGTCGAGACCGAACGCCCCTACGGCGTCATCGTCCAATACGGCGGCCAGACGCCGCTGAAGCTCGCGCGCGATCTCGAGGCCGCCGGGGTGCCGATCATCGGCACCTCGCCGGACAGCATCGACCATGCCGAGGACCGCGAGCGCTTCCAACGTCTGATCACCCAACTCGGCTTGAAACAGCCGCCGAACGCGACCGCGCGCAGCGAGGACGAGGCGATCGAGCGCGCCGCCGAGATCGGCTATCCGCTGGTGGTGCGCCCCTCCTATGTGCTCGGCGGGCGGGCCATGGAATTGGTCTATGACGAGCAGGATCTGCGCCGTTACATCCGCAGCGCGGTGCGTGTCTCCAACGCCGCGCCGGTGCTGCTGGACCGCTTCCTCGAGGATGCCATCGAGGTCGATGTCGATGCGGTCTGCGACGGCGAGGCGGTGCTGATCGGCGGCATCATGGAGCACATCGAGCAGGCCGGGGTGCACTCGGGCGATTCGGCCTGTTCGCTGCCACCCTACACCCTGAGTGCGGCGCTGCAGGATCGCATGCGCCAGCAGATGGCCGAACTCGGCCTGGCGCTCGGCGTGCGCGGGCTGATGAATGCGCAATTCGCGATCAAGGGCGATGACATCTTCGTGCTCGAGGTCAACCCGCGGGCATCGCGCACCGTGCCCTTCGTCTCCAAGGCGGTGGGCGTGCCGCTGGCCAAGGTCGGCGCGCGCTGTATGGCCGGGCGCTCGCTGGCCGATCAAGGCATGCTGCTCGAGGTCGCGCCGACGCGCTACTGCGTCAAGGAGGCGGTGTTCCCGTTCGTCAAATTCCCCGGCGTCGATACCCTGTTGGGCCCGGAGATGAAGTCCACCGGCGAGGTGATGGGCATCGGGCGCAGCTTCGCCGAGGCCTTCGGCAAGGCCGTCGAGGGCGCCGGCATGGCGCTGCCGCGCCCGGGCAAGGCGCTGCTCAGTATCCGCGACGCCGATAAGCCACGGCTGCTGGAGGTGGCCCGACAACTGCTGGAGCTTGGCTTCACCCTCTATGGCACCCATGGTACGGCGCGCGCGGTGCAAGAGGCCGGTCTGGCATGCATCGGCGTGAACAAGGTCAAGGAAGGACGCCCGCACATCGTCGACATGATCAAGAATGGTGAAGTGCGCTTTATCGTCAATACCACCGAAGGCGCCGAGGCGATCGCCGACTCGGCGGCGATTCGACGCGCGGCCCTGCAGCACAAGGTCAGCTATACCACGACTATCGCCGGGGCCGAGGCCACCTGCCTCGCGCTCAAGGCCGGTGACCTGCTCGAGATCACCCAATTACAAGCGCTTTACTGAGCGCTTGCGCACGGTTAGTCTCTGCCTTGACGTCTCGCCCCGCTGGACGGGGCCTCCTCAGGTCGCGCTAACCGATCGTTCGGTATCCCATCGAGCGTACCGCGTCCTACCCGACCAACCTTCGACGAGAAGGCCAATCCAAGATGGTGCGGTGTCCGCCGGCGAGTCGGCATCACCGCCCGAGTGACGTATTCAGTGGGCGCCTAATCGCGCGTTCAACACTAAGAGGTTTCCCCGAATGAATAGAGTCCCTCTAACGGCTAGAGGTGCCGAGCAGTTACGCGAGGAACTCGATCGCTTGAAGCGTATCGAGCGCCCGCGCGTCATCGATGCGATCGCCGAGGCGCGCGCGCACGGTGATCTCAAGGAGAATGCCGAATATCATGCCGCCCGCGAGCAGCAAGGCTTCATCGAGGGGCGCATCCAGGAGATCGAGGGCAAGCTCTCGAATGCCGAGATCATCGATGTGACCAAGCTCGACCCCGGTGGTCGGGTGGTGTTCGGCGCCACCGTCGATGTGCTCGAGGTCGACAAGGATGAAGAGCATACCTTCATCATCGTCGGTGATGACGAGGCCGATATCAAACAGGGCAAGATCTCGATCGGCTCGCCGATCGCCCGCGGGCTGATCGGCAAGGCCGAGGGTGACACGGCGCTGGTCGAGGCCCCTGGCGGCAAGCGCGAGTTCGAGATCCTCGAGGTGCGCTACGAGTAGGCGCCCGAGCGCCGCCGCCGCGCCCCGCAGGCGATGCCTGCGGCTTGCGGCCGCTACCCGAGCACCCTTAGCATGGATGCTCTTTCCGATCGCCTCAGCTCGCGGAGTGCAGCCTCATGCCGTTCGACCATCAACAGCCGCCGCTCGTCTTCGGTGAGGCCCTGTTCGACTGTTTCCCCGATGGCGCCGAGGTGCTGGGTGGGGCGCCGTTCAACGTCGCCTGGCATCTGGCCGCGTTCGGGCTGAATCCGGTCTTCCTGAGCCGTGTCGGCGAGGATGCGCTCGGCGAGCGGATCGATGCGGCGATGCGCGAGCAGGGCATGACCACGCTGGGTCTGCAACGTGACCCCGTGCATCCGACCGGCACCGTGCAGGTGTCGCTCAGCAACGGCGAGCCGAGCTACGAGATCGTCCCCGACTGCGCCTATGACCACATCGACGCCGCCGCCCTGCCACCGCTACCCGAGCAAGCCTTGCTCTACCACGGCAGCCTGGCGCTGCGGCAGGCGGACTCGGCCGATGCGCTACGCGCGCTGTGCGGACGCATCGCCCCGGCGGTGTTCCTCGACGTGAACCTGCGCGAGCCCTGGTGGCGCAAGGAGCAACTGGTGGAACTGCTGGAAGCGGCGACCTGGGTCAAATTGAACGCCGATGAGCTCAGCCTGCTGGCGCCCGATGGTCAGGCCGAGGCCGGAGACGACATCGAGACCCGCGCCCGACGCGTGCTCGAACGCTATGCGCTGGAGGCGGTCTTCGCGACATTGGGTGCCGAGGGCGCCTGCGCGGTGGGCGCCGATGGCACGCTGAGCCGGATCGCACCCGCCGGCGATATCGAGGTGGTCGATGCGGTCGGCGCCGGCGATGGTTTTGCCTCGGTCTTGATCCTCGGCTTGATGCGCCGCTGGCCGTTGCCACAGACGCTGGAGCGGGCCCAGGCCTTCGCCTCGGCCATCGTCGGCCAGCGCGGCGCGACGGTGCGCGATGCCGCCTTCTATCAGCCCTTTCTCGCCGACTGGGGCCTCGCCGGCGCCTGAGCAGCGATCATGCCCATGCCAGCAGAAAGCCCCAATGCGCGCGTTCCGGCGCTCGCCGCCTTTTTGGCCGAGCACCGCAGCAAGGCGCATCGGGTGATGCACCATCTGATCGGGCTGCAGCGCCCATTCCTGCTCAAGAGCGATCTGCACGATGCGGTCGAGCAGCTCTGCCGCGATGACGAGTCGCTTGCCGATACGCCCCTGGTGCGTGCACTCTTGCAGGCCCAAGAGGCGGCCATCAACGCCTCCTGGGTCTATCTGGCGCTGCGCCGCCGGGTCGCCAAATGGGATCATCTGCGCATCCACCTCGAGACCATGGATCTGAACGAGGTGACGATCTCGGAGTTCCTGCGCTTCAAGGAGCATCTGGCCACCGGCGGCAACGACGACCCCTTCGGCCTCGAGATCGATCTGCGCCCGTTCTACCGCGAGCAGCAGAAGCTGACCGAGGAGGGCTCGATCGGCCGTGGCGTGGAGTTTCTCAACCGCCGCCTCTCGAGCCGCTTGTTCGACGAGCTAGGCAAGGGCGATCAACGCCTGCTCGGCTTTTTGCGCATGCACAGCTACCGGGGGCATCAGCTGATGCTGAATGATGCCATCGGCACCGTCGCGGAGCTGCGCAATGCCTTGCGTCAGGCGATGATCCCGCTGCGCCGGCGCCCGACGCACACCCCTTATGTCGACCTGGCCTCGGAATTGCGCGGGTTCGGCTTCGAGCCCGGCTGGGGCGATGACGCCGCGCGCATCCGCGAGACCATGAGCCTGCTGCTCGATATCCTCGAGGCGCCCTCACCGCAAGCGCTCGAGAGTTTTCTCAGCCGGGTGCCGATGATCTTCTCGATCGCGATCGTCTCGCCGCATGGTTGGTTCGGCCAGTCCAACGTGCTCGGCCGCCCGGATACCGGCGGGCAGGTGGTCTATATCCTCGATCAGGTGCGCGCGCTCGAGCGCGAGATGCATCAGCGCCTGGCCGAGCAGGGCATCGATATCGAACCGCGCGTGGTGGTGCTCACCCGGCTCATCCCCGAGGCCGAGGGCACCATGTGCAACGAGCGCCTGGAGCCCATCGCCGGCACCCGCAACGCGGTGATCCTGCGCGTGCCGTTTCGCAACGCCGCCGGCGAGGTGCTGCCGCACTGGGTCTCGCGCTTCCATCTCTGGCCCTACCTGGAAGGCTATGCGCTGGACGCCGAGCGCGAACTCTTGGCCGAGCTTGGCGGCCGGCCGGATCTGATCATCGGCAACTATTCGGATGGCAACCTGGTCGCCTCGCTGCTCTCGCAGCGGCTCGGGATCAGTCAGTGCAACATCGCCCATGCGCTGGAGAAGACCAAATATCTGTTCTCGGATCTCTATTGGCGTGACAACGAGGAGCGCTACCACTTCTCGGCCCAGTTCACCGCTGACCTGATCGCGATCAACACCGCTGATTTCGTCATCACCAGCACCTATCAGGAGATCGCCGGCACCGACGACAGCGTCGGCCAGTACGAGAGCTATACCAGCTTCACCATGCCGGGGCTCTATCGCGTCGTCTCCGGGGTCGATGTCTATGACCCGAAGTTCAACATCGTCTCGCCGGGGGCCGATGAGGACATCTACTTCCCCTACAGCGATGCCGAGCGGCGCTTGGCGCACCTGCACGACGAGATCGAGGAACTGATCTTCGGCGGGCCGCGCGAGGGCGAATCGCGCGGTGTGCTCGCCGAGCGCGAGCGGCCCCTGCTGTTCACCATGGCGCGACTCGACCGCATCAAGAACATGACCGGGCTGGTGGACTGGTACGGTCGCAGTGGCGAACTGCGCGAGCAGGCCAACCTGGTGATGGTGGCCGGCCATGTCGATCCGGGCCGCTCCGGCGATGATGAGGAGCGCGAGCAGATCGAGCGGATGCATCAGCTGTTCGAGCAGCACGGCCTGGATGGGCAGGTGCGCTGGCTCGGGATTCATCTCGAGAAACCGCTGGCGGGCGAACTCTATCGGTTCATCGCCGAGCGGCGTGGCGCCTTCGTGCAACCGGCGCTGTTCGAGGCCTTCGGGCTGACCGTGATCGAGGCGATGAGTTGCGGCCTGCCGGTGTTCGCGACCCGTTACGGTGGCCCGCTCGAGATCATCGAGGACGGTCTCTCGGGCTTTCACATCGACCCCAACCATGGCGCGGCGGCGGCCGAGTCGATCGCCGATTTCCTGCGCCGCTGCGGCGAGGATGCGGGTTACTGGCTGGCGATCTCGGAGGCGGCCTTGGCGCGGATCGAGGAGCGCTACACCTGGCGGCGCTACGCCGAGCGCATGATGACCCTGTCGCGGATCTACGGCTTCTGGAAATACGTCACCGACCTGGAGCGCACCGAGACGGCGCGCTATCTGGAGATGTTCTATGGGCTCCAGTTTCGCCCGCTGGCGCGGGCGATGGCTTGGTGATGGTTTACTCTCGACTGGAGGATTTGATGATTGACGCATACCGAGGCGGCCCGTCGTTCGGGCCTGTGGCGCGTGCGGCTCGGCTTCTGGCTGGACCTGCCCCTTTGCCAGTGCTCAGCGCTCCTGGCTGGCTGATGCCGCTGGTGCTCGCCCTGCTGGCGCCTGGCGCGGCCGCGCAGGCTGACGAAGACTTTGAGCTCGAGCAACTCGAGCTGGTCTGTATCGAGCAGCCGATGCGAGCGGTCTCCTTTGGCGAGCCGGGCGAACTGAGCTACGGCGAGCAGGCGCCAAAGGAAGCCGATCCGATCGAGGTGCGGGTCACCAAGAGCAGACCAGGCGAGGATTTCAACTACGACTTCGCCATCATCGAGAGCAGCACTGATGATCTCGAGACCGATGAGGCGATCTGGCTCGGCGACAAGCAGGTCGAAGCCCAGCAGGGGCGCTTCAAGCTCAACCTCTCGAACCTGGTGATGACGTTGACCGAGACCGACCCCGATGGTAGCGCGCATTTCCGGCGTTTCGAATGTGAAAACCGCTCGGGAGAAGAGGCGGCGGCGGAGAGTGATTAATCGCCACAAACGGCAGGGCATTGGATCAAAGACCAGTCTTTGATCCTGTGGCCGGTTGCACTGGGTGCACACGGGTGACCAACGCACGCTCGCCATCGATCCACCAGTGGATCTCCAGAGCATAGAGCTGCAGCACGAATACACGGCGCTCTGGATAGCGGTCCATGTAGCCTGGACGCGGGTCCTGGGCGATGACCTCCTCGATCAGCGCGCGCAGCCGTAGACGGCCGTCGGCGTCCTGCTCGGCGAGCTGGCGCTGGGCGTCCTCGCTGAAACCGACCTGGAAACGGGCTTGCGGAGGGGTATTGGCGAAACCGCCCTCGGCGTCCGCGATGGCGTCGGCATAGGGCACATAGGGCTTGATGTCGAGGATCGGCGTGCCGTCGAGCAGATCGGCGCCGGCGATGCGCAGCGCGAGCCCTTTGCCCTGACCTTTGCCCTGTCGCTCGAGCCCGTGCTGGGCGACCGCCGAGATCCCGATCGGATTTGGCCGGTATGGCGAGCGGCTGGCGAAGACGCCGACCTTGTCGCGCCCGCCCAGGCGCGGTGGCCGCACCTGTGCTCGCCAGCCCGCCTCGAGGCAGTCCTGGTGGAAGACGAACAGCAGCCAGACATGGGAGAAGCCCTCGAGCCCGGCGAAAGCCTCTTCGCGGTCATAGGGCGCTAGGAGTTCGATTCGCGCCTCGGCAGCGGTGACTAGCCGTGGCTGGCGCGGGATGCCGAATTTGTCGGTATAGGGGGAGCGGCAAAGGCCGATCGGTTGGAACTCGAAACGCATGCTATCGGGTGCCTTTTCAAGATGCGAGCGTTCGCTGAGAGAGTCGCTGAAAGGCAAGCCCGTCGTGCGTTGGCGTGCCGCTGTTCGTGCGAGGCCTGTTGATCCAGCCCCTGGGGTCGGGCTCGCGTATCATCTGCGGGTTGATCCCCGCGTTTCCTGATTTGGAGCCCGTTCTGATGCGCATCTTGCGCGGCGCGCCCGCCCTGTCCGATTTTCGTCTGTCCAAGCTCGAGGCGCGGTTGCGCGCCTCCGCCGTGCCCGATTGTAAGCTGTCGGCTGAGTTCGTCCACTTCGCCGACCTGGCGCGGCCCCTCGATGCCGAAGAAGAGGCGGTTTTGGCCAGGTTGCTCCGCTATGGTCCAGCGCCCGAGACGCCTGATCGCCCGACGGCGGAACCCAAAGAGGATGCCATGCAGGGCTTGGTGGACAGCGCAAGCCCCTCCGCTCGCGTCGATGAGGCGCTGCTGTTGGTGGTACCACGGCCGGGCACGATCTCGCCCTGGTCCTCGAAGGCGACCGACATCGCCCAGCATTGTGGACTGGATGCCGTGCGCCGGCTCGAGCGCGGGACCGCCTATCGCTTGCAGCCGATGTCCGCAGAAGGGCTCGATGCGACCGCGCTGGCGACTGCCGCAGCGCTGCTACATGATCGCATGACCGAGGTCGTGCTGCGCGATCCGGCCGAGGCCGAGCGCCTGTTCGTACAAGCCGAGCCGCGTGCGCTGACGCGGGTGTCCTTGCTGGCTGACGGGCGCGCGGCACTGGAGCAGGCCAATAGCGCGCTTGGCCTTGCCCTCTCCGCCGACGAGATCGATTATTTCGCCGAGCGCTTTACCGCACTCGGCCGCGATCCGACCGACGTCGAGCTGATGATGTTCGCGCAGGCCAACTCCGAGCACTGCCGGCACAAGATCTTCAACGCCGATTGGGTCATCGACGGCGAGCCGCAACCGCAGTCGCTGTTCGCGATGATCCGCAACACCACGGCCTGCTCGCCGGCGGGCGTGCTCTCGGCCTACAAGGACAACGCTGCGGTGATCGCGGGCTGGCCAGGCCGACGCTTCGCAGCATCCGGCGAGGGCGATGGCCGCTATCGACGCAGCGATGAGCCGCTGCACATCCTGTTCAAGGTCGAGACCCACAACCATCCAACCGCGATCGCGCCCGATCCGGGCGCGGCGACCGGCTCGGGCGGTGAGATCCGCGACGAGGGCGCGACCGGGCGCGGCGCCAAGCCGAAGGCGGGGCTGTGCGGCTTCTCGGTCTCGAACCTGCGCCTCCCCGGTGCCGAGCAGCCCTGGGAGCACGACTGGGGCAAGCCGGGGCGGATCTGCTCGGCGCTCGAGATCATGCGCGATGGGCCGATCGGCGCCGCCGCCTTCAACAACGAGTTCGGGCGCCCAAACCTGGCCGGCTACTTTCGCAGCTTCGAGCAGCAGGTACCGCGCGCGGGTGGCGGCGTCGAGCTGCGCGGCTATCACAAGCCGATCATGCTCGCCGGTGGCGTCGGCACGGTGCGTGCGGCCCATGTCGAGAAGGGTGACTTTCCGGCCGGCGCGCCGCTGGTCGTGCTCGGCGGGCCGGCGATGCTGATCGGCCTCGGCGGCGGGGCGGCCTCGAGCATGGCCAGCGGCGCGAGCGCCGAGGATCTGGATTTCGCCTCGGTGCAGCGCGCCAACCCAGAGATGCAGCGTCGTTGCCAAGAGGTCATCGACCGCTGCAACGCGCGCGGCGAGGCGAGTCCGATCCTGTTCATCCACGATGTCGGTGCCGGTGGACTCTCGAATGCGTTGCCCGAATTGGTCCATGACGGCGGCCGTGGCGGGCGCTTTGAGCTGCGCCGGGTGCCGAATGCCGATCCGGGCATGTCGCCGATGGAGATCTGGTGCAACGAGGCCCAGGAGCGCTATGTGCTGGCGATCGATCCGGCGCGCCTGACCGAGTTCGAAGCCCTTTGCGCGCGCGAGCGTTGCCCCTATGCGGTGGTCGGCGCGGCGACCGATGACGAGCAATTGATCCTCGAGGACAGCCAGTTTGGCTCGGTGCCCATCGAGATGCCGCTGTCGCTGCTGCTCGGCAAGCCGCCGCAGATGCAGCGCGATGCCCGCTCGATCGTGGCTGTTGGTGATCCGCTCGATCTGGCTGCGATCGATCTGGCCGAGGCCGTTGGGCGCGTATTGCGCCTGCCGACCGTGGCTGCCAAGGGCTTCTTGATCACGATCGGCGATCGCAGCGTCGGCGGCTTGGTCGCGCGCGATCAGATGGTCGGCCCCTGGCAGGTGCCGGTAGCCGATTGCGCGGTCACGCTGACCGACTTCGATGGCGTCCACGGCGAGGCGATGTCGGTTGGCGAGCGTGCCCCGATCGCGCTGCTCGACGCGCCGGCCTCGGGGCGGATGGCGGTGGCCGAGGCGGTCACCAACATGGCCGCCGCCGATGTCGCCGCGCTCGGCGATCTGCGACTCTCAGCGAACTGGATTGCGGCGGCTGGACATCCGGGCGAGGATGCGCGGCTGTACGAGACGGTGCGGGCAGTCGGCCTCGAACTCTGCCCGGCGCTCGGCATCGCGATCCCGGTCGGCAAGGACTCGATGAGCATGAAGACGGTCTGGGAGCGGCCAAGCGATCAGGGCTCGGGCGATACCGATGCGCCTGGTATCGGGTCCGCGAGCGGCGTTGAGCCCGCACAGGATGCTGAGCGCGCACATGACGCCAAGCCTGCGAATGACGCCGGGCGCGAGCGCGTCGAGATGACCGCGCCCCTGTCGCTGGTGGTCTCGGCGGTGGCGCCGGTGACCGATGCGCGCCGCTGCGTGACACCCTGGCTGCGGCTCGATCGTGGCGAGACGGTGCTGGTGCTGATCGACCTCGGGCGCGGGCAGGATCGGCTCGGCGGCTCGGCGCTGGCCCAAGTCTACGAGCGCATCGGCGAGGTGCCGCCGGATCTGGATGATCCCGAGTTGCTCAAGGGCTTCTTCGCCGCGATCCAGAGGCTGCGCGCCGACGGGCTGCTGCTTGCCTATCACGACCGCTCCGATGGCGGCCTGCTCGCAACCCTGTGCGAGATGGCCTTTGCCGGGCGCTGCGGGATCGACTGTGATCTGGGCGGGCTGTCTGGACTCGGCGGTGCTGCCGGCAGGGATGTGGCTGGGACGGCTGCTGGCGCCAGCGATGCGCTTGGTGGAACGCGGCGCGATCCGCTTGCGGTGCTGTTCGCCGAAGAGCTTGGTGCCGTGCTGCAAGTGCCTGCGGCTGAACGGGCGGCCGTGATGCAACGGCTCGCCGAGCATGGCCTCGGCGCCTGCGGCCAGGTGATCGGCGCGCCGCGCACCGACGGGTTGATCCGCATCCGCCACGGCGATCGCCTGCTGCTCGAGGCGAGCCGTGTCGAGCTGCAACAGGCCTGGTCCGAGACCAGTTGGCAGATGCAGCGCCTGCGCGACAATCCGGACTGCGCCGACGAGGAGTTTGCCCGGATCAACGCCGCTGAGTCGGGCCTAACGGTCAAGCTACCCTTCGATCCGGCCGAGGACATCGCCGCGCCGCTGATCGCGACCGGCGCCCGACCACGGCTTGCGGTGCTGCGCGAACAGGGGGTCAACGGTCAGATCGAGATGGCGGCGGCCTTCGACCGCGCCGGCTTCGACTGCATCGATGTGCACATGTCCGACCTGCTCGAGGGCCGTCGCGGGCTCGAGGGCTTCCAGGGACTGGCCGCCTGCGGGGGCTTCAGCTACGGCGATGTGCTCGGCGCCGGCGAGGGCTGGGCCAAGACCATCCTGTTCAACGCCCGCGCGCGCGAGCAGTTCCAGGCCTTCTTCGCGCGTGCCGACTGCTTCGCGCTCGGCGTCTGCAATGGCTGCCAGATGCTGGCCAATCTGCGCGAGCTGATCCCCGGCACCGAGCACTGGCCGCACTTCGTGCGCAACCGCTCGGAGCAATTCGAGGCGCGCTTGCTGATGGTGGAGGTGGTGCCATCGCCGTCGATCCTGCTGCAAGGGATGCAGGGCGCGCGGCTGCCGATCGTCGTCTCCCACGGCGAGGGCTGCGCCGAGTTCGGTGACGCAACGCGCCGCCAGGCCGCTGGAGCGATGACCGCGCTGCGCTACATCGAGGGCGACGGTACACCGGCCACCCGCTATCCGGCCAATCCGAACGGCTCGCCGGAGGGCATCACCGGGCTGTGCAATGCCGATGGGCGCGTCACCATCATGATGCCGCACCCGGAGCGGATCTTTCGCAGCGTGCAGCAATCCTGGCATCCCGATGAGTGGGACGAGGACAGTCCCTGGATGCGACTGTTCCGCAATGCGCGCGTCTGGGTGGGCTGAGTTATCAGCGCACCCCCAAGCGCGCCGCCACATCCTCGAAGCCGGGATCCTCGGCGTAGATGGCCGATAGCTCGCGGCGGCTATCGCCGCGACGGCCGACGGCAGCATAGGCCAAGGCCCGCTCATAGCGGATCTGGCGCAGCAACGCCTCGGGGCGATCCTTCTTGCGCCGGTAGGCCTGGGTGAAGGTCGCCACCGCCGCCTCATCCAGGCCGAGTGCGCGCAGCGCCCGTCCCTTGTAGAGCAACAAGGCGGCATGCACCGGGGTGTCGTTCTCGAGCCCGGCGGCCAGATGCACGATCTGATCGGCGGCCTCTGCGGGCAATGGCTCGGCCTCGAGCAGCAACTCGGCGAGGGCGGCCTTGACCACCACATCATCGGGGGTCTGTACGAGCACCGCCTCCAGATGCGCTCGCGCTTGGGTCGTTTCCCCGCGGAGCTGATGCAGCTCGGCCAGCGCCAAGCGCGTGCCGCGCTCGCGGGGGCCGATGTGCGCGGTCACCTCCGGGGTCAGGGTCAGATGGGTGGTGGCTTGGATGCCGTACTTGGCGTAGAGGCTGCCGAGCACCTCGCGCTGCTCGAGGGCGGCCTGCAGATGCGCCTGGGCGAGGTCGAGATCCTCGCGTTTCAGGCGCAGTAGGCCCGCCGCCCAGCGGGCATCAGGCTGCTCTGGGGCCGCCTCCAACTGGGTCAGTGCCTCGCTCTCATCGCCGCTGTGTAGCGCCTGCAGCCCATCGATGAAGGCCGCCTCATCGGCGGGGGTGATCAGACGCTTGAAGAAGCCCAGCGTGAGTTGGTCGCGAACCGGCACCGGTGGCTGATCCGGTTGCGGGCGTGCCGACGCCGAGCGGGTCTTGCCGCGGCCTGGATTCTGCACCGTGTAGAACAGCCCGGTGCCGGGCAGGCCGACCGTGGTGCGGGTGCCGCGTGGACCGATAGTGTACTTGGCGCCGCGCGGACCCAGCGATAGCGAGGCACTGCTCTTGCTCAGATTCAGGGTGACGCCGGGCAACAACTGGATGCGGCGCCAGAAGCGAAAGGCCATAAGGGTTCCTCAGGTTCCTCGGTGGAGCACTGCTTTCAGCTCGGGGACAGTGTAGTCGTCATTGGTGTGCCGACCTACAAATACTCAGTCTCAAACCCGACCAGGGTGCGCTGCTCGCGGCTGAATTCGATGCCGATCAACAAGATCGGTAGGCCCTCGGCACGGTACTTCTCGGCATAGCCTCGGTCTTTGATCTGCTGCACGGCTTGGCCTTGCGGGGCGAGTTCGACCACCTTGAATTCAAAGAGCCAGATCTGGCCGTTGAAGCGCAGTCGCAGGTCGAGCCGGCCATGATTGCTGGCATCCTTCGGCGGCGAGATCCAGCCCGAGCGCGGCGAGATGGCTGTAGAAGACGCTGATATAGAAGCCCTCATAGCGGGCGATCGGGTGGCCGCCGTGCCACTGGTGCGGAATGGAGTCGAACAGGCTGGTGATGTGCTGGCGCAGGGCGTCGTTGAGGGAACTCTCGACCTCCAGGTTGGGGTAGCTAAGGCGATTTCCGCTTTTAGATATACCGATCTATGACATACTTGGTGGCATGTCTCAGACACTAACCTCCTGCCTATGCCCCCGGATTCTCATGCTCAGCCGGCCAGCACGCTGACAGCCGAGCA